>CAZYAN010000001.1:0-42165 GCA_964645585.1 uncultured Opitutales bacterium
ATCCGTAACCACAGACCCGGTCGGGTTTGTGAAGACCTCGCTTCCTTCGGGTTACACGGCCCTCGGGATCAACATCGTAAAGCCTGCTGAGTTTTCCGGGACTGTGAGTGCTGTGGACGGCAATACTATCACTGTTTCTGGCGAACCTGCCCTCGACGCTGGAGCTCACTATATTGAGGTTGCTGACGGTACTTTGGAAGGGGACCGTGTTGATGTCGCAGGTGTCGCCGGGGATGTTATTACCCTCAACTTGGCATCCGCTAATAATACGATCAACACGAATGCAATCGAAATCGGCAGCCGGATTATCATTCGTGAGCACTTTACTTTCGCTGATATTACCGAAATTTTGGGTGATTCTCTTCACACCGGTGGAAACTTCCCGGACAGCTCAGACCAGATCATCACATGGGAGAACGGCTTTGTAAGTCACGCTGTGTTTGATGGGGCTTGGTTTGATGGCTCGGGAAATCCTGCTGACGATAAGGTAATTGCACCAGGTGTAGGGGTTCTCTTTTATGCTAATCCGGATGCCGGTGCGCGTGACCTTGAACTAACTGTATTGGGCGAAGTTCGGACGAACGATTTCGTACGCCCGCTCGGAACCGGTTATCAGTTCGTCACCACTGGATTCCCGACCGATGAATCGCCGCAGAGCCTTCTCCTTGCCGATTCCCTTGTTGGCGGGGAAGACCCGAATTCAGCAGATCAAATTCTCGTCTGGGATGGTGGCTTCAACGAAAATTGGATGTTCACCGACGGTTCGTGGTATGACGGTCTCGGAAATCCAGTTACCGACGCGATACTCTTCCCTGCCGATGGAGCGGCCCTTCTCAATCTTTCGACAGGTGATCCGGACTTCCGTGTGGCGAGCCGTGTCGAATGATCAACGTGTTAACCACTTCAACCTTCAAATAACAACTGTAATACTATGAAGTATCTAAAAACATTGATTGTGGCATCGTCCGCCTTCGTCTTAACCAGCGGATTGATGGCGAGCCAGCTGCGCATAGAAAGTACTGGTACCATTCCGGGCTTGGATGCATCTGGTGCAAGCTTGACTGAGGCCGGTGCCGGAGCCTTTACTTTCGAAGTCGGTGCCTTCAGTGGCTTCACCCCGAATGGGGGCAACGTGGCAGATTGGCTTGCCAATTGGACCAGTGTTGCGTCGGCTCCATGGCAGACGAGTGGTCCATTTGCGAATCGGTTCCGTGGACCAACCCTGTTCAATGTCCCCGAATTGGTTGGCCAACAGGGATATATTTGGGGCTACAACAGTCAAACGGATTTCGTCACGGGTCAATGGATTCTTGTGACCAATGCGGCATGGACCTTCCCGGCGATCAATGAGTTGCAGCTTCCCAACGATATCGCACCTGAAAATGTTTGGAGCATTAATGGCGAAGGCAATATTGCAATTCTTGGGAGCTTCATCAACGGTAATCCCGCTGAAGGTTTCCAGCTCGCAGCCGTTCCTGAGCCTTCGACCTATGCTCTTATCTTCGGCCTCGGCATCCTTGGATTCCTCGGATACCGCCGGGTTCGGAAATAAGCAAAGGTTTCTGATCCTTTAAACGAAAAAGCCGCGACCTTCATAGGTTGCGGCTTTTTCATTTTTATCACCTTCGAAATTTCCCGCACTTCGATGCGTGTCAGCTCGTTCTTGGGGGGCTAACGTCGGAGCTGGTTTGATGATCACAAAAGCCGAACGGTGCCAGGTTCAGATATTATTGATCAAATGCGACTTTCTGAATCGGCACGCGGCCTTCGACAGCAGGATAAAGAAGTGTCGCCCGCATTGTTCGGTTCACCGCGTGGTCCGCGGACTCCAGCGCCCCGCGCGAACGTCGGATGCCAGCGATGCCGAATCTGTCTCCTAGGATGAACTGATGCCGGCGTGTCCAAAAGTGGCAGCGGCTTCCAGCCCCTGCTCCGCATGGCAAAGCGGCAAGAAGCCGCTTCCATTCTTCGAGTTCAGCTATATGCTCTTGGCATTCGTTCTTGGGCGAATTGCTCTTGCATGCCGAAATGGGCTCGGAATTGAACAGCGTGAATGTCTTTCTTGTCCCTTCCGCGCGGGGACAGCGAGCGTTTTTTATCGAATCCTGACGGCGACACGACAGTGATACCTGCTATCGATTCAATTTCTCCTTACACGTTCGCCCGCTCGGGGGTTTTGCCGCTCTTTCTCGTACTTTTTCTGATTGGGTTTCTCACCGGGAAGCTCTTCGCTGAACCGGCAGCGTGCGGAGAGGATGCGGAGCGTTCCCCGCGACTGGAAGCCGCTCTTGCTCTTTATGAGCAAGGCTGGCACGGAGATGATCGTGCCTTGCTTGAGGCGTTGGACTTGTTTGAGACGATGCGGTCATCGTCGGCCGCGTCGCCTGTTGTTCGTGCCTATTTTGGAAGTGCATGCCTCGCGCGAGCGCGGATGGTGAGCGATCGTGAAAAGCCTCGATGGCTTCGCAGGGGCGCGAAGGAACTGGATGACGCGGTCGAGGCGGCACCGGAAAATCCGCAGGTTCGGCTGCTCCGTGCAAGAAGTATGGCGATTCTTCCTCGGATGGCTGGGCGGATGGAAACTGTGGAAGACGATTATGATTGGCTGATCGATCAGGCTGAAGGAGACTCCAGTCTTGATCCCGTGTGTCGCCAAGCGATCTATTATCATGCCGGAGCATTCGCCATGCGAAATCGCGATCATCGCGCGTTGTGTTGGCTTCGGCGGGCAGCGGAACCAGGACCGATTGGAGGCGTTGTGTGGCAGCGCCTCCACCGCATGCTGCGGTATGCGGAGAATGAGTTTTCCCGCCAAGAAGGATCTGCTAAACAATGATTGAAGAGCTGGAAGAGATCCTGGTGACCGAGGAGGAACTGGCGCGGCGGACGCGCGAGCTGGGAGAGGAGATTACTTCTCACTATCAAAGTGAAGAAGTTACGGTTGTTGCGATTATAAACGGCGCGCTTTTTTTCACCGCGGACCTGCTTCGGCAGTTGTCGTTGCCAGTCAGGCTTGATTGCACGCGCATCGCGAGCTACCGGAACGAAACAATATCGCAAGGAGAGCCGGAGATTCTGTTTAACATCACCCTGGAGGTCGAAGGCCGGCATGTGCTGATCATCGATGATATTCTGGATACGGGAAAGACCCTGCTGAAGATAGCGGAGACATTCCGGAAAATTAATCCGCGGTCGCTCCGGACCTGCGTGCTCCTTGAGAAAGAAGGGCGGCGGGAGGTTCCGATCGAGGCTGATTTTGTCGGTTTCAGGATTCCCGATAAGTTCGTGGTAGGCTATGGCCTCGATTTTGCCGAACGCTACCGCAATCTCCCGTGCATTGGCGTATTGAAACCGGAATTCCAGAATCCGCCGGAGTGGAAATGAGGGGGAGTTTTTATTTTAGATTTTAGATTTTAGATTGGGGTCCGTGCGAAGAGCTGCGAATCAAGGCGATCAGCTGGTTTGGCGCGGGACGAATCCGGTTTTGCGGTAAACTTTTGTAAGCATCTTCCACGCGCGGCGCTGAGCATGGTCTCCACCCGTCTTCAAGACGTCGGAAAGGTAATCTTTGTTCCGCATGAGCTCGTGGTAACGCTTTTGAACCGGTTCGAGTTTTGCAACAACCGCATCCGCGACCGCCTTCTTGAAAACGCCGTAGCCGGCGGATCCGAACTCGGCCTCTAAATCAGCAACCGGCCGGCCAGTTACGGCACTGAAAATGGTTAGAAGGTTCGTGATCCCTGGTTTCTCTTCCGCCGCTCGCACCTCGTTACCCGAATCCGTTACCGCGGAACCGATTTTCTTTCGAATAACCTCTGGCGGATCGAGAAGCAGAAGGCAGGCCGCGGGATTCTCGTCCGACTTCGACATCTTTTTCGTCGGATCCTGGAGCGACATGATGCGCGCGCCAGTGGCTGGAATGTACGGTTCAGGAACCTTGAATGTGTCTGAGTAGGTGGCGTTGAAACGCTGAGCGAGGTTGCGCGCCAGTTCGAGGTGTTGCTTTTGGTCTTCTCCGACCGGCACGAGATCGGCGTTGTAAAGAAGAATATCGGCAGCCATCAGCACCGGGTAGAAGAGAAGCCCTGCGTTGATACTGGCACCCGGCTTTGCGGATTTCTCCTTAAACTGCGTCATTCGATGGAGGTCGCCCACGGGACAGAGGCAGGCGAGGATCCAGGCGAGTTCCGTGTGCCCGACGACGTGTGATTGAACAAAGATGTGAGATTGGGCGGGATCGAGCCCGCACGCGATGTATTGCGCCGCGAGAGCGAGGGTCCGCTGGCGAAGCTCCGCCGGGACGTAGCGGACGGTGATTGCGTGCATGTCCACCACCGGGAAGAGGCAATCGTATGTGTCCTGCATGATCGCCCAATTCATGACTGCACCAAGATAGTTCCCGAGAGTCATCTCTCCCGAGGGCTGGGCACCGGTTAAGATCAGCGGTCGTTCTTTGGAATCAGTCATCGCACGGTTTCAACCACAATTGGGCAGAAATGGACACAACTAAAGCGCGGAGCAGCCGCATTTTCCCGGTCTGGTAATCACCGCGCAAGCTGGTTTGGAAAAGAAGTTGCGGTCTGCAACTCGGTTACCGGTCTTCAGCGGGATTATGGGCCACTCCGCTGCAAATCCAGGGAAAGCTGAATGAGATTGGTGCCGAGGAGGGGACTTGAACCCCTACGCCCGTGAAGGCACTAGAACCTGAATCTAGCGCGTCTGCCAATTCCGCCACCTCGGCACACGGCCTCATTCGGAAGAAAGGATACTACTAGAATGTCTTGGATTTTTCCTGCAACTCAAATCGGCGAATTTTTTGACAACGCCAAAATCGGGCCAAAACCATCCTCAGAAAGGCTTCAGCCGTGAATGCATCAAAATCACCCGATACTGATCGGTGTCGTGAGGATTGAAATCAGCAAATCAGTCTAGAAGAACGAGGGATGGGTCCGCTTCTGGGAGTTTGCTGCCTTAGGCAAAGCTGCGAAGCGTTCAGGGCGGGCAGACGTTCCGCCTGGAGGAGCTTTGGCCAGTTGTTCGCGTCTGCCTTGTGTGCATGGGTGGTTCAAGTTTCATTAGCCGGAGGCTGTGGTTAGGCATCCGCGTGGCTGCTGATTGCGTGCTTGCTACTTCGAATCGAGCGCTCATATCGTTGTCGCCTTCGCGCCTAAAGTAACTTATGAGTGCACTATCAATCGCCGTCATCGACTACGGCATGGGAAATTTGCGCAGTGTCTGCAAGGCGCTCGAATTCGTCGGCGCTGAACCGATGCTTGCGTCTGATCCCGGTGATCTAGCGTCCGCGGCCGGGGTCGTTTTTCCCGGACAAGGGGCGCTCGGTGACTGTATGGCGGCTCTGAACAGGAACGGCTTGCGAAACGCCTTGCGGGAGTGGATCGCGGCGGATAAGCCGTATTTGGGGGTGTGTCTCGGTTTACAGGCGCTCTTTGAGCACTCGGAGGAAGCGGACGAGCCGGGGCTGGGTGTTTTTGCGGGAAAAGTTGTGCGTTTTCGGCTGCCGGCCGCGTTCAAGATTCCGCACATGGGGTGGAATGAAGTGCGCTTTATCCAGCAAGATTCACCGTTACGGCACGGAATGGCGGCGGAGGGTGAGCAATTTTACTTTGTGCACAGCTATTATGTCGTTCCGGAAGACCGGGATCTTGTGCTGTGTGAAACCGACTACGGCGGAACTTTTGTCAGCGCGATCGCACGGGGAAATTGTTACGCGACGCAGTTCCATCCGGAGAAGAGCCAAGCCAACGGCCTGCTCCTTTATCGGAATTTTGTTGAACGAGTGGTTCGCCCCGGCCTTTAATACCTGTTCGATTTGCCACGTAATGATCTCATCCCAGGAAAAGATGTCTAAAACAGCCCGAATTATTCTCGAAGAGCGCGAGCTTGAGTATCCGATTATCGTCGGCACGGAAGGCGAGAAGGCTATCGATTGCCGCTCTTTGCGCGCTGACACCGGATACATCAC
Source organism: uncultured Opitutales bacterium (assembly GCA_964645585.1). GTDB lineage: Bacteria > Verrucomicrobiota > Verrucomicrobiia > Opitutales > T3Sed10-336 > DATGSL01. The sequence continues at coordinate 5,984 of CAZYAN010000001.1, forward strand.
TTTCGATCCTGGCTATGGCAACACCGGTTCGTGCGACAGTGCGATCACCTTTATTGATGGCGAAAAGGGCATTTTGCGTTACCGCGGCTATTCAATTGAGGAGCTGGCGGAGCGTTCCAATTTTGTTGAGACGGCTTACTTGATCCTGAACGGGGAACTGCCGACCGCGGATCAGCGCAAAAGTTTTTCGGCGCTGCTGACGGAAAGCGCCGCGGTGCCGGTTACCATGCATTACCATTTTGAAGGCTACCCGCAAAATGCCTTCCCGATGGCGATCCTCGGAGCGATGCTCGGATCGCTGGCCTGCTACTACCCGGCTCTGGCCACGAACGACCGTGCGCAGGACCTGGAAAATTTTGAACGTGCGGCAACTGTCTCGCTGGCGAAAGTGCGGACAATCGCGGCGATGATTTACCGGATGCGGAAGGGATATCCGTTCATCCATCCGAAACCGGATCTCGGTTACGCGCAGAACTTCTTGCACATGATGTTCTCGCAGCCGTACGACGATTACATTCCGGAACCGGAGGTCGCTGACGCGCTGAATCTGATCCTTCTGCTGCACGCCGATCATGAGCAAAACTGCAGCACCTCGACGGTCCGGATGGTCGCGTCGAGCGGGGCCAATCTGTTTGCGTCCGTTGCCGCCGGTGTATCCGCGCTTTGGGGACCGCTGCACGGCGGGGCCAATATGGCGGTTTTGCGAATGCTCCAAGAGATTCACGATTCCGGCGACGATGGCTCACGCTTCATTGAGGAAGCGAAGTCGGGTCGCAGCGGCAAACGTTTGATGGGGTTTGGCCATCGTGTTTACAAAAACTACGACCCGCGCGCGAAGATCATCGGGCGCAGCTGCGATCAGGTTCTCAAGAAACTTGGCTTGACGGATCCGCTGCTCGATATCGCGAAACGTCTGGAGGAGGCGGCTCTCAGCGATGAGTATTTCCTTGAGCGAAAACTCTATCCCAACGTGGATTTTTACAGCGGAATCATCATGCGAGCGATCGGGATTCCCGTGGAAATGTTTACGGTGATGTTCGCCATCGGACGCATGCCGGGCTGGATTGCGAACTGGAGAGAGGTCGCGGCCAACCCGAAAGGCCGGATCAACCGTCCCCGCCAGATCTACCAGGGGCCGACGGCGCGCAAATACGTCCCGATCGAAGAGCGGTAAGCCGGCTCGGTGGCCACCGGGGCTTTGGGAGGATTGAGCCGGTTTTGTTTCTTTCCGTTACGCCTTTGGCAGAAAGTTTGTTTTTTCGACGAAATAAAAAACCCCGCCTCGGAAGGAGGCGGGGTTTTTCTGTTAAGGAAGAAGAGGAACCCTGAATTGATTATTTCTGGAGGGCCCGCAGTCGCATGAAACCTCTCGAGGAGGGATCGCCGGGGAAATCGATGGCGCGAACGGTGACGGTTTCGATTCCGCCTTCCGCGATGATTTCCTCGGCGGTCAGCAGCTCGCCCGAGTCCCACGTAACGAGATCGGTGGAGACTTCGACGACATACTCGACATCGTCGATGCCGGCCGGCCGCTGATAAACGAGAGCGAGCTGGTCCCCGATGAAGCCGGCGATTGGAAGGCGGTCGCGCGCCGGAGTGTGCGGCTCGAGACCCAGCGCGTATTTCATGAGGTTGGAAATCCCATCGCCGGCCGGAGCGGCGTCCGGTCCGCTGATGGCGGGATTTCCGAGTTCCTCCGAATTGAATTTATCGGCCTGCCACACGGCGAAACCGCTCTCGGGGATCTGAAGTTCCGGAAGGTCGCGACCGACAACGATTTCGTTGTAAATCCGGACGTTGTCGATGTTCAGGACGATTGAATTTCCGGAGAACGTCGCCATCAGGAAGCCGGTGAACGAATCGGCGTTGGTGAGTTCGAGTCCGACGATGCCGGGCTCGTCGCCGGGTCCAACCGCGGGATCATAGGCCCATGCCGCGGCGCTGTTTGCCGGCAGCGTCCAGGAACCCGTGCCGTCGTCACGGGAATACTCGACATCCTGGTCGGTCGTATTGATGAGATAATCGACGCGGACATGATCGTTCTGCTCGTAGAGCCCCGCATTGCGAAGTTCTCGGACATCGAGCTGGTCGAGCGTTGTTCCCGTTCCGGTTCCGGAATACATGCGCATCCCGAGGCGGCTGGAGGTAGTAAAGGGCGATTCATTCGGCTCGATGAATTCCATCGAGAAGGTAATCAATTCCGGTCCCGCTCCGGGCTCGAAAATATTGGTGACCCCGAGGTTGATCGTCGTCTGAGGGGAGAAAACGCTAACTTGAACATACTGGTTGGGATTCCCTTGCCGGAAGATGCCTGTTTCATCGGTATGGATTGTCACAGTGCCGCGGGCGTCGCCCTGCCGGACCCAGTTCCATCGGTCCTCCGGCAATGGCTCGTTTGGAGTATAGCTCTCGAAATCATCCATGAAAACAAGGTCTTCACGCGGCGCGGGGTCGGCCGCGAGGGCGACGCCGAAAGCGGCGAGGCCATGGACCAAAGGCGAAGCCATGCCCGTTTCGAGATTCAGGGCGGTCAGGTTGGTGCCGTCGACGAAAACGAGGTACTTGCCTGATGGACTGAGGTCGATGCCGAGCGGCCGTCCCGCGGCTGTGTAGAGCGGCACGTCGCTCGTGGGATTGATGCTGATCTGCCTGATCGTGCGCTCCCCAGTGGCGTGATCCGTTCTGTAAAGCAGATTGTTCTCCGTATCGGCAACGAGACCGTAGGTCTGATGGGAACCCGCCCCAAAAAATTGTTCACTGGCAGTCTTCGTTGTCAAATTCACAACCCAAATCGCGTTGCTGTCGTCGGCGGCGGTGATCAGAGCCATTTCGTTCGAATTCAACAGCGCGATGCCGGTGTGGTTGCTGAACGGCTTCACAATGAGGTCAAGATTCTCGCCCGTATCGAGATCCGCCGAGAAAAGACCTTCCGTCCAGGAGGTGAAGTAGAGCTTGTTGTTTGCCTCATCAATTTCGAGGAATTGCGGGGCGGTATAGAGCGCGTTCGGCAGGATAAACGGCGCGGCATTGTCGCCGTTCCGTTCCGCGCGCCAAATCTGGCTGGCGGTCGGATTGGCCGGGTCGCCGTTGTCGGTCCAGTAGATATGCGTGTCCGTGACCGCGACGTCGATCGCTCTTCCGGCCATGATTCCTGTTCCGTCGAAGACGACAGTCGGGTTCATGCCGTCGGCGGCGGATCCGTAGATCAGCGTGTCCTTGGTCCAGTAGATGTCGTAGGCCGCGGAAGTAATAGCCGCGGAGGCGAGGAGGGCCGCGCACGCCACGAAGAGTCCGTGGAGGCGGAGCCGTTTCCCGCGCGGGAATTGTGGCTGAATTCCAAACATGGCTTTTCCTTGGGTTGTGATGGGAGGTTGCGAGTAGTTTTTCGGTTTTCGCGCGTTTGCGCTGTAAATAGGTAAGCGAGGATGTGGAGAAATCAACGTGTCACAATTTTTGCGTTATGTTAATCGTCACATGCGGACAATGCTTGGATGCTGAGCGCAGGCAGGTATGGGGCTAATCTAACGAAAAGTGGCAGCGGCTTCAAAGCCGCTGATCCGCATAGCAAAGCGGCAAGATGTCACTGCCATCCTCCGGATTCACCTAATTTAGTCGAGGCTGGGCAACGCGGGATCCGCGTGGTGAGACCGGTGACGCGGATCAAAGTTCAAGCGATTCGCCTGGCTTCAGCGCTTTACCCTGGGCGCCGGCTGCCGTCGCTTTTTTCGCGAAATCATCCGCGTCGGCCGCGATGATCGGCCAAGTATTGTAGTGGACGGGAACGGCGATTTTGGGACGGAGAAATTCAACGGCTTTTGCCGCGTCATCGACGCCCATTGTGAAATTATCGCCGATTGGCAGGAACGCGACATCGATCGGGTTCATTTCGCCGATCAGTTTCATGTCGAGAAAGAGCGCGGTGTCGCCCGCGTGGTAGACGGTCTTGTTGCCGATGGTGATCAGGAGTCCGCATGGGTTGCCCATGTACTGCCGCTGATCGCCGACGCCGAGACTCGATGAATGATGGGCAAGGGTGAACTTCACCCGACCGAACGGAAAAGTGCGGGCGCCGCCCGGGTTCATTCCGTGCGTTTTCAATCCCTGTTTGCCGAAATGGTCGGCGATTTCGAAGGCGGCGATGATCGTCGCGCCGTTCGAGCGAGCGATTGCGGGGGTGTCGCCGACGTGATCGTCGTGGCCATGGGTGAGCAGCACGTAGTCGCACTGGATCTCTTCGGCCCGGGCGGCTGCCGTGTCGTTCCCGGTCAGGAATGGATCGATAATCAGCCGGTGGGATCCGTCTTCAATGAAAACGCAGGAGTGTCCGAGAAAAGTCAGTTTCATACGGATGGATTTGGGTTGTTCTTACTGCGGTTTGCCGACATTCTTTTCTTATGCCGTACTGGTTGTTTCCGCTGAAACGGGATGTTGCTTTTGCGGAAGAACAAAGTGTAAAGCGTAACAGGAGCGGAAGGTGACAACAAGAAGAACCTTTGGAACGCGGCGCGCATGCCATTTTCTTTCAGGTATCGCTTTGGCAATCTGCACCGCATTTTTCGTTGGCGGATGTTCGACCCCTCAGACGCGGGCGCGCCAGAACCCGGAGTTGATGGCAACACTTTCGGCGGAAGAGCGCGAACTGGTGGAGGCGGGCAAGATTGAGGTCGGCTTTACTCCGGAAATGGTGCGGGTGGCGCTGGGCGAGCCGGACCGGCGCTACAGGGAGCAGACGGCCGAGGGCCGGGCGGAGATTTGGGCTTATCACGAAGGCCGGACAAGTCCGCGATTCTCAGTCGGGGTCGGCTCGGTATTCGGAAGAGGAGGCGGGACCTCCTACGGCGGCGGCGTGTCGGTTGGCACGGGGGGACGGCTGCGCGCGGAGGAACGCATGCGCGTTGTCTTCCGCGAAGGTCAGGTAGCGGCGTTTGAGGAGGCGGAAAACTGAGGAAAGATTGTTATGACGACACGGAGAGCTGGTCTATTGCTGAGGGGAAAAGCGTATGGTAAGCGGGCTGTTTGCCTAATCGCACTGGCGTTCCTTGCCGGCTGCGTGCATACGCCCGAGGCACGAATCCGGGAGCACCAAGAGCTGTTTTCGAGCTATCCGGAGGAGATTCAGGAGGCCATCCGGTCGGGCCAGGTGCAACTCGGCTTCACCAAGGAAATGACTTATTTAGCGCTCGGTGAACCGGACCGGAAGGTCGTCCGGCGCACCGCCGGAGAAGCAGAACGGGAAATCTGGTATTACCAAGGCCGATTTGTGACGACGGACACGATCCGCGTCTACGACCAGTTTGGGCGGTTCCGTCCGGTCCGCCCGCCGGTCTACCTGGATCGCACGACCGAGCATGTTTACACGCGTGCCCGGCTCGATTTCGAGAACGGCGAGATTGTCGCGATCGAACAGACCGAGCGCTGAGTTCTCGGGCACACCGGAGGCGGCATGGATACCAAGCGGTTATTTGACAAGATTTGCGGATTCCTCCAGCCCTCGGGTGAGCACCGAGTAGGCATTCTTTCGACTGCCGGCAAAGATGGAACGCCTCACGCGACTTATATGGGAACGGTGGCGTCGCCCGCCATTGACCAGTTGCTGACGATGACGGCGCCGGACAGCTTGAAAGTGATGAATATTCTCGAAAATCCGCGTGTCGAGTGGCTGTTTGTCGATGAGGAACGCGAGGAGATCCTTTATTTGCATGGCCGCGGCAAGATTCTCCAGGAACCGGCGGAGGTGGAGGCCGCGTGGAAACAAATTCCGGACAAGAGCCGCGCGTACTTTTTGTCGTATCAGGACGTCGGAATTCAGTTCCTGATCGTGGAAACGATCATCGATTCGTTTGAGTATCGGGTCCCGCGGCAGAACCGGATTTACCGGGTAACGAGCCAAGAAGTTCGGCGGACGCTCAACGCGAACTAGGCGGGCGCGCGGCCGTCGGTTTAACCGTGTAACTGCTCAATCGAGTTAAACGGGGTTCCCGTTCGAATCAGCTCTGCACGTCGTGCTCAGGGAATCGGTGCTTCCATCGCCTGGATAAAGCGATTTGCCTCGTTGATTGCCTCATTCATGTTGGCGATCAGCTGTTCGATTTCCTGTTCGAGTTCCAGGCGCATGCCTTCCAGAGACGCGACCGCTTGCGCGTTGAGATTGTGCTTGAGAAACAGAACGCGGTCGCGGAAGGCGGATAAAACGGGATCCATGCTGGCCTCGGCCCGCTCCATGGAACGAAGCACTCGATCGAAACTGGCGCGGGTTTCCCGAAGCTGTTCTTCGCTCTGTTCCCGAAGCGAATCATCCCGATACTGCTCCAATTCGGCCTTCCACTCGCCGAAAAGGTCGTCGCCCACCTCGCGCACCGCATCGATCCGGTCACTGACCGCCTTGGCGCGCCGCTCGCTGCGATTGAACTCACGCTCGAGCTGATCGTATTGCTGGCGCAGAGTCGTGTCCCCGGATGCGCCAGTCACTTCGCGAAACCGCTCAAGGGTGGTTTGGAATTGCTCTTTTGCGTCCTCCTGACTTTGCCGCGCCCGATCGACCCGGCTGACGAGGATGTCCCGCTTGTGCTGACCGAACTGCTCTTTGATGTTGTAGTAGACATTCTGGCATCCGCTGAACATCGCGGCGATCAGGAGGACCGCCAGGAATAGACCGTACCGATACGTGTTCGTTTTCGCCCTGCTTTTCGTGTCCATGAGCTGCGATAATAACCGCGGCGGCACCCGTGGCCAATAAAAATTCGGGCTCGCACGGTTCACTTCCAGAGTCCGGTGATGAATCTGAAATCAAACAGAAAGTGCAGCGCGAGAAGTTGAAAGAGAAGCACGATCAGCCAGAAGACGAGCTGGTAACGGGCCTTTGAAGTTTTGTGACGGACCTGTCGCTGGGCCAGAAAACTTCCGGGCCATCCGCCGAAAAGTTCTGTGATGTGCAGGACGGATTCGGAAATGCGCCACTCGCCACGAGCGGCACGGCGCTTGTCGCTCCGAATGAGGTAAAAGGCCAGAAGCGAAATGCCGGCCGCGACACCTGCAATCACTCGCCAATCCATCCATTTGGACAGGCGAATCAATGCCGCGACCGGCAGTACCAAGAGCATCACGAGAATCAGGAGTTGTCTCATCGGTTATCGGACATCCTGTCTGGCCGTATCGGCGGTCACGAATGAAATTCGCGGCGTGACGGAAGTTTTCTCATAAAGGATTTCGAGCGTTCGTTTTCGATGGCCGCGGTTTTTTTGTTGCCAACCCGGGCGGCGTGATCCCAAGGTCTCGACGAAAATCCATCTAACCCCGATTGCTATTCGCTATGACCCCTGCTTTCGTCTGCCCCATGGGCGTGCTCTCCGGGAACCGCCTGTTCGCGCGGCCCGTCCTCGCTCTCATTTTGTTCACGTCCCTCTTGCTGCCGGCGATTGCGTCCGAAGTCGATCGCCAGTATTACGCAATTGCGATCGAGCAGCTGCCGCTGGAGAAACGGACCGAGTTCGGGGCTGCGCCTTTCCGACAGAATCTCCGATACTCCGGGATTGCGGACTCCACACAAGCGCAAGTCTTCCCATACGTGCGGGCCGATGGCGCGGAAGAAGTCTACGTTGCTCCGGGCGCCGATTCTCCGTCGGATTGGGTCGATGCAAAGGATCTCGTCGTCGCAATCAGCTCCATTCCCGGTGAGAAAGTACGCGGAATTCTCTTTTACCCGCTTGCCGAGTCGGGAGAAAAGTTTGCCCGGTTTCCCTTTGAGCTTACGCCGCAAATGGCCGGTGCCGAGCGCGAGGAATTTCTGCAAATCAAGGCGAACCACTACAAGCGGCTGGCCGGCGCTGGTATTCCGGGATCTGCCTGGTTCCGCCACCAATCGCGGGAAGCCGCTTCAGCTGAACCTCCCGAACCGGTTGAAACCCGGCAGCACAATTGGCGCGGCAGCGAACTTGAGCGGACCTTTGCCCTCTTCTCTGGAGGCCGCGCAATCGCCGAAAACCTCGCCCTGGATGAGTCCTTGAGCCTCGTGCCCGCGGACGATGAACCGGTCCATCCGGTGTCGGAGATTCGCGGTATCAGCATTCAGGAATATGACTGGGTCGGGATGTCGGGGGATACGCCCGTCACGACTGATTACTTTGCCCGCCTCATTCCTTCCAATCAGCATGCGCTATTTTTCCGCGACGCCTCCGCCGTGAACCGTTTCATTCGCGAATGGCAGGAAAAGGGTTTGCCGATTTTCGAAATGTTCAAACCGGCGAGTGTTCCTTCGGGTCTTGTTGCGCGCTACGAGCACCAGTTCGGGATTTCGTTCAGCGAGCTGGAACAAGCCGCCGCTGAACTCGGCTTGGGCGAAATTGCTATCACCGGCGGCGATCCTTATTTTGCCACGGGCACGGACGTTGCGATTCTGATTGAGACCGCAAATCCAGAAGAACTGGTGACGTGGATGGAGAGAAAATTTCGGGCGATCGCCGACCGCGAAGCCGATGTTCGTTTTTCCCGCTCTGCTGATGCCGATGTGCGCCCGGTCCTGAGCATGACGAATCCAATTCGCGACCGCAGCGCCCACGTTGCCGCTTATGAGAACGCCGTGCTTCTTTCGAATTCCACCGCGCAAATCGACGCAATCGAAAGGATTTTCAAAGGCGAGAAGCCATCGATAGCCAGCCTCGACGAATACCGTTTTTTCCGTGCCCGCTACCCGAAAACCGATGAGCAGGAGACCGCTTTCCTGCTTTTGACGGATGATACGATTCGACGCTGGAACGGGCCCGAATGGCGGATCGCCGCGTCGCGGCGACTGCGGGCGGCGGCTTTCCTTGCCGATCAAACCGCTCGCAATCTTGCCTCTCTCGTCGATGGAGAGGTACCGCATACCCGATCCTCGTCACAGAAAGGCGGAAACTTTGAAGATCTTATTTGGTCCGCACTTGGTCCGCGCAGCGAGAAGCACGGTCATCTTGGATTTTTAACACCGATTTCTGAGCTGAGAATCGACTCGGCAACGCAAGCGGAAGTTCGAGCCTACGAACACTGGCGAGATCGCTACGAGCGAGATTGGGAAGGGTACTTCGACCCGATTGCGATTCGTTTCTCGGGCGGGCCCGATCGACTCGACGCGGAGTTGTCGGTGATGCCGCTTACCGCGTCGAGCGAGTATCGGCGATTCATGGAGTTTGCCGGAGACATGGAAATCCACACCGGTTCCGGAGATCCTCGGGAGGATGCACTTCTCCAGGTCGCTCTTGCCGCCGATATTCAGTCGCGAATGATGGGGACGGTCGCGGAGATGCTGGGTATGTACGAGGAGGACTTTGACTACCATCCCCTCAGTTGGATGAAGGGCACGGTATCGGTCTACCTGGATGACGACCTCTTCTGGCGCGCACTGCCGCATATCCCGAATCCCGGAACTTTCGTGGCAGAAAACTTCGCTGATCTTCCTGCTGCCTTGCACGTCGATTCTACGAGCTCCGCAAGACTCGCTGTCTTCCTCAGTCGAATCCGCACGCTGATTGAGAAGAGTGCTCCCGAAATCATGCGATGGGAAACCCGCCACCATAACGGCCAGCCATACGTCGCGGTTTACTCGGACGAGTCCGGCGACAGCGGGCCGCCGACGAGGGGGGACTTCGTGGTTTTCTACACGGCCCGTTCCGATGCCCTCGTGGTCAGCTTGAATGAAGACGTCATTCACCGGTCGATTGATCGTTATCTTGAACGTCGAGACGGTGGGGGCGCAAACATGCCATGGCTGGGAAAGCAAATAAATCTTTCCCTGCCGAAGCGGAGCGTGCGAATCCTCGAAGCGATTTTCCGTGAGCATTATGAAGCGCGGAAAATTGCGAATACTTGCGCTCCAATACCTCTCCTCAATGACTGGAGAATGCGTTTTCCCCATCACGATCCCATCCATATACTGCGAACGCATTGGCACCTCGATCCAGGAGACCTTGTCTGGAACGATGAATTCAAGACCTACGAGTCGGATCGGTTCGGGAGTGAAGCTACGCCCCGGTCGGACCGGGAGAAGCCAAGCTTACTGCCAGACTTCAGCAACCTCCGATTGGGCGTCACTTTTGAGCACGACGGGATCCGCATGAGAGGCATTCTAGATCGTTCGATTCCCGAAACGGCATCTCGCACCCAGGCAGTTCCAGACGATACCGCAGCGATTGAAACAGCCCGCTACGCGCCTTTGCAAAAAGGGGCTATGTGGATTTGGAAAGAAGGTTTCGTCCACAGTGAGGGAGACCCGCAGCGAATGGAACGCGTAGCGGATATAGTATCGACCGACAAGGGGGAGCGCATCCTCATTGAGGGAACCACTGATTTTTGGAGTGAACCAGAGCCTTATCGAGCGTGGTACAGTGATACAGACGGCATTCGCTTCCACCGGAGCGAGTCCGAGAATCAGACGGTGTTTCTTACCGCTCCTGAAGTTATTCTGCCGCCGCTCATGTACCCAAACCGACCGTATCCATTTCAATCAGATGGCAGCATTACGGCCGACGGCGATTCCGAGACCATCCACAAGATGGGAGAGATCATCTTGGAGGGTTTTGACACGATCGAAGTGGAAGCCGGGCGGTTCGAAAACTGCATCCGCATCCGCTCCAAAACGGTGGCCACTCAAGGGAATTTTTCATCACTGACACACCGCGTCACCTGGTTTGCACCAGGAGTTGGCAAAGTGAAGTCTGAATGGACGGTCGGTTCAGATCGGACCGTTAGTGAACTGCTTTCGTACCGTGTCGCCGCCGTTCCAGCGGGATCGCCAAAAAAGCGGAATCAAGTCGATAAGCAGGGCAGGTAACGCTTTCATCTGAGCGAGAAGTTCGTGTGAGATCGCTTCACCGTGGTCCCGGTCGGGAAACTTGGCGATCCGTCGCGGCCGTCGATCGTTGATGAACGTGCCGGTCAGGGGAATTTGAGTAAGCTTCACGGTGCCAAATGTGGCACGCGGAAAGTTTGCATGCACGCGGCGGTCATGGCTTGACACCATCGCGAGGTGCGAGGAAAGCTCGGGGATGGCTCCGAGGTTTGCATGTGTGCCGCGTTTCTCGGGCGTTGTGCTGGCTTTGCTGGCTGGGTGGATTTCAGCGAATGGCCATGGCGGCAGCTTGCCGGCTTCCCCTGCGGCCGATTCCGCCGTCCTGGAAATTTCCGCCAATGCCCATAAACTGATGCTGGAATTACCGGATCGCGGCGGTGCGCATGGTGCCGTGCGCGAGTTCCCGGCGGAGGCGCTGGCAGGCGATGCCGGCGGCGTTGTTGTCTGGGAAGGAAAACTGGACGGCGGCCGGATCGAGATCGACCGATTTGATGGCGTGCGGGAGCGGATCTATTCCGTCTTTCGTCTGGAAGATGAAGCGGGCGATGCGATTGGCGCGCCGGTCTGGACAACCGATTTTGCGACCGCGGCGACGTTTTCGTTTCCGAATCCAGCGACGAAGAAAGGGTTGAACTCCGTGGTGATGCTCGAGGACGCGGTCGAACTCGGGGCGGGTCATGTGGTCGAAAATATCGCGGCAGGTTCGATTCTTGATCTGGACGCTCCGGATCCGGAACTCTTTCAAGTCGTCGATGGCCGCAAGATCGGCTTCAAGACGGCAGCGGTGCGACGCCTTGACGAACGTCTGCTCGGCTACCGGCGCGCCGGAATGAATGCAATCGGCATCCTGATCAATCCGAAATGGTCCGCCGGCGGGTCCGGATCTCCGCTGTTTCCGGCGAGGGCTGAGCCAGATGGGGATCATGTCAAACTTCTCGCGTTCAACCATGAAACTCCCGAAGGGATACTCGTGTACCGGGCGATCGTTGAGTTTTTGGCCGAACGATACACGCGGCCGGATGGGCGCCACGGGTGGCTGTCTGGCCTGATCATCGGAAACGAAATCCAGGCGCATTGGGTGTGGCACAATCAGGGGGAGGCCGAACCGGAAGCGGTTCTCGACGACTATTTACTGTCGATGCGCCTCGCGGACATCGCAGGCCGGAGCCGCCATCCGGATTTTCGCGTGTTCGCGTCCATGACGCATCACTGGACCGAACCCGGCGACGACAATCCGAAGCGAGGGCTTCGCGGCGATTGGATGCTCCAATATTTGAATACACGTTCGAAGGAGGGGGGCGATTTTCCCTGGGGCGTCGCGTTTCACCCGTATCCGGAGAATCTGTTCCGCCCAGCCTTCTGGAATGACCGGAGCGCGTTCCATTCGTTCGACACCCCGAGGATCACGATGAAAAACATCGAGGTGCTCGACGCGTTTTTGGCACGGCCGGAAATGAAAACGGACGGGCGCATGCGCGAGATCATCCTTTCGGAACAAGGATTCCACGGGCCGGCCGGAGAAGAAGGGGAGACGTTGCAGGCGGCCGCCTTGGCGCGGGCCTTGGAAAAAGCCGGTCGGCTTCCGTCGATCCGCGCGTTCCATCTGCACCGTCATGTCGACCATCCGCACGAAGGGGGGCTGCTGCTCGGATTGTGGACGCACGCGGGAAGCGGGGTGCAGCCGGGAACGAGGAAGCGCGCATGGGAAGTCTACCGTGCGTTCGGAACAAGCGATTGGACAAGGATCAATGAGCCGCTGCTGGCGATCGCCGGCCTTGCAAGCTGGGAGGAAACCGCGCCGGTTTCGCGGGACGAGATTACTGAAAAGCGGGTCGTTCGGCTTCCTGAGGGTGTTGTTGCGGACCTGACGCATCAGCTCGGGGAGGCTAAGGTCATCAACGCAGCTGACTTTCGCAGCGACGTCTTTCTCAAAGACGGAAGCCCCGTCGATTCGATTTTTCACCATCCGCCTGGAAATGGGAGCAGCCGGGCACGTTTCAAAGTTCAGCTCCCTGAGACGGAAGACCGTGCAGGTCCGGTGTTTGCATTTGGAACCGGCCTTTCCGCGCCGTCGGTCTCCGGCGTGATTTTCCGGGTTGCCGTCAATGGCGACCGTTTGATCGAGCATCACCACACGGAACAAAGTTTCACGCCGCACGAAATCAATCTGAGTCGATGGGCGGGGGAAGAGATCGAACTCGAATTGGAAGTCGACGGCAATGGGTCAACCGCGCATGACTGGGCTCACTGGGTTGAACCCCGAATTTGGCTCGGCTCCGAGGGCGGCGGAAATGAGAAATCGTTTCGCGCGCTGGTCTTCAGTTACACGACCGGTTTCCGCCACAAGTCGATCCCGGAAGGCATTGCCGCGGTGAAAAAACTCGGCCGGGAGCATCGGTTTTCGGTCGACGCGACGGAGGATCCGGCATGGTTTACGGGCGACAGGCTGCGTTCCTATGACGTGGTGATTTTCATGAACACGAATGGCACGCTGTTCACGGAGGAGCAGCGGGCGGCGTTGCAGGAGTTTATTCAAGCTGGAGGCGGCTACGTCGGTGTGCATTCGGCCGCGGCGACCGAGTATGAGTGGGATTGGTACCGGCGCCTGGTCGGCGCGCATTTCCGTAATCACCCAAAAGTCCAGCCGGCCGTCATCGTGGTGGAAGACAAAGACCACGTATCGACTCGCCACCTTCCGGACCGATGGGAACGGGTTGACGAGTGGTACAACTACCGGACTAATCCCCGCGAAGAAGTCGATGTGCTGCTGTCCCTCGACACCGCGTCGTATGAAGGCAGCGGCATGCCGGACGATCATCCGATCGCGTGGTATCGCGAGTTTGACGGCGGCCGCACGTGGTATACCGGCCTTGGCCACACGAAGGAGGCGTATGAGGAACCGGCGTTTTTGAAGCATCTCCTCGGCGGGATCCTCTGGGCCGCCGGGAAGACTGAAGACACGCCGTGAGCGGGCCGGCGCGTGCGGCGCAAGCCCGCGTGCTTGCGAAACCGGAGACGGGAGACGCAAGCGGATGAACAGGAGATACGTGCTGAGCGGAGTTGACGAAGACTGGCATTGAACGCCTTTTACGGGTAGAGTCGCCTGTGCGATGAATTCTCCCTTTGCAGTTCGCCCGGTTCGCGAGGACGATTATGACGCATTCCTGGAACTCGCCATGCTCACCGGCGGCGAGTTGACGAATATTCCAGCCGATCCCGATGTCGTGCGCTGGCGAGTCGAGGAAAGCGCGCGTTCATTCGAACTCCGGCAGGACCGTCCCGGCAGTCATCGGTATCTCTTCTTTCTAGAAAACGTCGTCACCGGAGAAATCGCGGGAATCTGCGGGATCATTTCCAAAGTCGGCGGTTTTCACCCGTTCTACACGTACGAAATCCGGCGGGACAAATTTTCGTATCCTCCGCTCGACATCGATCACGAGGTGGAGGTCCTGTATCCAAATATAAACTACAATGGTCCATCGGAAGTGTGCTGCCTGTTCCTCCGGCCGGAGTTTCGGCGCGGCGGGCTGGGCAGGCTGCTTTCGCTCAGCCGGTTTCACTTCATGGCGGCATTTCCGAAACGCTTCGACACAGAGGCGATTGCCGAGCTGCGCGGGGTGACGGAGGGAGGTACTCCGCCGTTTTGGGAAGATGTGGCGAAGCATTTTTTCCGGATGGATTTCCGTCGGGCGGACTACCTCAGCGGCCTCGATGACAAAGACTTTATCGACAAGCTGCTTCCCAAGCATCCCTTGTATGTGCCGTTGCTGCCCCCGGACGCGAGGGCGGTGATCGGGCGGCCGCATGAGGAGTCGGCGCCAGCGCTGGCGATGCTGCTGGCGGAAGGCTTTGAACACCGCGGTCAGATTGACATTTTTGATGCCGGACCGGTTGTTGAGGCAAAAGTCGAATCGATCCGGACGGTGCGGGATTGCTATGTGAAACCGGTTGCGCGCATCGAGAAAGAGACATCCGCCGCGGCGGCATCGGGAAGTCTGTTGCTGAGCAACGCACGTCTCGATTTCCGAGCCTGCGTCGGCGGAATTACGGATTTTGGCGAGGACGGTGTCGCCATCCGAGAAGAAACCGCGAAAATTCTTCAAGTGAAGGAAGGGGAAAACATCGCGTTTTCGGCGCTGCGCCCTGCCTTGGGTGCTTCGCCGGCGACCGGCGCGGAAAGCGGAAAAGCCGGAAAGGAATGACGGACAGCGGAGGGGAAATGGCTCCATCGAAAGAGAAGTGCCACTTGCTCGGTTCTGATTGGGTCGCTGGACTCGGGACTGAATTTCGTTCCTTCAATCCGGCGACTGGCGAAGCGATCTGGCATGGGCGGGAGGCGGAGGAGTCTCAAGTGGAGGCGGCGGTACGGGCGGCGAGGGATGCGTTCCCGGACTGGCGCCGGCGCGATTTTGACGAGCGAGCGGCCATTATTCGACAGTTCGCAACAGAGCTGGAAAGCCATCGGGAAGAGCTGGCGCACTTGATTTCATCGGAGGTCGGCAAGCCGCTTTGGGAGTCGCGCACCGAGGTGGACGCAATGATCGCGAAGGCGGAAATCTCGATAGAAGCGTATCAGCGGCGCTGCGCCGCGGAGAGCCGAGCCGCGGGGGAAGCGGTGTCGTGGACCCGGTTTCGTCCGCACGGTGTGGTAGCGGTGTTTGGGCCATTTAATTTTCCGGGACATATTGCCAATGGGCATATTCTTCCGGCGCTTTTGGCGGGCAACACGGTGGTTTTTAAACCGAGTGAACTGGCACCGGCGACAGCGTGCCGCACGGTCGAGCTTTGGCTGGAAGCGGGATTGCCCGCGGGCGTGCTGAACCTTGTTCAAGGCGGTCCGGCGACCGGCGAGGCGCTGGCGAAACAACACGGGATCGACGGATTGTTTTTTACTGGAAGTCATCGAACGGGTTTGGCGCTTCACCGGCAGTTTGGCGTTCATCCGGAAAAAATTCTCGCACTGGAGATGGGCGGCAACAATCCGCTGCTGGTGTTCGAACCCGGGGATATTGAGGCAGCGGCGGTGGCGACGATCCAGTCGGCGTTCCTGACTGCCGGGCAGCGATGCACCTGTGCGCGACGGCTGATTCTTCCGCCGGGCGGCGATTCCGAGAAGTTTTTGGACGAACTTTGTCGCCGCACAGAGTCGATACGCGTCGGCGCGTTTACGGACGATCCGGAACCGTTCATGGGACCGTTGATTTGCGCCGGCGCGGCGGATCGCGTTCTGGCGGCGCGGGACGCGTGGGTTGCGAACGGGGGCCGGGAGCTGGTGAAGTGCACGCGGCTCGCACCGCAAGATGGCGCGTTTGTATCGCCGGGAATTGTGGATGTAACCGATCTGTCACCCCGGGAGGATCAGGAGATTTTTGGACCGCTGCTGCAGGTGATTCGGGTGGCGGATTTTCCGGCCGCGATCGAAGAGGCGAATCGCACGCGGTTCGGCTTGGCAGCTGGATTGATTAGCAGGCGCCGCGACCTCTGGGAGCAATTTTCGATTGAGGTTCGCGCCGGAGTGATCCATTGGAATCAGCAATTGACCGGGGCGAGCAGCCGCGCGCCCTTTGGCGGCCTCGGGCAAAGCGGCAACCATCGTCCAAGCGGTTATCTCGCGGCTGATTACTGTTCGGTTCCGATCGCGACGATGGAACGGGACGAGCTGAGTCTTCCGCCAACCGTTCCGCCGGGACTCGAACCGCGATGAGAAAGGCTGGAACGATGCGCGAGGCGGAGCGGATTGAAATGAATTTCGACGGTCTGGTCGGGCCGACGCACCATTACGGAGGACTGTCTGCGGGCAATATCGCCTCGGGTCAGCACCGATGGGAAATGTCTCACCCGCGTCAGGCGGCTCTCCAAGGGCTGGCAAAGATGCGCTACTTGGCGGAACGCGGAATCCCACAGGCCGTTTTGCCGCCGCCGCCGCGCCCGGTGTTCGCGGTGTTGCGGGCAGCGGGATTTACGGGGTCGGAGCAAGAAGTTGTGCGCGACGCCTGGAAAGAAGCGCCTGGGCTGCTGTCGGCCTGCTATTCGGCATCGGCCATGTGGACCGCCAACGCGGCGACGGTCACGCCAGGGTGCGACAGCGGCGACGGGAGAACCCATATCACACCCGCCAACCTGACTAGCATGTTTCACCGGTCGATTGAGCCGCCCGCGACGGGACGGGTGCTGCGGCAGATTTTTGGGGACGAACGTTTTTTTGCGCACCATGATCCGTTGCCGCCGGGGCGGGTTTTCAGCGATGAAGGCGCGGCGAATCACACACGGTTCGCGACGGAATCCGGCGTCGGCGTGCATCTCTTTGTTTACGGATTTGAGCCGTTCGGGCCCGATCCGCGGCTGAAATTTCCGGCTCGTCAAAGCCTGGAAGCGTCGCGGGCGATCGCGCGCTTGCACGGGCTGCCGTCCGAGCGGGTAATATTTGCTCAACAGGCGCCCGAGGCGATTGAGGCGGGTGTGTTTCACAATGACGTGGCATCGGTCGGAAACGAAAACCTGTTTCTGTATCACGGGAAAGCGTTCACGGATTCGTCCGCGGTCATTTGGAAACTGGAAGAAACATTTCGCGCGGCGGGCGGCGGGCATTTGGTAGCTTGCGAAGTGCCGAACGATCGCGTTTCGCTCGAAGAAGCCGTGCGGACGTATCTGTTTAACAGCCAGGTGTTGCGTTTGCCGGGAGGCGGGATGCTGTTGCTCGCGCCCGAAGAGTGTCGTCAATCGGATGTCGTGGAAAAAGTGATACAAGAGTGGATTGATGATTCGGAGAATCCGATCGTTGAGGTCGCTTACGTCAATTTGCGCGAGAGCATGCGGAATGGCGGCGGCCCGGCCTGCTTGCGGCTGCGGATTGTGCTCTCACCGGAGGAGAGAAAATCGTTGCGTGGGCGGGTTATATGGACGCCGGAGCTGGATGAAGAGTTACAGGCGTGGGTGCGGCGAAACTACCGTCAGGATTTAACGCCGCCCGACCTTGCCGACCCGGCGCTGATCGAAGAGAATCGTCAGGCAATGGCGGAACTGGGGTCGATCCTCGAACTCGAGCTGGAGGCGGACACGAGCGGGCGGTGGCAAGGCGGGGCAAAGTGATCACGAATGACCGGAATGAACACGAATTCAATGCAGGATGAAGAACGGACCGGTCGAGATGCCCGCTGGGTATAGGTCATTGTGAAACAAAAACCGGAAGCGCCAGGCGAGAGCGGCACAACGGGCACACCCGAGCACCATTTTCTTCGTCGAGAACTCGGGGTGCCGGGGGCGACGATGATGGGGCTTGGCTCAATGATCGGGACAGGTGTGTTTGTCAGCATCGGCATCGCGGCGGGTGTCGCGGGTCCGGCCGTGATTCTCGCGATCATTCTCGCCGCATTGGTGGCGACGTGCAACGCGCTCAGCAGCGCGCAATTAGCCGCGCTTCATCCGGTTGCCGGGGGAACCTACGAATATGGATACAAGTGGCTGAACAGCTATTTCGGCTTTACCGCGGGGTTCACATTTTTGCTTGCGAAGAGTGCTTCGGCCGCGACGGCGGCGCTCGGATTCGCAGGGTATTTGCTCCTTGGATACAGCGACAATCGCGCCGATTTGCTTGTTCCAGTGGCGCTCGGAGCGGTTGCGGTGCTGACAGTGGTTGTGATGGCCGGGATAAGAAACTCGAGCCGGTTTAACGTCGCGGTGGTCTCGGTTGCCCTGCTGGCGCTCGTTTTTTTTATCATCGCCGGCTTCTTCACGGTTTCGGCGGCAAACTTCGCGCCGTTTTTCGATTCGCCGGCGGAAACCCATGAACATCCGGTCGCGATGCTGTTGCAGGCGAGCGCCCTGATGTTCGTTGCCTATACCGGGTATGGACGAATCGCTACGCTGGGGGAGGAAGTCCGGGAACCGCGGCGGACGATACCGCGCGCGATCGTGGTCACGCTTGTCGTGACGGCGGTCGTTTATGTCGGCGTTGCCATCGCCGGCATCGGCAGTGTGGGCGCCGCCGCGTTTTATGGCGCCACGGGGCAGCGGGCGGCGCCGCTGGATCTGGTGGCGCGGCATTTTCCCGTGCCCGGCGCCCATCGGGTAATCGCGGCCGGCGCGATTGCCGCGATGCTCGGCGTGCTGCTCAACCTATTGCTCGGATTATCGCGGATGACGATGGCTCTGGCGCGCCGCCGGGATCTTCCCTCGATTTTTGCGAGGTTGAACCGTTCGCGGACAACGCCGGTGGTTTCGGTGGCCGCCGCCGGGATTTTGATCGGATGTTTGACGGCGATCGGCGATGTGCGCGTGACTTGGTCATTCAGCGCTTTCACGGTGTTGATCTATTACTCCATCACCAATCTTGCGGCGTTGCGGCTCAAGCGCGAGGAGCGGCTTTTCCCGCGAGCGATTGCGTGGGCCGGTTTGTTCGGCTGTCTGTTTCTGGCGTTCTGGGTGCATTGGCGTGTGTGGGTGACCGGGCTCGCGCTGATCGGGGCAGCGATCGCCTGGCATGCCGTGTGCCGGAAGTTCAGGGTCCGGGATCGTGACAACGAAGTCCGGATGTGACAATGGAGGGACCGTACGTCTTGAGATGATCAGGCTCGTCCGGCTTTTTTTTCGCGGGCGGTTTCGCGAATAACATCGGAGAGGGTTTCGTGAGCATCCTCTTTTGTGATGTATGCGGTGGCACCCGCCTTCATCAGCGCGTCAGCCATATCCTCCCGACCGTGCAGCGAAAGGCCAATGACGCTTGAGCCTGGCAATTCGTGGAACAGCTGACGCGTTGCCTCGAGGCCGTTCATTCGAGGCATGTTGACATCCATCACAACGATATCGGGATGAAGTTCGCGTGCGAGTCGCAGCGCTTCCATTCCGTCACCCGCTTCGCCGACGACATGAATATCAGGCAGGTCCTCGATCAGGCTGCGGAAGCCCTCGCGGACCATGCGGTGGTCGTCGACGAGAAGCACCGATATTTTGCGGGAATCGCTTTCGGGTTCGGTTTCTTGGGCGGGCGCATCATCGACGATGTCCGCGGCGGACGTGGCGTCTCCCTCCGGCGGCTTCAAGGGGATGCGGATGACGACGCGGGTGCCGCGTCCCGGCCGTGACTCGATATCGAGCGAACCGCTGAACCACCGGAGCCGCTCCCGGGTGTTCAACAAGCCAAAGCCTCCTTCGTGTTCGGGGCGAGGCGTCCGGCTGGTTTCCTCCGGGTCGAAGCCGCGGCCTCGGTCGATCACTTCAATTTGCACATGCGCGTCGCGTTGCTCGATGTTCACAAATGCTTCGGTGACGCCCGAGTGCTTGATGACATTGAGCAGCAGTTCCCGGACCGCCTGATACAAAAGCAGCAGAAGTTCCCGGTGGAGAGGGATGCTCGGGCGGTTATGAGAAAGGAAAACGGTCAGGCCTTCATTTCGCATTTTCTCGGCGACCCACTGCATCGTCTCGATCAAATCATCGTGTTCGAGGACGCGGGGGCCGCTCAGGTCGGACATCAGCTCGCGAATCGATCGGGTGGCTTCGTCGACAATCTCTTCCACGTACCGCAGGCTGTTCGCGAGCTTCGGATTGATCGCCTCGGCCTCTTTGATTGGCGTGCGGAGAGCGATTCGGGCGGCGGCGAGGAGCTGGGCCGGGTGATCGTGGAGTTCGGAGGCGATTCGCTGCCGCTCCATCTGCTCGGTTTTGTTCAGTTGAACCACAAGAGAGCGGAGCCGTCCCCGGCTTTCTTCGAGTTCGGCGGTACGCTCGCGGACACGTTGCTCCAGTTGGTCCTTCAGGGAGCGAAGCTGGTCGGTCGCCTCCTTTTCATTCGTTGCATCGCGGATGATTTTCAGGAAGCCAAAAACCGTGCCGGAAAAGTCGCGCAACGGCATCATGACTCCGTCTGCCCAGAACCGGGTGCCGTCTTTGCGCAGGTGCCAGCGGTTGTCATCGGCGCGTCCCTGTTCGGTTGCGACACGCATTTCCTCCTCCGCCGCGCCCGCTTCCAGATCTTCCGGGGTAAAAATGCGGTGGATGCGGGCGCCTTGAATCTCAGAGCCCTCATACCCGAAAATGCGCTGGGCGCCAGCGTTCCAGCTAGTGACGCGGCCTTCCAGATCCGTGGTGAAAATCGCAAAATCAGTGGCGCTTTCCAAGATCAGGCGCAGACGTTCCTCGCTGGTCCTCAGCGCATCTTCCGCGTTTCGCCGTTCGGTGATATCGATCAACGCACCGAGCCATTCCCGGTCGTTACCTCCGATGGTGGTGATTGGAATGGCGTGGAGATGCATGTGGCGGAACTCGCCGTCTTTCCGGCGAAGCCGAAAATCGGTTTCGACAGCTTCGATATCCGGCTGACCAAGACGGCTGATCTCGGCCCGCACCCGTTCCCGATCGTCCGGGTGAACGGCGGAAAGCCAGCCATGGCCGCGGTACTCGTCGTAGGTTTGGCCGGTAAATTTTTCCCAGCTCGGTTTGACTTCGAAAACCTCTCCGCCGCTCCGGGCAATCCAGACGGTCGCAGCGGTTGCAGTCACGAGCGAGCGGTAGCGCCGTTCGCTCAGCCAAAAGTGCTCCAGCGCCGGTCTCACTGGGCCCGGCCAGTTACGCCGCAGCTGGGCAAGACAGGTGTGTGCCTCAATCAACGTCCGCAAGTGATCGTCGGTAAACGGTCCCGCCGCGAGATCGTCAACGCCGTTTCGCAGGGCCTTGACCGCACCTCTGGCGTCTGCTTCCTCAGCGACCAAGACAATTGTCATCCAAGTATTTGCTTCGTGGGAACGCAGAGAGCGGACAGCTTCGAGTTCGCGGTCGGCAGGGCGATCGGCTGCAATAAACACTAAGTCAGGTTCGTCCAATCTTTCATGAGGCGCCGGGAGAGGGTAGTCAAAAACCGCGACCCGCGGACGATTTTGCAACAGAAGATGCTCGAGCCGCGCTCCGAGAGCCGACTCGGAACCAACGAGCCAAATCAGACTGTCGGGCCGCTGATTCTCTTTGCTTTCTCCCATGCGAAGTCCGCGACCTGCCGAGTTATTCGGCACGCGCGCGACATTTCCTCAAATTGCTGAAAAGGTAAGCCGCGCTCATGGCGGCGTCAAACGCGTCAGGCCGCGGGAGAGAGGCGGCGAACATTGAAAAACAAGAATGAAAGCTGGAATTGTCCACATTCAGAACAGCGCCAACTGTTCCTCGCCATTTTCGGGGCCGGCAAACGGTTCGATGCAGCGAGGACCTTCGTTGCCGATCTTGTTGACCCAAGGGCTGACCGGCCGAGCTTTCATCCGGTTGGAGGGAAACGGGGTGAGAAGATCGCGGAGATCTTCGTCGGGACCAGCTTCGAGCCAGCGCCTGACACCGGATTCGTCGAGGAGCACCGGCATACGGTCGTGGATCGGCGCCATCAGGGAGTTTGACGCTGTTGTCAGGAGGCAAAAGCCATCGGAAGCGATTGCCTTCCGGCTTTTTGGCGCATCCCCGCAGATCGCCGCGAGGGCGAACGGGACTTCATCCTTCAGGGTAAAGAACCAAGGCTGACGTTCGCGTCCCTGACGCTTCCATTCGTAAAAGCCGTCGGCGGGAATGACGCAGCGGCGGTGCCGGAACGCTTCGCGGAACGACGGTTTTGTCGCGGCGGTTTCTGACCGTGCGTTGATGATCGGCGGCGCGTTTTGTTCTTTCTTCCACCGAGGAACGAAACCCCAGAAAATCCGGCAAAGTTCGCGCTTTTCCTCCGCTGCCGCCGCGCGTCGAATCGCGAGCTGGTCCTCTCCTGGTCCAATGTTGTAGCGCGCGGGCGGCAGCAGTTCCGGATTCGGGATGTCTCGTCCGAGAATGGCGGCGATGACCCGCCGAGGTTCGCGCAATGTAATTCGGCCGCACATGAAGGTGATTTTGGAAAACGCCGAACTATACCGAACGGGCGAAATTTTGCGAGGCCGCGGAATGCGCCGTTGCGTTGGAACGGGAAGCTGTGCGATTGTTGGAGCATGATCAATAACGGAAGACAGCAGGGCAGGAATGGGGCCGGAGGCGGCGAGGTCATCCGGTACGGGATCGGTGAAACGTCGCTTGGACGGGTGCTCGTGGCGGAGTCAGGGAACGGAATTTGCGCGATTACCCTTGGCGACGACGCGGACGAATTGGTGGCGGATTTGCAGCGGCGGTTTCGGGGTGCGACCCTGATCGAAGGCGGGGAAGGTTTTCGTGAGCGTCTGGCCTTGGTCAGTGAGTTTGTGGAAGCGCCTTGGGGGGAATTTCCTTTGCCGCTCGACTTGCGCGGCACCGCGTTTCAGCGCAGGGTGTGGGAGGCTTTGCGGGAAATTCCGGCCGGATCGACAACCTGTTACAGCGCGATTGCTGAAAAGCTCGGAGTGCCGTCAGCGGTGCGCGCGGTCGGCGGGGCGATCGGCGCGAACCCGGTGGCAGTTGTCGTTCCTTGTCATCGAGTCGTTCGCCGGGATGGTTCCCTGTGCGGCTATCACTGGGGGACGGACCGAAAGCGAGCGCTGCTCGAGCGCGAGCGGCAGACGGTTTTGGCGGAGGCGTCGTAATTTTCATTTATTCCCTTCCGGTTTTTATTTTCTACTTCTTATTTCCCCCATTTAGCGTTGATGAAAGCGAAGGCGGCTGCTCGATATTTTGTCCTCTTTCTGCTGTCCGGTTTGGCCACGGGATTTGCGGCTGGAAAAGCTTCGGAGCCTTCGCTGAACCAGGCGGCGCTTACAGTGGCGCGGGCGTTTTCGGACGGTGGCGGGTACAACGGCTCTTGGACGGGATCCGGTACGCCGGAAGCGATTCAACACGCGGGCGAGACGATTCTGTCGGCGGGGAGCGGCGGCACCTATTGCAGCGGCTTCACCTTTGCGACGGTTATGCGCACGGCCGCGGAAGCGGGATTACTGGACGACAAGAGTGTCGGGAAAGTGCGGCGGTTCCAGAAAGAGTGGTACGGCGCGGTCGCCGAACCCGATATCCGGGAAAAGCAGTGCGCGATAGCGGTGAAGAATCTAGGGATTGGCCGCGAGGTTTCGGTCGACGAGGCGAAGCCGGGAGATTTTTGCCAGTTCTGGCGCGGTCGAAGCGGTCACAGCGTCGTATTTCTCGGTTGGATTCTCGACGGTGACGGCAAGCGTATCGGCTTGCGCTATCGAAGCTCGCAGGGCACGACCGACGGAATCGGCGACCATGAAGAGTATTTTCGCGGCGTGAAAGAGACGAACGCCCGCGTTGACCCCAGCCGGATCTATTTTGCCCGCCTTCAAAAATAAATCGGTGCCGCGTCAGGGAACCCCCGGTATCGCCTTGACACCGCGATTTCTTCCTGCTGCAACGTTGGAGCATGTCCATGAAGCTGACCCGGCGGAAGTTCTTAACTGTTTCACTCGCGAGTTTGCCTGCCTTGGTTGGACAGGCGCGGACAGCAAGAAGCGGCGCACGAAAGCCGGTGGCGGCGGTACTGGAGCATCGCGAGAACTGGACGGGACAGGCAAGCGGCGCCGCGATCCTGCTGCAGCGGGCGGGGTTTTCGGTCATCGACCTGACGCCGGAGTACCTCGGTCGCGACCTTTCTGTCGGGTCGATGACGACTAATGCCCGGCGGTCGGCGGTGCGCAAGCGGATGGAGAATCCGGTTTATGAATTCGCCGCGGAACCGGATCCGGCGAAAATCGACCTTCTCTTTTTCGGCACCTTTACGAATCACGGTCAGCCGTACCATGATTACCTTCGGCGCTACGCGGCTTTGATACCGGCGTTTGTCGAAGCGGGCGGAGTCGTTGTTGAGATGTGTCAGTGGGGACGGTACGAGCCGCTCTCACCATCGTTTTTCCCGAGTGGAATGTCGGTTTTGCGGGAACCGTGGTCGGAGACGGACGACGTCTGGGTTGTCGCTCCAGATCATCCCTTGGTCACCTCATGGGCTGGCCGCCCCGGTGAGACCTTGTCTTTTGTTCCCCAGCCGCACCGCCCCGGCCGGCCGTGGGAAGGCCGACGATGCTGGCAAAGCTTGGCCGAGTGGAAGAATATGCGTGTGTTGCTGGCGGCATCGGGCGGGTACCGCACCCGCGGTCAAAGCCAGAACCTGCCTGGACGGGCCGCGCTGGTCGAGGGAGCGCACGGTGCGGGAAGGTACGTCATCAGTTCCCTTTGGCTGGACAAGGTGTACGATGGCGATGGCCGGGCCGTCGCCGAGCCGGGAACGATGCGTGTGGCGGAATCCTTTTTCGCGGCGCTCATGGATTATGTTCAGGCGGTTCGCAATCGAAAAGCGCCGGCGGTTCGGCCGACACCGATGCTTCCGGAGCCCGCGATCGGGCCGATCCTGGGCCATATCGACCACGAGCACGCGATTGTCTGGGCCCGGCCGGAAACGGAAGGCAGTTATACCCTTGTCCTTTGGAAGGCGGGGGAAACGCCCAAAGCAGGACGAAAACTAGAAGAAGTTGCCCGGGCGGAGAACGATCGCTGCATTCACTGGCGTATCAGCGGCTTGGATGCAGACGTCGAGTATCAGTTTCAGGTGGAGCGGGCGGGGAGTATCGTCATGTCTGGAGGTTTTCGGACGGCGCAGTTACCTGGAACGCCGGCGAAAGCGTCGATAGGCTTCGGCTCATGCGCCGATCAAAGGGGAAGGTTCCCCGAGGTATGGAGGCGCATTGGGCGAGAAGGGGCGGATGGGATGGTGCTGCTCGGCGACACGCCGTACATCGACAGCACCGTGGCGAAGCAGTTTCGCGTGAAGCACCGGGAGTTCCTTCTTCACGAAGGGCCGTCGTGGCTCGGATCGCGGATTCCGCTTTGGGGAACGTGGGATGACCACGACTTCGGGGCGAACAACGCGGACGGGCGCGTTCACAATTCGAGTGAGATGCGCAAAGTGTTCAGCGACTACCGCGCGAATGCCAGTGTTGGGGAAGCTGGGGAAGGAATCTACACGCGGTTTCGGCGCGGGCCGCTGGAAGTCTGGCTTCTCGATTGCCGCTCGTTTGCGCAGACAGCTCCATCGTTCGCGAATCCGGAAAAGCCGACGCTGCTCGGGGATCGTCAATGGAATTGGCTGAAGGAAGGGCTGCGTGCTTCGGACGCGCCGTTTAAAGTCCTCGCGGCTGGAATGACCTGGAGTCACAAAGGGGAGGGGCTGCAGGATGATTGGGAGCGGTATGCTTATGAGCGCGAGGCGCTGGTGGATTTCATCGGGGCCGAGAAAATTACCGGAGTCGTCCTGGTCGGTGGCGATATTCATGCCAGCCGTGTCGAGCGTTTCGATACGCGCGATCGCGCTGGCTATTCCTTGTATCATTTTGTGACGTCGCCGCTGCATGAACGAGTTTTTGCCAGTGCCGCGGAGCTTGAGCATCCGGGCCTCCTTTTTTCGCGCGCTGAGCCGCACAGCTTCCTGCTCTTGTCGGCGGATACGACGCGCAATCCGGCGACGTTGACCGCTGAAATGATCAATATGAAGGGCGAGAGGATATACAGGCACCAATTCTCGCTTGCGGAACTCTCGCCGGAACCCGGTTCGCGCGGAGAATCCACGCGCTCTCAGAGGTAATCAAGTGATGGTTTTACCGATTCGAAAACCGCATGGCCGGCCGGCCGCGATCAGGAATCTGCGGCAGGCTGGACTTATTCTTGGCGGATGGCTGCTGGTATCCACCGGATCAGGACGTGTCACCGATGACCTCGTCGGACATTGGCGGCTGGACGAGACGGCTGCCGGTGAGGAACTTGTCAGCGGAGCGCCGGTGCCGGTTGGCGGACCTACCCGCCTAGGGCCGCTTTCCGCCGGCCTCAACAACAACCCTGTCGGAGCGGTGCGTGTGTACGGAGCAACGGGAGCGGATCTGTTTCTCACCGCCGGCCAATGGAGTAATGAACCGGGCCTCTTTCTTTACCGGTGGGCAGGGCAGGACACGCGAGGGGCGCCGTTTTTTGGGGAGCGGGCGCGGGTAAGTCATCCCGGTGGTGGCGGGGTTCCGCCGGAGGGAACGATTTTTGAGGCGCGGGACGGGACGGTTTATGGCTTTTGGCTGATCGGCGGAAATCTGGTCAGGAGCATCTTCAATCGCGCGCGGCTGAGCTTTGACGCGCGAGGCGGGCCGATTTCGCTTTCGAGTCTTCCGCGGCGGCCGGAGCGAGTGACGGTCCTGGAGAACCCTGACGGATCGCTCGAAGTGATCTTCTCGGTTTCGGACGGCGTGCGTTTTCGTCCGCCCGCGCCCCCGGGTCACCGGGATCCCGAGTACCGGCCATTCGATGGCGCGGGGATATGGCGCGGCGGCATGCCGTACGTCTACCTGATGGCTGGCCGCCTGGAGGGGCCGACGGATTCGGAATTAAGCAACCTGCGTGTGATCTCGCAAACGCAACGCGAGGTGCTTCTCGGAAGCGGCAATCTGACGTCTGTCCGGCTCGGTCCGGGACGATCGCGCGACCTGGTCACCGGTTCGCGGTTTGGCAACCTGCACTACTATCGGAACGATTCAGATGATGGAATCAACCTCGCGCAACGGGAACTCATCCCCGGCGAACAAGGAAATGCCTTGCGTCATCCGACGATCCGGGCGACGCCGATCGCGTATCCGGATACGGAAACAGGATTCTCCCATCTGATCGCCGGTGGCGAAGGCGGGCTTTATTTTTATCGGTTCCTCAGGATCGATGAGCGCGGCAGGCCGGTCTATGATAAGCCGTCGCCGGTTCTTGAGAAGAATGCCGACCTCTATCCGGGATCGTTGCCCGTGCTCAACGCGATTGATTGGGACGGGGACGGTATTGAGGACATTGTGGCGGGCAATTCGGAAGGAAAGGTGCTCTTCTTTCAAAACCGCGGCACGCACGACCGGCCCGATTTTCTGCCGGCGGTCGAGGTTGCGGCCGGGGGCGTGCCGATCCACGTGCAACAAGGTTATACGGGGATTCAAGGTCCTGGCGAGGCGCGCTGGGGCTATTCCTGTCCGACAGCGGTCGATTGGAATGGCGATGGGCTCCCGGACATCGTGATGCACAGCGCAACGCAGCGTCACAAAATTTTCCTGAATGAAGGCACGGTGCACGCGCCGCGTCTCCGGCCGAGTCATCCGGTTTACTGGGACGGGCTCGAGCTGCATGGAACCTGGCGGGTGCAGCCGGCGGTTGGCCTGCTCGACGGGCGCATGGCGTACGTGACGCTCGATGGCGATGATGAGTTCCGTTTGTTTTGGCGGATTGATGACTGGAACGTTGAGGATGGGGGCAAACTTCGTCTTGCTGACGGCAGCGTGATACGCGCCAATTTTCTCCATGCTGGCGGGACAGGGCGGCTGAAACTGGTATTTGCTGACTGGGACCAAGACGGCATTCAAGATTTGCTCGTGGGCACGCCGAGACACGGTTCTGTGCCGAATCCGGAGACAGGTTTGCCGCAATCGAAAGGCTTGCCGGGTTCAGCGGTGCTTTGGCTGCGCAATGAAGGGACGAATGCTGAACCGGTGTTTGCCTTTCCGAAACTGATGCATTTCCGGGGTCAGCCGCGTTACTTTCATCAGCACGCGTGCAGTCCGGCCGCGACTGCCATTGGGGGAGCGGGTGGACCGCATCTCTTTGTGGGCGACCAGGAAGGCCGGATCTACTTCTTTCACCGAGACGATATCAGCTGGGGCGATTAGAAAATCGAGAAAAAGCTTGCCATTCGTCTCCCTGCAAACTGGGATTTAGCTATAACGTTGTTGCAATTTTCTCTCTCTCATCCCCGAACCATAGGAAACGTCATGACATTCAGCTTTCGCTTGTCTCGTTGCGCTGCCTTTGCTGCTTCAGCAATGGCCTTTTCCTTCCCATTCGCCGCCTCCAGTTCGGCGATTGTCGCGAATGAACTGGAGGGCCACTGGTCTCTCAATGAAACGGATCTGGAAAGTCTCCAGGTATTGAATACGGCGCCCGTCGCGGATCCCGAGCATGGGGTCCGGACCGAGACGATGAAGATCGGCCAATTCTCTCCGGTCGGTACCGGTTACTATTTTGATGGAGAAACGAACGATGACTACGTGGAGCTCGGGTCCTCGTTTATCGACGCTCTTCGCGCGACCAACGAGCTGACGATCAGCGGCTGGATCAACCCGGCTTTCCTGCGTCCGGGTACCAATGCCGCGAGTCGGCAGACGATTTTCGCGGCGAACGCGCAACTGCAGTTTTCGCTGCAGGCGGAAGGTCACTTTACGTATGTTTACTGGCGTGACGAGGCTTATGTGACGAATCTCTTCGGAGAGGCGGAGGCGGTCGAAGCCGGCGAATTCGTCCATGTCGCCCTGACGCACAAACACGATCCGGACGGCTTCGGCGATGATGTGCTGTCGCTGTATATCAACGGGGAGCTTGTCCAGGAGATTTTTCCTTATCCGACGATTTCGCAGTTCGTGATCGACGGAGAGATGCTGCACCTCGGGCGATACGAAGGAAACACCAGCCGTGATTTTGACGGTGTGATGTCAGATTTCGGCCTTTGGGCCGGGCGCGCGCTTTCGCACGAGGAGATCGCGGCAATCGGAGCGCTCGGGCGTGCGAACGTGCCGTTGAGTTCTCCTGATGTCGACGCGGTTCTCGAGTTGTATGCTGTGCAAAACGGAACGGTGCAGACTGGCGACTGGGAGTGGAGTTATACCACTGTGTTTCCGGCGCCCGCTGACGGATCCGACCTTGGTATCGGTAAGCATTATTACGGTTCGGATGACAGCATTTATCTAGTTCTCGGGGGCAGTGAAGGAAATTGGCAGGGCGTGACCGCTTCGGGCGGCGTGCCGTTCGGGATTCCGGTGACCTTCTTGCAGGAACCGGAAAACGTCGATGTCGAGATGGGCGGAACCGCGGTATTCGAAGTCGTCGCGGAAGGAACGGGAGCGCTGGTTTATCAATGGTATTTCACCAGCTCGGAAGGCACGGAACTGATCGAGGGTGCGACCGGTTCCACCCTGACAATCGAAAATGTCGATCTGGGGGATGAAGGTACGTATTCATGTGAAGTTCAGAACCCGGCTGCCGATTATGTGCTCAGAACCCGGGAAGCGCGGCTGACGGTGATTGGCAGGCCTTCTCGACTGATTGGTCACTGGAAGCTGGACGAGACGAATTTAGAAAATCTGGATGTTTACAATTCAGCTCCTGGAGCCATTGAGAACGGCGTGCGGACGGAGACGATGCTGATCAACCAGCAGTCGCCTCTCGGCAGGGCGTATCACTTCGATGAAAACAACCTGGATTCTGTCGATATAGGGAGTTCCATTGTTGGAGAACTGACTGACAAGAACACGTTGACGATCAGTATCTGGATCAATCCCGATTATCTGCCCCCGTCGGGAACGGGAGCTTCGAGCCGTCAGGTTCTTCTTGCGGCTGAAAACCAGTTTCAATTGGGCGTGCAGGCTCAGGGGCGCATCATCTTTTATTTTCGGGAAGCTGATGCAGGCGGTTATAATTTCCTTCAGGGAATAGATATTCCCGACCGGGTGACTGCCGGTGAGTGGAACCATATCGGGGTCGTCCGCACCGGGGCGGAAGCAGCGATCTACCTTAATGGGGTCGAAGTTTTGTCGGGGAGTGATCTCCCCGACGGGAATTTCGTGATCAATTCGGAAGGTATGATGCTTGGAAGGGATGCCCTGCGGACGGACCGCCTTTTTGACGGCTTGATGGCCGATGTTGGTATGTGGAGCGGAATGGCCTTGAGTCATGAGGAACTGGCGGTCATCGGCGCGCTCGGCCGGTCGGGTTTCCCGCTTTCCTCGACCGGGGAGATCGCGGCGCTGCTGGATCTGTATACACAGAAGACCGGGTCGGTGCAGACGGGATTGTGGCAGTGGACCTATACGGCGGATATGCCGGAGCCGGCGGATGGTCTCGGGCTGGCGCTGGGCAAGCACTTTGCCGCGGAAGGCGGGATCTATGTCGTGCTCGGAGGGAATGATGGTGCCTGGGAGGGACTCGTCGCGGAGGCGGTCGAAATCGAGGGAGGCTACGACAGCTGGGTTGCCAGCCACTTTGACGCGGGCGAAGCCGGTGATCCGATGATCAGCGGACCTGAAGCCGCACCGGCGGGTGATGGAGTTCCAAACCTGCTGAAATATGCTTTTGGCATGGATCCGAAACAGCCGGCTCCGCGAGGAGATCTGCCTGTCGCGAACCTCGCGGGCGACGCGTTGATGCTCACCTTTACGCGAGCGAAAAACGTCAGCGACGCCGACATTGTTTTCGAATGGTCAGAAAACCTGGAAGTCTGGCAGTCTGCTAACGGGATGATTGAAGAAATCAACGTCGAGGATCGCGGGGAAACGGAGCGAGTCACGGTGCGCGCGGCTGGTCTCCCCGGCGACTTCTCGCGGGCGTTTCTCCGGCTAAGCGCCGAGCTTGTTGAGGAGTAATTCTCCAAGCCGTCCTGTTTCGTTCGTTCGATTGCTTTTATGATTTCACGTTTTTGGAAAGCCTGTCTGCCACTGCTGGTGCCGGCGACGATGACGTTCGGTGAAACGGTTCCACCTGCCGCTCAAGCCAGCATCGATCTCTCCGGCGTCCCTGGCGTCGTCGTGAACCATTCACCGCAAGTGACCGGGATCTATCTGGGATCCCCGTCACTGGCGGTTCTTCCCAATGGCGATTACCTCGCGAGCCATGATGAATATGGTCCGAAGGCGACGGGCCATGCTCACATCTTCCGATCCAGCGATCGCGGGCAGACTTGGGAGAAAGTCGCGTCCGTTCACCGGGCGCACTGGAGCTCGCTGTTCGTTCACCGCGGCGACGTTTATTTTTTTGGAACGGATGGCGGAGGCGGGCGCATTACGATTCGCCGCTCCAGCGACAATGGCGAGACCTGGACGACGCCGGACGGGGCCGCGACCGGATTGTTGACGGAAAAGCGCGGCTATCACACGGCGCCGATGCCGATTGTCGAACACGAAGGGCGCCTGTGGCGGGCGTTTGAAGCTCTGCATCCATCGACCGGGTGGGGGCATCGCTTCCGCGCTTTTGTGATGTCGGCGCCGGTCGACGCGGACCTCCTCAATCGGGCAAGCTGGCGATTGACGAACATTCTCGATCGTGATCCGGCGTGGCTCGACGGGCAATTCCACGGCTGGCTGGAAGGCAACATGGTTGTCACGCCCGCTGGCGGCCTCGTTAACATGCCTCGCGTCGATCATCCTCCGCATGGCGATACGAGCGCGCTGTTGCGCGTGGACCTTGCCAAACACACGTTGCATTTCGATCCGGAGAAAGACTTTGTCCATCTGCCCGGGGCCGGGAAGAAATTTACGATTCGGTATGATGGTCAGACGCGGCAGTATTACGCGTTGACGAATTGGGTGCCGGAGGAGGACCGCTCGCCGCCCGAGGCGCTTCGCCGCTTTTTTGATGGATTGTCGCCGGAAGAGAGTGCTCCATCGCGGCGGGGTGCCGCGTTGAAAAAGGCGGGACTGTATAATTTCGAGCGGACGCGCAATACGGTTGCCCTCGTGTGTTCGGCGAACTTGCGCGACTGGACCATTCTCGGCGTTTTGCTGCGTCACCCCGATACGGCGCACCACGGTTTTCAATATCTGGACTGGCAGTTTGACGGAGACGATATCATCGCCCTGGCTCGGACGGCTTATGCCGACGGGCTGGGGGGCGCTCATAATCAGCACAACGCCAACCTGATCACCTTTCACCGTTTCGAGAATTTTCGGGCGATCGGTGCGAACCCGGGATCCTGATGGTTCCCAACTGAAAGCGATTCGACGATGCGGCGGTTCAACGGAAGAGGCGTTTTCTATTATCTCCCGTTATGGGGTATGTTTCCGGCGGGCTTGGCGACGATCGCCGGTTGTGTCGGTTTTGGCACGGGCGCACAGGTCGGATTGGAGCGCCAGATTACCCGGGCGTCTCACGGTCACATTCTGACGAATACAGGTGTTTGGTCGCCGGATGGGCAGTGGATTATCTACGACGTTCGCGAGAAGGAGGATGTCTTCAGCGGCGATCGGATCGAGCGCGTGAACGTCGAGACCGGTGAGGTTGAAGTAATTTATCGAAGCCGGAACGGCGCCAGATGCGGGGTGGCGACGTACAGTCCGACGGATGACAAGGTGGTCTTTATTCATGGCCCTGAGAATCCGACGCCGGAGTGGAGTTATGCCGCGAATCGGAGGAGAGGCTTTGTTGTCGATCTGACGGACGAGAGGAGAAATTACAATCTCGACGCGCGTGACCTGACGGAACCGTTGACCCCGGGGGCGTTGCGCGGCGGGACGCATGTTCATGTCTTCAGTGGCGATGGAAGCTGGGTCAGCTTCACGTATGAAGATTATCTTCTGGAGCAGTTTCGGGAGGAAAAGGAAGGGCAGGAGATCAATCTGCGCAACGTCGGCGTCTCGGTTCCGAAGGGTCCGGTTACGGTAAAACGGGACCATCCGCGCAATCATGACGGCGAGTATTTCAGTGTCCTCGTTTCGAGAACGGTGGCTGAACCGACACCCGGCAGCGACGAGATTTCCCGTGCCTTCAGCGATGCGTGGGTCGGCACCGATGGATATCGCCGGCCGGATGGGACACGCCAGAGAAAAGCGATTGCCTTCCAGGGAGAGGTCCGCACGGATCGTGGAGAAACGATTGCTGAAGTTTTTATCGCGGACCTTCCGGATGATTTGACCGTGCAGCCGGAAGACGGGCGGATCGAGGGAACAACGACGACCCGGCCCCGTCCGCCAAAAGGGGTGGTGCAGCGTCGGCTGACCCGCACGGCGGACCGGCATCATCCGGGAATTCAGGGGCCGCGCCACTGGGTTCGGAGTTCCCCTGACGGTTCGCGGATCGCCTTTTATATGAAGGATGACGCCGGAACGGTTCAGCTCTGGACGATTTCTCCCAATGGCGGCGAGCCGGTGCAGGTGACGTCGAGCCGATGGGATCCCACTTCCGCCTTCAGTTGGAGTCCGGACGGTCGGCGCGTTGCCTATGCGATGGACAACAGCATCTTTGTGACGGATGTTGAAACCGGACAAATCCGCCGGATCACGCCGCGGGTGGAAGAAGGCGGTCCAACGCATCACGCGTGCGTATTCTCGCCGGACGGGCGCCGGGTCGCGTACATGCGTCCCGTTACGACGGCGGATGGCCGGGTTTTCGACCAGATTTTTGTAGCAAAGGTGGATAAGGGACGAGCGCCCGCGTACCTCGCGCCAGCCAACTGAATTGCAAGTTGATGCATTTATCCACTTGCCAGAAACCCAGATGGATCCGAGAATGCTGTAACGTTATTGCATCCTTGAGATCTACTTCACTAATTCGAGGAGCTGTTATGAACAAAAAAACCTCTGCCGCCTTCACCCTGATCGAGCTCTTAACTGTGATTGCCATCATCGGCATCCTTGCCGCGATTCTGATCCCGGTCGTCGGCAGCGTTCGCGAAGGAGCGCGAGATGCCAAATGCAAAAGCAATCTCAGAGAACTCGGCATGGCAGCGCGTCTTTGGGAGAATGACAACGACCATCTTCCGTGGGGCATTTTTCCATCCGATTGGAAGCATGGCGAAACTTGGTGGGGCTGGTATCTGACCGAGTATATTTACGACACGGAGGGCGGACCGGCAATGAATCCACTGCTCCAGTGTCCTTCCATTCAAAACCCGGGAGACAGCCCCGGCAACTACGTCTCCACCTATCCGGCCAACCGGCTGATTTTCGTTGTGGGCCAGTTGGGCGATCGCCGCAGTGTCGGAACGGTGCGGTCTGAACAGATTGAACGGCCGACGGAAGTGATTCTCTTCGGTGACGGGGAGCAGCGGGAACTTCCCGGCGGTTCGAACAGTACCTTCAATGCGCTGGGTATTACGCCTCCGTCGAACGGAAATCCGCGAAATGCGGACGAGCCGCTGGAGAATCCGCCCCGGAACAAAGACGGAGAAGGCAGCACCGCGCCTCGGTACCGTCACAACGACAAAGCCAACTTTGTTTTCGTCGACGGCCATGTGGAGTCGATATCGCTCGGAGAGGGTGGTCTTAAGAACCGCAATTATTATATCAACTATTGATCGCCGGAGATGGTGCAGGAAAACCTGCCAATCCCCGGCCTCCGGTCATGTCCGTCCAGAATGAAATGATCTGGGCGAGCAGTAGTCTCTCGTTTTGCGCAACCCTGTTGCTGCTCTCTGGCAGCCTCTTCGCGCGCGAAGCTGCTGCGCCGGTTCATTATTCCCATTCGGAATTCAACGGGATTCCTGTCCCGGGAGTCGTTATTGACCACATGCCGAAGGAACGGGAACTGCATTTGGCATCGCCAGCGCTGATTGTTCTTCCAGATGGGAGTTACCTTGCATCGAGTGCCATCGCCGGAAGGAACCGGCCCCGGGAGGCGACGCGGATTTTCCGTTCCATCGATCGCGGCCGCTCCTGGGAGCTGATCAGCACGATTCGCATGGGGTGGACCGGGCTCTTTTTGCACCGGGGTGATCTTTATGCGATGGGGACGAGTGATATTTACGGCGATCTTGTTATTCGGCGATCGATCGATGGCGGGGTTACCTGGACCGAACCAACGGGTCCGGAGTCGGGATTGCTGCGAAAGAGAGAAGGGGATCTCGGCTACCATACAGCTTCGCTGCCGACGGTGGTTGCTCACGGCCGGATTTGGCGGGCGTATGAAGATAATGGAAGCGGAGGACCGTGGGCGGGACATTTTCGAGCCGGAATGGCGAGCGCGCCTGAAGACGCGGATCTGCTCAATGCTGAAAATTGGACCTTTTCCAATCTGCTCGAAAGCGACGCGACCTGGCTGACAACCCGCGGCGGTGAGCCCGGATTTCTCGGATGGCTTGAAGGAAATGCTGTAATCGGCCCGGCCGGCCAGCTGCTGATTCTTCTGCGAGTCGATGTTGGTAAAGGTGAACCGGAAAAAGCGGCGCTGGTCCGCGTCATTGACGAAAGCACGATCGCGTTTGATGCGGAAACCGGCATCATCGACATGCCCGGAGCGTCCAAAATGTTCGTTATCCGCTACCACGAACGATCGGGCAAATACTGGACGCTCGCGAACATGGTCGATGACCAAAACTACCGGCGTGACAGAAAGCCGAGCCGGCTGCGAAACACCGTTGCCCTGCTGTCGTCCCCGGATTTGCAGCGCTGGGAGGTGGAGTCGGTTCTGATGCGTGATCGAAGCAACGTCGACCG
This sequence comes from uncultured Opitutales bacterium, assembly GCA_964645585.1. Lineage (GTDB taxonomy): Bacteria > Verrucomicrobiota > Verrucomicrobiia > Opitutales > T3Sed10-336 > DATGSL01. The sequence goes on from CAZYAN010000001.1 coordinate 41,936, forward strand.
AGTCGGCTTTCACTATTTCAATTGGCGCTTTGACGGAAGCGACATCATCGCGGTTGCCCGCATTGCCTATCCTGACGGGATCGGAGGACCTCATAACTATCACAACGCCAACTTTTTTACCTTTATCCGGTTTCCGGGCGTGATGGCGCCCTGAGCCATTTTCAGGAAATTCGGAAGGCGTATTGGGGAGGTTTGTCCGAATAAAGCTTGCCATTCTCTAAGCAAAACAG
>CAZYAN010000001.1:42265-102580 GCA_964645585.1 uncultured Opitutales bacterium
GGTTTGTCCGAATAAAGCTTGCCATTCTCTAAGCAAAACAGGTATTTCTGCTACAACGTTATTTCCGTTTGTTTTCTCCCAAAGAAAGGACTCGAATGACCCTCTCCAGAAAGATCCTTGGCGCGGCTGGAATCGGCGCCGCGCTGATTTCCATGACAGCGGCTTCCGCCTCCGCCGCGATCACCGGCAACTTGGTCGGCCATTGGCCATTGAACGAAACGGACCCCGCGAGTACGGTTGTTGCGAACGCGGCGCCTGCCGCCTCTTCGGAAAACGGGACCCGGACGGAGACGATCGAAATCGGTCAGGCCGCGCCAGCCGGGGGAGCGTATTCATTCGACGGATCCGGGAAGGATGATTTCGTAACACTTGGCACCGCGGTCGTGGAGGAGCTTCGGGCGGCGAATACGATGTCGATCAGCGCGTGGATTAAGCCGGAGTTGCTCCGCGGCGGTTCCGGATCGGCGAGCCGTCAGATAATCGTTGGGGCGAACAACCAGTTTCAGTTCGGCCTTCAGGATCAGGGGAATCTTTTTTACGTCACGAGGGCCAACGGAGCCGATCATACCGTCGTATTTGACTTGGATACGCCGTTGCATGCCGGCGAGTTCGTTCACGTCGCTATCGTTCAGGATTATGACCCGGGGATTCCGGACAATCCAATCTATGTTTATGTCAACGGCGAGCAGACGGCCGCTCCCTTCGATCGGTTTATTTATCCGGCTGTTGAGAATTTTGAGGTCTCTGGAAACGTTCTGTATCTAGGGCGGATCCACAATGATACCGGCTCGGACTTCGATGGCTGGATGTCGGATGTGGGCTTATGGGCGGGGCGGGCGCTAAGCCCTGAAGAAGTCACGGTTGTCGGCGCAATCGGGCGTGCGGGTCTGCCGCTTTCCTCGCCGGAAATCGACAGCGTGATCAACCTCTACGCGACCGGGAGCGGCACGGTGACTGCCGGCGACTGGGAGTGGGTTTACACCACCCATTTCGCATTGCCGGCGGATGGCTCAATGCCCGCGCTCGGGAAGCATTATTATGGTGTCGACGATGCGATTTACGCGGTGCTCGGCGGGACGCCAGGCAACTGGCAAGGAGTCATGGCCACGGGAGGAGAGCCGTTTGCCTTGCCGATTGTCATTACCCAGCAGCCGTCAGATCAGGCGGTCAACATGGGTGAATCCGCGACGTTCGAAGTGCAGGTGGCCAGCACCGGTCCGGTCCAATACCAGTGGTACTTCCGCTCGCCCGGGCTTCCCGCCGCGGCTGTAGAAAACGCGACTGGCCCCGTGCTGCTCCTGGAAAGTGTTCAGGTGGCGGATCGAGGCGTCTATTTCTGTGAAATTTCCGAGGAGGAAGGATCCGGTTCTGTGACCACGCGCGAGGCTCAATTAACCTTGCTGGACGGACCTGCCTTGATCGCTCACTGGAAACTCGATGACCTGAATTTGGACAGCTTGGAAGTGCTGAACTCGGCGCCGGGGGCATTGCGGCACGGGGAACGGACGGAAACGACGGCGATTAATGAGACGGGACAAATCGGTCGCGCATTCGCGTTCGGCGATGGAGCATCGATTGATACGAAGTACAATGCCTGGATTCCGCAAACCGACGATTTCAGTGTATTCGCGTGGATTCGGACGACGAATGTTCATTCCGTGCAAGGGCATGTGTTTTCTAATAACAACAGTGCGGCAGGGCGCTCGAACCTCCATGTTTTGGATGGTACTGTCCGTTATTTCTTAGGCGGATCACCAAACCTTTCCATTTCCGGAAAAACAGCGGTAAATGATGGAAAATGGCATCATATTGGCGTCACTCGTTCGGGAACCGAATTTACTCTTTGGGTTGACGGTGTCGCGGATGCGTTTGGCTTTTCCTCCGGCGCGGTTCAGCAGGATCCCGACTGGGCGATCGGGCGGCGCGGCCGTCCGGCTGGAGGCTATCCGTTTGACGGCTGGATCGACGATGTCGGGGTCTGGCATGTCGCACTGACTCCTGAAGAGGTAGCGATCCTTGGAGGCCTGGGGCGGATTCGGCTGCCGCTGTCCGCTGAGCAAGAAGCCGCGGATATTTTGAGCCTGTATCAGGCGGAGACCGGCACGGTTGTCACGGGTGACTGGACATGGCAGTACGCGACCGCTTTCCCGCCGCCCGCGGACGGATCATCGCTGGCGAAAGGCAAACATTATCTTGTTGATGAAAGTGTCTACGTTGTTCTTGACGGAAGTGAAGGTTCTTGGCGCGGGGTCATGGCGTCGGGCGGCGATCTGAACGAAACGCTGCCGATCGTGATCACCGGGCAGCCCGCGGATCAGGAAGTCTTCAGCGGATCCACCGTGGAATTCTCCGTTGAGGTGCAAGCGGGTCAGCCGGTGACCTATCAGTGGTTCTTCAAGGGAGAGGGAGGAATGGTCTATGCGGTTCCCGACGGAAACGCGGCGACGCTGGTATTGGAGGATGTGCAGTTTGAGGATGAAGGCCTTTATTTTGTCAGGATCAGCGAGGCCGCCGGCGAGTTTTGGATCAACAGCAATGAGGCGGCTTTGTCGATGCTCGATCGGCCCCCGGCGCTGGTGCATCACTGGCTGCTTAACGACACCGCCGCCGACCTGGCGGTGCTGGATCCTGACCTTCTCCCAGCTGAGGATCGACAGGCAGAGGCCCCGCTGGTCAATGAAGTCGAGGGAGGTTCCACGGCGATTTTTGTGAAAGGAAAAACGGTTGACGACCCCGGTCCGGTGTTCGCTTCCCCGTCGCCCTCGCCGTATTCCACAGGCTCGATCGGAATGCCTTCGCGTGAAGCTTATATTTCCCTCGGGCACGTCGCGCCCGGGACGGGCGAATTCACCATCGCGTTCTGGTTCAATCGCAACGGCGATGCCAGCAACGAAGGGCTGAACGTCGAGCAACACATTCTCCAAAGTAATTCGGGCCAAGCCAGCCGTTGGAATGTTGTTTCGCGGGATCTGACCCCGGAAGGCACGTTTAGCCTTCGCCTCTGGCACCAGGTGAGTGGAACGCGTCATGTGGCGCAAGACTTGGCAAGCGACCAATGGTACCACTTCGCGATGACCCGCGACCGGCTGAATACGCTGAAACTCTATCTCAACGGAGAGGAAAAGTATTCGGGGACGAGCGTGGAGGATTTCACCAACAGCGCGGGCGGTGTCTTTCTCGGCAACGATCCCAATCGATCCGCCTTGGATCGCGCCTTCACCGCATCGTTTGATGATGTCCGGTTTTATGACGGGGCGTTGAGCGCGTCGCAGATCATGGGGCTGATCGTCCCGGACTATTTTGAAATGGCCATTCTCGTTGAACCGGACGATCAGGAGGTTGCAATCGGGGAAACCGCGGAATTCGTCGCGGTTGTCGACGCATCCGGACCTGTTGACCTTCAATGGTATTTCCGGCCGGGTTCGGCAGTCCCGGCTCAGGCGCTGCCGGGTGAAACGAATTCGACCCTGACAATCAGCAACGTCGACTTGGCGGATCGCGGGATCTATCATTTGGAAGTCAGGGAGAGGGGGGGCGAAGCCGTCCTTCTCTCGCGTGAGGCCCGTGTGTCGCTTCTTGATGGTCCTGCTCTGGTCGGTTACTGGAACTTGGATGAAACGTCACCGGAAAACCTGACGGTCGTGAATGCGGCGCTTGGCGCGAGCGTTCACGGGGAGCGGACGGAGAATGTTCTGATTGGTCAGCCCGGAATGGTCGGGCGGGCTTATTCCTTCCAAGGAGACAGAGCCCATGTAAACACCCGGAGCAACGACTGGGTGCCAGCCACCGGTGATTTCAGTATTTTCGCCTGGATCAGGACGGACTCGTTTCATGAAACGCAAGGCCATATCGTTTCCAATAATTTGTCGGGCACCGGGCGATCGAATATTTATCTGGAAGAGGGAGTCGTGAAATACTGGCTGGGCGGCTCTCCAAGCCTCGCGCTTGTTGGCTCCACGATGATAAATGACGGGACTTGGCGCCATGTCGGGGTTCGGCGCGTCGGAGAGGAATTCTTCCTTTCCGTCGACGGGGTTGTCGAAGCGACGGGCACCTCGTCAATACCGGTTCAACAGGTGCCGGAGTGGGCGATTGGCCTGAGCCGGAACCTGGATGCCAACTACGCGTTCCACGGCGAGATCGACGACGTGGGGATTTGGCGGAAGGCTCTCAGCCTTGAAGAAGCGGCGCTTGTCGGGGCTTTGGGACGAGCCGGGATCCCGTTATCCGCTGAGGCCGAACGGACCTCGATTCTGCAGGTGTTCCAAGCGCAAGGCGGTTCGGCGGTGACGGGCAACTGGCAGTGGGCCTACACCGGGTCTTTTCCGCTTCCGATGGACGGTTTGGCGGTCGCACTCGGGCGGCACTATTCCGCGGATGACGGCAGAATCTATGTTGTGCTCGGAGGCGATGAAGACGGTTGGACCGGTCTTGCCGGAGAAAGGATCATAACCGGCGGCTATGCTGACTGGGTGGCAAGCAAGTTCCTGCCAGCCGAGATCGAGGATGCCGCGATCAGCGGTCCCGAGGCGGCACCGGCGGGCGACGGGGTGGCGAACCTGCTGAAGTACGCCTTCGGGATGGATCCGAAGACACCCGCGGACCGAGCTGAATTGCCGGAAGGGATTCTGGCGTCAGGCCAGCTGCGTCTTGCTTATACCCGTGCCGCGGACGTAACGGACATCGAGTATGTGATCGAACTGTCGGAGGACCTTGCTCACTGGATCTCCGGAGCGGGACTGATTGAGGAAGTGCTGGTGGAAAACCGTGGTGAAACGGAACGGGTGACCGTTGAAGTGACGGATCTCCCCAGCGAAACATCGCGATTCTTTGTTCGGCTCCGCGTCAGATTTGCGACTGAGTAGAAAGAGGACTGCATATGAAGCGTAGACAAATCCTTGGATTCACCTTGATCGAACTGTTAACGGTGATCGCGATTATCGGGATTCTGGCGGCGATCTTGATCCCGGTTGTCGGCAGTGCTCGCGATTCCGCTAAAGACGCCAAGTGCAAAAGCAACCTGCGGCAGCTCCACATGGCCGCCAAGCTTTGGGAAGGCGATCACGGCCACTTGCCCTGGTGCCAGCCCCCGGAAGGCGAGGAGGGAGGCTGGTGGCCGCAAGTGCTGATTCCGTATACGCAAGGCTTGCGCTTAGACGGGCAGACAGCCCGGAGGCAGCGCAGCGAAGTCCATGCCTGTCCGGCGAAATCTCTTCCCCACCGCACGGCGCCTGATGAAGAAGGACGGGCGGAAGTGGCCGCCGCTTTGACCTATTCCGCCAATCAAAACGTCATGGCGCGGCAGGGAAACAAACCGCCGGTTTTGTCGGAGCAGATCGAGCGGCCGACGCGGGTCGTTCTTTTTGGAGACGCGACGCAGCGTACTAACGGCGATTCAAACAGCGGATTTTTCGGCCTGCCGGAAGGGATTGGAAATCCGCGTTCGGAACTTGAACCCATTGAGTCGACACCGGTGAACCAAGACAAGGTAAGCGTGTCTTACCCTCGGTACCGTCATAATGATAAGGCCAACTTTGTTTTTGTGGATGGGCACATTGAAGCGATCTCGCTGCATGAGGGCGGACTGCTGCAAGGAAATTGGTATATCAATTATTGAAAACGATCCGTCTGAGTTACGAAATTTATCTTTTTCAGTGATCTTCTGGTGTGCCTGTGCACCGGCGTGAATGATCGCTATCGACTTTTGTTTATGAAGAAATCAATGGTTTTCGCCGCCGCGGCGGCCGCGGCAGCTCTTGGGGTGCCGGACGAAATGTTCGCCGAGCGTTTGGAGCGTTTGTCTTATAATCATCCAGGGCTCCTGGTCGATCTTGGCGTCGGGCTTTGGGCTTGGCCGCTGCCGATGGACTACAACAACGACGGGTTGACGGACCTGCTCGTGACTTGCACGGACACTCCATCAAGAGGAACCTATTTCTTCGAAAACAGCGGAGAGACCGATCGCGAAACAGGCTTGCCGATCTTTCTTGCCGGCGTCCGGATCGGCGAGGCGGTCGATAATGTTCAAATCTCGTATATTGATGGCGAGCCGGTAGTGACGACGCCAAACCGGGTGTACCCGGATTTCAAGAACACGGCCTTCGAGCATCCATTTGAGATTCCCGCCCCGAAAGCATCGGAAATCTTTCCGGAAGAAGGACGGATCCGCGCCAACCAGTGGGGATTTGTCGATTACGATGGAGACGGAGTGAACGATCTTGTGGTCGGGATCGGATTTTGGGGCGAATACGGCTGGGACGACGCGTACAATGAAGACGGACAATGGACGCGAGGTCCGCTGCGGGGTTATGTTTTCTGGCTGCCGAATTTGGGAACGAACGAAGACCCGAAGTACGGGGAACCGATTCAGATTGTGACGTCGCACGGGGATCCGGTCGATGTCTTTGGACGGCCCTCGCCGAATTTCGCTGATTTTACCGGCGACGGAAAACTCGACCTGATATGCGGATCCTTTCTCGACGGGTTTACCTACTTTCAAAATATCGGGACGCGAGAGAAACCGATCTATGCGCCCGGCCGCCCGTTGACGTACGGCGATGAGCGCATCCGGATGGAGCTCTGCATGATCACGCCGGTGGCGTACGATTTTACCGGCAACGGCTTTCCCGACCTGATTGTCGGCGATGAGGACGGACGGGTGGCGATCGTCGAGCATACCGGGGAAATCGTGGACGGGATGCCGCGATTTTTGCCGCCGCGGTATTTTCGCCAGCACGCGGATCAGGTGAAATTTGGCGCCTTGGCGACGCCCGTCGGGTTCGACTGGAACGGGGACGGCCGCGACGATATTCTTGTCGGAAACACGGCCGGGCACATTGCCTTTATCGAAAACCTCGGGGGGGATCCGGTAAAGTGGGCCGCTCCGAAGCTGCTCGAAGCCGACGGTGAGACGATCCGCATTTTGGCGGGCAGCAATGGTTCAATTCAAGGTCCGGCCGAAGAAAAATGGGGATACACGACGTTGACGGTCGGCGATTGGAATCACGATGGATTGCCGGACATCTTGGTGAATTCGATTTGGGGGAAGATCCTTTGGTATGAAAATATCGGCACGCGGACCGCACCGAAGCTCGCCGCGGCGAAACCGGTTGAGGTCGAGTGGGAAGGCGCGCCGCCGAAACCGGCTTGGAACTGGTGGGACCCGGATGGCAAGGAGCTTGTGACTCAATGGCGAACCACGCCGGTCGCGATCGACTGGAACGGAGACGGGTTGACTGACCTTGTGATGCTCGATCACGAAGGTTATCTCGCTTTGTTCCGGCGCGAAAGACGCGGTCAGGAGTTAGTCTTGCTGCCGGGCGAGCGAGTGTTTCAAGCGGAAGGCGAGGAGGGGCCGCTGCGGCTGAACCCGAGGGAAGCCGGAAGGAGCGGACGGCGCAAGCTGGCGGTGACGGATTTCGACGGAGACGGAAGGCTCGATCTGTTGCTCAACGGGAAGAACGCGTCGCTGCTTCGCAATATCGGTGAGGTAAACGGCATGACAGTTTTCCGCGATACAGGGCAGATCGACGGGCGCCGTCTCGCGGGCCATACAACGAGTCCGACAATGATCGACATGCGGGGAGACGGGGTGGCTGATCTGCTGATTGGCGGCGAGGACGGTTTTCTCTATTTTCGAAGCAATCCGTTCATGAAACCCGCGGACGTCGAAGTGACGACCGGACAATTCGCGATTGAAGCCCGCCATGCTTTTGCGGGAACGCTGGCAAACGGGGAGCGAGCATTTGCGAACCGGAGCTACGTTTGGAGGAATGTTCCGGAACAGTTCGCGAACTGGAAGTTTGTCGGAACCCACGGCGGGGAACGAGCGTTTGTCCAATTGACCGCGCGGCGGGCGGCGACCGTTTATATGGCGGCCGTTTCAGACCCGGCTGATTTGAACCTGAATTTTTGGGAGCGGGTCGAGGGCGCGACATTTTTCTACACCGCCGGAAACGGGACGGAGATGGCGGTGTTCAGCCGTGCTGTGAAAGCAGGAGAACAGCTCGACATTCCCCAGGGTGACTGGGCGGGGGGCATTCTTTTGGTGCCTCCCTCAGACACTGGATCGAAATGAAGCGAATTGAATGAGAATCGCATCTTGACATTTGAAACATTGAGCATTGCTTTGCTAGAACGTTGTTGCAGATCTTTTATCTATTAGGAGAAATCCCATGAACCAACGAAATCCCCGAACCGCAATCGGCGGCGCTATCGTAGCCGCGGGTGCTATTGCACTCTTACTGTCCGCCGCGGAAGCGGCGCTTCCCGATGGCTTTCCCGTGACAGACGGGTTGAGTCTTTATCTTGACACCGATGAACTTGAGATTGAGAGCGGTCGCGTGCTGCGAATGATCGACCGTTCCGGCAACGGCAATGACGCGAGGGAGGGCGATGCCAGCGGACTGATCGTCGAAGGCGCTCCCACGCTGCCGAAATTGAAACAGAACGCGACGCCATCCGGCCTGGACGCGATCGAATTTGACGGGATTGGGGGGTACGTGGAAGTCGGCCCGAATCCGGCGGATTTTGACGGCCGGGCGAAGACCAGCATCGTTGTTTTCCGACCGAGAGAATTGGGTACGGGCCGAATGATCAACTTCGCCTACGAGGAACTCGGTGACGTCGGCGAGCCGCGCTACACGAATCACAGCATGTTTGCGAGTCCGCGCAATGGCGGTGTTCTCCGATTCCAGAATAGAACCGCGACGGGCGGGGCCGTCACCGATGAAACTTCCGGGGGCACGGTCACCGCGGGAAGTTATTTCATCGGATCCAATACCTGGTTTTCCAGCGGCGACACGGTCGGCGCGGTGGTCAACCAAGCGAATCAGCGATTCGTCCGTGGCATCAGCGGCGCGGATGCGGTCAATCAAGGACACCTTTGGACCCGTATCGGCGCGTCCGGCAACTTCAACACCGGAACTCCGGAATCCTTTTTCGATGGCGAGATCGCAGCGGTGCTGGTTTACAATCGGGACTTGGACCCGTTTGAGCTGATGGACGTGGAACAATACCTGTATAACCTTTACTTGTCCGGCGTCCAGAATCCCGCGGATCCCGGTGTGCCGATCACTGACGGCCTCGTGCTTCATCTCAATGCGGCGAATGCCGAACTCGACGGCACTGTGGTGACGGCGATGTACGATATTTCCGGGCGCGGAAACGACGGGGTGAGCAAAATCCACGAAGGGGAGCGGCTCGTGCCCACAGTCGCGCAAGGCGCGGCGCCTTTCGGCAGAGACGCGGTCAGATTTGATGGGGTGGAGCAGTATTTGCAAACCGCTCCGAGCCCGGCTCATTTTGACGGACGCGAACGAACCACGATGGTTATTTTCCGTCCCGAAGAATACGGCGGTGGTCGAATCATCAACTTCGCCTGGTCGGATCTGGATCCGAATCCCAATGAGATTGTTCTCCATCATGCGGCTCATACGATGTGGGCGCCGGCGGGCACGCTGAGAATCCAGAACAGAACCTTCAGCGGCGGCGCGATATCCGTATCCGCTCCAGCTGACAGCGTCGACGATACCGCGAAATTTTATTTGGGCGCGAATATTTGCTACGATGATGGAAGAACGGAAGTCGTTGTCCGAAATCAGGCCAACGAGCGATTCGCGAGCGAAACCTCGGGCGCCCTTTCCGATCCGACCGGGAATATTTTTGTCCGTCTTGGCGCGGGATCCAGTGTAACCAATCCTGGGCCGGCTAATCATTTCAATGGCGATATCGTCGCCGTGGTTGTTTTTAATCGGGCTTTGCCGGCGGACGAATTGGAGCAGGTCGAGGAATTCTTGTATAACTATTACCTCAAATCCGATGAAGAGCCGCTGGAAGGATTCTTCGCCTGGGTCGACAGTTTTGGTCTCGCCGGGGATGATGCCTCTCCAGACGCGAGTCCCGGCGGGGATGGTTTAACCAATTTGGCGAAGTATGCGTTCGGAATCGATAACCCGCAGATTCCGGCGCGGGACAGCGAACGGCTTCCGGTTACCGGCATTGACGAACAGAATCATCTGACGCTGACCGTTACCAAGAATCCCGCGGCGACCGACGTTGCATTCATTATTGAAGCCAGTGCCGATCTGCTGGAATGGTCAGTTGACGGGATCGAGATTGTTGAGGACACGTCTGACCTGCTAGTCGTTCGGCTGGCCTCACCGTCCGATCGCGGGTTCCTTCGGCTGTCCTTGTCTCTGATTGAGTAGGCGAAAAAGAAGGTACACTATGAATGGCTTAAAGAAGCAGCATACCACGCAAATATCCCGGGGATTCACATTGATTGAGCTGCTGACGGTTATTGCTATCATCGGCATTCTGGCAGCAATTCTAATCCCGGTGGTGGGCCGAGCGCGAAACTCCGCGCTGGGAGCGCAATGTCAGAATAATCTGCGTCAGATCGGGGTCGCCGTTCACAGTTATCTTTCGGATAACGACGACCGAATGCCCGGTCCAACCTGGGTCTTTATCGACGGGTTTTATCCGACAGGAAAACTGGTTAGAGATCTCGGTCCCTATCTGGATGCTCCGCCCGTCCCCGCTTCGGCTCAACCGGTGTGGATGGAAGTTTTCGGATGTCCCGCTTATATGAGAACCTATGGCGATGACATGCTGATCCAAGGTGAGACGCGGCCGCGCCCGTATCGCATGAATGACAGCCAGCGAGATCCCGTTATGGGAATGTTGCTCTGGCCTTTCGGGCGCGAGTACACGGGCAATCAAGATAACCTGCCTACAAAGACACTGCATCAACTGACGAAGTATTATCCGCCGACTCAAATCTGGCTGATTACCGACAGTGATGGCCGGGACTACGAGGGCCTGCCGGGACAGATGGATAATCCGCGCCATGGGAGCAGCCGGAACTACTTGTTCCTTGACGGTCACGTCGAGGCGCTTTCCGCGCACGACCATCGTCATGGCGACGGCTGGTAGACATACGTCTTCCCGTGTGCGCGCGACAGAGATGACCGTGACGGTGCTTTTATATGAGAATGAGTAAGTCAGCCGAATCTAGATCTAGTACAAGGTGCCGAGGAACGCGCACGTTGATGGCGACGGTTGCCGCAATGGCCATTTTCGTCACCTCCGCGGGATATCCAGCACCGAGTACGGCGCGGGAAACGAGAACCTCCAGCGTTTTGATTGTGGTTGACGGTCTTCGGCCGGACTACGTGACACCGGCCATCATGCCGAATCTTCACAAGCTCGGGAAGAGCGGTGTTCGCGGTGAGCGCCACACCGCGGTATTTCCGAGCTCGACCCGTGCGAACGCCACATCGATCAGCACGGGTGTGTATCCCTGGAAGCATGGAATTTTAAATAATACCATGTGGCTTCCGCAGTTGGGTGATGAGGAGTTGGACCTCGGCGGTTTGGAGGCGCTTGAGCGGCTGGATGCGATCTCCGGCGGACGAATGCTGACGGCTCCGTCGGCGGGAGAGATGTTCGACAAAGCCGGCTTACGCTTTTTTGTCACCGGATCAAGCGGAGCTGGAACGGCGCGTCTGCAGAATCCGCGAGGCAGCGGTATGGGAATCTGGAACCGCGGGGTCTATTTTGTTCCCGAGGAAGCCCGCGAGGAAGCGCTGGCTGCAATAGGAAAGCCGAGATCGGGCGCGGCAGGCAGAACAGCTTGGGCGTTTGATGCTTTTTTATATAAAGCTCTGGGAGAAGATCGTCCGGACTTTACTCTGATGTGGATCGGTGAAGTCGACGGCGTGGAGCATCGCGAAGGAGTCGGTGCGCCTGCGACTCTGAAAGCCGTCCAGCATGTGGATCATCAGATCGGCCGAATGGTGGATGCCTTGAAGAAAGGCGGGATTTTGGACCAAGTGAACATTTTTGTTACCGGAGATCACGGATTCACGACAAGCGGCGGCGACTTTACGTTCTCGAGCATTCCCAGAATTATTGGAAACGGGCTGATGCGGAGGGCGCAGGTGAAGCGGGTTCAAAACTTGCTGTATGTCCAGGCGAGTGATCCCGAGTTACTGCGCCAATTGGTCGAGCCCTTGCAGCGCCATCCCGCTGTAGGTAATATTTATACACGCCCCGTTAAGCGGGGCGCCGAGGAAGGGATTGTTCCGGGGACTCTTTCGACGGAGATGATTTTCTGGAATCATGAGCGCAGCGCGGATATTGTGGTCGCGCCGGCTTGGACGGACGAGGTGAACGAGTTCGGTTATCCGGGTACGACTACCCGGCGCGGTAAAGCCACGCACGGTTCAGACAGTTTGTATGATTTACGAATTCCGCTGATCGCGGCGGGGCCAAGTATCAAAAAACAAGTCGTCAGCGATGTTCCGAGCGGGCAGGTGGATCTTGTTCCGACGATTCTTCACCTGAGCGGAGTTGAACCGCCCGCATCGTTAGATGGAAGAGTGCTGCAAGAGATTCTCCTCGGAGGGCCCAATCCGGGTGATGTAGAGGTTAAAGAACAGGTTGTGCGCGCTTCGGTGACCTATTCCGACGGGTTCGTGTATGAAGCGGAGCTCGACGTGCTTCAGGTGGAATCGACTCGCTACCTTAACGGGTCTCGAACTACCCGCGGCAAATCGCGGATCAAATGAACAGCAAAAGAGGTATTCGTCCCGCGGGGGCGGTTCCGCGGGGAAACAGGGCGATTTCGGGTTGCCGCAAGTGAAGTGGGTACGCAAGGTTATGCTTGTGGAGAACAGGAAAAAGGGATCCGTAACGGTTAAAGACATTGCGAAACACGCGGGTCTTTCTCCGTCGACTGTTTCCGCGGTCTTAAATAATCGACATGTAGAGCGGCGAATATCGCCTCCGAGTATCCAGAAAGTCCTAAGTTCCGCCCGTGTTCTCGGCTATGTTCCCAATATCGCGGCGCGGCGTCTGCGGGCGCATGACGGCGGAAACCGGCAGGTCGTTCTGACGATTTTGACGTCGTATGAAGCACCCGTTCTGATTGTCAGCCAGGCGCTGCATTCGCTCCAGAAGCTGATCGAAAAGGAAAGCCTTCCCGACACGACGATGTCGGTGGCTATTGAGATGTTTCACGCCGGCCGGCTGAAGGAATTGCCGGGTCTGGTGGATGGAAAGCGATTTAACGGCGCGATCATTACGAACACGGTGGCGGAGGACGACCGGTTTCTTGCGACGGCGCATCTGCCCTTTCCGGTGGTTTTGCTCGGCCGTTCGATTCCGGGATATCCGAGCGTCAGTGAGCGGCCGGAGCGGCTGGGAAGAGCGGCCGCCGAAATCCTCGGATCGATTGGCCGCCGGCGCTTGGCTGTTCTTTGCCCGCGGCTGCTGACCCAAGCAACACAGGGACGGCTTGCGGCGTTCGTGGAGGAAGGTTTGAAGCAAACAGGAAAAATCCCCGAAAGGATCATCAGCGAAAAGCTCGATGAAACCGGGGGATATCGTGCCATGGCGGCCTATCTGAAGGGCGGCGGGCAATGCGACGGGTTTTTTAGTGTCACGGACAGTCTTGTTGTCGGCGCGTATCACGCGATCCGCCAGCACGGCCTCCGGATTCCTGATGATATCGCGGCCGTAGGAGTCGGAGACAATGAAGCTGGACCCTATTTAAGGCCGCCGCTGACCAGTTTCGCAACGGCGCAGGCCGCGATGAACGACGCGGCGGCGCGGACGCTGATGTCTCTCATTAAAGGAGAAAGCATTCAGGATCTTCCCAAGGAGGTTCCGGTAACGACCATTCTCCGGGAATCCACGGGACATCCTCCAGACAGGAGCCGGCGGATTTGACCGAACCCTTTGTTTTTACCATTGTCTAGGTGGTCGCGAAGTGCTACAACGTTATTTCAATTTAAAGAATTACATGTAAAGCCTCTTTATGGAAAGCCACTTATCCTTCTTAGACCTCGTCGTCCTGATCGTATATTTCACTTTTGTGATGGGGATCGGCTTCTACTTTTACCGTCAAAGCCGTTCGACGGCGCAATTCACGGCCGGGGGAGGAGGCATGTCCGGGTGGCTGTGCGGTCTTTCCATTTTTGCTACGTACTTGAGCAGCATCAGTTTCATCGCTCTGCCGGGCCGGGCTTTCTCGGGAAACTGGAATCCGTTTGTCTTCAGTCTTTCCCTCCCGCTAGCGGCGTGGCTGGCGGTTCGCTTTTTTGTTCCGCTTTACCGCGAGAGTGGCCATGTCTCGGCCTACAGTTATTTGGAGACGCGGTTCGGGCCGTGGGCGCGAACCTACGCCGGCGTTTGCTTCCTGCTGCTCCAGCTTGCCCGGATCGGGGCGGTGTTGTACCTGCTGGGTCTGCCTCTCAGCATTTTGCTCGGGTGGGACATTAAAACGATCATTTTGATCACGGGAATCTCCACGATCATCTATTCCGCGGTTGGAGGGATCGTCGCAGTCATCTGGAGCGATGCGATCCAATCCATTATCCTGACCGTCGGCGCGATCGCGTGCGCACTCGTTATGGTGTTTAGTCTCCCGGAGGGCCCCGGTCAGCTGTTCACGATTGCCGCGGAGCATGACAAATTCAGTTTGGGCAGCTTCAGTTTCTCACTGGCGGAATCGACGTTCTGGGTGGTTTTGATCTACGGCCTTTTTATCAACCTCCAAAACTTCGGAGTCGACCAAGGTTATATCCAGCGGTACATCGCCTCGAAATCGGATGCGGAGGCACGCCGGGCGGTCTGGCTGGGCGGTTTGCTTTACGTGCCTGTTTCGGCCCTCTTCTTTTTCATCGGGACAGCGCTTTTCGCGTACTACAGCGTTCATGCTGATCGGTTTCCCGCGACTCTGAACGCCGCGGAAAATCCGGATATGGTCTTTCCGACGTTCATTGTGACCGCTCTTCCGGTCGGCGTGAAAGGTCTGCTCATCGCATCGGTATTCGCGGCGGCAATGAGCACGATTTCGACCAGTATCAATTCGTCGGCGACCCTCTTGATGACGGATTTCTACCAGCGCTACTTTAAAAAGGACGCGACCGAGCGCCAGCAGATGAAAGCGCTCTACACAGGAACGATTGTCTGGGGAGTTGGGGGAACCCTGATTGCGCTGGCGATGATTGGCGTGAAGCACGCGCTCGATGTGTGGTGGGAACTGGCCTCCATTTTCAGCGGCGGCATGCTCGGACTGTTTCTTCTCGGTTATATGGCGCGGCGTGTTCGGAACGTTGCGGCTGGAATCGGGGTGGCGGTTGGAGTGGTCGTCATCGCTTGGCTGAGTCTTTCACCGCGATTCACCGGTTCACTGGAGGCGCTTCGCAGTCCTTTTCACGGATTCCTGACGATCGTGATCGGCACCCTGGTTATTTTCCTGGTGGGCCTTGGGGCCAGCCGGTTTTTCAACGGCCGGTCTCACGCGAATGTCGAGCAAGGAAAGACATCGCTTCCTGCTGAATCACAAAACTGATTTTTCAATGAAAGAAGAGCCGATAAAACATATCAAGGGAATCGTAACGCCGCTGGTCACGCCGCTTGCCGGTCGCGACAAGCTCGATGAGTCGGGATTCGAACGCCTGATCGAGCATGTGCTTCAGGGAGGGGTCCACGGCGTGTTCCTGCTCGGGAGCAGTGGCGAGGCGCCGAGCCTTTCGCGCCGGCTGCGCAATGAAGTGGTCGAGCGCGGGTGCGCCCAGATTGCCGGGAGGGTGCCCGTTTTGGTCGGCATCACGGACACCTCGTTCGAGGAGTCAGTCCAGCTCGCACACTTGGCGGAACGGGCAGGCGCCAATGCGCTCGTCGTCGCGCCGCCCTTTTATTTTTCCAGCAGTCAGCGGGAACTGACCGGCTATATGAAACGGCTCGCGGCGGAGGTGCCGCTGCCGGTTTATCTGTACAACATCCCTTCCTGCACCAAGGTTCGGATCGCGCCTGAGACCGTGGCCGAGCTTGCCGAAGTGCCAGGAATTATCGGCCTGAAGGACAGTTCCGGCGATATGAACTATTTCCACCAGGTCCTCGAACTTCTTCGAGGGAAAGCCAACTTTCCGGTGATGATGGGCCCTGAGGAACTTCTGGCGGAAGGCATGGCTCTCGGCGCGGCTGGCGGTGTTTGCGGCGGAAGCAACTTTTTCCCGGAACTCTTTACCGGGATTTATCGGGCGGTCGCCGCGGGAAATTACGAGCTCGCTTTTTCGCTGCACCGGACGGTCATTCATATCAGTCGCGGGATCTACTCCGCCGACCACGACGGCGGGTTTTACTTGAAGGGCCTGAAATGCGCCCTCGGCCTTATGGGGATCTGCAATGACCTGCTCGCTGAACCATTTGAGCGCCTGACCGAAGCGGAGAGCCGCCAGGTCGAGCGGGTGCTCGGCGAAGTCGGACTGCTGCCGGGAGAGCCGGCCGATCCGGCGCGGGAGTTATGCCGCGTGCAGGATCTAGAGCCGCTGATGGCCGGTGCGGATCTGAACGGTCATAAGGAATAATTCGACAGGCGGACGCAATGAACCCGGAGACTCCAGGAAAGGACGCACGAAAGGTATTCATCGGTGTGGATGTGGGCACCGGCAGCGCGCGCGCGGGTGTGTTTACCGCGGACGGGAAACGGCTGGCGAGCAGCACTCGCGAGATCCGGATCTGGAAGGATCGGTCCGACTTCGTCGAGCAGTCGTCCGAGGACATTTGGCGTGCCTGTTGCGTGTGCGTGAAGGAGAGCGTTCAGGCGGCCGGTGTGCCGGCGGACGCGGTGGGCGGTATCGGATTTGACGCCACCTGCTCGCTGGTCGCGATCGATGCGGAAGGGCGGCCGGTGACGGTGAGTCCGGATGGCACGGACGAGCGGAACGTGATCGTGTGGATGGATCACCGGGCCGTTGAGCAGACCGATCGCATCAATGAGCGCGGACACGAAGTCCTGCGGTATGTCGGCGGAAAGATCTCTCCGGAAATGCAAACACCGAAGCTGATGTGGCTGAAGGAGAATCTGCCGGCGACTTGGACGCGCACACGACGGTTTTTCGATTTGCCGGATTATCTGGTGTTTCGCGCGACCGGGGAGGATGTGCGGTCGCTGTGCACCACCGTTTGCAAATGGACCTACCTCGGCCAAGAGGCGGAGGGGAAAACGGATCTCGCGGGGTGGGACCGGACCTTCTTTGCATCCGCCGGACTCGATGATTTGGCGGAGGAGGGATTTGCGCGAATTGGGACGCGGGTGCGCCCGATGGGGGAGGCGGTCGGCAGCGGATTGTCGGCGGAAGCGGCATCCGACCTCGGTCTGCAGCCGGGAACACCAGTCGGCGTCGCGATCATTGACGCGCATGCGGGCGGCGTCGGTTGTCTCGGCGCCGGTGCCTCCCAGCTCGACGCCAGCGAGTTCGACCGGCGGCTTGCGCTGATTGGGGGAACGTCCTCGTGTCATATGGCCGTTTCAAAGGATCCCCGCTACATCGCGGGCGTATGGGGTCCATATTATTCGGCAATGATCCCGGATTTTTGGCTGACCGAAGGCGGGCAGTCGGCAACGGGCGCGTTGATCGATCATGTAATTGACTCGCATCCCGCGGTGTCGAGCGCCCGGGAGCAAGCGGGCGCGCGGGGGCAGAGCATCTACGAATACCTGAATGCCCGGCTCAGTGAGCTGGCGGCTGATCTCCCCTTCGAAGCGGCGCTGACGCGGGAAGTTCACGTCTGTCCGTATTTTCATGGAAACCGATCGCCACGAGCTGATGCGACATTAAGAGGGATGATTTCGGGTCTGACCCTCGCGGCCGGGATTGACGAACTCGCGGTTCTCTATCTGGCCGCGATTCAAGCTGTCGCATACGGGACGCGGCACATTATTGAGGAATTGAACCGGTCCGGCTACCGCATCGACACGATCATTGCTTGCGGCGGCGGGACCAAGAATCCGGTTTTTCTCCGGGAGCATGCGGACATCACCGGCTGCCAGATCATCCTGCCGGAGGAGCCTGAAGCGGTCCTCCTCGGAGCGTCGATCCTGGGAGCGGTCGCTGGCGGCGCCTTCCAGTCGATTCCGCAGGCGATGTCGGCGATGACTCGTCCCGGGCAGCGGATCGAACCTCGGGCGGGAGACGTGAAGGTGTATCACGACGCCAAATACAAAGTTTTCCATCGGCTCCACGACGATCAAATGGCCTACCGGGCCATCGTGTCGTCGGCGTCTGGCGACGGCGCGGGAGGATCGCGATCCAACTGATGAACTGGAACGAGAACATCCTGATCAAACAGCGGTCTCTATCGGCTCGAGCTGAATCATCTAATCGTATGGCCAAACGAATCACGAGTAAGACAAGGTTGACTTTCCTGCTATCTATTGCGTTGACCGCATTGCTGGCAGGTTGTGTCTCGCCGGACAGACGGGGGATTGAGCATGGGGTTGTCTACCAGGAGCCTGGACGATTTGGCGGCTGGCCGGCCAATCACGGCATTTGGGTCTGGGAGGATGAAATTCTGGTCGGCTTCGGAGCGCCGCATTACAAGGATCAGGGCCCGAACCGGCACGCGACCGATCCGGCCAAGCCGGAAGAGCATTTGCTGGCGCGGAGTCTTGACGGCGGCAAAACCTGGACGATTGAGAACCCGGCGGAGAAAGGGAAGCTGCTTCCGCGGGGCGAAATGCTTTTCGGGACGCCGCTGCCCGGTGTGGAGCTTCCGGAGATCGGGCAGCTGACCTCGCCGATTGATTTTTCGCATCCCGATCTGGCGATGACGTTCCGGATGCAGGACCACCGGGGCGGCGGCGTTTCCCGGTTTTATTATTCGTATGACCGGGGGCACACCTGGGAAGGTCCGTTCGCGCTGCCGCTTTTTGATACGCCGGGCATCGCGGCGCGAAGCGACTATATCATTGAATCGAGCGACACCTGCTACCTGTTTTTGACGGCTGGAAAGTCGGATGGACAGGAAGGCCGGACGCTTGCGGTCAAGACCTCCGACGGCGGATTGACCTGGGAGTTTCTCTCCTGGATCGGGGACGAGCCGGAAGGGTTTCGCATCATGCCGGCGACGGTGGAGCTGCCGAACGGGGATTTTCTGACGGCGACGCGCAGCCGGGACGGTCAGAACCGGCGGCTCGAATTGTACCGGTCCTCGGACAGAGGGCGGAGCTGGACGCTGCAAAATCCGTCGGTGGCCAAGACGGGCCGCGGGAATCCGGCGAGTCTGACCAAGCTGCGGGACGGCCGGCTGGCACTTGTTTACGGATACCGGGCCGCGCCGTACGGGATGCGGGCGCGGGTCAGCAAGGATGGGGGCGAGAGCTGGAGCGAAGAGATTATTTTGCGCGATGACGCCGCCGGCTGGGACCTTGGGTATCCGCGGTCGGTTCAGCGAGCGGACGGTAAGATTGTCTCGGTCTATTATTACTTTGATGAGGAAACCGGACCGGAGCGTTATATCGCGGCAACCATCTGGGATCCGGATATAGCAAAATTCTAGGTGAATAAGGAGTCCCCTGTATTCCCCGGCAATATGTAACTGTTTTTGAAAAACTTCTGAGTTCTGCACAAAACGTATGAATACAAAAAAAACGCGTTGGATCACTTGTTTGTCTGTTGCCCTTCTCTCGCAAATGTCGGTTGTGTCGTTACGGGCTCAGAGCGTGCCGGACGGCTTTCCGGTCACTGATGGGCTGAGCTTGTACTTGGACGCGGAAGCGGTCGATCTGGAGGGAGAGCGAGTCACGCGCATGATTGATCGTTCCGGTCGTGGGAACGATGCCTGGGAGATTGTTCCGGAAGGCCCGAGCATGCCCGTTCTTCTTCAAGCCGCTACGCCGGCCGGCCTGGATGCCATCGGGTTCGACGGCCACAGCAATTACCTTGAGATTTCGGCGAATTCCCCGCTTTTGGACGGGCGGGCGCGAACGACGCTCGTCGTCTTTCGTGCGAACACCTTTGGTGTTGGCCGAATCGTCAATTCAGCGTTTTCCAGCCTGAATCCCGACGATCCGGAAGCTCCGGCTATTTATTCAGTGCACGGCCTGTTTGCGAATACCGGAGGGGTTCTGCGTCTTCAAAATCGAAACGCGTCCGCGGGATCCGAATCTCTATCGACCCAGAACGGCGCGATCGCGGAAGGCAATTTTTATGTGGGTGCTAACCTCTGGCTCGACGACGGTTACTCCGTAGTCAGTGTGCGTGACG
Source organism: uncultured Opitutales bacterium (assembly GCA_964645585.1). Lineage (GTDB taxonomy): Bacteria > Verrucomicrobiota > Verrucomicrobiia > Opitutales > T3Sed10-336 > DATGSL01. The sequence goes on from CAZYAN010000001.1 coordinate 62,326, forward strand.
CAAACGATCAGCGGTTTGTCAGCCAAACCGAGGGGCCGGGCGCCGATGCTGTCCCGACCGGACATATTTGGACACGAGTTGGTGCAAACGGAAGTTATGAGACTCCGGAAGCCGCGGACTTCTTTGACGGGGACGTCGCGGCTGTTCTTGTATATAATCGCGCGCTGGATCCCTTGGAATTGGAAGCCATGGAGGAGTACCTGCGGGGACTTTACCTGACAGGAGAAGTCGCACCGTCGGAGGTTAATAATCCCGCGGTGACCGATGGCCTTGTTGTTCATCTCAATTCCTCGAACGTGCAGGCGACCGGGAGCGTGATCGAGCAAGTGTTCGACACCTCTGGATACAATAACCACGCGGTGAGTCAGATGGTCGGTGAGGCCGTTGTTCGGCCCGCGCCGCTGTTATCCTCGAGTTCGACACCTTCTGGACGGGCGGCGCTGCTCTTCAACGGGGCGGATCAGTATCTTCAGATAAGCGCGAATCCGACCGACTTTGACGGGAACGGAAAAACCTCCCTGGTTGTTTTTCGGGTGAACGAGCCAGGAAATGGACGACTGATTAACTCCGCCTATTCCACGCTCGATCCGAGCAATCCGAATGCTCCAGCGCGGTATTCGGTTCATTCGATTTTCTCCCGCCCTGTCGGAGACGTGCGTATCCAGAACCGGACGCTGACGGGCGGAGCAATCAGCACTTCCACGGAGTCCGGCGTGGTGGACACGGAGAACTTCTTTATCGGAGGAAATATTTGGCTGCCGACCGGTGAACAGGTCGCGCTGGCACGGAACGCGGCTGGTGAGCGATTTGTCACGCAAGGCGACGGTGCGACAGGAATCCCGACGGGGCATCTTTGGACGCGGATCGGCGCGAATTCGGCCGCCAATTCAGAAACGCTTATAGATTTCTTCAATGGCGAGATTGCCGCGGTCGTTGTTTATAATCGGGCGCTTGAGCCTGACGAACTCCTGCAGGTCGAGGAGTATCTCCAAAGCCGCTACCTTGAGTCGTCAGGCGGTCTTTCTTATCAGGACTGGCTGGCGGAATACATCCTCCCGGGCGATCAATTGGCACCCGAGGACAATCCAGCTGGCGACGGAGTGCCGAATCTTGTGAAGTACGCGCTGGGAATGGATCCGACTGTGGCGGACCGGACGGGCCTGCCGACCATTAGCCTGGAATCAGTGAACAGTGATGAGTATCTCGAGATCCGGGTGGAGCGCAATGCGAGCGCCACGGAAGTCGAGCTTGTGCCTGAGGTCAGTTCCGACCTGGTGGAATGGCATTCGGGAAGTGAGCATGTGGAGATCCTTGTTGACGATCCGGGGATTCTGCACGCTCGCGATCGACAGCCCCTTGGGTCAGCCGGGCGGCGCTTTATGCGCATCAATGTTCTAAGCCAAGAATAGGTAACGTAAAGGTGAAGGACCTTTTGAAGCTAATCTTATGAAATCAAATTTGAGGAGAGGATTCACCCTCATCGAACTGCTGACGGTTATCGCGATTATAGGGATTCTCGCAGCGATCTTGATTCCCGTCGTCGGTCAAGTAAGAAAGTCCGCCCGGAGTGCAAACTGCCAAAGCAATTTGCGTCAAATCGGCGTGGCCATCCACAGTTACACGGCGGACAACGATGACAGAATGCCGGGGCCGTCGTACGTGTTGGTGGGGGCGACATTAAATCATCATCTTCCGGCCCAGCTGGCGAGGTATATGGGAATCAACGAGTCCGGTGATGATGATATGCGGCACGACATATTTATTTGTCCGGGTTACGCGTCTGTTGTTGATGTGGCCTCCTTGGAAAATCCCAGGTCCTACCGCACCAATGACAGTCAGCGTGTTGCGACGGGCGCATACGGGGCCACCAGCCTTTTGTGGCCGCTGGGAAGAGCTTATCCCGGCGGAGGCCACATTTACCCGCACACCCTGCCGAACCTGACGAAGTCTCTGTCTCCAAGCCAGATCTGGCTGATTACTGACGTCGAAGGGCGGATTGACCCGTTGGGTGAAGGAAATTCATCCCAATATGCCCCGCGCGAGCCTGTTCACGGTTCAAGCAGGAACTATCTCTTTTTGGATGGAAGCGTGCGCGCTTTGAACTCCGCGGAACATGCGTATCAAGATGGCTGGTAAACACGTTTGGGCAGGATTTGGGATCTCTCCCTGATCCGTAGAATCGACCATGGATCTAAAGAATAGCATTCGCAACCTGTCGGCTCTCGCCTGTTTTGTAGGCTTTAGCTTACCTGTTCAAGGCGTGTCTGACGGCGTTTCTCCGATATCGGCAGGATGCGAAGGCATGCCGATGGTCGATATGGCTGATCCCGAAGATCCGCGTCGCACAATTGTCGATTATGTGCCGGGTGCGTACCTGGGGCAGCCCGATTCGGTGTTAATGGACGATGGGCGAACGATCTTCGCTGTGTACCCCTTGGGACACGCGGCGGGAGCAACAGTCCTCAAGAAGAGCGAAGACGGAGGACGAACTTGGAGTGATCGGCTTCCGGTTCCCGAGGATTGGGCTCGGACGAAGGAGGTGCCGACCATTCATCGTCTCCATGATGCGGACGGAGTTGAGCGCCTTATCGTCTTTCAAAATTTTGAGCGTGAGCAACTGTCCCAGGCGATCTCGGAAGACGGGGGCGCTACCTGGACCGCCTTCGCGCCGAACGGAATCGCGGGCCATGTCGCGCCGAATACCGTGGTGCCGCTCGGCCCAGCCGGACGCTATCTAACCGTTGTTCAGTTTGGCGGCGAAATTTTTCGTTATATAACGAACGACGGCGGACGGACTTGGGGAGGCCGGAGCCGTATCGCGAGTTATCCGGGAGCGCGATTGACGGAGCCGGCGGCTTTTTGGTCTCCCGACAAAAGTCAGATCGCGGTGCTTATTCGGGAAAACACGCGGAATTATAATTCGATGCTGGTTGTGAGTCATGATCGCGGCGAGACGTGGTCATCGCCGGTCGAAGTATCACGATGTTTGACCGGTGATCGGCATATGCCGCGTTATGCGCCGGACGGCCGCCTGGTTATCGCGTTTCGAGATAAGGTCGAGGGAAGTCCGACGTTTGGTGATTTTCTGTTATGGGTGGGGACCTATGAGGACGTTCTTCAGGGGGGAAACGGCGCCTATCGTGTTCGTTTAGTCGAGAATCTTAGAAAGTCCGGCGATACCGGGTATGCGGGCCTTGAGCTTTTGCCGAACGGGGAGTTTGTCGCGACGACGTACGCGCCTTTACAAAAAGGGGAGCGGCCCGCGGTGATCAGTATACGATTTCGAATGGAGGAGTTGGACGCTCTGGCAAAGAGCGGCCCACCGGCCTTTTTGTCGGATGCCCCGTTTTTCGAAGTACAAGAGCTTTTTCCGGGCGAGCGTTTTCCCAATGTAACCGTCGCGACGGATGGCTCGATATTGGCATTTAAAACAAACGACGCTCCGGCCCGACTGCGTCGAAGTGTCGATGGAGGCAAAACCTGGAGCGATATCATCGAGATGGGAGATATCGGAATGGGCGCTGCGGTCGTTGATGAGAATACGGGGGATGTCTTGGCCCTGCTGTATCACGAACAAGGTCGCGGTTATGGCTCAAAGTTTCATCCGGTTTCGAAGATTTATCGCAGTCAGGATCACGGGGTAACTTGGACGATTGAGGATGTCGTATTGCATCCGGATGCCTGGGGCCGAATCGGTGTTACCCAAGGGTCCGAATCCGGAATCACCCTTCGCCGCGGACCGCATCGAGGGCGCCTACTGGCCGCGGCACGAGTGTTTGGCCTGGAAGGGGAAAACCATTCCGATACTTGGAACTATTCCTACAGCACGGCCATTTACAGTGATGATGGAGGACGGAGCTGGCGGACGAGCGATCCCTTTCCTGTTTTAGGTACGGGCGAAGGGGCGCTGGCTGAACTCTCGGATGGACGAATTTATTATAATTCCCGGTCTCATACGGCTACGGATGCGATGCGCCGGATCGCGTTCAGTGAAGATGGCGGCGTTACTTGGCTGAATTCGAGAAGGAGTGACACGCTTCCTGACGGCATGCGCGGGACGCCTTATGGCTGTATGGCCGGCCTGGTCCGTCTGCCGGGCGAAAGCGAGGATGTTCTGCTATACAGCAATCTGGATTCGGCGGAAGGATATGATCTTTCGCGGGGCCGGAGGAATATCACGGTTTGGGCGAGTTTCGACGGAGGCGAGACATGGCCGGTGAAGCGGCTGATTTATGGCGGCCCGAGCGCCTACTCCTCGTTGGCCGCCGGGCGTCCCGGTACGCCGGGCGAAGGTATGATCTACCTGATGTTCGAAGGTGGCGACGAAGGACAATATTCCGCCATCCAGATGGCGCGCTTCAATCTGGCGTGGCTCACCGGCGGAACCGATCGGGTTAACTGAAAGTTGGCGGATAAATGAATCTTTTGGATCGATACATATAAACCATGGTGACCCAGCACACAGAGCCCGCATTGGTGAATACGAATGCGGGTGAGCACGGAGACGTTTTGAGGAGACGGCGGGGTCCGCGCATCCCGGCTCTGCTCGGAACGCTGCTGGCAGTGCTGATGGGAACCGCCTCGTTGGCGGGAGCGCAAAATGGCGGCCTTCCGCCGGACGCCTTGGTTTGGCTGCGGGCGGATGCTGGGGTTTATCGCGAAACGGCCGGTGCAAAACCTGCGCGAAATGGAGATCAGGTGGCGGTTTGGCGGAATCAGGCCGCGTCCGGCATTGGAGACGCGTTTGCTGGCGGACGGAAGACTGCGCCGCGGCTGATCGCGGATGGGGGAGCTACGTTTTTGCGTTTCACGGAAGCCGGTGAGTTCATGCGCATCAAGCATGAAGAACGTCTCGATCCGCGCGACGGCGCTTACACGGTCGTCGCGGTCATTCGGAAGACCGGGAACGGCGGAATTCTTGCAAAAGGGAACCTGGCAAAATCTTCTGAGTCGGGCTTTAACCTCTTCGCGGGAAGTGCTGGAGGAGGGTCGTCCATTCGCGTGCGAGCCAGCGTTGGGGGGACGGGAGGACGCGACCGCGCGGGTCAGCATCAAACGATTCCAGTCACAGACCGCGGCATTCTCATGGCCCGATTCACCGGCGGACATGCGATTGGATATTGGAACAACTCGCGGAACGGCTGGGTGGAAGGCGGCGCGGGAACGGGGGACAAGCATTACGATGGGGCCGTCGCGTCCAAAAGCGATTTGCTGATTGGAAGCTATATGGAAGCGGCCGGAGTCGGGAGCGTCGAGATTTCGGAGATTCTTATCTACGGGCGGGAACTGACCCTTGCGGAGCAGGAAGATGTTCTGCTGTATTTGAGTCGCAAATACGCGATCGCGATCGACAGTATGGACACCCGTTTTCAGTCAACGCTCGCGGATCGGGAACCGGCAGTGCTGCGGTCCGATTTTATTTATCGAGAGTCCCCGGCACCGTTTGCACACGCTTCGACGGTGGCGGAAACACCGGACGGAATCGTTGCGGCCTGGTTTAGCGGGACGCGTGAAGGGCGGGCGGATGTTGGCATTTGGTCGGCGAGGTTCGACGGGCAAAACTGGTCAACGCCGGTCGAGATCGCTGACGGGAGGCGGGACGATGGCGACTATCCGTGCTGGAACCCGGTACTTTTTCAAATGCCGGACGGCCCGCTGGTGCTCTTTTACAAGACCGGGCATCTCGGCGAAGGCTGGCGGGGAATGGTCCGAACATCAGATGACGCCGGGCGAACCTGGTCGGAACCGCTGCGTCTTCCACAAGGGATCCTGGGCCCGGCGAAGAATAAGCCGGTGCTGCTGGCAAACGGCGATCTTCTTTGTCCGCATCCGACGATGCACCGGGCTGTCGGGGCGGCGCATCAGCCGGACGTGCGGAAATGGAAGTGGGTCAGGGACGACCGGTTGAACGACGGGCGAAATATCCCCGTCATGCAGCCGAGTCTCTTGAAGTATCCGGATGGGCGGCTGCGCGTTTTGTGTCGCTCGCGCTCGGAGGAGCGGCGCGTGGTAGAAGCCTGGTCGGCCGACGGGGGAGCGAGCTGGAGTGATCGGCGGGTTACCGCGCTTCCGAACAATAACGCCGGTATTGATTCGGTGCTCCTCGAAGACGGGCGCATCCTGATCGTGTACAATCCGACGACGGATCACTCCCGATCAAAGCGATACCCGCTTCGGGTCAGCGTATCGGACGATGGTGAAAAATGGACCACAGTGGTCGATCTTGAGACTGGCCCGGGAGAGTTTTCGTATCCTGCGATTATTCAGACCTCCGACGGGCTTGTTCATATCACCTACACGTGGCGAACCGAGAAGATCAAGCACGTCGTTTTGGCTCCCGAAAAGATACTTGGAGAGAAGTCCGCGTCATGATTCCGAACGCGGGTCCGAGACATCCTTAGTATTACGAATGAGATTTATACACATGATGAAACATCTTGCCGATACAGTGAAACCTGCTTGTCTCCTTTTTGCGATGCTCGCTCCCGTGACCGTCAATCTCGTTGCGTCCGAAGAATCGGGGATTGAGCATGGGGTTGTCTACCAGGAGCCTGGACGATTTGGCGGCTGGCCGGCCAATCACGGCATTTGGGTCTGGGAGGATGAAATTCTGGTCGGCTTCGGAGCGCCGCATTACAAGGATCAGGGCCCGAACCGGCACGCGACCGATCCGGCCAAGCCGGAAGAGCATTTGCTGGCGCGGAGTCTTGACGGCGGCAAAACCTGGACGATTGAGAACCCGGCGGAGAAAGGGAAGCTGCTTCCGCGGGGCGAAATGCTTTTCGGGACGCCGCTGCCCGGTGTGGAGCTTCCGGAGATCGGGCAGCTGACCTCGCCGATTGATTTTTCGCATCCCGATCTGGCGATGACGTTCCGGATGCAGGACCACCGGGGCGGCGGCGTTTCCCGGTTTTATTATTCGTATGACCGGGGGCACACCTGGGAAGGTCCGTTCGCGCTGCCGCTTTTTGATACGCCGGGCATCGCGGCGCGAAGCGACTATATCATTGAATCGAGCGACACCTGCTACCTGTTTTTGACGGCTGGAAAGTCGGATGGACAGGAAGGCCGGACGCTTGCGGTCAAGACCTCCGACGGCGGATTGACCTGGGAGTTTCTCTCCTGGATCGGGGACGAGCCGGAAGGGTTTCGCATCATGCCGGCGACGGTGGAGCTGCCGAACGGGGATTTTCTGACGGCGACGCGCAGCCGGGACGGTCAGAACCGGCGGCTCGAATTGTACCGGTCCTCGGACAGAGGGCGGAGCTGGACGCTGCAAAATCCGTCGGTGGCCAAGACGGGCCGCGGGAATCCGGCGAGTCTGACCAAGCTGCGGGACGGCCGGCTGGCACTTGTTTACGGATACCGGGCCGCGCCGTACGGGATGCGGGCGCGGGTCAGCAAGGATGGGGGCGAGAGCTGGAGCGAAGAGATTATTTTGCGCGATGACGCCGCCGGCTGGGACCTTGGGTATCCGCGGTCGGTTCAGCGAGCGGACGGTAAGATTGTCTCGGTCTATTATTACTTTGATGAGGAAACCGGACCGGAGCGTTATATCGCGGCAACCATCTGGGATCCGGATATAGCAAAATTCTAGGTGAGCAAGGAGCCACGGAAACAGCACATTTTCAGTTCAGTCCGATGAATGACTTCTTCTCCAATTTTTTCAGTGCAACAACGATGTAGCAATCCGCGCACCTCCACGGGGCTGCCGGGCGGATCGCCCCGCATCGCTGTCAATTGAAGCAGAAACTGCAGAGAAAAACCCAAAAACGAAAGAGAACGAATCAATGAAAACAAGCCGAATTGTTATCCCAATTCTGGGAGCCGTTGTGGCTCTCTTTGCCTTTGTTCTGAATGGAACATCGGCGCCGCCGGTGACGGACGGCCTCGTTGTCTGGATGGATGGAAATCAGGTCACGACCGAGGTGGAGCAGCCGTTGACCCCTCTCGTGCGCTGGCCCGATCAATCGGGACATGGCAATCACGCCGGACAAAGTGTGCTTGAGGCGCACCCGCATCCGAAACTTGCCCAAGGTGTCACACCCGCGGGAGGCGACGCTGTTCGCTTCGATAACCAAGCGTTTCTTGATGTTGCGGCGTCCATGGATTTTGAGGGACTTGGGAGGACGTGGTACGTCGTCTTCCGGGATCATGGAGGCCCCAACCACCGCCGGGTCATCGCGACAGCCTATGAGAATCCGGAAGGGGCGTCCAACTTCAACGATCTCAGCGGAAGCATGCTCACTGCCGGCAACCATCGCACCTGGGGCCGGACTGAGACGGGAACCTTTACGGCGGCGGTCGTGGAACGAACACAGCCGAACGATTTTGCGATTGCGGGCGGCGTCTGGGATGAGGCTGGTGATGTGACCGCGATCTGGGTCGACAAGGATCAGAACCGCGGAGTTGAAACGGTAAGCGGAGCGACGGCCGTTCCCAGCAATCATATTGCGACCAGAATCGGCGCGATTGTGACGCCGGCCTTGGAATCCGGCTCTCACCTGGAAGGGGATATTGCCGAAATCGTTTATTACAATCGGACGCTGACTGAGGCGGAGCAGGATGCCGTGGAAACGTATTTATATTCACGTCATTTTCTCGGGCAGCAAGCTGGCGAGCTCCCCGCCTCGGGGCTCGTGCTTTGGCTCGACGCTACGCAGGTAGAACTGGATGAGGCTCCGGCGTCCGTCGAGCGCGTGGTGGAATGGACGGATCAATCCGGGCGCAACAACCATGCGGTTGAGTCGCAGACGGCCGATGGAGGATTCCCGCTCTTGAAAACATCAGCTACGCCGACTGGTCAGAATGCGCTGGTTTTTGATGGAGCGGAGTTTCTGGAAATTCCGTCGAACCCAGCGGACCTTGATGGACCGGAACTGACCTGGTACATCGTGTTTCGTCCAGAACTTACTGATCACGGCCGTCTGATTAATTCCGCTTACTACGATTTGGGTACGGACGACTACATTCCCTACCATCGCGCTTGGCTGAGCCTGGTTAGCAGCGGCGATCGCTACCGGGCGGTGGCCACCAATGAATTCGGTGAGGGCTTTGTCGACGTCAACATCTATGATGTATTGAGCACCGAAAGCTTTGCGATCGGCGGCGGAATCTGGAATGCGAATACCGCTGAGATCCGCGGAATCGTAGTAGACTCGTTCAGGAACCGATTTGTCGAGAGCCGTCTCGATGCCACCGGAAACCCGATCAGTCATATGTATACTCGAATTGGAGCGGGATCGGCCGCGCGGACTCCGGACGTAGTGGGGCCCTTAACCGGAGAAATTGCCGAGATCCTGATTTATAACCGGGTCCTTTCCGAGCAAGAGCAGGCGTCTGTGGAGACGTACCTTGCGGATAAGCATCTAGGCGAGGTGCCGGCGACCGGCTTTCAAGCTTGGCAGAATCTTCATTTTGACGGCAGCCAACTGGCGGACCCGGCGATCAGCGGACCGGATGCCAGCCCCGCGGGAGATGGCATTTCCAATCTCCTCAAGTATGCCAGCGGGATCGAGCCGTGGGCCCCGGTGACATTGAGTGAACTGATTCAGTTTGATGTCAGCACGAAGGTTTTGCTGTGGCCTGACCTGTCAGGTCGCGAGAACCATGCGGGTCCGAGTCTGTCCGCCGATCATGCTCTTCCGGAACCAGTCGCCGGAGCAACACCGGCGGGCGGCCGCGTCGTTCGTTTTGACAAGCCGTCAACTGAGTATCTTGAGATTCCGGGAAGTACGGACTTCGAGGGATCCGCATTGACTTGGTATGTCGTCGCCCGCGCAAACACGGAGTACGGCATGACCCGGCACGGGCGAATCCTCTCCGCGATCTACGGAGATGTCGGAAGCGGCGCCTGGGCGGAAGGGGAAACGTTGGCAACGATGTTGTCCAGCAACAACCGATTCCGGAGCCGCGGGCGCACCGATGGCGGAACGAGCGCGTTTACTGATGTTTCGGCGCCGCTTGTCGAGCCTGGCAACTTCGTGATCGGCGGATCGGTCTGGGATTCTGCCACCGGTCTTGAAGCCTTCTTTGTCGATCAGGAAGGAGAACGTCATGCCAATGTGAATACCAGCGTGAACGGCGTCTTGTCTCAGCATCGAGTTCTTCGCATTGGCGGGACCGAACGCTATTTTGACGGGGATATTGCCGAAGTTCTGTTCTATAACAGAGCTCTTACCGAACAGGAGCTGACGGCTGTTGAGGACTATCTCTACACTCGTCATTTTACATCGGGAGAAGCCGTCATGCCGGTGCTGGATAATCTCGTTTTACGGCTCGATGCCGAGAATGTTGTAACGGAAGAACAGTCGGCGCTTACCTTCAGGCTCTCCAAGGAACTTCCAGATGTTGAGTTCGTTGTGGAAGTTTCCGAAGATCTGGTTTCCTGGGTGTCTGGGCCAGAGGTTACGGAAATCAGTTCCATCGTGGATGAGGAAACGACGGAGCTTATTACTGTCGTCAACCAGATGGACTCGGGTGAGTCAGGGCGCGCCTTTATGCGTCTGAAGCTCATTCTGAACAACTAACCCTAATGGGAGTAAAAGTGTCATGAAAGCATACAACAAGGCATTTACGCTCATTGAGCTGCTGACGGTAATCGCCATTATCGGCATTCTCGCTTCCATTCTTATTCCCGTTGTTGGCAGCGTCAGGGAATCGGCACGGGCGGCAAAATGCACATCGAACCTTCGGCAACTGGTGAGTGCAGCTCTGGTGTTCGATCAGGAGAATGGCTATTTGCCTTATTCAGTCTGGCCTGATCCCCGGGGGGTTCATCCGTGGTGGTATCATATGCAGCCGTACTTGGGAAATCTGTCGGAGCCTGAACGAGGCTGGTCGCATCCAGAGGACCAGGCGCTGGTCAGCGAGGTTATGGAATGTCCGTCCCGAGTGTATGCGGGAGACCTTCCGGTGACGACGACCTATGCTGCGAATCGCGAGGTTATGGGATGGGCGCCGGAGGGAAAGCGTGATGAAGCTATCGCCGTTCAAATGGAACAGATCCAGCGACCGTCCCAAGTGATTATGTTCGCGGATGCAACCCAAAGAGATGTCTCCAGCAGGTGGTCAAATACGACGTTGACTGACTTTGGAGGAATCCCGGGTTATCGAGCGCAGGGCGATTTGCCACTGTCCACCGAGAATGACCAGGACCTTACTCCTGGAACGTCGATCCGGTATCGGCATGCGGGCGACACCGCGAACATCGGGTTCGTCGACGGACATGTCGAAAGAGTGCAAAAGGGGACGCTTCGTCAGCTGAACCTTTTTAAATATTAATCTGATGTCTGGAGCCTTGTTATGAAAGTTATCTACGAACCCGAGATTCCATCGCATGACCCCGCGCTTTATGAGGCTGATCGGGAAGCGGTGATTCATTCTGGCTGGACATCGGTGGACGCCGCCGCGCGGGAACAGTACGACGCGGAAGGCTACCTGATCGTGCGCGACGCGTTCTCGGAAGAAAGCGTGGAGGCTGCCCGTAATGAGCTGGAGCGGATGACGCTGGCCGACGACCCGGAGTGCGCCAGTATTTATTATGAAGGGACGGTCCGGCGGCTGCTTCAAGAGGACCTTTCTGGAAGCGATAACGCCGGCGATGAGAAGAGCACCGAGGGCCTGGCCCTCGGTGTTTCAAGCCAAGCCTTGCCGCGCCTCGACGCGTCAGTCCGGGCGCGCTACGTCCGGAAATTTATGGGGTTCACGTCAACTCACCCGCCGCTCGATCGCCTGGCACGGGATCCTCAGCTCTTGCGGCTGCTGCGTCAGCTTTCCGATGACCGGGAAGTCGAGCTGTTCCAAGAAATGGCGATGCTCAAGCCGCCGGGTGGACGGGAAAAACCGTGGCATCAGGATCATGCTTATTTTAATCATCCGCTCGACACCCGCATTATTGGCGTATGGATCGCGCTGGCTGACGTCGGGCCGGAGAACGGCTGCATGTATCTGCTTCCGGGCGCTCAGAATGACGGACCGATTCCGCATTTCATGCGTCGCGACTGGCAGATCTGTGACACCGAAATCTATGGAGTTCTTGCCGACCGGCGAATTGCGGCGCCGATGAAGGCTGGCGATGTGCTGATCTTTGACAGCAAGCTTCCACATGGGACGCCCCGGAATTCAACAGAAGATTATCGTTGGGCGGTGCAACTTCATTACCGGTCAATCGGCTCCCGAAAATGTCCCGACGAAGAGCGCTTGGCGATCTTCGGCAGCGAAGGGAAGAACGTCAGTTGTTAACGGGATGAACGCGGACGAGAGAGCTCGAAATAACTGTTATTATCAAGTGAAGGCATTCTTGGACAGGATTGAAAAGAGAATCTCTCCGCGGGTTGGTATGGCCCTCCTCGCGCTATTCCTCGGCGCGGTCTTCATCTGTGGAGATTTGCGGGCAAAGGAAGGAGACCAGTCTGCGGCGGAGGCCATTGCAAACGATCCCGGGATGGACCTCCTGCTCAATCTGTTGCAGGAGGGGCCCGATCGGGAGGTTCGGCGCGGGATTGTGGCGCTGGCGACGGAGAGATGGACAGGGGAGCATCAGGTAACCTCGGGTGAACTCCGACGGTCAGGTAAAAATGATGGTCTGATGACGGCACACTATATCGATGTCGGTGATGCTGAGGCGACGCTCCTGACCGGGCCGGACTTCACTGTTCTTATCGATGCCGCGGATTGCCGGGTTGCGCTGGGGTTCATGCCGGACCATATGCGGAACCAGGGACAGTATGAATCCCGGCTGGTCACCTACCTGAAGTCGCTTGGAATCGATCGCATCGATCTTTTGATCGGCACGCATTCCCATCACGACCATATGAACAGTTTTCCGCGAGTGCTTGAGGCATTCGATGTCAAGCAAGTGTGGCTTCCAGGAAGCCGGGCTTTTATGGGGAGGCGCGTCAAGCACCTCAGGCGCATGGTGGAGGAAACCGAGCGTTTGATCGCGGAACGGAAGATTGCTTATCGTGAACCCCGGGCGGGGGAGAAGATTGCGATCGGATCGCTGGCTGTTGAAGTTGTGCATCCGGAGAAATTATTGGGGGAGTATCCGACTGGGCGGCAGGTGAACTATGATTCTGTTTCGATCCGGGCAACGTATGGGAAGATCCACTTCCTGTTTACGGGTGACGCGAGTCGAACGGCCGAACGGGAAATGGTGGCGCGCGGACACGACCTTCGGGCGCACATTTTGCATTTAGGCCATCATGGCGCGAATGACGCTACGGATCCGGCATTTCTGGCGGCGGTCATGCCGGAGGTCGCCATTTATTCGGCCCATGCCCAATCCCGGGTGAAGCCTGGCCATCGGACGCTGCATGACCTGTTCACGCGGAGCATCACGGTGTATGGAACCGACGTTCACGGGAACATCCTGATTCGAACGGATGGAGAACAGTATGCGGTGGAGTTTGGACACGATCTGGTGAGACCACCTGTCTTGCCATCGTGGCGAAATTCGGCGCCGGGAGTTAAGGCGGAACGAACGAGAAAGTTGTGATAAGAACACGGAAAAGAGGATCTGGATCGATACTGCCGCGCACGAGCGCCTTGGCTGTTGCTCTTGCGTTGTGCGGAGGGCCAATTAACGGGACGGCCCAAGGACTGGAGAGAATTCGATACAACCAACCTGGTTTGACGGTCGAGCTGGGGGTGGGCCTGTGCTCACTGCCGATGCCTGTAGATTACAATAACGACGGTTTAATCGATCTCCTCGTCACCGCCGGGCAAGACGTTCCGGACGGTTATACGTATTACTTTGAAAACACGGGTAAGCGGGAGGACGGAATCGATGTCTTTAAGCCGGGCGTTCGGATCGGACCGAAACACGAGTTCTTTACGCCGTCATATGTAGACGGGGAATTGCGTGTACTCGCGTACAATCGGGAATATGATACGCGGGACTTTGAAACCTCGTGGGAGATTTACCCGGAGGCAAACGTTCACACGAGCAGCGGTCGCATTCGCGCCAATCAGTGGAGTTATGTTGATTTCGACGGGAACGGGGTTCTCGATTTAATTGTTGGGGTGGGGGATTGGGCGGACTACGGCTGGGACGACGCTTTCAACGATCAAGGGGAGTGGGTCGCGGGGCCGCTGCGAGGGTATGTTTACCTTATTCGGAACATGGGCACAAATGAAAAGCCTGTTTATGAGGCTCCGGTGAAAATCGAAACGACCGAAGGCGTGCCGGTCGAAGTGTATGGGCGTCCCTCGCCGAACTTTGCCGACTTTACGGGCGATGGGAAGCTGGACCTGATTTGCGGCGAGTTCTTGGACGGGCTTACCTTTTTCAGGAATGTCGGGACGCGTACAGAGCCGCAATATGGGCCGGGTATCCGGTTGAAAGACGCCTCGGGCGAACCGATTCGCTTGAAAGGGTGCATGATTCGTCCGACTGCCTATGACTGGACCGGTGACGGCAATATCGATTTGGTCGTCGGCGCGGAGGACGGGAGTGTGGGGCTTGTCAGGCACACGGGCAAACTGGATGCGGAAGGCACACCGATCTTTGAACAGCCGGTCTATTTTAAGCAGCAGGCCAACGAGGTTAAAGGCGGGGTGCTGATTACACCCGTCAGTTTCGACTGGAATGGCGATGGGCGTGACGATCTTATCGCGGGGAACGCGGCGGGGCACATTCTCTATTTCGAGAATCTCGGCGGCAATCCGCCGAAATGGGCGGCGGCGAAGAAATTGGAGGCGGACGGTGAAGTCATCCGGATCCAAGCGGGAGTGAACGGATCCATTCAAGGCCCGGCCGAGGCGAAGTGGGGATACACGGTGGTGAGCGCGGCTGACTGGAATCATGACGGATTGCCGGATCTGCTGGTGAACTCCATCTGGGGGAACGTGGTTTGGTATGAAAACGTCGGCACGCGGACGGCACCGAAACTTGCGGCGCCGAAACCGGTCGAGGTCGAGTGGGATGCCGCTGCTCCGAATCCGCACTGGCACTGGTGGAAGGCGGAGGGGAAAGAGCTGGTTACGCAATGGCGGAGCACGGTTCAAGTGATCGACTTGAACGAAGATGGTTTGAACGATCTTGTCGCGCTCGATCAGGAAGGTTATCTGGTATTCTTTGAGCGAAAGGAAGTGGCGGGCGAGCGGAAGCTGATGCCGCCTCAGCGAATCTTTTCTGTCGAACCGGATGCGCCCAGCGCTTTTGATCACGCGCACAGGGAGGTTGCGTTTCCCCGCGAGGATGGCTCCAACGACCTTGCTGGACCGGATGGGGAAGGGCGGATGCCCTATCTGGGGCGGGAATGGAGCGGCCGGCGATGGGGGCCGTGGAAAGTATTTAAGCGAGCGCCTCTGCTGTTTCCCTGGGAGACAGCAGAGAACGGCCAAGACTATCCTCCGCTGCGAATGAATGCGGGATGGGCTGGGCGAAGCGGCCGCCGCAAATTTATCCTGACGGATTGGACCGGGGACGGCCGCCTCGATCTGCTGGTGAACAGCAGCAATGTCAATCTGCTGGAGAATGTGGCCGCGGAACCCGGGAAATTTATTTTCCGGAACCGCGGTCCTGTGGATACCCTTCGGCTTGCCGGCCACACGAGTTCGCCGACAGTGGTCAACTGGAGCGGAGGAGCGGTGCCCGATCTATTAGTCGGCGCCGAAGATGGTTATCTTTATTATGTAAAAAATCCTTATTCGCTCCCCGTGGATGCGGTTTTCCGAACGCCCTCTTTTACAGTTGAAGCTAGGCGTGGCGAAATTGGAATATTAGAGGACGAACGCCAGGCATTTGTGAATCGCGCCTATGTATGGCAAGGGGTGCCGAAACAGTTTAAGGGGTGGACAATATGGCGAACGTATGGCGGGGAACGATCGGTTGTACGCCTGACCGCCATGCGGGATGACGTTGTGTATATGGCCACCGCGCCGAGGCAGCCGGGAATCAGCCTGACCGGCTGGACGGAGGTGCCGGATACAGCGTTTGCGTACAGCACGCCGAACGGGACGGAAATGCGGGTGTACAGCCGCCCGGTGAGAAAGAACGAGATGATAGATGTCCCGCAAGGGAACTGGGCCGGCGGGGTGCTGTTGTTTCCTGAAGCGGACTTGGAATAAGAAAAAAATGAGTATTAAAAATCGCATTACAGTTACAAATAAGAATAACCTGTACCGTCCGCTCTCATGGGCCGCTGTTTGTGGTTCGCTGCTACTCGCGGTGCCGGGTGTGGCGGACAGCGCTCCGGAACGCGAACCAAAGGTTCTGATTATTGGCGTTGACGGGTTGCGTCCGGATGCGCTGGAGCAGGCGGCGACACCGAACATTGATCGTCTGATCGCCAGTGGCGCCTATACAAGCAGCGCGCGGATTTTGCGTGATTATCGGGAGAATGACACTGTGAGCGGTGCGAGCTGGTCGAGCATTCTCACGGGTGTTTGGGCGAACAAGCACGGGGTTCATGACAATTCATTCGAAGGAAAAAACTTTCCCGCGTATCCCCATTTTTTTGAGCGAGTGAAAGCCGCAAAGCCGGATGCGCAAACCGTGTCGCTGGTCTCGTGGGAAGAGATTGATAAGCACATCGTTTCCGGCGCGGATGTCCGCCATGTCGAACGATTGCCGGCTGGCGACCTCGTCGATTTTGCCGTGTCCGCGGGTGACGCCGGCATCGATACGCGTGACGGGAAATGGCATCATCTTGTCGGTCTCCGCCGGGAGGGTGTCGTTTCGATCTTTGTCGACGGGCGGCATCTCGGTTCGATCGAGGATCGTTCCGGGGATTTCGATCTGACCGGCGAATTTTATATGCTCGGGCGTGATGGACGTCTGGATACAGGAGTGTTCTCCGGAGAAACGGAACAGGTGCGAATCTGGAACCGCGCGCTTTCCCCGGACGAGATTGCTGCCGTGGCCGGCGCCGGTTCGCCGGCCGCGAGGGGATGGCGCGAGCCGGTGGAGATCAATCTCCGGGGAATGGTCGCGGACCTCCGCGGCGCGATCGACAAGTCGCAAGTCCCTCTGTCGCCGGAGATCGCGGGCATTACCCAAGGCGATTGGAGCTTGGAGGCGTGGGTTCGCTCGACGAATAAGGGACGGAACATTGTGATCGGCAATCATCTTCGCGGCAGGAACTCGCTGAATCTTGAGCTGTATTCCAACAACCGCGTGAGGATTTATATGAATCCCCGGTGGAGCCGGATTGATCATGAGGACGTCATGGATGGAAATATGGCCGCCGCTGCCGCAGCGGTTTTGCGCGATCAAAATCCGACCGCGATGTTTGTTTATTTCCATCAGACCGACCTGACGGGACACACGCTTGGGTTCAGTCCGGAGGTTCCGCGGTATATGAATGCGGTGGAGAATGTAGACCGGCATATCGGCCGGGTCGTGGAAGCGCTTGCTTCGCGTCCGACTTACGAGAAGGAAGACTGGCTGGTAATTGTCTGCACCGATCACGGAGGACTCGGGACGCGGCATGGCGACGGGCATGATGATCCGGAAATTTTCACGGTGCCGATGATTCTCAATGGAACCTCGGTGAAACCAGGCAAAATCGAAGAGCAGGTCTACTTGGTGGATGTCGTTCCGACCGTGCTCGCCCATCTTGGAATCGAAGTTGACTCCGGGTGGGGGCTGGACGGAAGGTCGCTCGCGAATGAACCTCTAACGTCGGCCGGAAGATAGATGGAAAGATGAGTGTCCTTGACGTAAAAGTTCAAACGCCCGCTCCGGTTGATCAGAAACGCCGCCGGGCTCAATGGCGCATGCTCTTCGCGCTGATGTTTTGCTACCTGTTTTACTATACAGGACGTCAGAACTTCGGATGGGCGATTCCGTTAATGCTCGATGACGAGGGTCTTGGGCTGAGTGCGAAGCAGCTAGGTCAGATCAGCGGCTCGATGTTGGTTGTTTATGGAATCGGGCAATCGATCAACGGGAATTTAGGCGACAAGTTCGGCGGCCGAAAGATGGTCACGATGGGCGGGCTTTTCTCGTGTATGTTGAACTGGCTCGTCAGTTTCGGTACAAGTTTTTGGAGTCTCCTGATTCCGTGGGCGGCGAATGGTTACGTGCAGTCGATGGGGTGGGCGCCAGGGAGCCGAATGCTTTCCAACTGGTGGCCGCACAATGAGCGGGGCAGGGCGTTTGGCTGGTACGTTTTTTCCGCCGCGTCGTCGACGATAATGATCTTCGCTCTTGGGATTCTCGTTGTGAAGTATTTATCGTGGCAGTGGGTCTTCCGGCTTCCTGTACTGCTTCTCGCGGTCTCCTGTATCGTTTTCTACTTGGTGGTTCGCAATAAGCCTGAAGAGCTCGGGTTTGCGCCAAATCCGCTGGAGCCCGGACAGGAGGCTCCCGCTGCGGGCGACACTGCTGAAAGCTCGTGGAGCCGCTACTCGAGGGTCTTGAAGAATCCTCGATTTCTTCTAGCTTCGTTCTCAATCGGCTTCGAAAGTCTCGCGCGCTACGGCTTGATCATTTGGGTGCCGTTGCACTACATGGGCCCGAACTGGAAATCCGATCCGGGCGGGATTTGGATTACGCTTGCGCTTCCGGTCGGCATGGCGTTCGGGGCGCTGAGCACCGGCTATTTGTCGGACCGCTTCTTCCGCTCCAATCGAAGCCTTCCGATCGCCGCGTTTCTGGCGGCGGCGACTGTCATCCTGCTGCTTATTTACGTCGTGCCTCCAGAGATGAAAGCGGCTGGACTGGTGCTCCTGTTTCTCGCCGGTTTTCTCGTCTATGGTCCGCAATCATGCTATTGGGCACTTTGTCCGGACCTGGTCGGGTCGCAGCGCGCGGCAACCGCGATTGGCATGATGAATTTTGCGGCCTACATGTTTGCGGCGTCGGGGGAACCGCTCCTGGGATGGGTGATTGATATTTCAGGAGGCACCACCCCGATATTTGCCATTCTCGCTCTTTCGTGCGCCCTCGGCGCGATCTTTATTTTGCCGGTACGGCGGTAATCGCGGAAACCGGTTCAACTCGCTATCGATCTTTCTATCATGCTGAACATAAATCAACGCACCTACCGATTCCCTTCGAAACCGGTCGTCTTTGTCTGCATTGACGGCTCAGCGCCCGCGTACTTGGAGGCCGCCCGGGATGTCATGCCCAATCTGCGACGAATTATCGAACGCGGAAGCTCGGGTGTCGCGCAATCGGTCATCCCCTCGTTCACGAATCCCAACAACATGGCGCTCGTGACCGGTGTCCCGCCTGCCGTGAATGGTATTTGCGGAAATTTCTATTATGACCGGGAGCGTGACGAAGAGATCATGATGAACGACGCGGTGCATCTTCGCTGTCCAACCGTTCTCTCCGGATTCGCCGACGCGGGCAAATCCGTCGCGGTTGTCACAACGAAGGACAAGCTCCGCAAGCTGCTCGGAAAAAACCTGAAGGGCATCTGCTTTTCGGTTGAGTGCGCACACGAAGCCACCGAGGAGGAGAACGGAATCTCGGGCATCCTTGAAAAGATCGGCCGCGAGAATCCGGGCGTGTATGATCCGGAGTGCAGCGTGTACTGTATTGAGGCGGGCGACTGGCTGACACGGAATCACCGTCCCGACCTGCTTTACCTGAGCACGACCGACTTCGTTCAGCACAAATATGCGCCGGAAGACGCGGAGGCGAAACAGTTTTACGCCCGGCTCGACCATTTTCTCGGACGCATTGACGAACAGGATGTCATCTTGGGGATCACGGCTGACCATGGCATGAACGCGAAAACGAAGCCGGACGGTTCGCCGAACGTGCAGTTCCTCGAAACGATCCTCGCGGAGAAAGGCATTCCGTCTCGGGTGATTTTGCCGATCACCGATCCGTACGTTGTCCACCACGGCGCCCTCGGCTCGTTTGCGACGGTGTACGTCGATCTGGGCCAGCGGGAATTGGCGACCGATATTCTTCGGGAGATTCCTGGCGTCGATTTGGTCCTCAGCAGCGAAGAGGCGCAGGAGCGTTTCCAGCTTCCGGCTGACCGGATCGGTGACCTTGTCGTTCTCGGCGATCAACACACCACACTGGGACGCACGCCGGAATGGCACGATCTATCTGCCGTGCAAAAGGGTCTTCGCTCGCACGGCGGCCTGCACGAGCGTGAAGTCCCGTTTATCATCAACCGGCCGCTCACGCCCTGGTATGCCGACCGGCTTGCAAGCGGAGCCACAAACAACTACGACATCCTCGATTTCCTCTGCAACGGAATCCTCAGCGAATGAAGAACGAAAGCGGTATTTACGAATTCGGTACAATTTTCGGTGGACAGCAGCACGCCGGTGGAGAATGGGTAGAGGTACGGAATCCCTATACCCGCGAAGTCGTTGGCCGCGTCGCCGCGATATCCGCCGATCAACTGCGCGAAATTATTGAGCGGACCCGGAACACGAAGATCCGTCTTTCCCGTTACGAGAGGAACCGGATTCTCAACGCTGTTGCCGACCGCCTTGCGGAGAATGTGGATGCGGTCAGCCGCCTGATCACTTCTGAGGCCGGACTTTGCTTGCGCGACACGGCTTACGAGGTCAACCGGGCGATCGACGTTCTGCGGTTCTCCGCGATTCGAAGCCTGGACGACGACTCGGAGGTCTTTCCTTGCGATGTCTCCAAGCACGGACGGCAGCGCCGCATCTACACGATGCGTGAACCGCTCAACCTGATCGGTGCCATCACACCGTTCAACCATCCCCTCAACCAGGTCGTTCACAAAATCGCGCCGGCGATCGCGACCAACAACACGGTTGTTCTGAAACCATCGCGCCGGACGCCGCTTGCCGCTTATTATTTTGCGCAGACTTGCCTCGATTGCGGGCTTCCCGCCGATATGCTCAACGTCGTTTGCGGCAGCGATTCGGAAGTGGCGGAAACGCTGGTAACGAGCGATCTTGTTGATTTGATCACCTTCACAGGAGGCAGTTCTGTGGGCCGCCACATCGCGAAGAACGCTGGATACAAGCGCGTCATCCTTGAACTCGGCGGCAGCTCGGCGATGCTGGTCTTAGATGATGCCGACATCGACGAGGCAGTCAGCATTGCGATCGCGGGCACCTTCAAAAACGGCGGACAGCGCTGCACGGCGATTCGCCGCCTTCTTGTTCACGAAAGTATCGCTGATGCTTTTGCGGAACGCTTGGCCGACAAAACCGCCGCGATTAAATGCGGCGATCCGTTTGATCCCGAGACCGAAATGGGGACGGTGATCACCGAGGAGGCAGCGATTCAAATCGAATCGCGCGTGCAGAAAGCAATCGACAGCGGCGCGAAACTTCTCGCCGGTCACAAACGTGACGGTGCGCTCTACGCGCCGACCGTGCTCGACCATGTCAAAAACGACTTCGAGGTTGTTTCCTGCGAAACCTTCGGGCCGGTCGCCCCGATTATCCGCTTTCAAACACTGGATGAAGCGATCGCGATTGCTAACGACACGGATTATGGACTTTCCGGCGCGGTCGTCAGCAACCACTGGCCGTCGATCCAGCGGGTGATTTCCGAATTGGAAACGGGAACCGTCAACGTCAACATCGAGCCGAGCTATCGTCTCGAATGGTCTCCTTTCGGCGGGTTCAAATCGTCCGGCCTCGGGGAAAAAGAAGGTGTGATCGAAGCGATGAAGGGAATGACTCGCGTGAAAACGTATTCACTTCCGTGGGACACTCCGTGACGGTGATTTTGGGTCTTAGATTTTAGATTTTTTAATTTGGATCGGGAGTGGAAAGTGCTTCCACGGATCTTTAAAACGAGCATGACAACCAACGATTCTATTATGAGCCTTTCGCGAGCAGCAGCTGCCGGCCTTCCCGCTGCCTGCCGGGCAGCGGTTTTCGATCCCGCGGAAAGAACCTTGACAGTCGAGAACTTTTCGCTTTCGGCCCCGGGTCCCGGTGAAGTCGTGGTCCGCGTTGAATCCAGCGCGATCTGCGGATCGGATCTGCACACTTTTCTCGGACACCGTGCGCCGGCCGGACCGCTCATCCTTGGGCACGAGTCGTGCGGCGTCATTGTCCATTTGGGTGACGGCATCCGGACGGATTCCGCTGGAGCGGCGCTGGCGGAAGGGGTCCGTGTCACGTGGAGTATCGCCGCGAATTGCGGACATTGTTTTCCCTGTACAAACGAGATTCCGCAAAAATGTGAGACCCTCTTTAAATACGGCCATGAAACCGTGAAGAAGAAGCCGCTGCTCAACGGAGGGTTTGCCGAATACATTTATTTGGTGCCGGGATCGGCGATCTACCGGATTCCCGATACGCTGCCGACGAACAGTGTGGTTTTCGCAAATTGCGCGACAGCGACCGTCGCCGCCGCGCACCGCACGGCGCAAACAAAACGCGGAGACGCGGTGCTCATCCAGGGGGCCGGGCTGCTTGGACTCTGCGCGTCCGCGATGGCGTCGGCGGCTGGAGCTCGATGTATCGCGGTCGCGGATACAAATCCCGACCGGCTCGCGATGGCGCGGGATTTTGGGGCGACCCATGTCATCCAGGTTGATCCGGACGATCCGGAACAGCTCACAAAGCTTTCGCGGGAAATCGCGGGACCGCGCGGATTCGATGTCGCGATCGAAGTCTGCGGCCAGCCTTCGGCGGTTGCGGCGGCACTGCCGGCGCTTCGGATCGGCGCCCGGTATATCCTGGCTGGATGCGTCTTCCCTGGAGCGATCGGATCCTTGAATTTACAAACCATCACGACGCGCCTGTTGCGGTTGACCGGCCTCCATAATTATCAGCCGTCCGATCTTTTGAAGGCGGTCGAGTTTTTAGAGGAACATCACCAGCGATTCCCGTTTGACCGAATCGTTGCTCGCGAGTTTCCGCTCAATGAAATCGCTGATGCCTTCCAGTTCGCCATCGACCGAAAAGATGTGTTACGCGTTGCCGTAACTCCGTGAGGAAGGCGGGAACCAGGGATAACGCGTTACAGGATGACAAGGTGCGGACTGATCGCCGGGTCGGTTGGCCCGCGCTTTCCGCGGAATCGAATCGCGAAATGATCCGCGGATCGGGGATGGTCTTCAGTGCGGAGTCCAAGGGAATCATTTAATAGAAACACTAAACGGCAGCTTATGAAAAACATCACTCTTATTGCGAATGGCGATCTTCGGCTTGCGGCGAACCAGAATTGTGAAGCCGCGCAGGCGGATATGGAGTCGCGTCTGGTCGCGGCTTTTGAGAAGGAGGGAGCGCGGCTCATTCGGGCGCACAGTTATGATCCTGTGAAGAAGCACGGCTTTATCGACAGCCAGAAACGGGGAATGGAAGTTTTCCGTTCCATCGATCCAGACGCGCCCCTGGTCGTCGCCGAAGCGGTTTGGCAATACAGTCATCATGTCCTGCCGGGCCTGTTGACGCACCGCGGTCCGATTCTGACCGTGGCCAATTGGAGCGGAACCTGGCCGGGACTGGTCGGGATGCTCAATTTGAACGGCTGCCTGACAAAGATGGGGGTTCGCTATTCAACGCTCTGGAGCGAGGACTTCACCGATGAGTTTTTCCGAAGCGGGCTCCGCTCCTGGCTTGAGACAGGCGAGGTGAAGCACGACGTTTCCCACGTGCGTCCGTACGATAACGCGAGCGGCGACTCCGAGGCGGAGCGGGCCGGACGCGAGCTCGCCAAGCAATTGCTCACAGAAAAGCGCATTCTCGGTGTCTTTGATGAAGGGTGCATGGGAATGTACAACGCAATCGTTCCCGATGAGCTGCTCAATCCGACCGGACTTTTCAAGGAACGGCTCAGTCAGTCGGCGCTGTACGCAAAGATGTTGACGGTATCGGATGCCGACGCACGGGAGGTGTACGACTGGTGCGTCGAGAAAGGCATCAAGTTCCATCTCGGCAGTAATGAAGAGACCGAGCTGACGGAGAGACAGGTGCTCGAGCAGTGCAAGATGTATATCGCCGCGGTGCGGATCGCCGATGAGTTCGGGTGCGCGGCGATCGGCATTCAGTACCAGCAAGGGCTGAAGGACCTGACGCCGGCATCCGATCTTGTCGAAGGACTTCTCAACAACGTCGAACGTCCGCCGGTTCGTCACGAGGAAACCGGGGAGGAGCTTTATGCCGGGGAGGCGCTGCCTCACTTTAACGAAGTGGACGAATGCGCCGGTCTCGATGCGCTCGTCACCTACGACCTCTGGCGACGGCTCGGTTATGCACCGGAAACGACCCTGCACGACCTGCGGTGGGGCCGCCAGTATCAAGGCGGCACTGTCGACGATTTTGTCTGGGTGTTTGAAATTTCCGGGGGCGCGCCTCCGGCCCATTTTATCGGCGGGTTGCAAGGTGCTCGCAGCGAGCGGCAGCCGCCGATGTATTTCCGGCTGGGCGGCGGCACGCTTTCGGGGACGAGCAAGCCGGGTCCGATCGTCTGGAGCCGCGTCTATGTGGAAGACGGCAAGCTGAAGTGCGATCTCGGCCTTGGCAAGGTGGTGGAGCTGCCGGAAGAGGAGACGGCGGAGCGGCTTCGATTGACGACTCCGCAGTGGCCGATCATGCACGCGGTGCTGGAAGGTGTCAGCCGCGACCAGATGATGGCGCGCCACAAGGCGAACCATATCCAGGTCGTCTACGCGCCGGACCGGAATGCCGCTGTGCAGGGCCTGCGCGCGAAAGCCGCGGCGCTGCGTGAACTCGGGCTCGAAGTGTTCCTTTGCGGCGTGACGGAATAGGAAGGTTGGGCGCCAAGTGACAAGTTGATCGGCAGCGCGACGGATCCTGGCGTCGCGTTTGCCGGTTGCCATGCGAAGCGCGTGTTCCGATGAGTTTATTGGGACACGCGCTTCGTGGCTTATCTGTTTTTTGCTGCTTTTAGAATCCGGGAGCGGACCTCCGCGGGATCCATGGCGATCAGTTCATCGGGCGGAATCCGGTTATCGGCGACTTCGGGGAGGTCCTCCAGCTCTTCACTGACGACGAGTTCCCGGTTCGCGGCGACTTCATCCACGCGGTCGATCGGCGTGAAGTGCGGCGCGGTTTCGAGGACTTCGGGATGCTCTTCGGCAAGCCGTCCGATCTCGCGCACCGTTGCGGCGAACCGGTCGAGTTCGTCTTGCGTATAGCTTTCGGTCGGTTCGATCATCAGCCCGTACACTTCGGGAAAGGCGACAGTCGGCGCGTGGTACCCGAAGTCGAGGAACAATTTCCCAATCCTTGGAATGATGCTTGCGCGCGGGGTGCCGGCCGCTTCGATCTTCGCAAACGTCTCTTCCGGGAGGGTAATAATAAACTCGTGCATCCGCGGCACATCGGTCGCTTTAGCCGGCAGGAAGGGGAAGTCGTTTTCGAGTGTAACCGCAACGTAACGCGACGAAAGAACAGCGACCGCCGACATGCGGGGCACGCCGTCGCGCCCGAGGCGGGCGAGGTAGGTGTAGGCACGGATTTTGTGGGCGAAGTTGCCCCAATGGCGATGCATCGAGCCGATCGTTTTCGCCGGAAACACCGGTTCGTAGCGGCCGTCGCGCTCAACGATCTGAGCGCCGGGCAGGAAATCGACCAGTTTTTCGCTGACGGCCACGATCGCGTCGCCCGGCCCGCCGCCGCCGTGCGGAATTGTCCACGTTTTGTGAAGATTGTTATGCACCGCGTCGACCCCCATGGCACCGAGATCGACCCAGCCGGCGATCGCGTTCATGTTCGCGCCGTCCATGTAAACAAGTCCGCCGGCGCCATGGATCAGGTCGGCGATCTCGCGGAAGCGCGTTTCGAAAATGCCGCCGGTGTTGGGATTGGTGATCATGATCCCGCTGATACGCGGCCCGTGCTGCTCGACGATTTCGCGGAGAGAATCAAAGTCGATCTGGCCGGTGTCGTCCGCATCCAGAAGAACGATACCCGACGGGCCTTCCGCCCCTGGACGGGTTCGGAAGCCGGCCATTGCGGCGGTTGCGAAGTTGGTTCCGTGAGCCGAGCGCGGGATCAGGACGAGATCGCGTCCGCTTTCGCCCCGGGAGCGGTGGTACGCTTGAAACATTTTGAGACCGACCAGTTCGCCCTGGGCGCCGGCGACCGGCTGGGTCGTTACTCCAGCAAGGCCGGTGATGCCTTTAAACCATTCCTGGATGTGGTAGAGGATTTCAAGCGACCCCTGCGCGTCCTCGGTGCAGGCTTGGGGATGGAGATTGGTAAAGCCGGGAAGCGACGCCGCGAAATCGTTGATGTGCGGGTTGTACTTCATCGTGCAAGAGCCGAGGGGATAACAACTGTCGTCCGGGCTGATGTTGAGATCGCCGAGCCGCGAATAATAACGCTTCAAATCCTCCGCGGGGATATCGGGCAGCCCGACCGGTTTTTTTCGGAGCAGCGAATCCGGTAACGCGATCGGCTCGACAGCTTTTTCCGGCTGGGGAGGGCCGAATGCTTCGGTGAAAAACGCGAAGAGCCGGTCCATGTCTTCGTCGGATTGCCAGTCGCTGAACGACAGTTTGAGATGATTTCCGCTCGATGCCTCGATGCGATCGGAGACGTCGACGCCGACATGGAGACCGAACTCGCGTCCGCCCGCGATGCAATCTTTCGCTGAAACCGGCAGTGTCACAACCAGTTCGTTGAAAAACGGCGCCCCGGGGAAGGCGAGGTTTACGCCCGCGTGAGCGGTGAGGCGGGAGACGGCTGTTCGTGCGCGATCGCGTCCGGCCGCGCACGAAGCGGCCATGCCCTTTTCGCCGCGCTCGAGGATGGAGGCGCCGGCGAGAGTCGCGAGAAACGCCTGGTTGGAGCAGATGTTCGACGTGGCCTTCTCGCGCCGGATGTGCTGTTCGCGCGTGGAAAGAACCATGACGAGGCAATCGCGCCCCTGCGCGTCGCGGGCGCGTCCAACGTAGCGGCCGGGAGTCGCGCGGATATCGTTCCGGGTTTTTTCGTTGTGGCGGACGCCGAAAACTCCGAGGCCGGGACCGCCGAAGTTCGGCCCGATCGCGAGATGCTGTCCCTCGCCGACGATCATGCTGGCGCCGGCGGCGCCGAATTCGGACGGCGGTTTGAGTCCGCCGGTGGCGAGGAGCATCGGGTCGATGATCGCGATACTCTTGACATTGAGTTCGGCGGCGAGGTCGGTCAGGGCATCCACATCCTCCAGGATGCCAAAAGTATTGATTTGCGGATACGCGATGGCGGCGAGCTTGGCACCCGCCTCGGCGGCCTTGGCGCGGACCGTTTCGGGATCAAGCCGTCCGGTGCGCGGATCGGCCGGAACTTCGATCACATTGATCTCGGTGTCCCGGGTGAGGCAGCGAATTACCTCGAGATCGCCCGGATAGATCGCCTGACTGACGAGGACCGTGTCGGTGCCGCGGGTGAGGCGAAGGGCGCAGCAAAAGGCTTCGAAAAGGGCGGTCGCGCGGTCGTAGAGAGAAATATTGATCGCTTCGAACCCGGTCAGCATGGCGAGCGAGCACTGGTAAATCCAGTGAGTCATCAGCGTTCCCTGGCTTCGTTCCGGCTGGTATGGGGTGTAGGAAGTCGCCAGCGTTCGGATACTGGAAACATGGTCGGAGATCGAGGCCGGCCGGTATTGGGGAAGCCCGTCGCCGACGAATGACGGAAGAATACGATTTTTCCGGGAGAGCGCGACAAGATGCGACTGGAGATCGCTGTAGCTGAGTTCTTCCGGCAGCGGCAGGGGATGCCGCATTCGGACTGAAGGGTCGATGTGATCGAAAAGGCCGGCAAGATCCTTGCGGCCGACGGCCTCGAGCATGGCGGCGATGTCGGCCTCGCCCGCCGGGATGTAGTGCCGGGCCTTCTCCCGCGGGAGCGCAGCCGGATCGTAGGGAAGTTCGATCTTATCGTTTTGAACGTCGGTATTCATGTTCTGTATCCAACGCTTAGGGTTCTTTGGAGGATTGGCAAAAGTTTCCGGACGAAATCAGCGCTTCAGCAGAGGGGGGGATTCTTATCTTTGGGGAATCAAAGTTCTGCATAAAAATGTTTCCCAAGCCGCCAAAACAAGTTATAAGCAGACGCTGAAATCCGCCGGGTCGCGGCTAATACTCCGGCTGGAATACGAAACTTTTCCGCGTTTGAGGTTGCCTTGTCAGCGGCACAATTTTTTTCTCGTTCTTTCGTTTTCGTAACTAATCACCGTATTGACTCGTCGTGTATCAGAAAGTCTCCCGTAAATCGTTTGTGAAGAAAGCGGCCGCCGGATTTTCGCTGGCTGGCTTTTCGGCGTTTTTCACTGGAGCGCGCGGCGAATCCATCACTTCGCGTCCGCGCGGGGCCGATGTTCCTTCCGTGAAGCCCGAGCGGCGCGCCGTCCCCCGGAACTCGACAGGGAGCTGAATGATTACGGGGAAATTTTCCGAAGGGTCCGACTTTTCAGCTTGCCCGGACGGGCGAACCTGCTTTTCGCTGGAAAGCTTTTCCGGACCCGTCCGCTGAGTCATGTCCAAAGTTTTTTCCAAGTCGATTAACCAATGGCCGCTCCGAATCCTTGCGATTCTGCTGGTGCTGGCGGTCACGGCCGTGGTTGCCTTCTACTACTATTGGGAGCCGCGCTATACGCGCGTCGGGTTCGCGCCCGATCAGCCGGTGCCGTTTGACCATGCCTTGCACGCGGGGCAGCTCGGGATCGACTGCCGGTACTGTCACAGCTTTGTCGAGCAGTCGAGGCACTCGAACGTGCCGCCCGCTTCGACCTGCATGAACTGTCACAACCAGGTCCGTTCGGACAGTCCGCTCCTTGAACCTGTCCGCAGGAGCTATGAAACCGGCGAGCCGGTGCCGTGGGTGCGCGTGCATCAGCTTCCTGACTACGTCTATTTTAATCACTCCGTGCATGTGAACCGCGGGGTCAGTTGCTACGAGTGTCACGGCCAGATTAATCAAATGACGGTTGTTCGGCACGAAAAGCCTCTCAGTATGGCCTTCTGTCTGGAGTGCCATCGGGAACCGGAGCGGTTCATCCGGCCTCCGGAGGAAGTCTTCAATCTGGACTGGCGTCCGGAGAGTGAGGAGGAACAGCTAACCCGCGGACTCGAAGCCGTCCACAACTGGCGCGTGAGCCCGCCCGTCAACTGTTCAGGCTGTCATCAATGAAGAAGAATTTTTCAGATTCGGAACCGGCTGACATCCAGACCGGGCCCAGTTACTGGCGCAGTCTCGACGAAGTCGCCAATACGCCGGGCTTTCGGGAGTTCCTCGAACGGGAGTTTCCCGTGGACGCGTCGGTTCTCGACGGTGTCGATCGGCGGCACTTCTTGAAAGTCATGGCCGCGTCGTTCGCGCTGGCGGGCGTCGGGCTTGCCGGATGCCGCCGTCCGGCGCGAAACATCCTGCCGTATGCCCGGCAGCCGGAGCAGCAGATTCCGGGCAAGCCGATTTATTACGCGACTTCGATGCCGCTTCGCAAAAGCGCGCTGCCGGTCCTCGTCGAATCCCACGAGGGACGTCCGACCAAGGTCGAGGGCAATCCGTCCTACGCCTTCTCCAACGGGAAAACCGATATCCAGGCGCAAGCGTCGGTGCTCGATCTTTACGATCCGGACCGGGCGGCGCGGCATACATCGAACGGCGAGACGGTCAGCCGCGAGCAGGTATTTGAACTGCTCGAAGGTATTGCGAAAAAACACCAGGCAAACGGCGGTGCCGGCTTGGCTTTCCTGGCGGGCGAATCGAGTTCACCGACCCGGCGGTCCTTGGTCGACAGTTTGAAGAGCCGTTTTCCGCAAGCGATCTGGGCTGAGTATGAGCCAGCCGGAGAGGATGCGGCCGAACGCGCCGCGTCCCGGCTTCTCGGAAGGCCGGCGCGTCCGTTCTATCATCTGGAGAAGGCGCGGCGCCTTCTTGTTGTTGAAGCGGACCTGATCAATCCCAGCAACGGTCAGCTTTATTACGCCCAGTCGTTTTCTCGCGGCCGCCGCGTCGCAAATCCGGACGACGGCATGAACCGCCTGTATGCGGTGGAGAGCGATCTCACCCTGACCGGCGGTATGGCCGATCATCGCCTGCGGCTTTCCTCCGCGTTTGTCCCGGCTTTTGTCGCCCGCCTGGCCGCGGAAGTTTTTGAGGCGCTCGGCGTCGCAAATGGCGTCGCGCGGACCTTGCGTGACAGATCCGCCGGAGTTGAGCAGAGCGAAGCCTGGCGCGATCATCACGGCGCGGACTGGATTCGCGAGTGCGCCCGCGATCTGGTCGAGCACAAGGGTTCCTCGCTGGTCGTCGGCGGAACGCATCTGCCGGAGGAAACGCAGGCGCTCCTTTTCGCGATCAATCAGGCGCTCGGCAATGTCGGACAAACCGTCCAGTTCTTGCAGGTCGACGCGCCCCAGGCGCAAACGTTACGTAATCTCGCGCGGGCGATCGACGGCGGGCGGGTGCAAACGTTGCTGATTCTGGAAGGCAATCCGGCCTACAACGCGCCGGCGGATCTCGATTGGCCGGAACTGCAAAAGAAGGTCGGAGAAGTCATTCGCTACGGCTACTACGTTGACGAGACTTCGGCGCTTGCCCAGCACCACATCGCCTCGACACACTACTTGGAATCTTGGGGTGACGCGCGCACCCGTGAGGGGACGCTCGTTCCGGTGCAGCCCCTGATCGAGCCGCTGTTCGGCGGCATCAATGAGCTGGAAGTGCTCGCGGTTTTCTCGGGACAGCAGGAGCGCGAAGCCTACGCACTGGTCCAGAATACGTTCGCTGAAATCGGCGAGCCCGGTGAAAAAGCTTTCGAAAAGTTCCTTCATGACGGTTTGTGGGAAGGAACTGAATACGCGTCGATTGACGCGCCGCTCGCACCGGAGGGCCTCCAAGAATTTGCCAATCAAATCGAAGCGGTGCCGGCGGCGCCATCGCTGGAGAATCTCGAAGTCCGGTTTGTCCGGGACAACCTAATCGACGACGGCCGGTTCGCGAACAATGGCTGGCTGCAGGAGTGTCCGGAACCGATTACCAAACTGACGTGGGACAACGCGATAATCATCAGTCCCCGGCTCGCGGGCGAGCTCGGTGTCTTGGCGGAACCGTCACCCGTTCAGGTCGCGCGCCTGAATCCGAACCCGATCAGTCGCGGTCGGCAAGTCGCGCACAAGGTTCGCCTGACCCTGAACGGCCGCGCGATTGAAGGCCCGATCCATGTGCAGCCGGGTCTCGCGAATTACACGGTGATTTTGCCTGTCGGTTTTGGCCGGACGGGGAGCGGCCGGGTCGCGGAGGGTGCCGGCTTCAACGCTTACAAACTATGGACGGGCGACCGGCTCGGTGCCGTGACGGGCGGCAAGATCGAAGTCACTGGCGATACGTATCTGCTCGCGAATACGCAGGAGCACTGGTCGATGGAAGGCCGTGCGATTGTGCGCGAGGCGAACCTGGAAACGTTTCAAGAGGATCCTCACGTTTTCGCCCACATGGGGATGGAGTCGCACGCTCCTCCCAATCTTGGCGATCATAAAGACATGCCGATTCGCGACGCGGTTCGCACGCGGCCCCAAGGCATGTCGCTTTACGACCATCCGGAGCACGATGGCGTCAACCAGTGGGGCATGGTCATCGACCTGAACACCTGCACCGGCTGCAGCGCGTGTGTGGTTGCTTGTCAATCGGAGAACAACATCCCGATCGTCGGCAAAGACCAGGTGCTGCGCGGGCGCGAAATGCATTGGATTCGCCTCGATCGCTATTTTGCGAGCGGCGATGCGGACAACCGTGAGATCGCGGAAGATCCGCAGATGGTCACGCAGCCGATGCTCTGTCAGCACTGTGACAACGCGCCGTGTGAAGTGGTTTGTCCCGTAAACGCGACGGTGCAGAACGAGGAGGGCCTCAATGTGATGGTCTACAATCGCTGCATCGGAACTCGTTACTGCGCGAACAACTGTCCGTATAAGGTTCGCCGCTTTAATTTCTTCGATTGGAACCGGCGCGATCTCGATCAGCTTTACAAAGGTCCGCTCGGGCCAAGGGGGATGGCCGAAACGAAGAAGATGCAGAAGAATCCCGACGTCACCGTTCGCATGCGCGGGGTGATGGAGAAATGCACCTTCTGCATCCAGCGGATCACCGAGGCGAAAATCGCTCAGAAGGTGAAGGCCGGCGCATCAGACGATGTCATGGTGCCGGACGGTGCCTTCCAGGTGGCCTGTCAGCAGGCGTGTCCGTCGGAATCGATTGTCTTTGGCAACATTATGGACCCCGACAGCGAGGTGGTCCGGTTGAAGGAAAACGAGCGCAATTACGATGTGCTCGGCTACCTGAATACGCGTCCGCGGCTGAGTTATCTCGGGCGCGTGCGCAATCCCAACTCTCGCATGCCCGATTATACGAGTCTTCCGCTGACAACCGTGGAGTATAAGCGCAAGAATTACCCGCAAGGCGCGGCAACTGCCGAAGGAGGGCAGCACTGATGTCGGCCGCGCACGAAGGAAAAGTCAGTCATCCGATTCTCAAAGAAGTCCAGCCGGCCTCATTCCCGCGCCGGCCCTTGGTCGAGAATAATCGGAGTTTCGGCTGGGTGACCGAAAAGGTCTGCTCGATCGTTGAGGAGAAGACGCCGCTCTGGTGGTGGATTTGCTTCTGCGTCGCCGGGTTTGTTTCGACGTTTACGATCGCGGGCGTGATCTATCTGATCGCGGTCGGCACCGGGGTTTGGGGATTGAACAATCCGGTCAACTGGGGCTGGGCGATCGTCAACTTCGTGTTCTGGATCGGTATCGGCCACGCGGGGACGCTGATTTCGGCGATTCTCTGTCTGCTCCGTCAGAAGTGGCGGACGTCGATCAACCGCGCCGCTGAAGCGATGACCATTTTCGCCGTTGTTTGCGCCGCGATTTTCCCGGTCATTCACGTCGGCCGCATCTGGTTCGCGTATTTCCTCTTCCCGATTCCGGTGAACGATCTCGGGATCTGGCCGCAGTTTAAGAGCCCGCTCCTCTGGGACGTCTTCGCGGTGTCGACCTACGCGACGGTTTCGGTGCTGTTCTGGTATGTCGGGATGATTCCCGACCTCGCGACGCTTCGCGACCGGGCGAAAACCCGAATCCGCCATATCTTCTACAGTATCGCCGCGATGGGCTGGCACGGTTCCAACCGCCACTGGCGGAATTACGAAATGTGCTATTGGCTCTTGGCCGGTTTGGCGACGCCGCTGGTGCTTTCGGTGCATACGATCGTCTCCTTTGACTTTGCGGTCTCGCTGGTGCCCGGGTGGCATACGACGATCTTTCCGCCGTACTTCGTCGCGGGCGCGATTTTCTCCGGCTTCGGCATGGTGCTGACGCTGATGCTTCCGTTGCGCGCGGTCTACCGGCTGCATGATTTGATCACCCAGTACCACATCGATTGCATGTGCAAGATCACGCTCGCGACGGGAACGATGGTCGGCTACGCGTATTCGATGGAGTTCTTCATCGCGTGGTATGGCGCGAATCCGTTTGAAGGCTTCGCCTTTATCAATCGCGCGTTCGGGCCGTATGCCTGGGCTTATTGGACGATGATTATTTGTAATGTCATCTCGCCGCAGCTCTTCTGGTTCCGCCGGGTGCGCGAGAACGCTTGGGTAGTCTGGATAATTTCGATCTTTGTGAACATCGGCATGTGGTTTGAGCGATTTGTTATTGTCGTGACCACGCTGGCCCGCGACTTCCTGCCGTCGAGCTGGGGGTATTACTCGCCGACGATTGTCGACATCATGACCTACGTCGGGACGTTCGGGGTCTTCTCAGCGCTCTTCCTCCTCTTTATCCGTTTCCTTCCGCTGATTGCGGTTGCGGAAGTCAAGGGGGTGATGCCGCAGGCCGATGCGCACGCGCACCATTCGGAAGCGAAAGGAGGGAGCCACTGACATGGCGGAAAAATTGCACGGCATCGTGGCGGTTTTCGAGAACACGGGTGACATTCTCCACGCCGCGGAAAAGGTCCGGGACGCCGGTTACAAGAGCTGGGACGTCGTCACGCCGTTTCCGATTCACGGGATGGATGACGCGATGGGGATGCGACGCTCGCTGGTTCCGGTGTTCGCGTTCATCGGCGGGACTTGCGGCTTTTTTGGTGGGATGCTGATGATCGCCTTCATGAACTGGATCGATTACCCGCTCGTGGTTCACGGGCGCCCGTTCTTCAGCCCGCTCTCGTCTTTTCCGGTTTCGTATGAGCTGACGATTTTGCTGTCGGCGATCGGCAGTATTATTGGAATGTTCATCCTCAACCGGCTTCCGAGGCATTACCATCCGGTATTGAAGTGGGCCAAGGCGCACTATGCGACGGACGACCGGTTTCTCCTCATCATTGAATCGACGGATCCAAAATTTGATCGCACGCGGACCAAGGAGTGGCTCGGGGAACTTGGCGGCAAGGAAATCGAGGAGATCGAAGACTAATGCGCATCTTTTTCAGCATTTTTGCTTTTGTCATCGTCACGGGCGTCGCCATTTTCGGCTTCCGGGGCCAAGTGACATCGAACCGTCCGATCGAGATCTTCCCGGACATGGATCGTCAGCCGCGGTATGACCCGCAGGGGCAGAGCGGGTTTTTCGCTGACGGTCGTGCCGCGCGTCTTCCTATTGAAGGAACGGTGGCCCGGGGCCAGCTTCGCACGGACGACCATCGTTTTCGCGGCACTGCGGACGGGGAATTCGCGGATGGTTTCCCAGGAATCGTGAGCCGGGAGATGATGGAACGCGGTCGCGAGCGGTACGGCATTTATTGCGCGCCGTGTCATGGGGCGACGGGAGACGGGCAGGGGATTACGAAAGAGTACGGGATGGCTGTTGTTGCCGACCTGCACATCGATCGCATCCGGGAGATGCCGGATGGCGAACTGTTTGAGGTCATCACCAATGGCCGCGGGCTCATGGGAGCGTATTCGGGCCAGATACCGGTGGATGACCGGTGGAACATTATTGCGTATGTCCGCGCTTTGCAGCGCGCCCGGATGGGGACGGTGGACGACGTGCCTCCGGAAATGAGATCTGAGTTAGGCTTATGAGCAGCACGACAACAACCAGTTCAACGGTTTCCAGCGGCGGAACTCCGGGCTTCGATTGGCGGAAATGCTCGCGAATCGCGCTTGGGGCCGGAATCGGGGGCATCGTTTTAACGGTTCTCGGTTTCGTTTTCGCGGGGTCGCCTGAAACCGCGTCGCGCGTGGGGCTTTCCGGCGTTGTCGCGTTTGTGTTTTGGCTTTCGATCGCGCTGGGGATGCTGTTCATGGTGATGTTGCACCACGTGTTCGATGCTGGCTGGTCGACGGTGATTCGCCGTCCTTTGGAGCACGGTTTGACTGCCTTTCCGTGGTTGGCGCTGTTCCTGGTTCCGCTCGTCCTGCTCTCGCTCTTTTACGACGGCGGCGGTTTTATTTGGAAATGGATGGCGACGGAGGCGGTGAGCAGCGACATCCTTTACACCAAAAAGGCCGGGTATTTGAACAACGGCGCGTTTATCTTTCGGGCGGTCTTGTATTTCGCGATCTGGATCGGGCTCGCCTGGGCATTCCGCCGGTCGTCGTTCTCCCAGGATCGTGACGGCGACCCGAAGTGGGTTTCCTGGAACCGGAAGTTCGCGGCGATCGGGATCATTCTTTCCTCGCTGGCGCTGACCTTTGCCGCGATCGATTGGATCAAGAGTCTCGACTACCACTGGTTTTCGACGATGTTTGGCGTCTGGTATTTCGCGGGCGCGATGCGGGCGGCGTTCGCGGTTCTCGTGATTATCTGCGCCTTGCTGGTAAAGTACGGACCGTTGAACGGTCTCTTCCGACAGTATCATCTGTATGAGATCGGCCGCCTGATGCTAGCGTTTACGGTGTTCTGGGCCTACATCGCATTCTCCCAGTATTTCCTTATCTACAACGCGGACATTCCGGAAGAGACGTTCTTCTTTGTTGTGCGTGAACAAGGCTCCTGGTGGAACGTCGGGATGGTTCTCGTTTTCTGTCACTTCTTTGTTCCGTTCGTCTACCTGCTCTTTTACGCGAACAAGATCAAGACGGCTAACATGATCCTGCTGTCCGTCTGGATACTGGTGTTCCACCTTGTAGAAATTTATTACTTCGTTCTGCCGAGCAAGACGGAGAACTTTCAGCCGATCTTTGACTTCCCGATCTTTAACCTCGCTCTCCTCTGGGATATCGCCGCGCTTGTCGGCATAGGCGGAATCTTGGTATGGGCCTATCTTCGCAGCTTCCAAGGGCAGCAGCCGATTCCCGTGCGCGACCCGAGAATTCTTGAATCGTTGAACCATGGATAACCGAACCGCGAACGCTCCGGCACAAAATGGTTTCACTGGCAGCCTGCTCACCATCGCCGGCTTTGCGCTCTTCCTGATCGTTGTCGCCCTTGTCTGGGTTGATCAGCGCCCGGTCACGGTCGCTTGGGGCGTTCGCACCGGCGAAGAACGGTTGGAAATTCTGCGTGACCACCGGGAGCGCGAGCAGGCGGAGTTGAGCGCGTACGGCTGGATTGATCGTCAGCAAGGAATTGTGCGCCTCCCGATCGAGCGCGCGATGGAACTTACTGTCGAGGAGCTCAACCGCGAGTAAATGAAACTTCGGGGATTGTTTTTGATTATAGATTGATGACTACGGCACATTCCAACGTTCCCTCTCGCCGGTCTTCGCCCTATTCAAGCAGCGGCGTCAGCGAGGCGGAGATCGATCAGGCGATCCGCGGACCGGTCCGGTACTTCGCCGGCTGGGCGGTCTTCTGGCTGGTTGTCAGTTCCGTCTTTGCTTTGGTCGCCTCGCTGAAACTGCATTGGCCGGGGTTTCTGGATGGCATTGAGGTGCTGACTTATGGCCGCGTCGAGGCGGTCGCTTCGAATGCCTTTTTCTACGGCTGGGCGAGTTGCGCCGTGTTCGCCGCGGGGGTCTGGCTGATGGCGCGCCTATCGCAGGTCCGGCTAGGCAACAGCCCGCTGCTGTATGTGGCAGGCGCCTTTTGGAACATCGGGCTGCTCCTCGGTCTGGGAGGAATCCTGACCGGCTGGGCGACCGGATATTTTTCGTACCAATTGCCCGAATACACGGCACCGATTCTGCTGATTTCGTACGCGCTGATCGGGGCATGGGGAGTCTACGCCTTCCATTCCCGGCAGTACCAAACCACATTTACGTCGCAATGGTATTTGCTGGCTGCCTTCTTCTGGTTCCCTTGGATCTACTCCGCCGCGCACACGATGCTGATCTGGGCGCCGGTTCGCGGAACGGTCCAGTCAATTGTAGAGGCTTGGTACAGCTATAATTTCTTCGCCTTATGGCTGGCTCCTGTCGCGCTCGCATTTATCTATTATTTCCTTCCGAAGATTCTAGGACGTCCGATCCGTTACTACTATTTGGCGAAAGTCGGCTTTTGGACCTACGCGCTCCTCGCTCCCTGGATCGGGGTGTCGACCCTGTCGAGCGGTCCGGTTCCCGCGTGGGTCCCAACGGCGGGTATTGTCTGTGCGACCTTGATCTTGGCTCCGGTCGCTATCCTCTCGCTTAACTGGCTCAGCACGCTCAGCGGGAATTTTCATCGGGTGGGAAACAGCACAAGTCTGACGTTTATCTTGGTCGCGATAGCTGCCTTTTTTGTGTTCCACCTGACACAGACCCTCACCGTGTTTCGCAGCGCTCAGGAGGTTCTACAGTTCACGTATTTCCGAACGGCGCTGGAAGTCCTCGGAAGCTACGCGTTCTTTTCGATGGCTGCCTTTGGGGCCTTTTACTTCCTTTTGCCGCGCGTTTCCGGTAAGGGCTGGCTGTTCCCCAATATGATCAAACTTCACTTCTGGTGTGCGCTCAGCGGCTTGGTGCTTCTCATTGGCGGCCTCGCCATGGCCGGCTGGGTGCAAGGTGCCGCGATGCTCAATCCCGACACTGGTTTTGCCGGTGCGGGGAGCGGCTGGCTCACGGTCGCCAGCCTCGGATGGATTGTTTTGCTGGTCGGTCACGCGGCCTTCGCGTGGAATATTCTCGCATTGCTGACGAGTTCCCGCCCCGTGCCGGCAGCCGTCTCTGAAGCCTTGCTGGCAACTCCGCCCGAAATGAAGGTGCAAACGCAATCGACATGAAGAACGGGTTATTCATTTTCATTGGGATCTTCGCGACCCTCGCCTTTTCGTGGTGGATGCTGATCTTCCTCAACGCGACGCATCCCTCCTACGGCATGCTGGATCCGCATGTGGACGAGATCACCGGCGCGTATTACCCGGCACCTAATCTCGGCTGGCCGGAACGCGGCCGCGAGGTATACGCCGAACTGGGATGCGTCTCGTGCCACACCCAGCAAGTTCGACGTCCGGACTTCGGTGCCGACGCGGCCCGCGGCTGGGGCGAACGCCAAAGCGTCGCGCGCGATTACATCGGACATGAACGCGTTTACCTCGGCGGACTGCGCGTGGGTCCGGATCTTCGAAACGTCGGTGACCGCGAGGTGCCGGAGGAATGGAGCCACCTGAACTGGGAACAGTATCAGCATCTTCATCTCTACAACCCGCGACTGGTTGTTAACGAGTCAGTGATGCCTTCCTTTTCGTTTTTGTATGAGAGGCGCCAAATCGTGGGTGAGCCTTCGCCTGACGCGCTTCCGTTGACGACGGAACCTGGATACGAGGTGGTGCCAACGGAGCGGGCGGAAGCCTTGGTGCGTTACCTCCGGAGCCTGAGCCTCGACTATGAACTGCCGGAAGCCGTGCCCTCGGCGCCCGCTGCCACCGAGGAAGAGGGAGAACATGAGTAAGCAGAACAAAGGTTCAAAACGAATCGGACCAGGCGGACGTTGGAACTCTGTCGAGGCCGCGGGGGCTTCGGATGGCGACATCCAGCGCGTGCACGATGAGCTGGTGCATAATAAAGAAAGTCCGCGCGAGGGGTTTTCTCCCATCCCGATCTTTCTCGTTTTTCTTCTCAGTTTTCTGATCGTTTTCTCCGGCATTTATATGGTGTCGCGGTCGGACGATTTTGACCAGCTGGGCTTCAATGAAAGCCGTCGCCGATTTGCCTGGGCGGAAGATGCGGCACCCGCCGAGCAAGTCGATCCCGTTGTCCGAGCCGGGCAAGCGGTTTATACGCAGTGCGCGGCCTGCCACCAGCAGAACGGCCAAGGTTTGCCGGGTGCGTTTCCGCCGCTTGACGGTACCCGCTGGGTACAGGGGAGCAAAGAGCGGCTCATCCGGGTAGTTATGAATGGTTTGATGGGCTCGATAGAGGTCCAGGGGACGACTTATAATGGCGTGATGCCGAATCTTGGCTTGTCCGATGATGACATCGCCAGTGTGCTGACGTATATTCGGCAAGCTTGGTCGAACGATGCGGGTCCGGTAACTGTCGAAGAAGTAGCAGCAGTCCGGGCGGAGGTCGGTCAGCGCAGTCCGTGGTCCCCAGAGGAACTTCTTGCGGCGTTTCCTCTCGAGGATCCAGCGGAGCTCGAATCAGCCGATACAGAAGAGAGTACGCAGCCTGAAACACCGTAGGAAATGGAAAGCGCCATCGTGGCGCTTTTCTTTTTGTACGGATTCTTCCTTCCGGGGACGGTTTGACGCGGGTCTGGTTCTTCAGCCCCCCGAGAGTTCCCGCGACCTTTTCTGGGCGGCGAGCACAGTATCGACAAGAATGGATCGAAAGCCGTGTTTTTCCATCTCCTGCAGTCCCGCGAGCGTCGTGCCGCCCGGAGAGGTGACTTGTTCCCGGAGTTTCTCCGGATCGATCCCCGATTCCTGCGCGAGGCGAGCGGCGCCGGCAACGGTGGCCAGCGCGAGCTTGTGAGCAACGTCCGGCGCCAGCCCCGCTTTGATGCCCCCATCGCGCAGGGCGCAGATGAACTCAAACACATAGGCCGGCCCGCTGCCGCTGAGTCCCGTCACCGCATCCATTTGAGCCTCCGGTAATTCAACGGCTTCACCCAGGGATCCAAGTATGTTTTCGACCAGCGTTCGGTCTTCGGCGGACGGGGGATCGCGAAAGGCGAAGGCCGAGATTCCCGCGCCGATTTGGCCTGGCGAGTTCGGCATGACGCGCACGATATTTCGCGCATATGGAAAGGATTTGCCCAAGACATCGATGCGGCTGCCGGCGAGAATGGAAAGGAGGAGCGCCCCCCGGGTTAATTCGCTGACTCGTGGATCGATCTCTTGCAGCTGTTGCGGCTTAAACGCGGCGATAACGACGGACGCGTCAGGAAGCAGTTCATCGAGCGAACGCGTGGCGTGAATTCCGGTGCGTTCCGCGAGTTTTTCGGCGGTATCATCGGGGCCGCTCGTACAGATAATCTGACCGGGCTCGAAGACCTTCTTCGCGAGGAGGCCGGTGACCATTGCGCCGGCCATGCGGCCGGCGCCGAGAAAGGCGATTTTGGGCATGGGTTATTGGTTATCGGTTATTGGTTAT
>CAZYAN010000001.1:102680-158003 GCA_964645585.1 uncultured Opitutales bacterium
GTTATTGGGTTATTGATGGAGGGTGGGTGTGACGGCTCGTTTGCAGGTTGAGTCTTTTTTATCTTCTCCCCCAATGGCGGAGGGCGGCGAGGAGGAAGGCTTCCAACGCGGGACCTTCCTTTAAATTCACTGCCAGCAGGCCGGCGACCCGTTCCAGATCAGCCACGCTGTTAGTCAGCGCACGCGCGCCGCCCGGCTCAGTGAGCCGTCTTTGAGCAAAGGCGCGGAGACGATGTTCGATTGCAGCGAAGATCCGTGCGCGCAGCCCTGTCTGCAGACCTTGTGCAAGAGCCTCGCGTTCATCGTCGGTCATGTCCTCAGGAAGCTCTTCCTTCTGTTCGGACCAAGAGGCGGCGACGACTGCTTCCAGCAGGGGAGAGAATCGGGAAAGCAGTCCGTAGGCGCCCAAAACCTGGCGGGCAACGGCGCTTTTCGAGCTGAAGTCGGAATCGAATCCGTCCAGCCACTCGGTGAAGTCGTTGAGCCAGCTTTGGAGCGATTCGGGGAAGTCCTCTGCATTTTGGAGGGGCGGAAGGCGAAAATGCAGGCAGCGGCTTCGAATCGTCGGCAGAAGGAAGTGCGGACGCGTCGTCAGCAGCATCAAGGTCGTGTCCGCAGGCGGCTCTTCGAGCGTTTTGAGAAAAATATTCGCGGACGCATGGTTGAGACGGTCGGCGTCGTAGAGGATCGCGGTTTTTGCGCCTCCTTCCCGCGAGGAATGGTGGACGGACCGGATCAAATCGCGGACGGCCCCGGCCCCGATTTGGCGCATTTTGCCTGCGGGACGGACGGGAAAAAAGTCTGGGTGGCGCGGAAGGGCGGCTGGATCGTTCGTCGGCGCGTTCAGGATCTTCAGCGCCAGGTGGTGAGCGGTCGTTTCGACGGCCTCACGATTCTCGCCGCTGATAATCAGGCTGTGCGACAGCCGGTTCGACTCGAGAGCGTCGAGAAGGACGCGCACCGGTCGCGTTGTCAGAGGGTCAGCGGTTGAGGAGAGGACAGATGGCATTCCAGATTTCTTCTTGAATCGTTTCCGGCGATTGCGTGCCGTCGATGACGACAAACCGGTCCGGAAACGATTTCGCGAGCACAAGGTACCCTTCACGCACCTTGCGGTAAAAATCAATGTTCTCTTCCTCCATCCGGTCGGGGAGGTCGCTCGCGCGATACCGAATCCGGCTGAGTCCGACTTCGGCAGGGACGTCCAAAACAATCGTCAAATCCGGAATAAGCTCGCCGATAGCGAACTTGTTGATCGCGTTGACCGGATCGGCGGAAATCTTGCGGGCGACGCCTTGGTAAACGGTGGTTGAATCGAGGAAGCGATCGCAAAGAATGACTTTTCCCTTGTCGAGAGCGGGCAGTATCACTTCTCGCACAAGCTGGGCGCGGCTTGCCGCGAAGAGAAGAAGCTCGGTGGCGGGGCACATTTCTTTGCCCGCGGCGCTGTGCTTGAGCAGGTGCCGGATCTCTTCGCCGATTTCGGTGCCGCCCGGTTCGCGCGTGACGATGACGTCGCGATCCGC
This sequence comes from uncultured Opitutales bacterium, assembly GCA_964645585.1. GTDB lineage: Bacteria > Verrucomicrobiota > Verrucomicrobiia > Opitutales > T3Sed10-336 > DATGSL01. Next base: position 104,207 of record CAZYAN010000001.1, read on the forward strand.
TGCTTCGATACGCGAGACGAGGAGGCCGATCTGGGTCGATTTGCCGCTGCCTTCCGATCCTTCGAAGGTGATGAAAATTCCCTTCCGTTTCTTGCTGCCGCTGGCTGGTCTCATTGGGCGTTCCACTCGCGGAGAAACTGATCGATCTCGTTCAAGGATGGGCTGCGGGCTTGGCGAACATAGTAGCCCGAAGTGCAGACTCCGAGAGTGAGGCAGGTTTCTGGCGCCGCTTCCATGAGGAGTCCGAGACAATAACCGGCATTGAAGTGGTCGCCGGCACCGGTCGTGATCCGCGGCGAATCGGTGTACGGTCCCGGAACCCAGAAGGTGTCATGTCGGGTAGCGCAGGCGGCCGAGTCGCGCGGATGAATAATGACGGCGTCGATTTGCAGCTTCTGCCGGATCCGGGAGGTGAGGCGCCGAAGGCCGGCTTCGTTCGGCTCTTCGGGTTCGATATCGAGCGCGCGAGCGACTGCCAGACCTTCTTTGAAATTGAGACCGAGGAAGGCGCTTCCCCAGTCTTGAAAGCGCCCGATTGTGCGCAGCACGGCGGTGAGGTCGCCTGCGGAGCGTTTCTCCGGATCAGCGAGGTCAAAGAAGAAGAGCCGCTGGTCGCGGGGGGGGAGGACAGGCAGCGCGCGGTCGAGGAGGCCTTGAAAAATCTGGTTCATGTGGGGAATCATCGTCCAGTTCACCAGCGCGAAGAGATCGGCCCGCGAAAGGATGTCGAGAAACGCGCCCTCGCCGATTTGGGCGATCATCCTGTCGTAAGTAATCTCGCCCAGGCTCGCCATCTCGCCGAGCATGATCTTGCCGTCCTTAAATTCCAAGGCGTGGGTGATGCCGGGATCGGCCAGCGAGATCGCCTGCGCCTTTTCCGCGAGCGGTTTGAACAGCGGGTGAATCTCCGGTTTTCCGAGAGCGCCGATGTAACGCAGTGAAACTCCCGCGGCAAGCAGCGCGGTCGCGAGGATCGGGCCGTTGCCCCCGAATTTTTCGAGGCGCGGGTGGAGTTCGATATTCGTGCTTTGCCCGGCCGCGCGAGAGATGCGCGCGCCAAATTCCGCAATCGTCGGGATCGGCGTAAAGTCGTCGCCGGGACCAAAACGCTGGGAGACCGGCTGGCGGATCTTGTCGATGAATCCGTCGAAGCCGACCAAACTCGATTTTGATGCGACCCGGCCCCGTTTGGACTCGATTTCACGCAGCGTTGTTGCCTTGAAATTCATCGTCTTTGTAAAGAATCAAGAAAATCCGCTGGCCTTCGAAACATCAACACCAATTGGCTTTCAAATTCCCATTGATTCCTATTCTGAATTGAAAAACACTACCGCCCTATGATTCCGGATGCGCTGATCGTGCCCTTTTTCGCTCAAGGAGGGGACCCGAGTGTCCTGACGTATTTTTCCCAGTCGAATCTGGCTGGTAAGTTCATCATCGTGCTCCTGATCATTTTCAGCGTGATCGCATGGACGATCATGATTGGGAAATACTTGGAACTCAATAAACTGCAGCAGCTGAACTACGCTTTTGACGACCGTCTCAAAGAGATGCCGATCCTGCTGGACGCCGGCCGGCCCGCAAAAGTGAATCCAAATATTCCCTACAGCTTTCTCTACGGCGAAGCGGCATCAGCCTTCTACCGGCTGGATCACGACGACAGGGAGCGGTCGCCGAGTGATCGGATCAAGATGCGGATGGGGCACGTTGAGAACGCGCTCCAGCGAGCGGTGTCGCGCATGTGTTCGAATTACGAATCGCGGATGGTCTTCCTGGCGACGATCGTCACCGGCGCGCCGTTTTTGGGTCTGCTCGGCACGGTCTGGGGAGTGATGGACTCCTTTGGAGCGGTCGCCCTGCGCGCAAGCGTAACGCTGCAAATGCTCGCGCCCGGTGTTTCCGGAGCCCTTCTGACCACTGTCGCCGGTCTCTTCGTCGCGATCCCGTCCGTTTTTGGCTACAACATTCTGTTGACGAAGACGAAGGCGATGATCACAGAGCTGGAAAACTACGCCAGCCACCTCGCTGACCGGATTGAAATCGAAAACACCTGACGTTCAGGCTTGTTTTACCTCTACCGATGGCACGCGACTTCAGAAGAAACCGGCAACTCAGCGCAATCGCCGAACCAAACGTCACGCCATTGCTCGACCTGGCGTTTTCGCTGCTGATTATCTTCATGATCACGACTCCGCTGCTGGAACAGACGATTCCCCTCGACCTTCCTTCGCAAGGCGCGTCATCGCAGACACCGCGCGAGGAGGCCCGTCATGAACAGATTTCGATCGTGGAGCCTGGGCGGTATCACTGGAAAGACGAGACTTTGAGTCGCGACGAACTGGTCCCGGTTTTACGCGACCTCGCCCGCCAGCAGGATCCCCCGATTCTCCACATCCGCGCCAACCGTGATCTGCCTTACCAGGAGGTTGTTACACTGATGGATCTCCTCGGCCGGCACCAATTGACGAAGATCAGCCTCGATACGGCGATCGGAAACTAGGAACCATGCGGCCCGAATCCAAAAACGCATTTGTGCTGGCGTCGATCCTTCATTTGGTGTTCGTCGGACTTCTGCTGTTTTTCAGCGTCTGGCAACCACTGAAGAAAGAACCCGAACCGGTGGTCATGACGCTGTTCGCACCGCCCGCTCCAATGGATTCCGAGCCAGTGCCTGAGCCGGAGCCAGAGATCGAAACGGTTTCGTTTGATTTTAAGCCGGTGCCTCTCGTGCCGATTCCGCCGGAGCCGCCGCCGCCGGACCCCGCACCGCCACCGCCGCCGAAACCGAAACCTGAACCAAAACCCGAGCCGAAGCCGGCGCCGAAACCAGAGCCTCCTCCTCCGCCGAAGGTCAGTTATCAGGAGTTTCGTCAAAAGAATCCGGAACCGAAACCGAAGCCGCCGCGGCAAAATCCTCCAGCCCCTTCTGCGCCGCCGGTCACGGTGCCGCGCATCGACACCAGCAAGATCGTCAAAAGCCTCGAGACGATGATGTCTCGCGAAACTGCCGAGCGAGTCAGCCGGCAGTCGCCGTCAGACCAAGCCGCGCTTCACGCCTATTTTGAGCGGGTGAAGGCGACTGTCCGCGGCGCATGGGCCAAACCGGCAGGCTTGCACGATCAGCTGCGGGTTTCCATCAGTTTTCACATCAGTGCCGACGGACGCATCAGCGGCGCCCGCGTGGCTTCTTCCTCGGGTAATGCCATCTTCGATCAGTCGGTTCTCGCCGCTTTCAACCGGGCCGGTTCCGTCGGCCCGACCCCGGACGGCAATTCGTATCCTCTCCGTCTCGAGTTTCGGATGACGGATGGGTAGGATGGGAGGATTTTTTACATGGCTGATTTTGGATTGCCGCATTGCGTCATGGCGGCTTGAGCGAAGCGGGCATGAGAAAAGTAATTCATGCAGGGGCAAGGCATTTCGAATTACCGTGCTCGACGATTAGAAAAGCGCTTTTCGAGGTTGACCGGCTGGCGATGCTCCTTTTCATTCCATTTCTTTCGAGAGTGGGGACGTAGCTCAGTTGGTAGAGCGCCACAATGGCATTGTGGAGGTCGTCGGTTCGATCCCGATCGTCTCCACCACTTTCAAAATGCCCTTTGCCGCGCGACGGAGGGCCGAACTATCCCGCAAATGCTCCCAGGGAAGAGCCGCGGCCCGTCGCGGAATCCGAAATGCCAGAGACCTCAGGAGATTCCTGAACGCGGCTGGAGGCGCTGGCGGAAGCGGCGAAGTTGAGCTACTTTCGCTTCATTGCCGGGAGGGCATCGGGTCAATGAAATTGGAATCCCTCAAGCTGATCACCGTCGTCGCCGAATCGCTGGTTTCCGATCGAATCATCCGTGAAATTCAGCGGCTGGGAGCGCGGGGATACACGGTTACGCCCGCTGGCGGGGAGGGCGGACGTGGCGCGAGGGCAGGGAGCCAGGAGCGGCGAAACGTTCGGATCGAAACATTGGTTGCGGCCCCGATGGCGGAAAAGATCCTGCGGCTTCTGAACGAGTATTATGTGCCGCAATACGCGGTCGTCGCATTCGTTCAGCCGGTCGATGTCATCAACGGCGATCGCTACGTGTGAGCGACGGGCGCGGTTTATTGTTGTTTTATGTATCCGCTGTAAAGTTCGTCCAATCGGGCTGTCTCGGCATCCCCTCGATGGATGAGCAGGCGGTAGCGCAGGACCGCCTCTTCGCCGGGCGCGAGCGCTATCCGTTCGTAGTGGGGCCAAGAATGTCCGAGAAATCCGTAGTGTCGGAGAATCCAGCCGGGGTGAGGGTAGCCGGGATTATCCGGATGCTGAAATATGGCCATCCCCGCGAACTTCCCGCTGTCTTGCGCCGCTGACGAGAAATCCGCCCAGGGGGAGTCGACGTTCAGCGCGTCCTTCGAGAGTTTTCCGCGGGCCGTCACAATCGTCAGCTGGTCGCGAGTGGCATCGGGGCGGACATTGAACCCGCCGTAACCGCTGGCTTTGCTGCCGCCGATCACGACCTCGGATTCGTGAACGTTTGTGAGCTGAATGACAAAATCGATCGCTCGATGGTCGTTTTCCGCGGGATGAACGGTAACCGTGATCGTCTCCGTGATGAACGGCTCCCATTGTTCATCGAAGCGCCATCCGGCGAGAAATTGCAATTTCGCGAAATCGCCGGTCGCCTCCTTGTCTATCCACTCGATGAAAAGCTGGCGGGAGGTATTTAATTCCCAGGGGCTTGTTGAACGACCGTCGACTGCCACGACCGGCCATGTCCAGAACACGCCCCGGTGGTGCGGATGGTCTTCGGGAAAATCCTGGGTCAGCACTTCGCCGTCGAGACCGTACAGCGGATGGATGTAGTTCGATCGCCAATAGTGAGGCGCGGTCCCTTTAGGCGGATTGACCCGGCCGTATTGGTAGGTGAAGACCGGCTGGCCGTCTTCCGTGACGGTGACGCGGCTGCCGTCGTCGTCGAGAGAAAAGGCGCCCCGGGCGGGCTGGGGCGAGAAAACGAATGCGGCGCAGGCGGCGATCGCCGCGAGGGTGAAATTCGATTGATTCATGGCGAAGAATTGGAAGGCCGTCATTATTACAGGCAAGGGAAGGGCACCGTCGACCGTTATCCGAAAATTTCTCGAAAACGTTGTCGCCTTTTCATTCGTGTCTAACTCGCGTTTATTGGGAAAATCCTTTTATCCGTCAAAGCAGATTCAAGCAGCTTCTGGCGCGCGCGGCTGCCGGCGCTGCCGCGCGCGCGACGGGGCACGATTCGAACGCGGTATTCAGAATGATGAATGAGGATCATGGTTTGACGACGGACGATGTGCGGCGGCTTTGCGACGCGCCGGAGTTCGTCGACCATTATCGCGCGGCGCTCGAGCGAATGGGGCTGTGGCGGTCGGAGGAACTCTTGATCCGCAACCTGTTTGATCCCGAAGAGCGAATCCTCGACCTCGCGTGCGGCGCCGGCCGGGTGGCGTTTGGCCTTTGGGATCTCGGTTACCGGCACGTGGAAGGCCTGGACATCGCGCCGGAGCTGATCGAAGTGGCGCGGCGGCACGCGGAGGAAACTGGGAGAGGAGTGAAATTCCGAGTCGGTGACGCGACCGGCCTGCCGTATGCGGACGACAGTTTCAACGGCGTGCTGGCGGCGTTTGGCGGGTTGATGCAGATTCCTGGGCGCGTCCGGCGCCGAAAGGCGCTGAGCGAGATTCGGCGGGTGACGGCACCGGGCGGCCGGCTGCTCTTTACGACGCACGACCGGGAGATGGACGAATACCGTGAATTTTGGGAACGCGAGGCCGGGCGTCCGCCGCGGCCGGGATTGGAGTTTGGCGATGTCTACGAAGAAGGACCGCACGGGATGGTTTTTGTCCATGTTCCGGATCAGACTGAAGTCGAGGAGGATCTCGCCGCGGCCGGGTGGAGCGAAGTGAACACTTTTTTACGGGAGGAGGTGGCTGAGGAAGATGACGTGGTTGAGGAGCTGACGGATCCCTGCCGGTTTTGGGTCGCGTGGAATCCGTGAGACGGTGTTTTTTAAACAGAGACGATCGATTTGAAGAAGCTGGCCCGACATTTGCTGGAGGCGCCTTGTCCTGGAAGGAACAGCACCAGGTTGGTGCCGTCGCCCGCCAGGGATCATTGAGAACTCTGTATCTAAACCTGAATGGCAACCTTGCGTATGTTGAAAAAAAATCTCTCTCGCCCTGCTCTCTCTCTCGGCGCCTTGCTCTCCTCCGCCTCGTGGCTGTCAGCGATCCTGCCGCAGCCGCTGAGCATCCAGACTGATCTGACCTACAGTTCTGAATACGTATTTCGCGGTGTGCGCGTGGCGCAGGACTCGTTTCAGCCGAACATCGAGGCGTCGACTGGCGGGTTTTACACTGGTATTTGGGCAAATTTGCCCACCGATGCGGTCGATTCGGAGATCAACTACTATGGCGGGTACGGGTTTGCGATTCCCGCGATCGAGGAAGTCGCTTGGGACCTCGGACTGACCGTGTACCATTATCCGGACACTGGGAGCGACCGGACTCACGAGATCTATTTTGGAGGATCGCTGCAACTGCCGGGCTACCCGGCTTGGGGCGCGTCGCTTTATTATTTTCACGATTTTGATATCGAGTCGCACGTCGGCGAAGGGAAGCTGACCTACACGTGCAGCCTCGAAGGGCTCGGCCTGCCGGCGGCTCTCGATTTTGAACTCTACGGAGGCGTGCAGGGCGGCGGCACGTCCAGTGTCGACAGCTATCATTATTATGGCGGTTCGGTTGCCTTGCCGTACGCGCTGACCGACCAGTCGACGGTGACGGTTGCGCTCCGCTACGGTACAGCGGAGAAGTTCAGTTTCGGTCCGGGGCAGCGCGGGAAAAATCTGTTTTGGTCGATCGGCTACACGACCTCGCTTTGACTCTTGTCCGGAAAGAGAACGGAGCCTGGCGCCGATCGCGGGGATCGATTGGCGCCAGGCTCCTGAAAGCCGCAAAAAATCCGGTGCAAAGGGATTGACAGCTTGCACCGGCAATCTAGGTTTGTTCCTTTTTCGATTGATGAAAACCTTCTTAGCCAGAAAAGAGACGGTCGAGCCGAAATGGTATGTGATCGACGCTTCGGACCAGGTTCTCGGGCGCCTTGCAGTCAAGATCGCCAACATCCTGCGGGGGCGCAACAAGCCGACCTACACGCCGCATGTTGACACCGGCGATTTCGTCGTGGTGATCAACGCGAACAAGGTTGCGCTGACGGGGAAGAAGGAAGAGCAGAAGAAATACATGTTCTATTCCGGCTACGTTGGCGGCGAGAGCTATCGCTCGATCCCGGAAATGCGCGAGCGCCGTCCGGATTTCATCATCCAGCATGCGGTAAAGGGCATGTTGCCCAAGAACCGTCTCGCCCGGCAGATGCTGAAGAAGCTGAAGGTGTACGGCGGGCCCGATCACCCGCACGAATCCCAGCAACCGATTTCCCTTTCCCTGTAAGGAATAAGCGATGAGCGAAAGTACGACTTCTGAATTTCTTGGCACAGGACGCCGCAAAACCGCCAGCGCGCGCGTGCGCCTGGCCGCCGGTCCGGGCGACTCCACGGTGAACGGCCGCGATCTCGCCGCTTATTTCAGGGAGGAGATGCTGGTCAACGAAGCGGTGCAGCCGCTGGTGACCGCCGAACTGAAGGACGGGATGCACTTTCGTGCGAGCGTTTCTGGCGGTGGCGTTCACGGCCAGGCCACGGCCGTCGCCCACGGTTTGGCACGGGCGCTCCTTCAGTACAATCCCGAGCTCCGCGGCGTTTTGAAAAAGGCGGGTCATCTGACCCGTGATCCGCGCGAGCGGGAACGCAAGAAGCCGGGCCGCCCCGGCGCTCGCAAGCGCTTCCAGTTCTCGAAGCGCTGATTGCGGCCGCCGTTTTCGGCGGGCACCTCGCGTTTCCGGTTTCTCCATTCGTTTGGCCATCCGGCTATTTTTTGCCTATCGACATGGGAAGCTGTCCCGAATCAGGCAAGCCGACTGTTGGAATCGTCGGCGCTTCAGGCTATTCCGGCGAACTGCTGGTGCAGCTTCTTTCACGGCACCCGCATGTCGAGCTGGCTTGCGTGACTTCGCGTCAGCACGCGGAAAAACCGGTTGCCGAAGTTATTCCGGCGTTGCGCGGCCAAGGGCTCGACCTGCGGTTTGTTGATTCCGACGCCGAAAAACTGGCCGGGGGAGACGTCGATCTCTTTTTTCTTGCTCTGCCACACGGGGTGGCAGCCGGGTTTGCCCGTCCGCTGGTGGCGGCCGGAAAGAAGGTCATCGACCTCAGCGCTGATTTCCGGCTGACATCGCCGGAATTGTACCGCACCTACTACGGCCAGGAGCATCCGGATCCCGAATTGCTCGCGCGGTCGGTTTACGTGTTGCCGGAGCTGACGGAAGGGTGGGAGAACACGCCGCTGGTCGCGTCGCCCGGCTGCTATCCGACGGGAGTCCTGGTTCCGTTGCTGCCGTTAATGCGCGCGAAACTGATTCCGGCGCGGGGCATCGTCATTTCCTCCTACAGCGGGGTGAGCGGCGCCGGACGGAAGGTCGCGGAGAGCTTCCTCTATTGCGAGCGGGCGGAGAGCAGCAAAGCATACGGACTTCGGCGTCATCGGCATCTGTCCGAAATGGAAGAGCAGTTAAGCGCGGCGGCCGGCGAAGAGGTGGTGCTGCAATTCACGCCGCACCTCGCGCCGATGCGCCGCGGCATCGCCACGACGATTGTTGTCCCCGCCGGAGGGCGGAGCCTCGATGAGCTTTACGCCTGCTGGCGCGAGAACTACGCGGCGCGGCCGTTTGTGACCGTATTGCCTCCCGATGAAACGCCGGACACGCAGCACGTCGTCGGATCGAATCGTGTCGACATGTCGGCGGTTCTCGATGAGCGGACCGGCAACTTTATTATTACGTCGGCCGAGGACAATTTGATGAAAGGCGCTGGCGGCCAATCTGTCCAGATTATGAACCTGTGGCTCGGCTTCCCTGAGACGGCCGGGCTGCTGTGACGACTTGGATTGGACGGCCGGGAATGGAGCGAGGGAAACGGGATGGCGGTGGTAATTGAGGAAAATTCACCGGGAGTGGTAGACGTTCCCGGCTTCGTTGCCGGAGGGGCGGCTTGTGACATACGGAACAAGGGCGATCGTGAACGTCTCGATGTCGCGGTCATATTTTCGGAGCGTCCCTGCTCCGCCGCAGGCGTCTTCACGCGCAACGCGGTGAAGGCAGCGCCGGTGCGGCAATGTCAGGAGGTGCTCGCCCAGCCGGGGCCGGTTCACGGGATTATCGCGAACAGCGGAAATGCCAACGCCTGCACCGGGCGCGGCGGCTGGGAGGATGCCCGGGAGATGGCGCGCTTGGCGGCCGAGGGGTTCAAGGTCGCTCCCGAATCGGTCCTGGTTTGCTCGACCGGCCGGATCGGCGAACGTCTCCCAATGGACAAACTGGCGGCCGGGATCGCGGCGGCGACTGAACGGCTCGCGCGATCCGATGAGGAAGGACGGCGGGCGGCTCAGGCGATTTTGACCTCGGACACCCGTCCGAAAAGCGTGACCGCCCGGTTCGAGTGGAATGGAAAAACCGTGACGGTTGCCGGGATCGCCAAGGGCGCCGGGATGATCCAGCCGAACATGGCGACCATGCTCGCGTTCTTGACCACCGACGCGGACGTCGCGCGGGAGGAATTGCAGGAGTTGCTCGCCGAAGCGGTTGACCTGACCTTCAATCGGATCACGGTCGACGGCGACATGAGCACGAACGATACCGTTCTGCTCCTCGCGAACGGCGCGTCCGGCACGCGTTTCAGCAAGTCCGACCGGGACGGCTGGGCGCTATTTCGGGAGGCGGTTTTCAAGGTCGCGGATTACTTGGCTGAGAAGATCGTTTCGGACGGCGAGAAAATTACCAAAGTCGTCGAAGTCCTCGTCGCGGGCGCCGCGTCCGACGAGGACGCCGAGAAAGTGGCGCGCGCGATCGGCAATTCGCTTCTCGTAAAGAGTTCGTGGTATGGGAGCGACCCGAATTGGGGACGATTGGCCGACGCCGCCGGTTATTCGGGTGCCGCGTTTGACGGCGAGCGATTCGATATCTTTTATGCTGATGTTCCGGCTGTAATCGGCGGCGAGCCGCGGCCGGAGAACCGCGAGCAGTGGAAAGAAATTGTACGCGGCGACCGTTTTTCAATAACAATCCGACTGAACGTTCCGGGCGGTAATGGAACGTTCCGGCTTCTGGCCACCGATTTGACCGATAGCTATGTCCGTTTTAACAAAAGTGAATAACGAAACCTTCGACCGTCTGATCGAGAAAGCGCAGGTTCTGCTGGAGGCGCTTCCGTATATCCAGACGTTTCGCGGCTCGACTTTTGTTGTGAAATACGGCGGGAGCTTCATGGACGATCCCGATCCGGAAGTGCGGGCGCGGGTCGCGATCGATATCGTTTTTCTCGCGGCGGTAGGCATTCATGTCGTCGTCGTGCATGGCGGCGGAAAAGCCATTTCCCGCTCGATGGAGAAGGCGGGATTGAAACCGGTTTTTGCGGATGGCCTGCGCGTGACAGACGAGGAGACGATGGCGGTCGTCAAACGAACCCTCAATAAGGAGGTCAACGCCGATATCTGTCAGATGATCGAGAGCAATCTCGGGAAGCCGCACGGCATGCATGGCGACACGGTTCTGGCGTGCAGCAAATTGGAGCGCGACGATGCCGGAAACCGGATCGATCTGGGTCTGGTCGGCGAGGTGACTGAGGTCAAAGTGAAGCTGATCAAAAAGGCTTTGCAGGACGGCTGCACGCCGGTGATTTCGCCGGTCGCGGAAGGTCTCGACGGCAAGACCTACAACGTCAACGCCGATCTCGCGGCTGCACGGGTCGCCAGCGCACTTCGCGCGCGACGCCTCGTTTTCATGAGCGATGTGCCGGGGCTGTTGCGTGATCCTTCGGATCCATCGTCCTTGATCTCAACGCTCAAGATCAGTGAGGTCGACGGTCTCAAGCAGGAAGGCGTTATCGCAAAAGGCATGGTTCCCAAAATCACCGGAGCGATTCGGGCGCTTCAGGAAGGCGTCCATCGCGTCCACTTCATCGACGGACGGATGCCGCACAGCTTGTTGCTGGAGATTTTTACCGACAAAGGCGTCGGGACCGAAATCGTCCACGGCTGATGAATCGCCTCGCGAACGAATCGAGTCTTTATCTTCGGCAGCACGCCAGCAACCCGGTTGACTGGTATCCATGGGGCGAGGAGGCCCTGGAAAAGGCGAAGGAGGAGGACAAACCGCTGCTGGTTTCGGTCGGCTACTCGTCGTGCCATTGGTGCCACGTCATGGCTCACGAGTCATTTGAAAATGAATACATTGCCGGGTTGATGAACAAACATTTTGTTTGTATCAAAGTTGACCGGGAGGAGCGGCCGGACCTCGATCAGATTTATATGCAGGCCGTCCAGATGATCAATCAGCACGGCGGCTGGCCGCTCAACGTTTTCTGCCTGCCAGACGGGCGGCCGTTTTTCGGCGGCACGTATTTTCCTCCGGAAGATCGCGGTCACGGCATTGTTCCTTGGCCGCAGCTCCTGATGCGCGTGGCCGATTTTTACAGGCGCGAGCGCGATCAGCTCGAAGAGAACGCGGAGAATATCATCCGAAACCTCCAGCTCCTCAATCAGCCGGTGATGGATGAAACGCGCATTGACCGGGAAACATTGCTTGTCGCCGGCGATCGGATTTGCGCGACCCACGACGACGCGTTTGGCGGCTTCGGGCAGGCGCCGAAATTTCCGCCTTCGATGACGCTCGACTTCCTGCTGGAGCTCCGGCGCGGGGTAAGCAAGGAAAGCGATCCGAAACAGGCGGAGCGGATTGATGAAGTCATTGTGACCACCTTGAAGGCCATGGCGCACGGCGGCATATACGATCAGATCGCCGGTGGCTTTGCCCGTTACAGCGTTGATCGCTACTGGTTGATTCCGCACTTCGAAAAGATGCTGTACGACAACGCGCTGCTGATCGATATTTACACGAAAGCGTGGCAGCGATACCGGCGTCCGATTTACGCGGCGGTCGTCGCGGAAACCATCGCCTGGGCCGAGCGCGAGATGCTCGCTCCGCACGGCTTGTTTTATTCGTCGCTCGATGCCGACACGGAAGGCGAGGAGGGAAAATTCACGGTCTGGACGCCGGCGGAGGTCGAGGAGGTCCTCGGAGCGGAAGAAGCCAAGGAATTTTGCGCCGCGTATAACATCACCGAGGCGGGCAACTTTGAAGGAATGTCGAATCCGGCGCTTGTGGAGGCGGAATGGGAAATTCGCGAACGGCTCGCACCCGCCCGGGAAAGGTTGCTCACGGCGCGGGAGAAACGGGTTCGGCCGTCGCGCGACGACAAGCAGCTCGTCTCCTGGAACAGTTTGTTCATTCGGGCGGTCGCGGAAGCGGCATTCACGTTTGACCGGCCTGACTGGTTCCGGCGGGCGCGAACGGCGGCGGATTTTATCTGGGAGAATCTTCGCTTTGATGGTGACCGATTGTATTCGGTTCATCATGACAAACCGTCGCTGAACGGTTATCTTGATGACTACGCGTTTTTCGGCGAAGCGCTTTTGACGCTGGCTTCGCGCGCCGACTTCTTTGAGCGCGGCCTTGGACGGATGTATGTCGACCGGGCGGCGCGGATCGGAAAAAGTGTGATCGAATGGTTCGGCGACCGCGAAGAGCCGGGGTTCTTCTTCACTTCGTCGGACCACGAACGGCTGGTCAGCCGGAGGAAGGAGTGGCTCGACAGCGCGGAGCCGGCCGGCAACTCCAGTTTGCTGCACCTCTTTTCCGTGCTGCATGCGATCACCGGCGAGGAGATTTTCGGCAAGGAATTCAGCCGTTTGAAAAGCGCCTACTCCGGCAACGCTCGTCAGGCGCCGAACGCCCTCGGACACGCGCTTACCGGGCTCGCGGTGGAGTTGCACGGCATCGAGGTTTTGCGGGTAAAAGACGGCGGCGGCGATTGGGCGCCGCTCGCCGCGCTGCTCCGGCAGCAGCCATGGCGGCCGCTTTATGTCCTGGCGGACGAATCGCCGGAGCAACCGTCAGGCTACCAGCTCTGTGTCGGGACGCGCTGTCTGGAGCCAGTCACAAGCGCAGAGGCGCTGGGTAGATTCTTAGTGCTGGATTTAGATTGAACCCGCATTTCTTGAAGACATGCCCAACCGCCAGCCCCGCCATTCCCGGTCCGCGAAAATTGAACGTTGGGTTTGGGTGACCGTCGTCGCCACAGCGGTGGTGATTTTCCTTCTGCTCATCCCCGCGGTTCTGCTTTCGATCTCGTGGGATCGCGCCGAAGCCGCTTATGAAGAGCAGGTGACCCGGCTGCGAGAGGCGGGACTTCCCGTTACCGCCGCGGAGGTGAACAAACTCTACCACGAACACGGAAGAGATCCCGCCGAGAATGCCGCCCCGGTTTATGATCGCGCGTTCAGTCAGATGAAGTTGTCGCGTGAGGAAGAGGAGCAGCTATCCAATTTGACCAAGTTGGCGCAGGAGGTCGAGCCTGTGGCGGAGGACCAGGTTGCAGCAGCAGCTGCAACAATCGAAAAGTATGTTCCCGCGATCGATCTTCTCAAAGCGGCCGCCGCTCTCCCGTATCTCCGCTATGATTCAGATTTTACTTTGGGTCCAAAGCTGCTCATTCCGCATGTAGGGCAGCTTCGCGCTGCGGCGCGTTTGCTCATGGCCGAGGCGATTGCCCCCGCGCACGCGAGCGACGGGGCTCGGGCGGGTGCCGCTGTTGTGGCAATGGTCGAAGTTCGCGGAATCGAGGAGAGACCAGTTCGGCGCGAAAGGCTGCCCGCAGAGGAGGAGCGGAGAGAATAGAAGAGACCGCCGTCAGTCGATCCGGATACGGAGGAAGCCCTGGTTTTCGTCGAGCGGAAGCGAGAGGCGCTGCCAGGAACCGTCGCCGGGGCGCCGGGGTCCAGGGGTCCATGGTTCCGTCAAGAGATCGCCGGTTTGCTCGGGAGTAAAGTGAAATCCCGGAGCGGTTGAGTAGAAGGCGGTCAGTTCACCAGCGGCGGAAGCTCCTAAAATCGGCTGAGACCGCGGCGGCGTCTGGCTGGGGTTGAGCGTTTGCAGGGAAATTGTTTCGATATAGAATTCCGCGGGGGCGAGGAGAGCGATACCGACAATGACATTTGCGCGGTGATTTTGTATATCGCCGGCGGTGGTTGTTGTCGCGTCGCAGCGAGCAAAATAAGCTTGTTCCGGTTTGGTTCCAAGGAGAGCCCCGCGAACATAGAGGTCCTGGAGAAACGTTTCAGCGGACGAGCGAAGGGAGCTCCAGAGGGCAGGATTGTTCTCTTCGAACGCGGCGAAGGCGAGCGAGCGCTGGAGGCTGTGAGCGATCCAGCGCTTCGCGCGAGCGGCGGGCAGGTAGCGGTTTTCGACATCCGTTTGGTCGAGGGTGCGAGCTCCCCAAAGCACGATTCCGGTGGAGAGAAGATCACGAATTACGTTGATGTGGGCGCTGTTCAGCTGGTCGATTTCGGCGTTATTTAAAGTGGCCGCCAATCCATCGACTTCGAGAATGAGGTCGAGTCCGGCGGGCGGATTCCAAATTCCGTTGGCGGAATCATTTTGGGCGATTCGTGCGGCGGCAGAACCGCTGGCGCCGATAGAGAAGGGAGAACCGGAACCGCCTCCGATTGCGGCAGGGCCGACAAGAATTTGCGGATAATAGAGCGTGGCGAAACCGAGGTTGTCCGGCAGACTGTTTCTCCATTCGGTGATCGCACTGACGGTGTCGGCGGTGCTCGGCGGATCGAGGATCAGGGTGAAATGTTTGGATTCGGCAAACGCGCGGAGTTGTTCGAGCAGCGGATTGCGCTCATGGTTTGGAAGCTCCGAGAGTTCGGGAATGAGAAGCAATCCCAAGTCGGAAAGGATCGGGATCCATGCGAGCCCGCGCGGTTTCATGCTGCTCAGGTTTGGCGACAGCGCCTGCGGGAGCGGCAAATTCGGGTTGAGGCGAATAATCTCGATTTCGCTTCCGCCGTTCCGAAAAAACTGGCGAACCTGAACTTCCGCGGCCCAGTTCTGTGGTGTCGCTGAGGCGAAGAAAGTATCGAACCTTTGTGAATCGACTCGAACCGGAGTATCGATGGGACCTGTTGCGAACCGGCCGATGATTGCTGTTTCGGATGTTGGCAGCTCGGCTGCTGTTACGGTAATCGGCAGGAGAAGGATGAGGAGAAAAATCCGCATAAGGAGGCAACCTTAGCCGATGTTCGCATGTCGGGCAAGGTCTGCCTCCAAGGCGGCCCTGTCAGGAATAAGACGGCGGGTGCCGCGGTCAGGCTTCGCAGGCGTCGCTGGTGCAGGCGGGGGTCTCGTAGGGGCGGGTTTCGTCGGATTCTTCTCTGAGGGTGGCGTAATCAACTTTCCGATACACCAGCCGATTCCAAAGGGCGATGTCGTCTTCGGTGATGACTTCCTCGCGCGGGGCCTGCGGGTAGATTTTGTCGCCCGCGTAGGGGAGGAGGGAGATCCCGGTGAAGTAGCGGCGGTTTCGCCAAATAAAATCTTCGACCGCGTCCCATTCGTCCGGCCGCACCGTACATGTGTTTGACACATTGTGATGAAGCGACGGAGATATGTCGTCGAAGGCCCGGCCCGCCTGCACCCAATGCTGCTGGACGAACTTGACTGCTTTCAAAAAATCAATGGCGCCAAGGTCGCCTCGGACGATCGCGCCGGGCGGGGCGGTTTGAGGAAATATGATGACATCATCACTTTCCGGGTGATGCGTGGACGGTTCGATCATATGCGGGTTGACCTTTGCGAAATGGCGATAGACGGGATCGTCGCGATTCACTTGGACCCGCCTAAAGTAACGTTTGGCGTGATGGGGGTGAATTCCCGAACCGGCACCGAGGAGGAGCGAAGTCGTGCCTTCAGGTTTGACGCAAGTCGTCCGCGCTGCGGGCCGGATTCCGATCGCGGCCGCGACGGCGGCGTTGGCGGTGCGGCAGATGGCCGCGCCGCATTCGAGCACCTCTTGTTTCAGCAGCAGATCGGGCCGGTCGAGGATGCCGCAGATGGAGACTCCGATCAGGGCTTCGCGTTCGTTGAGAAAACGGGTGACGGGGCCAAGACACGGCATGTCGATATACGCGGCTTGCAGCGTGCCGAGGACGGCGGCGTGATGACAGGCCCGGTAGAAATCCTCCTCCGTTGTGATCTTGGCGGCGTTGATCGTTGAGAGGTTGCACATCTGCCAGCCGGAGAGCCGGGTGGCGGCGTTCAGGGCGTCTTGGAAACCGAGCTCTCGCAGGCGGGCGGCGTCGCTGTCCAAAAACGGACCACTAACAACCGGATTGAGGCCGATCTCGCAACACGGGTTGCAGCCGTATTCCTTGGATGAGGAAAAATAGAATCCGGGTTCGCCGAATTCTTTTTGGCAATCGAACAGCTGGTGGAATTGTTTGCGGGTTCCGGATGAGCGGTCGATGACGGCGGAGTTGTTCGAGCCTGCGCGTTGCGGATTCTCGTCGATCCAATTCCCGGTTTTGGCCTCCATCATAGCGGCGTCATCGGGAGAAAACAGGCAGATCGTGGCAGAGCGTCGCGTGCCGCCTGCAATTACCGCACGCGCGACAAACATGCAAATATCGTAGGCTTCTATCGGTTGCAGGCGCCTGCCGCCCGCGCGTTTGAGGATCTGCTCGACGTTTTCCAGCGCCCGCTTGAGCGGCCGGTAACCTGGTGCTCGACCGCCGGAAGTCTTGAGGGGAGCGCCGCGCCGGCGGATCCGTGAATAATCGAATCGCACCATGTATCCAGAAAGGTACGACTGAAACAGTGCGTCTAGGGAGTCGCTCCATCCCTCGATTGAATCGGCGACCGCGTGATCGACGACGGGGAGTTTGCGATCGTCCGGGCGATTGGGGAATTTCGGCAGTCGGTTGATATGGTGAAATTGAACCGAAATGCCGCAGCCGCATCCGGCGAGAAGCAGGTAGAAGTATTCGCGGAAAAAGGCGATGCGATCGACCGGGCTGAAGCAGCAGTTGAACATGCGGGCGTTGGCCGCTTCGATCGCCTTGCCGCCAAACTGGAGAGAGCGCATCGAAGGCATCACCCGCTTTTCGCGAACCGCGTGGAAGGCTTCGCGGATGCAATCGGGAACCGTTCGTCCAGCGAGGCAGGCGCGGACGCGCTCTTGGGCGGGATCGGTCGTTTTGTCCGGCGGCGGGAGAAACTGATCCGGGCACTTGTGATACCCGCCGAAGCGGCGGAGGTGCATCGATTCGACGCGGTCGACGATTTCGTGAAACAGCTCGCGGCGTTTCAGGTCGGGCCGGTAACGGGCGTATTTATCGGTCGCGATAAAATCGCTCAGACCGTTGTCCGCATAGTCACGCGGTTGCGTGTCGGCCCTCTTTCTCCCGGAAGCCATTGCGGGCGTACTTTACCTGTTGAGGGGGAGAATGGCGAGAGCTGAGGTTTCGGAGGTACGATGCTCGGCGATCGGAGGTGCCAAGGGGGGCGACATAAGGGCGGCAGCGTTCCGATTACAATTGGAGAAAATGCGGAAAGCCTTGAAAGGGCGAATCAGCCATCCTATCGGCTAGGTCGCCCCTTCAAGGCTTATTCTTTTGTTCCACTGGTACCCTGGGCTCAGTTATCAAGCCCTTCGAGCGATCCGCGGAGGGATGTCCCCGCTGAACGAATGTACTGCGCTTGCTATGCCGTTAGGTTCCTCAGAGGTGCGTTGCGATGGAGATTTCGCGCATCGGTCTCGTCGGGCATTAAGTCGTCTGTGAGGAAGTGGCCGTGACCGGGGCGGGCTGATCGGCCCGGGCCGCGGCGTCTTCCTGAACGGCGTCGCGGAGAGCTGTGAGTGCCCGGAGCGCAGTTTCCTTAATCGTCGCGAGATCGCCATTCTTTGTTTCCTCTTTCGCGAAGAAGTAGAACTTGATCTTCGGCTCGGTTCCGCTGCCCCGGACGGCGTAGGAATAGCCGTTCTCGAGCTCGAGCATGTAAAAGTTCTGGTTCGGGATCTTCATTCCGTCGGCGTCGTGTATCTCGTCGCGTCCAAAGTCGATCATCCGGGCGACGCGGGTGCCGCCAATTTCGGTCGGCGGGCTGGCGCGGTAGGAGTCGAGAATGTTCCGGATCTTCGCGGCGCCGGCCGCGCCTTCGTAATAGATTTGTCCAAGAAGCTCGTCGTAGTACCCGTATCTCCGATACAAATCGTCGAGATGTTCTGGGATCGACTTTCCGGACTTTTTGACGGCGGCGGCCAGCTCACAGAACATCAGGACCGCGCCATTCCCGTCTTTGTCGCGAACGAGATCACCCGAAAGGTAGCCGTAGCTCTCCTCGCCGCCAAAGACGTAAAACGTGCTGTATTCCTGGAGCAGCTCGGCGCGCCGCCGCCGTTCGGTTCGGTCGTAGTCGAGAGCAATACCGGTTTTCTCGAACAGATTGCGGACAAGCACTTTCTCCCAGCCGTTGATCTTTTCTGCGATCCATTTAAAGCCGGTAAGTGTATTGATCACTTTGAGACCATGGGCCCGGGCGATCGCGTCTTGCAGGTCGGACGTGACAAATGTCTTGATAACGGCCGCGGAGGAAGTGCCTTCGGGCGGCAGCCAGCCGAGTTCTTTGTATTTGAGAATCCGATACTCGGCGAGCAGGGCGCCGATCTGATTGCCGGAGAGGAGCTCCATCCTTCTTCCGTCGGCGCTCCGGACGGCGACGCCCATGCGGTCGCAGTCGGGATCGGTTCCAATCACGACATCGGCACCCGAGCGCTCAGCGAGCGCAATCGCCTTCGAGAGAGCTTCGGCGTTTTCCGGATTCGGACTTTCGACGGTGGAGAACGCGGGATCCGGGACCATCTGCTCTTCGACCGTTTCAAAGGAAATACCGAACTGTTCCATCAGCGGAACCGACTGGATGGCAGCGGTTCCGTGAATCGGACTGAAGACTACCTTGAGCGGGTTGTCCTTGAAAACGTCTGGATCGAGGATGACGCTCGCGACTTCGTCCCGGTAGGCGGCGTCGGCCCAGTCGGGAATTTCGATGACGCCGTCGAGATTGATTTGGAGAAACGGCGGAATGTCGGCGAGCCGGACATTATTCACCTCGTTGATAATTCCGCTCGCGTGAGGTTCGACGATTTGTCCTCCGTCTTCAAAGTAGACTTTAAACCCGTTGTCGTGAGGAGGATTATGGCTGGCGGTAATGACGACACCGGCGGTCGCGCGGAGGCGGCGCAGGGTGAAACTGAGCTGTGGTGTGGAGCGCGCTCCCGGGAAGACGAAGGCGCGACCGCCAAGGCGGGTCCAGGTGGAAGCGGCGAGATCGCAGAAGTGCCGGGAGAAATAACGCACGTCGTGGGCGATCGCGAGGCGCGGCTGTTCGAACCGTCGCTCCTCGGTGAGATAGCGCTCGGCGTAACGGAACAAACCGATCGTGGCGCGGATGACGTTGAAGTCGTTGAGGGCGTTGCTGCCGACCGCCGGATGCGCCGGATGGGGCCCTGTGCTGTCCGGACCCCGTTCCGCCGTGGTGCTGATCCGCCCGATCGTCCGTCCGCGCATTCCGCCGGTTCCAAATTCGAGCGGCTGGAAGAAGCGGTCGCTCAATTCATCCCAAGCTTCGGTTTCGACCAGTTCATTGAGACTCTCAACGGCCCATTCCGGGAGAAAGCCGGCTTCGAGCCATTCGGTGAGGTTCTCGGCCGCCGATTCGAGAAGTTTCCCCTTGGTGCGCGCCTGTTGGATTTTTTCGAGAAGGTTCATGTTGTGGAATCTGGAATGAGGGAACTGTGAATAAACATTGCGGCTAGAGAACCAGACCGTCTTGAACGGGGGGCTTCGGCTCGAGCGATTGCCATGCCTGGATAAAGCCCGCCTCATCGGTCGCGAAAAGGGGGCTGACCTCGATGGCGATGGACGGCAAGCCGCTCGCGTCGGTTTCGAGCGGAATGCCGGCGGCGCGGAACCAGCGGGCAAAGCGCCGGAGCTGGTCATCGCGACAAGTTGCGGGCGAGTCGGATCCCTCCGCGTTCTTCACCGGCGAAAATTCGTCTTCGCGCCGGGATTCGATGACGAGCGGATTGCGGGCAAACGGGAGCGCGTCGAACACGAACATCTCGAATTTGATACCGTTTGGCTCGGACGGTTTCAGCGGGTTGCCGCTCTCGTCGATCGTCGGGATCTTTTTTCGTGCCCGGTGGAACGGGAGAACCGGGCCGCCTTCGTCGGCACGCTCGCCGAGCTTTTTGACAAAGGGAACCGCGAGCAAATGGATGGCGATGCTGCCGCTGCCGAAGAGGAGCGCGCCTGAGTCGTCGTGTTTTTCGGCGAACGCGGCGGGCAAGTCGCTGTATTCGACGACGAGCATCTTGCCGTCTCGCTGCGCAAAGACGCCGACCTTTTCGTCGGGCGAGCGTTTCGCAATCATCTTGCTCGACATCTCCGATTGCTCCCTGAGGTGAAAGCCGAGAAAGACCGGGTCGATGGCGTGGACGAGGGGGTTGTCCACCTGGAAGTAGGAGATCGTTTCGATCCCGCGATCTTCCATCATCGCGATGGCACCGCTCCGGCAAAGGGCGCGAAGCGAGCCGCCATGACCGTCGGGCGACATCGCGATCCGGTTTTTGGATTCGAGGAGAATTTTGCCGTTTGGATCGACAGCGGGCATCCTGCCTTGTCGAAAGAAAAACACGTCGCCTTCGGGCAGTCCGAAGAATTGGTGCTGACGAAAGAAAGCCTCGGTTTCCGCGTGATTGACGTGGCTCGTCATAATGAACCACGGGATCGCAGCGCCGAATTGCGCGCGCGCGGCTTGTATTTGTTCGGCGAATACCTGAAACAGCGATTTCTTGGTAACCGGGGTCACGGGGAACGTCCCCTTCGGGCCGTCGAACCCGAGCCGGGTGCCCTGACCGCCGGCAACGGTGAACGCGGCGACCTTTCCTTGGCGAAGAGCTTCTTCACCGATTTGCGCGGCTTCCCGCCATTCCTGCTGTTCCGCTTTCGTTTTGGGGAGATGGAGAAACGGAGCCGGTTCGAGGGTGGAAAAGTCACCGCTGGCAGGGTCGTCGCCCGCGCCAGCGGTCAGCCGGCTGATCTCCGCGAGATCGATTTCGCGGGCGTCGGCGAGCAGCTGTTCACGATCGTTCGAAGAAAGTTCGTCCCAAAATCGAAAAACCTGGCCCTGGTCCGCTTCCTCGAAATTCCGGTGCAGGTCGGCCGTCGCGGAATCCGACGCGTCATTATGGCCGAGGCTTGTCTTTGTTCGTTCTATCATTTTAGGTGTTTCGCTATCAAAGGTGGCATTTCTCTAACTAGGCGATGAAAAACCCGAAAATCGGAAAGTCGATACTGGTTCTCGTATGCGGGCTGTTCATCGCGGCGTCCGCATTCTTTTCCGTACTTCTGGGAAAGACCTATCGGGAGTACACAAACATGCAATCCCGAGCAGCCTACTACGAAGAAAAAGTAGCGGACAAGGAAGCGCAACTGAAGGAAAAAGCGGACCGTCTGCACCGTCTCCGGCACGACCCCGAGTATGTCGATCGGGTTATCCGCCAGCGTCTCGGTTATGCGAAGCCGGGAGAGCTGGTTTTTCGCTTCGAGGAAGTCGAAGTCGAAGAATTCGATGAGGAACCCCTTCCGCAATGAGTCTGATTCAAGACGAAATCAATAAGGCCTCGGCGCCCGATACTGATTCGAGCGGAGGAGGGGCGGTTGCCAAGGGTCTGAATAAACCGCTGCTGAGCCTCCTGTTGATTTTTGCGGCGGGACTGATGCTGATTGGACTCGGCGCGCTCCTGACCTATGTTTTCCTGGCGTCGAATCAAGACGAGGCCGTGGCGGAAGTGACGGTCGAGGAGGCAGGGGAGGAGGCGGTTGCAGGGGAAGTTGAAGCGAAAGCGGCCGGTCTGCCCTTGCCCGATGTCGCGCCTGTCGCGGAACCCGAGGCAACGGTTGTCACGGCTGAAGCAGACGTTAATAAAGAGCCGACTGTTGTATCCGTTTCGCCTGACAGGACCGACGCGGCGGGCGTTGAGACGTCGAAAGCAGGAGTACCGGCGGTCGAGACATTGATGCGGACGATGCGCGTTTCCGGCGTGAGGCTCTCGGGCGAAAACGGGAGCCGGGTCATCATCAACGGAAAGGTTTTCACGATCGGCGATCGGCTGCCTGCGCCGTTCGAACTCGAATTGATTGCCATTGCCGAAGACCGGCTGGAGTTTCGCGACCCGAAAAGCGGCGTTGTTTACCGCCGGCGACTTTGAGCGGAGCCGCCGCGCCTCCTTGCGGTCCGGTTGTTTCTCTGTTCCAGGCGGCGGCGGGTGATTTTTGCGTCATTGATCGTTTCCAAGCAGGGGCTTGACAGGGGTGGGGGGCAACTTCATGTTCACTCCTTTTCGTTCAATACCGGCAGGAATTAAGAGACAGTCATGCAACCAACCTACAGACCTTCGAAGTTGAAGCGGGCCCGCAAGTTCGGCTTCCGCGCACGGATGGCCACGAAGAGCGGCCGCCAGATTATCAATGCCCGGCGCCGGAAAGGTCGCAAGCGCCTCTCCGCTTCGGTTTAATCGCGCTTTGCGCCGTTCAAGCCGCGTGGGCTCATGCGCTTCACGTCCAGGCAGCGCCTGCGCCGCACGGCGGACTTTGCGGCCGTGCGGTCGGGTGGAATCCGTATCGATTGCGGCACTTTTTTGTTTACCTGCCTGGTCAGGGCTGCCGATCAGCCGCCGCTCCGCCGTCTCGGGGTCATCGCCTCGCGGCGGGTTGGCAATGCGGTTTTCAGAAATCGCTGCAAACGCCGCTTGCGGGAGGTTTTTCGGCTTAACCAAGAGCAGCTTCCGCCCGGTTGCGACGTCGTTTTGATCGCCCGCCGGACTCTTGCCCATGAGCGCTTCAGCGAGACCGAACAGCGTTTTCTCAAAGCGTGCCGCCGAATCCGAGCACGGTTTCCGGAAAGTTTTTGAGGCGTTGACGGCACACGCTGTCCGTATGCCGGGCCGTCTCGGTTTGCTGTTGATTCGCGGTTACCAGCTGTTCGTGTCGCCGCTCAAGCGATTGCTGTTCGGGCCGAGTGCCGGCTGCCGGTTTTATCCCACCTGCTCGCAGTACGCGATTGAAGCGATCGAGCGGCACGGGTTGCTTTGGGGAGGCTGGCGCGCATTGTGCCGGATCTTGCGCTGCCACCCTTTTCATCCAGGCGGCTATGATCCGGTCGATCGGGATGCGGAAGCCGGTGAGGCGAGCGCGGTGACCGTACGGTGCCATGGCCACCCGGCAGATTCGAGAACACGATAGCGGGACGGCGCGACAGAGTTTCAGACAGATTACTTGTTGATGGATAAAAAGAATACAACAATCGGGGTCTTGCTGCTCATGGCGGCGTTCACGCTGATGGTGTTTCAGCGCCCGTCTCAGCCGCCGCCCGCGCAGCCGGATTCGGCGCCAGCGGCCGAAACGGACGGCATGACGCCCGGTGCGAAACCGGCAGGAGAGGAAGTCGCCGAGCAGCCGTCCGCGATTGAGCCGGTCACCCCCGTGCCGCCGGCCGAGGAGGTTGAGGAAAGTCTGGTTCGTTTGGAGAACGAATATTTTATCGTCGAGTTCACGAATTTGGGCGGTGCGATCAAGCGGGTTTACCTGAAGGAATACGAACGGACGAAGGGGAGTGAAGAGCGCTATGTCCTCAACGAGAGCGGCGAGCTGCCGGCGCTTGGGCTGGTCGATTTTCCCGGCGCGGGGCCGGAGACACCATTTCAGCTGGTCGAGCAGACGGAGACCGAGCTGACGTATTCGGCGCGGGTGGGCGATTCGATCGAGGTGGTGAGGCGTTACCGGATTGAGCTGGAAGCAGGCCGGCACGATCCGAACGCCTATTTGGTGCATCATGAGACGATCTTTCAAAACCTGACCGGACAGGCGCTTTTGCTGCGGGAGTTTGGGGTTCATCTCGGAACCGCGAGTCCGACCGGTCGGCGCACGATCGGGATTCAGCACCTGAACTTTGGTTTCTTTGACGGCGACGATTTCGATTTTCTCACACCGGCGAAGTTCGAAGGAGGCGGATTTCTGGCGTGGGTGGGCCTGACGTCGGGAGAGCCGAAGGAGACGATCCAGCGAACCATGCCAGTCGTGTGGGCGACGGTGAAAAACCAGTTTTTCACGAGCATTTTCACACCCGAGACGCCGGCGAAGGGGTTTATTGCTCAACCGGCTGAAGTTCCCGCTGAGGAGACGGGCGAGCAAGCGAATGGGAGTCAGGAGCCGGCGACGGCGACGGGAATGACCGGACAAATGCGTTTTGACCTGCGCGGGGTGGAGGCCGAAGGCCAGCAGGCGCTCGCGGGAACCTTTTATGCGGGTCCGAAGGAGTTTCGCCGGCTTGAGACGCTGGGGCAGGAGCAGGACCGTGTGATGCAGTTTGGCTGGGCCTTTATTGGATTCATCAGCAAGCTGCTCCTGAGCATGATGATCGCGATCGAGCGATGGGTGCCGAACTTCGGTGTCGCGATCATCCTGGTCACGGTGATCATCAAGACGCTTCTGTGGCCGTTGACCGCCGCGTCCGCGCGCTCGTCGAAGCGGATGGCGAAGATCCAGGAGCCGATGAAGGCGCTTCGGGAGAAGTACAAGGACGACCCGAAGAAGATGCAGATGGAGACCATGAAGCTCTTTAAGGAGCACAAGGTCAATCCGGTCGGCGGCTGTCTTCCGATGCTCGTGCAAATACCGATCTTCTTTGCGCTTTTTCGGATGATCATGAGTGCATCGGAGCTCCGGTTCGCGGAGTTTTTATGGGTTCAAGATCTTTCCGCGCCTGACACTGTCGCCTACATTTTCGGTTTTCCGCTGAACATTCTCCCGCTGTTTATGGGCGTCACCATGTTCTACCAGATGCGGATGATGCCGATGGCGATGGATAACGCGCAGCAGAAGATCTTCCGGATGATGCCGTTCATCTTCTTTATCTTCTGTTATAACTTTTCCTCCGGGCTCGTCTTGTACTGGACGGTTCAGAACCTTCTGACGATTTTGCAGCAGTTCTTGATCAACCGCGGGCGGGATCAGGACGAACCGGTGCCGGCGGCCGGTGCCGCGGGCGGCGGTTCGGGCAGCGCGCCAGTCCAAGCGTCTCCCTATTTGAAAAAGGGAAAAGGGAAGGCCAAGAGCCGGAAGAAAAAAGAGTAGGCGGCGGACGCGCGGGAAAGCAACGCTCTCACGAGCGCGGCGACGCGCAGCTGGCGGCGTGAGCCGGTGAGGAAGGAAGGCCGAAAACATCACGCGGAACCGTATTTCTGGCCGGCGGGGGGGAACGGCGAACGCCGTTTTCCTGCCAGCCGCTGAGTGCGGGATTGATTCTTCCGGGACCTTGCATACAGTAAAACCCTTCTCTCTGGTCTAACCAGGCAGCAATACAAAGGAAAGATCGACTATGGCCGGACACAGTAAATGGGCTACAACAAAGCGGCACAAGGCCGCGATGGACGCGAAGCGCGGCAAGATTTTCAGCACGTTGAGCAAGGAAATCACAATTGCCGCTAAAGAAGGCGGCGGATCGGCTGACATGAACCCGCGCCTGCGCACCGCGCTGCTTAAAGCGAAGGCGGCGAACATGCCCAGCGACAACATCGATCGTGCGATCAAGAAGGGCACCGGGGAGCTTCCGGGCGTCAGTTATGAAGAGGTCGTTTACGAAGGGTACGGCCCCGGCGGTGTCGCGTTCATTATTGAAGCGACAACTGACAACAAGAATCGCACGGCTTCCGAGGTGCGCAGTTTGCTTTCGAAGAACGGCGGAAATCTCGCGGGAACCGGAGCGGTGGCCTTCCAGTTCGAACGCGTTGGCCAGTTTTTGATCGCTCGCGAGAAGACCACGGAAGAGGAACTGATGGAGGCGACGCTCGAGGCGGGCGCCGAAGACATCAAAAGCGAGTCCGATCATTTCGAGGTCCTGTGCCCAGTACAGGCCTTTTATGCCGTGAGTCAGGCGCTGGAGCAAAAAGGAATCGAACCGGATTCAGCCGAGCTTGCGTATGTTCCGACGACTACCGTTCCGGTTACCGATCCCGACACGGCGCGCCAAGTTCTTCGTTTGGCCGAAATCCTTGAGGAGCAGGACGACGTAAACAACGTCCACTCCAACTTTGAGATGGAGGAGAGTCTTATGGAGACGGTGGAGGGGTAATCGCGCCGCGATTGCCTTTGCAAGAGGTGACTCCCTTTCATGCACGTGCGACGGCGGCGACTGAACAGCAGTCACGCCGGCGCCTCCTGTCATCTAGACATGAACGACGCTGACGCGATTTTTTACCGGACCGAGCCCGGCGACGTCGGCCTTGTCGAGTTTCAGGATTTCCTGTGCGACGAGCCGTTCACGTTTGAGTGCGGGCAGAGCATTCCGTCATTTCAATTGCGGTACGAAACGTACGGACGCCTCAATAAGGAAAAAAACAACGCGATCCTGGTTTGCCACGCGCTGAGCGGCGACCATCATTGCGCCGGCATTTATACGATGGAGGACCGCAAGCCCGGCTGGTGGAACAATATGATCGGTCCGGGCAAGGCGATCGATACGACCCGCTTTTTTGTTATCTGCTCCAATTGTCTCGGCGGCTGCCAGGGTTCGACCGGTCCCGGTTCTATCGATCCGACAACCGGAAAACCGTACAACTTGAATTTCCCGTTTGTGACGATTCGCGATATGGTTCGCGCGCAAAAGCGGCTGCTCGACCATTTAGAGATTGGGGAATTGTATGCTGTTGTTGGCGGATCGATGGGCGGCATGCAGGTTTTGCAATGGGCAATTGAATACCCGGATGTCGTCAAGCGGATCCTCCCGATGGCAACGACATCGAGGCAGGGACCCCAAGCGATCGCGTTCAATGAAGTGGGACGCCAGGCGATCATGCAGGATCCGGAGTGGCGCGGCGGCGATTATCACGATTCAGACGGCCCGCGAATGGGACTGGGGATCGCACGGATGATGGCGCATATCACCTATTTGTCCGACAAGGGCATGAACCGGAAGTTTGGACGCCGGCGCCGGCGCGGGAAGGAAAAGAACTTTGGGCTGGATGTCGCATTCGAGGTGGAAAGTTATTTGCGGTACCAAGGGCAAAGTTTTATCAACCGGTTCGACGCGAACACCTATCTCTATTTTACTCGCGCGCTTGATTACTTCGACCTCGCGGACGGTTTTGATTCGCTCGATGAAGCGTTCGCGGAGATGACGGCCCGGACACTGGTTGTCGGCTTCACGTCGGATTGGCTCTTCCCGCCGGATCAAAACAGGGAGATTGTCCGGGCAATGCTGCGAGCGGGAAAAGACGCCAGCTATATGGAAGTCGGGATGGATTTCGGCCACGACTCGTTTTTGGTCGATTCGCCGTTTCTGTACGATGTTGTTCGGGCATTTTTGAGGGAGGATGCACATGGCTGATGTGGCTGAGAGTCCAGTTCAAAACCGTGTCGCGCCAGTGGAATCCGGGATTGCTCCGCGCCGTCAGACGGACCGGCGATCGGTCGATATGCAGATAATCAGCGACTGGATCGAGCCCGGCAGCCGGGTGCTCGACTTGGGTTGCGGACGCGGCGTGCTGCTCGAATACCTGATGCGCAAGAAGTCGGTCTTTGGGGTCGGAGTCGATATTGATCCGATCAAGGTTCTTGGATGTCTGCGAAAAGGCGTCAACGCGTATCACGGCGACCTTTTTGAGCTGATGAAATCCTTTCCTGATAAATTCTTCGACCGGACAATCTGCTCAAGGACTTTGCAGGAGCTGAACAATCCCGCCGCGATCGTCCTGGAGGCGCTGCGCGTTTCGCGATTTGTGACGGTTGGATTCGTCAATTACGCCTTTTGGAAGAACCGGCTCAGTCTGCTCCGCAGCGGCAGCCGGATACGCAACGAAGTGTATCCGGCGGAATGGTACGCATCGAGGACGGCACATCCGGTTTCGGTGGCGGAGTTTGAGCATTATTGCCTCGTGGAGAATATCCGGATTGTCCGGAAAGTGTATCTCGCCGGGGATTGGAAGAGTCGCTGCAACTTTCTGCCGAACCTCTTCTGCGGGCACGCGATCTACGATCTGCAGAAAGAGACGTGACGATGAAACCAAAAGCGCAGTCATGAAGCAGGCGGCCCGGATCGATCGCGCGTCGGTAAATCGTCTTTTCAGGGCGTGGCGTTTTGTTCCGTCGACCAAGAGCGTTGCCCCGGGCTGAGTCTAGTTCGCCATGGTGGGGCTGTCGGCTTCAGAAGCGTGCGGCTTTTTTCTGCCTGCCGTCCTCATGTAAGCTGATCGGTTGGGGTGAGCGGTTTCTGGTTGGCGTTTGAGAGGAATTCCTCACGCTTCGGGATTTGTGAGCGATGAAATCCAATCGGAGGTTCTCCGGATTTTTACGGAGACAAACGCGTTATTGACTGGCCATTTCGTGCTGCGTTCCGGCCTGCACAGCGGTCATTTCTTTCAGGCCGCCCAAGTCTGTCAGCACTTGGACAAGGTGGAACGCCTGGCAGCGCTGCTGCTGGCGAAGCTGCCGGATGTGACGTTTGAGACAGTCCTCGCTCCCGCGATGGGCGGACTGGTGATTGGACAGGAAGTCGCCCGTCAGAGCCGCGCGCGTTACCTGTTCGCGGAGAAAGAAGAAGGACGCCTCGTTTTGCGGAGGGGGTTCAAGATCGCGAAAGGGGAAAACGTGCTGGTGGTGGAAGATGTGATTACCCGGGGCGGCCGTGCCCAGGAGGCGATCGATTTGGTCGAGAAGGCTGGCGGCGTGCCGGTGGCTCTCGCCGTGCTCGTCGATCGAAGCGGCGGGAATGCGCAGTTCAGCATCCCTTGGGTCAGTCTCATTGAGCTGAGTTTTCCGACCTACCGCGAAGACGAGCTTCCGCCTGAACTCGCCGCGGAACCGGTCGAGAAGCCGGGAAGCTGAAGCCGGCTTGAAACGGGATTGAGCTTCAGGAATGGCAACGCTACGTTGCAGGTCTTATGCAGCAGCGCTGTCGTTTCCGGACCTGGTGGATTCAGCTTACCGCAATCGTCATTGTCATTTGCGGTCAGTTCGTCGGTCAGTTCGCCTTCGGGGAGGAGACTCGCCCCAATATACTCGTTGCCATCGCAGATGACTGGGGCTATCCGCACGCGTCTGTTTATGGCGATCCGATAGTCGCGACGCCGAACTTTGACCGGCTTGCAGCGGAGGGAGTGCTCTTCATTCATGCGTTTGTTTCGTCGCCGTCATGCACCCCCTCGCGCGGGGCAATTCTGAGCGGACAACATTTCTGGCGCCTCGGCGAGGGGGCGAATCTCCACTCGACACTCGACCGGTCGATTCCGGTGTACACCGATCTTCTGGAGGAAGCCGGCTATCACGTCGGTTTCACCCGGAAAGGGTGGGGACCGGGGCAGGCTGGACGGGGCGGTCGGACAACGAATCCTGCTGGCCTTCGCTTCAACAGTTTCTCCAATTTCTTAAAGGCACGTCCCCAGAGGGCGCCGTTTTGTTTTTGGTTTGGTTCGACGGATCCCCATCGATCTTACGATCCGGAGCTCCGGGAGACACTTGGCGTCGATCCGGATGCGGTTGTTCCGCCGGCGATTTTCCCGAATGTGCCGGCTGTCCGGGAGGATCTTGCCGACTATTATGCCGAGGTGCGGCGATTTGACACGGAGCTCGGTCAGCTTGTCGACGAGCTGGAGGCGCTTGGTGAACTGGGGAACACAATTATCGTAATCACGGGAGACCATGGCATGCCGTTTCCTCGCTGCAAGGGGAATCTGTATGACAGCGGGACGCGCGTGCCGCTGGCCATCGTCTGGAAGGGGACGTTTTCCGGCGGGCGGCGGATCGACGATTTCGTCAGCCTGACCGATCTCGCTCCTACCTTTTTAGAAGCGGCCGGAGCGGAGGTGCCGGCGTTGATGACCGGCCGGAGCTTGCTGCCAATCCTTCGTGGGGAGGCAGAAGGACAGGTGGAGCCAGCGCGCGACCATGTCCTGACCGGGCGCGAACGCCATACGCCGTCGCAGGAAGCGCCGATCAGCGGCGGGTATCCGATGCGGGCGATCCGAACGAGTGAGTTTTTATATATTTGGAACCTTAAGCCGGATCGCTGGCCGGGGGGCACCCCGGTTCACGCGCGGGCGTATTTTGAGAACGGCTGGCTCGGCGACACCGACAACGGACCGACGAAATTGTACCTGTTTGCCAATCGCGACGATCCGCAGGTTCGGCCGTTGTATGACCTCGCCTTTGCGCGGCGTTCTGCCGAAGAACTGTACGATCTCCGCGTCGACCCGAACCAAGTCACAAACGTTGTCGGCGACCTCCGCTATTCGGAGACGCTTGTCAGCCTGCGGAAGCGCCTGCATGAGGAGCTGGAGCGGACCGCTGATCCGCGCGTGATCGGAGGCGGGGAGGCCTTTGACACCTATCCCTATTCGGGAAAAATCCCAAGCTGGCCGGGCGAGGAAACCTTGCGGTTTTATCGCAATTGAAACCTGCTTCTAGAGCGCAACCAGCAACGGAACCTTGACGATAGAAACCGGAGAAGCTTCGGCACGCCGACGGGTGACTTCTTTCTCCAAGTCCAAAATCTGCGAGCGGAAATCCAAAATTTCTTCAGGTTTTCAGCTCGAGGTCGGGCGGTACGGTGGCAAGGGCTTCTTCGATGGTCGTGATGCCTTCCTGGACTTTCATCATGCTGTCCTGGTGGAGGGTTTTCATGCCGTTCGCCATCGCGATCTTCTTCAGTTCAGCGGTTTCGAGCTGCTTGTTAATTCCCTGCACGAGTTCTTCGGAAACCGTCATTAATTCGTGGATACCGATTCGTCCCTTATAACCTGAACCGCCGCAGATGGCGCAGCCTTTCGGGTTGGCTTTGAAAACTTGTCCGGTCCATCCGATCGCCGACTGCAGGATTTCGGCTTCACGGCCTTCCGGTTCGTAGGCGATCCGGCATTTTTTGCAAACGCGCCGCATGAGGCGCTGAGCGCAAACGCAGAGAAGCGAAGAAGAAATCATGAACGGCTCGATGCCCATGTCGGTCAACCGGGCCACGGTGCTCGGCGCGTCGTTCGTGTGAAGCGTGCTGAGGAGCAAGTGACCGGTCAGCGCGGCCTCGACGGCAATGTTGGCGGTTTCCTGGTCACGGATTTCCCCGACGAGGATGATGTCGGGGTCTTGGCGGAGAAAGGCGCGCAGGGCGGTCGCGAACGTCACGCCGATCTGCCGGTTCATCTGCATCTGGTTGATTCCGGGAAGCGTGTACTCGATCGGATCTTCGGCCGTGCGGATGACCAGTTCGGGATTGCTGATCTCGTTCAAGGCCGAATAGAGCGTCATTGATTTTCCAGAGCCGGTCGGCCCGCAATGGAGAATCATGCCGTAGGGCTGGCGGATAACTTCGCGGTAGCGTTCGAGATTGCGTTCGGAAAAGCCGAGCAGCGGCAGCGGCAAGGTCGACTTTTCTTTGTCGAGAACACGAAGCACCATGCCTTCGCCGTGATTGAGGGGCGCTGTGGAGACACGAAGGTCAATGTTGATATTCTTCCGGGTAAAGTGCTTGTAAACAATGCGTCCGTCTTGCGGAACGCGGCGTTCAGCGATGTCGAGGTTCGACATGATTTTCAGACGGGCAATCAGCGCGCCGTTGACCTTGGCCGGCAGTCGTAGTTTCTCCTGGCAGACCCCGTCGATGCGGTAGCGGACAACGAGTTCTTTTTCCCACGGTTCGAGGTGAATATCGCTTGCCCCGGACTTGTAGGCGTCCTCGATGATGCGGTTGGCGAGCTGGATGATCGGCTTGCTTTCCTCATCTTCGAGATCCTCCTCTTTCATGCCGCCTTCGGTCTCGCCGAACTCCATGCCGATCGCGTCGACGACGTCGCCGAAATCGACTCGTTCCTGCGGCTCCTCGCTTTTCAGCTTCGTTTGGATCTCGTGTTCGAGGCCAAGGAGGCTGACGACCCGCAGACCGGACATCTCTTCAATCTGGGCCGATACGTTCAGCGCGAACGGATTGGAAAACGCTACCGAGATCAGGTCGCCGATAATACTTACCGGCAGCAGAACATGTTCGCGGCAGAAATCCCGCGGGATCTTTTCAAAGAGTTCATCCTGCGGAGCGCAGCGAGTGACATTGATCGGTTGGAGCCCGGCGGCCTTCGCTTTTGCGACGAGGATCGAAAACGGCGAAAGACCGTATTGATCATACAGGAGTTTATCGAGCGCCTCGCCGTTGAGATCGGTTGGTGAGGCAAGAATTTCCTGATGCTGTTCCTCGTTGAGGAGGTTCAGGGCTTTAAGATGGTTGACGACTGTCGTCTGAATGCGTCCGAGTGCCATGTTCTTGCGTCCTCCCCTGAAAATTTGTCGGTATTGGTCGTAGGTTGTTGATTTTTCCTGCCGAGGGTTTCCGTCAGGTCGCCTGTTGCGCCTCCTGCACGACGCGGTCGACGGCGTGCGCGATACTCTCCATGGTGCTCGCGTACCAAAGGATCGTGCCGTCGAGCCTTTCTTCCCAGTATTCGCGGGCCGCTTTGCTCAGATAATAACTTGTCGCGAGGAAGTGGAAACCATCTTCCTGATCGAACGGAATCGTCCAAGTCGACCACGTCAGGTCCGGCTCGATAAGCGCGCGGCATTCTTCACTTATCTGGTGGTCAGCGAGGTCAATCAGACCGACGCCGTGTTCGCGGAGGACAAAGTTGATTAAATCCATCTCGTCGGCACTGCCCATCTCGGTGATCAGAATCGAGAGGAGGCTAGCCTGGCGGGTAATGCCTGCCTTGAGAATCTCGAAAAGCCGTTCGTTGGCCGCCTCGAGATGTTCGATATTGACAAGATTGTGCTCGACGAGTGTCGCGCCGATCATGCGGTTGCGCGGAGGAGGAGAGAACGGTGGTTGCTCATGGTGGTGGCACTGTGAATTTACGTTATTCCCGGGCGGAAATGGACGCGCCGGCCGTCATGCCGAATTGCGTTTCTGATCGTCGCGGTCCGGCGTTCGCAGCTGCCGGACGGCTTCGAGCAATCGCTGTTTGAGTTCGTCGATACCGGTTTGTTTGAGACAGGAAATCGGCAGTACCTCGACATCGTGCTTCCGGTGAAATTCCTTAAGATTCTTTTGCGCGTCCTCGAGGTCCATTTTGTTGGCGGCGACCAGGCGCGGCTTTTCAAGCAGGGCAGGATCGTAGCGGCCCAGTTCGCGGACCAGACTTTCGTAATCCTCGGCCGGATCGCGCTGGTCGACGCCGGCCATATCGAGGATCAGCAGCAGCAATTCGCACCGCTCGATGTGACGCAGGAAGCGGTGACCGAGCCCGCGGTTTTCACTGGCGCCCTCAATCAAGCCGGGGATGTCGGCAATGAAAACCCGTTCGAACGTATCCGGATACTCAATTACACCGACTTGCGGATGGAGCGTAGTGAACGGGTAGGCGGCCGTGCGCGGACGGGCTTTTGTGATCAGGTTGGTCAGCGAAGATTTACCCGCGTTTGGGTAGCCGACGAAACCGACGTCGGCGATCACCTTGAGCACGAGCCGGTAGGTGCCCTCTTCTCCCGGTTCGCCGGGATTGGCCTGGCGGGGCGCGCGATTGGTCGCGCTCTTGAAATGAATGTTGCCCCAGCCGCCATTACCTCCTTTGCGAAGAACGACGCGCTGCTGATCTTCGAGCAGTTCCGCGACCGGTTTCCCGGTTTCCTCGTCGATCACGACGGTTCCGCGCGGCACTTTTAAAACGCAGTCCCGGCCCGATCGTCCATGCTGGTCGGATCCGCGCCCGTGTTCGCCATCCTGAGCACGGTGGTTCGGCTTGAACCGGTAAGCGGTCAGGTCATTGATATTGTTGTCCGCCAAGAGCACTACATTGCCGCCACGGCCGCCGTCGCCTCCATTCGGCCCGCCGAATGGTTCGTATTTTTCGCGACGAAAGCTCACGCATCCATTGCCGCCGTCTCCAGCCTTGACGGTTATTGTAACCTCATCGATAAACATCTCTTGGATCTATTCGCAATCGCCCCGGGGAGCCGAAAATGTACCACATCATTCCCTTTGCCTGCCTGACAGGTCAAGCTCTGCCCCGGAGGAATCGATGATCGCCCCCTGACCATGTTGATTTTTCAAACCTTTTTAACGCACTCGCCCCCATGAAAACGAGCATGAACTCGCACGAGCTCACAGGACGTGCCACGACCCATTTGGTTCCCGCGGAGGACGGCGCCAGTGTGCGGCTCCATCGTGACGTCGCACGAGCGTTTGCTGAAATGAAGGAGGCGGCCCGAGACGCGGGCATCGATCTGTCCCCGTTGAGCGGCTTTCGCGATTTTGAAAAGCAGTCCGGCTTCTGGAACGCCAAATGGCGGGGAGAGCGGACGCTGCATGACGTCGCGGGCCGTCCGGTCGATTTTGAAACTCTCTCGCCGACCGAGCTCGCGCACACGATCCTGATCTGGTCAGCTTTGCCAGGTGCCAGCCGTCATCACTGGGGGACCGACATTGACGTGATCGATCTCGCGGCCCGTCCTCCCGGTTACGAAGTTGAACTCCTGCCGTATGAGTATCTCGAGGGCGGCGTATTCAACCGTTTGCACCGATGGCTGGAAGAAAACATGGGACGTTTCGGATTCTTCTTCCCTTACCGAACCTATAATGGCGGCATTTCGACCGAGCCGTGGCATATCAGTTACGCGCCGGTTTCGGTTCCCGCGCTGGAATCGTTCACGCTCGACATCCTGCGGGAGGCGGTCGCGGGCGGTTCGATCGAGGGGAAAGAGGTGGTTTTGGATATGCTCCCCGCCATCTACGACCGCTACGTGACCAATATCAATTCGCCTGGGGAGGATCCGCGGAGCTCGTGAACCTTCTCGATGCCGGTCGCGCTCGCGCGCTGCTTTGCTCGCTCGGAGACGCAATTCGCGAAGAGGTGGTCGCCGCGCGGGAACGGAAGGCGGACGCGGAACTGGCCGCTGTCGCGCGGGAGACGCGCGCCGACACGATCTACGACCTCGACGTGGCGAGTGAAGCCGCTGTGATCGGATGGTTCGAACGTCACTGGCCGGCGGAGTGGCCGGTTGAGCTGGTTATGGAAGGATTGGACTCGGCGGCGCCCATGGTTTTCCCGCCAGGAACTCCGACGGAACGACTTCGATTCACCTGCATCATTGATCCGATCGACGGCACGCGCGGCCTGATGTATCAAAAACGTTCCGCATGGGCGCTGGCGGCTCTGGCTCCGCGAGAAGGCAGTCGGCCCGCTCGCTTGCGGGATATCCAGGTGGCGGCGATGACGGAGATTCCGGTCGCGAAGCAAACCGTCACGGATCAAATCAGCGGAATCGCCGGACGGGGGCGGGACGGGTTGCTGGCGGAGCGTCGTGATCCAGAAAAAGGGAGGGTGCAACGGCTGGAAGTCCGGCCGTCAGCGGCGACTGATTTTCGCCACGGATTTGCCGGGTTCTGCAAATATTTTCCGGAAGGGCGAGCCTTGACGGCATCGTTGGAGGAAGCGCTGTGGAGGAAGCTCGGTCACTTGACCGCGAGCGGGTCGCCGGTTGTTTTCGACGACCAGTACATCAGCACCGGCGGCCAGATTTATGAGCTCCTGACCGGACACGACCGGATGGTGGCCGATTTGCGGCCGCAGGTATTGCGAGCGGCTGGATTTCCGGCGACGCTGGTGTGTCATCCGTACGACATCTGCACCGGGTTTCTTCTCATCGAGGCGGGAGGCGTTCTTGAGTCGCCGGATGGCGGCCCGGTCGACGCGCCGCTGGACACGACTTCGGCCGTTTCCTGGATCGGCTGGGCAAATGAAGAACTCGCGGCTCTGGTGCGGCCGATATTGCGTGAACTCCTGAAAACGCTGCCGGGCGCGCCGAACGGGCGAAGTTGAGCGCTACTCCTTTGGCCGGACCGTGAACAGCGGGGATGCTTGAAGGAGCAATTGCTGTTCTTCTGATTTTGTAAGCGACCGGGGACGGTGGCTCTCGCGCGCGGGGGAGAATTCGCTGGCCCCCTGGCGTTCCGCTGTCTGGTGTTGCTGCTGCAGAGCGATGAGCTGGCGGCGAAGTTCCTGTTCTCGTTCAAGCTGTTTCTGGCGTTGCTTTTGACGATGAACGGTCGTGCCAATTGCAAAGCCGGCAAGGCTCCCGAGCAATGCGCCCTCCAGTTCCTCTCCCGACTGATAGCCGATCACCCCGCCGGCGACACCGCCTGCCGCGGCGCCAATCCAGCCCTCTTTGCTGGTGAAGAAACTGGCGCTGGCCGGGGGTGCAAGCGAAAGGAGAACGCTGGCGGCGAGAAGAATGATCCGTGAGGCTGTGCGGCTTTTCATGACTACCATTCTTCCGTGAATGTTGTTTCGAGCGGCAGGGGATGCACGACCCAATAGTCGCCGTTCTTGTGGATGTTGAACCCCGCGGCGAACGCGATTGTTTCGAGCGCCAAGGCGGGGGCGGCTTTGGTTTTGAGCGACACCAGCCGTTCTTCGGCGCTGCGGATAAAGGTGTACTGGAGGCCGGTTTTTCCGAGGATTTCCGGAATCAGC
The DNA here is from genome assembly GCA_964645585.1 of uncultured Opitutales bacterium. GTDB lineage: Bacteria > Verrucomicrobiota > Verrucomicrobiia > Opitutales > T3Sed10-336 > DATGSL01. Next base: position 140,788 of record CAZYAN010000001.1, read on the forward strand.
TCATTCGCGTCAGCGTTGGCGACCTCGAGAGCGATTTCCGCGGGTATTTGCGCGGTTTCGGCACGGGCGGCGACGATCCGCTCGTAGGGTGTCAAGTGCTGCGTGTTCGTGGCATGAATACTGCTCGCTGAAAGGGTGATGACTGGGGTCAACAGGAGGGTGCAAGCGACAAGACGTTTCATGGGAATACTCCGCTGGATGGTTGTTGTTTCCTCCGCGCGCGGTGGCGGCCTGAATATCCGGCATGTTCTTCCACGCCGCTGCGCGAATTTATTTTTATCAGCCAACGATAAAATAAAACCGGGTCTGATGACAACCGTCAAAAACGCGGTACCTTTTTCTCATTGGCAATCGAGACCGGAAGTGGCGGCTGGATTGGCATTGGCGAGCACGGGATCCCAGCGGGAACGGAGGACAGCGCGATGATCACGATCTCGGCATTCAAGGACAGAGACGAGGCTTTGGTCAGCAAAGTTTTGCTCGAGGCGGCTGGAATTCCGGTGATGTTGAAAGATGAGGTCAGCGGGCTGGAACTTCAGGTTCGCGATACGGATGCGGAACTCGCTCAAGCGGTGCTGATCGGGAGTACTCCCCGGTCGCGGGACAAGCGGCGCCCGACCGTCCGGCGGCATTCAGGCCGGTACAGGCAACGGGCTCGCGTGCGGGTCGGGTATCATTTCTTCCGGGGCGGCGCGTTTTGGACAGCGGGATTCGCGCTGGTGCTGCTCGGACTTTTGCTGCTGGGAATTGAGGTGCGGTCGACAGTCTTCGATCTGCTTTTTGTGTATGTCTTAGGAGGTTGCGGCACGCTTATCCGGCACTTCTTCCGGATCCGCCACCGATTTCGATCGATTCGCACCCGCACGTTGTGAGGGCAGCGAAAAAGCCCCGAACCCCACTGAGCGGGATTCGGGGCTTCGTCCGAAAACAAACGAGAGAGAACGAAGGGTTCGGAAAGAGAATTACAGGCTGCAGCTTATGCCTTGGTGACCTTGCCTGCTTTGATGGCCTTGACGCTGACCAGCATCCGCTTGACCTGGCCGCTTGGCAGAACAACGCGGACCCGCTGAAGGTTCGGACGAAACTTCCGCTTTGTGACTTTGGTCACGTGCGTGCCGATGCCGCCGCTCTTTTTCGACTGCCCCTTGCGGTGGATGATGCTGCCCTTGACCGGGCGCTTCCCTGTGATCTGACAAATTCTGGCCATTTCGGAAACGGTAAGATGAAACGAAACGTTGCAATAAGCCGTGCTTGGCCGGTTGACGCAAGTTTTTTTTCTCTTTGGCGAGAAAGACGTCAGCTCGCTGCGGCGAGTTTTTCCGGCTGAACGGCGTAATCACGCGTCAGCGCATCGAGATCCGCGGGAACGTGCGCGTGGATGAGCACGCCTTCGGGACGCGTTTTCTGTTCCTGAACGCAGCCGGCGCGGTGCAGTTTGGCGATCAAATCGTAGCGCGAGTGCGGAATCAGCAGATGGACCGATCGGATCCCGTCGCCGAGTGCCTCGTCGAGTCGCTCAAGGAGATCGTCGATGCCGGTGCCGGTTCGGGCGCTGACGAAGCAGGCATCCGGATAGAGGAGGCGCAGGGTGCGAACCTGGTCGCTGTTGTGCGCCTGGTCGACCTTGTTGAAAACGGTGATGATTTTTTGGCGATCCGCCCCGAGTTCCTCGAGCACCTGGAGGGTGGTTGCCAGGTGACTTTCGGCTTCCGGATTGGAAATATCGATTACGTGGATGAGAAAATCGGAAAGGACAGCCTCTTCCAGGGTCGCGCGAAACGCGTCGATTAAATTATGCGGGAGACGGCGCAGGAACCCGACGGTGTCGGTCAGCAGCAGCGTGCGGCTGCTGGGAAGGGAAAGCTGCCGGGTGGTCGGATCGAGCGTGGCGAAAAGCTTGTCTTCCGCGAGGACCTCGGCGCCGGTGAGGCGATTGAGAAGGGAGGATTTTCCGGCGTTCGTGTAGCCGACGATCGCAGCGGTGGGAGTTGCGCGGCGGACGCGGCGCTTCCGCTGGGTTTCGCGCTGTTTAACGACAGCTGCGAGGTCGCGTTTCAAGCGGCTGATGCGATCCTGGACTAAACGGCGGTCGGTTTCCAGCTGGGTTTCCCCTTGGCCTCGCACGACGGTTCCGCCTCCGCCGCGCTGTCTGCTGAGGTGCGTCCATGCGCGCGTCAGGCGGGGGAGCGAATAGACCATGCGAGCGAGGGCGACCTGAAGAACGGCTTCCCGGGTTTGCGCTCGCTGGGCAAAAATATCGAGGATCACCTCCTGACGGTCGATGACGCAGACGCCGCTGGCCCGTTCCCAGTTGCGCTGTTGCGCGGGGGTCAATTCGTCATCGAAAATGATCACGTCGAGATCGTTTTCCTTGACCAGCTGAAGGACCTGCTCCGCTTGGCCGCTGCCGATCAGGAAATGCGGCTGCGGCTGGGCGAGGTTGAAGATCCGCCGCTCAATCACTGGAATGTCGAGCGTTTCGACAAGTTCGCTGAGTTCTTCGAGGAGGCTGGCGGCTTCTCCGCGATTCATTTCCCGTCGCTGGACTCCAACGAGCAGGGCGCGTTCGACGAGTTTTGGTTTTTCGCGTACTTCAAACATGCAGGGAGCAGCGGCGCATCCGGGCGTGCGGTGCGGCTTCAGAATGGATCGGCCGGCGCGGCCGGACGGTGTCATCGTTTCTCAACGCGCTCCAGTCGGAAGCCCGGTCAGAGACGACAAGACAGGGGAAATTGACGGATTGGAGAAAAACCAAAGGGCAGGCGGTCACTCGGTCAGTCAGGATTCGTTCTCAGCGGGGTTGGCAACCGGTTTCTCGGATTGCACCGCCCGTTTCGGCGCGGGCGGCGGAGCCTCTTCGATCGAAGAGCGGATATCGTCCTCAATTTCCTGGGTGGTCCGCTTGAATTCCCGGATGAACTTGCCCATTCCGCGGCCCAGTTCCGGGAGCCGTTTGGCCCCGAACAGAAGAAGGATCAGCATGACGACGACCAGGAGCTGAAAAGGGCTCAGGTTTTGGAGGAAACCGAGACTCGGCAAGAACAGACTTTGCATAACTCTGAAACCTATCGGGATTCTCCCGGGTGTAAAGGGAGAAACGGCGATTTCGGCCGCGCTGGAAACGATGAGGAGAGTGCTCCCTTCATCGGCTATTTGGCGCTGAACAGGCGCGCGACCGGAAGTTCGAACCCGGAAAGCAGTTTGGAGCGTGCAATTTCGTCGCGGCGCCAGCGACCGACTAGCTGAAAGGCGCCGGACTCCGCGTGCAGGACCTCGACCGTTCCGGCTTCGGGATCGATCAGCCAGTATTCGCGCACGCCGTGCTGTTCGTACAGATCGCGTTTGTCGATGCGGTCGCGGCGGCGTGACTCTGCCGAGATGACTTCGGCCACGAGATCGGCTGCCCCGTTCAAATGGCGCTGGATGATCCCGCTGCGCTCATTCGAGATGAAAACGACATCCGGCTGTACTGCCCGGCTCGGCGCGAGGACCATGTCGGGAGGGGCAATCGCGGTTTGCCCGAGGCGGTGCTCGCGCACCTAGGCCTTGAGGCAGTCATGAAAGCGATCAACGATTTGCTGATGTTCAAAGGAGCGGGATGGGGCCATAAGAAGCTTCCCGTCCCAGAGCTCGACGGGCTGATTATTCTCGGGCAGTTCCGCCGCGACCTCCTCGAAGGTCCAGCAGCGGGTCTTCCACTTGCGGGGTGTTGCTCTGGCGCTGGGGGTCGACACAAGAAAACTCAATGACGGGAGCCGCGGCGAGTCAAGTTCTGGCGTGAGGCGGACTCGCGGAATCGAGTGGAGGGACGAAGCGGAAAAGAGGCAAAGTCCTGATCAGTTTTCGGCCAGAGCTTTATTGTTAATCCGGCGGGTGACTTTTTGCCGGACCCATTCGCCCAAAAAGTCGAGGATCGTGACGAGCACCAAAATCAGGATCAGAACCGTGGCAAAACGGTCCCACATGCGAAACTCCTGATACGCGTGGAGCATAACGCCGACCCCGCCGGCGCCCACATAGCCGATGATCGCGGCCGACCGGATATTGTATTCGAGCATCCAGAGCGCGTAACTGCAGACGAGCGGTTTCGCGTGGGGCCACATGCCGTGCTGGAACGCCTGGACCGGGTCGGCGCCGATCGCGCGGAGCCCTTTGGCGATATCGGTGTCAAGGGACTCAAAGGTGTCGCTGAAAAACTTCCCGAGATAGCCGATACTGTACAATGTCAGCGCAATGACCCCGGCGAGCGGGTTGGCCCCGACGATCACGACGGCAATCAATGCCCAGATCAAGCTCGGGATCGTGCGGATCAGGTTCATCGTCATGCGCGAACAGACAACGAGCCAGCGCGGCGCGATTGTCTGCGATCCGGCCGCGGCGAGAGGAAACGAGATGATCGTCGCAAAGAACGTCGCCATCACCGCGATCTGGATGGTCTCGCCGAGCGCCGCCACCGCGTCTCCGAGAATCGAGAAATCGGGCGGAAAAAAAGCTCCGAGGAAGCGGAAAAGGTTTTCGAAATACGACAGGTCGCGCCCCGACCCCTTCATCACCGGGCTGGAAAAAACGACCGCCAGGAGAAAAATCAGCATAGTGATGTTGAGGGCATTGAGCCGCTCGTACCACTTCATTTCGATTCCCGGCAGAGGCGCGGGCGCGGGCTGAGGCGTTGTCGCCGGCGGTCGGGTTTCCGGCGCTGACGAGGTTGTCTTGGGATCCGGGGGCGAAGGGGCGCTCATGGCCGCACCTGGCGCACGCGCCAACCTTCGGGATCCATCGGATCGAGACTCAGGGCGATGTCCGCGAAGCGTTCGACGAGGTCCGGGTTGTGCAAAACGCAAAGGACCGTGCGTTTGTGAACGTCCGCTTCCTGGCGGAGAATGCCGAGCACCCGTCCGGTCAGGTAGACGTCGAGGCTCGAAACCGGTTCATCGGCGAGAAAAATCTCCGGCTGCTGAAAAAGGGCGCGCGCGATGGCTGTACGCTGTTGTTCGCCACCGGAGATCTCCGCCACCCAGCGTCGTGTGCAACCATCGAGTCCCAGATTTTGGAGGATCGCCCAAGCTTCGGACTTGTCGCCGTTGGGAAATCTCAGCAACGTTTTCCACCACGGGTAACGCCCGAGACGGCCGCAAAGAACGTTCGAGAGAACGCTGCTGTTCGGCGTCAGCATCAGACTCTGAAAAATGATGCCGATCTTCTTTTGGAAATCGAAGGGATGATGCCGGCAGTTTTGCAGGCAGCGGTAGTGGATTTCGCCTTCTGACGGGTTGACCATGCCCGCTAAGCAGGCAAGAAAGCTCGACTTTCCGACACCGGACGGGCCGACGATCGCGACGAACTTCCCGCGCGGAATTTCGAGCTCGACATTGCGAAACAGCCAGCGGCCTCCGCGCTGAAGGCCGAACCCGTGCAGCCGCAAGTGAGGCGGGTCGGACGGTGCCGGCGCCGTTTCGGCTGGCGGGTTTGTGCATGTGGCGCTCACAGAGCTGGGTTCAGAAATGGCTGGCATGACTATCCAGACAAGGTGGCCGGCATCACGAAAATCAGGGAGCTACGTTTCTCGCGAGCTCGATCGCTTCGCTGATGCTGTTCAGATGCTCGTCGGGTTGCACTTCAATCAGTTTCGAGGTGAAAAGCTTGTCGCGCAATTCCGTGTGCTCGGGTGCATTAAAGGAAAGCAGCGCCTCGCGCAGTTCCGCCTTCTCTTGGTCGGTCAAATGATTGCTGGCGGCGATCACATGCGTTGGGACCGGACCCTGTTCGGCGACTTTTTTCAGTTTCGCCTTCTGGTCACTGGTCAAGTGACGGTCCTCGTCGAGCACGTAGTAGCTGACGGCCGCGGCCTCGGCATCGCCGGCGAGCACCTGTTCAATCGCCGACACGTAGCCGATGCCGTACCAGACATTGCCTTTGCCAAAAAAGTCTTCCGGCTGGTCACCCTTCTTGAGAAGACCCTTCTCGTGCAGATCCCAGAACGGAATGATAAAGCCTGAGGTGCTTGTGCGGCTGGAGAAGGCGATCGGTTTTCCGCGCAGATCGTCGACGGAATTGTACGGCTTTTCCTTCAGCGAAACCCAGTAGCTCTTGTAGTGGGGATTGCCGTCAATCTCGCCCGCGAGCAGGAGGGAAGCGGAATTGTCCGTGCGCGCGTAGGTCATTTCGGTCGCACTGATATAGCCGGCGTCAATGGTGCCGTTGGCAAAGCCTTCGAGGATGACCGAGCCCGATGTAGGAATCGTCACGGATACTGGCCGGCCGAGCCGCTCCGAAAGAAAAGCCTCCAGCGCTCCGCGCTCCTCAAGCATTTTATCCGGATCTTTGTCCGGCTTGAGCGCGAAGGTAATTTCCTCTCGCGGAGCCGAGCAGGCGCCGAGAAGCAGTGTGATCGCCAACCAAGCGGCAGTGAATATTCTATTCATCCTCATTTTTGTTAATGAGATTCAGTCTCAATGCAAGACCTGATCTCGTCAGCCGGCAGGATTTTCCGGTTTCAGCTCGCGCGTCATCAAATCGCCAAGCGCTTTGCGCGGGTCTTTGTCCTCAAAAAGGATCGCGTACACCTCGTGGAGAATCGGCGCGTCGATCGCTCTCTTCTTACAGAGCCCGTGGAAGGCGCGGGTCGCTTGGTAGCCTTCGACCACGGTTTTGCGCGAAGCCGTCAGATCAGCCGGACGTCCGCCTTCGCCGATCTGCTGGCCAAAGGTCCGGTTGCGGCTCCACGGACCGTGGCTCGTGGCGACGAGATCGCCAAACCCGCTGAGCCCGAAAAACGTATCGGCTCGGGCGCCAAGGCTCCGTCCGATCCGGATCATCTCGGCCAGCGCGCGGGTGAGCAGCGCCGCTTTGGCGTTGTCGCCGAGCCCGAGTCCGTCGGAACAGCCGGCTGCGATCGCGTAAATATTCTTCAATGCGCCGCCGAGTTCGGCACCGGCCGGATCGTCGCTGAGGTAGACCCGGAGGCTTTCGCCGGACATCGCTTGCTGCACTTTCTCCAACGGCGCGTCACCGGCGAGAACCATCGCCGTCGGTTTTCCTTCGGCCACCTCGAGTGCGTTGGTCGGCCCGGTCAATACAGCCCGGCCAAACTTCGGAAGCAGCTCCTGAAGAATCTCCGTCGGACGCAAGAACGTTTCTGGCTCCATGCCTTTCGTGAGCGAGACAAAGAGGCGGAGGCCGTGCGCCTGGTCTAGGTTTTCCCGCACGCGAGTCGCCCATTCGCGCACGCCTTGGGTCGGGGAGGCGACCAAGACGACCTCCGCTTCCATGAGCGCGGGCCGAAGCTCGTGAATGATCTGCAGCGAATTGGGCAGCGGTATGCTCGGCAGATAATCGGTGTTGCGACGCTCCGACGCCATCGTCAGCGCTTGTTCGAAACGCCGAGGGACGAGCGTAACCGTGTGACCGAGACGGTCGAGATGGACAGCCATCGCGGTGCCCCAGGCGCCTGCGCCAAGAATACAAAGGTTCATGAGGGAAAACGGCGGTTTTGAACTTCGTCGACGTAATCGCGGAAGGCCGCGGCCATCCGCGCGCCGAGGTCGGCGTAGGTTTTGGCGAATGACGGAACTTTTCCAGGCGTCAATCCGAGGATATCGTACGCGACGAGCACTTGGCCGTCGCAATGCGGTCCGGCGCCGATCCCGATGATCGGGATGGATGTCCGGGCGGTGATCTCGCGTGCGGCGTCGGCGTCAATCATTTCCGCGACGATGGCGAACGCGCCCGCTTCCTCGACGGCAGCCGCGTCGGCCAGAAGGCTTTCGCGCTCCTCGGCGGATTTGCCAAACTTTCGGTATCGACCCATTTGATACACTTTCTGCGGCAAAAGCCCGATATGACCGAGGACGGGGATGCCGGCGTCGACGAGACGGCGGATTCTTCCGCTCATCGACTGGCCGCCTTCGATCTTGACGCCTTCCGCCCCGGCCTCCTGCAGGCAGCGGGCGGCAGCGTCGATCAGTGCCTCTTCCGAACGGTGCGCTTCCGGGAAGGGGATGTCGGTGATTACCAGTGAATCCGGCTGGGCGCGGGTGACGGCGGTCGTATGGTGCAGCATCATTTCGAGCGTGACGCCCACTGTGTTCGGCATGCCTAGAACGGTGGTTCCGAGCGAATCTCCGACAAGGATCAGGTCGATACCCGCTTCGGACGCGAGCCGCGCTGTCGTGAAGTCGTACGCCGTGATTGAAGTGACGGGTCGCTTGCCCTTCAGTTCCCGGATCGTCTGGGTTGTTGTTTTCATAGGACCAACATCCGGTGTTCCCAAAAAAATGCCGCGAAGTCAGCGACATTTTTTCGCTCGGGGCGTGGAAAAGTGAAATTCGACCGCCTTCCTCCTGCACGGATCCGCCTCCCGTGCGATCGCGAGGGGATTTTTCTGCCCGAAACGTAAAATTCGTTCAAAACCGACGTCTTCCAGGGCTTTTACCGACGAATATCGTGGACAGTCGGAAGGCTGCTGGTAGAACGTTCGGAAAGATCACCATGGCCTTCATCATTCGCAAGCTCGTTTCTCTCGCCCGGCGTCCAAAAGTCCGGTTCGCGCGCTTGATGATGGGCAGCGGGCGATCGGAGCCTCACGCCATTCGCAGCGCCCAATTTGTGGGCTTTTTGGAATCGAGCGGCTTTCGTACGCTCGACCCGGCCCGGCACGAAAAGCGCATGCATCGCCGCCGCCTTGTGGTTCACGCGCTGGTGGCGGTCCTCTTCCTTGGCTTCATCTGGGTGATGATTGAAAGCGCCCACGCCCTGGCCCTGTTTTAGATCGCGCACGGCTCTGGTAAGCGCGGCGAACGTCTAGCCGCGCGGGGTGCTTCGGTGACATTTTGCGCGATCGTCCTGGTTATTGGGGGGTGACGGGCGACGATGACGGATTGGCCGTGAGGAGAGCGTTATCGACGGCCTTCACCTCCGCGCGAATCGACTCGATCACTTGCAATGCGCCTTCGCGGTCGCCCGCGATCAAGCGGTTTTCGATCTGGTTGCAGAGAAAGTCGAGGCGGCGGGCACCGATGTTGCGGCAAACGCCGCCGATGGCATGCACAAGGAATCGAACCTGTTTTTCCCGTCCTTCTTCCACGGCAAGGCGCAGTTCATCGATTCGGTGAGGGACCTCCTGACGAAACAGATCGAGAATGTCGGCCATCACATCGCTGCCGTCTCTGTCCAGTCGGACGATTTCGCGCACCCGCTGGAGGTCGAGCGTCTCAGCTTCAGAAGGATCGGGAGTCGGGTCGTTCGGCGCCGCTGGTTTCCCTGAAGCGGCGGTGCCGGGCAAGGGGGCCGCTGCGAGCGGAGGCTCCGTCTTGGCGATCAAGCGGCAAGCCCGGAGGATATTGAGAACGTCGGCTGCTTCGAACGGCTCAATCAGGCACCAGTTCGGTCCTTGCCAGTCGCTTTCCCCAACGCCGATTATCGGAATCGGCCCTGCTTGGCCGTTGCGCGGCAGCTTTTGCACTTTCTCAAGGATGCTCCGGGGATCGGCGGTGGACATCTTTTGGTCGAGGAAGACCGCGTCGTAATGAAAAAGCTTGAGCGACTGGATCGCCTTCGAACCGTCGGTAGCGAGATCGGCGCTGCTGCCGAGATAGTGAAGCAGCTGCTCCAAAGCGTCAGCGTTGCCTTCGCGATCGCTGACAATCAAGAAGCGGTATTTCTGAAGGACAGTCGCCGTCTCCTCTTGGGGCGGCTCCTCTTTCGCCTTCTGAGGCGGATGGAAGATCGCCATGAGCAGCGAACGCAGTTGTGACTGGCGAATCGGCTTGGGAAGAAAAAGATCGGCGCCCGCTTCACGAAGCGGCTGGAGGTCCCTGCTGAGGAACTCGAACGGCATGGCGACGATCCGGGTTTTGTCGCGGCCGGGAAAGTCGGCGACATGCGCAATGATCTTCTGCGCCTCTTCGACCGGAACATCGGCGTCGACAAACACCGCTGCAAACGGGACCGCGTGGGCTGCCTCGTGCGCGAGGATGTGCGGCGCCTTCGACGTATGAGCAAGTTCAATACAATCAAAGCCGAGATAGGTGAGATGGCGGCAGAGGAGCGCTCGCTGTCCGGCGCTGTTGTCAATCACGAGAACTTTGCGTCCCTTCCATTCAGGTTCGCCGGGTTCCAGGAAGAGATCCGCTTCGGGATCAATTGGGAAATCAAAGATGACGCGAAACATGGATCCCCGCCCGAACTCTGTCTCGACCGTGATCTCGCCGCCCATCAATTCGACCAGTTCCTTACAAATCGCGAGTCCGAGTCCAGTGCCGCCGTATTTGCGCGTGGTGGAACCGTCGGCCTGCATAAAGGCCGTAAACAGCCGCGCTTCGGTTTCCGGCGACATCCCGATCCCCGTGTCGCGAATCTCCATCCGGATGCGGGCGCGGCCGTTTTCTTCCTGCAGGAGGTTGACCAGCAGGCGGACCTCGCCCTTTTCGGTGAACTTGATTGCGTTGCCGACCAGGTTGAGCAGGACTTGGCGCAGCCGGCCCCCGTCTCCAATCAGGCCCAGCGGTGTGCATGGTTCGACAGCCGCGATGAGTTCGATTCCTTTTTGTCGGGCGGACTCCGCAACCAGTTCGACGACTTCCTCAACGACCGTCAGCAGGTTGAACGGCTCGTTCTCAATCGCGAGCCGGCGCGCTTCAAGGCGGGAGAAATCGAGAATGTCGTCGATGATCCGCACGAGTGCCTGGCCGCTGGTGCGAACGGATTCGGTCAGTTCGCGCTGTTCCTGGGTCAGGTTGGTTTTTTGCAAAAGGCCCGCCATGCCGAGAATCCCGTTCATCGGGGTTCGGATCTCGTGTGTCATGTTGGCAAGAAACTGGGATTTCAGCCGGACATGTTCGAGGGCCTGGTCGCGCGCCTGGGCGAGATGCTCGGAAGCAATCTTTCGATCCGTGATATCGACGCAGGTGCCGACGACACCGTGAAAATTGCCATCGGGCATCGAGATTGACGTTCCGGTGTCGAACATCCAGCGGTATTCACCGTCCCGGCGGCGAAGCCGGAATTCCTGCTCGAATCCGCAACCGTCCGTCATCGCCCGCTGCCGTGCTTCGAGCAAGCGGTCCCGGTCTTCGGGATGAACACCCTCGACCCATCCCGAGCCGAGTTCATCCTCGAGGCTGGTGCCGCGGAATGTAAGCCAGCTCTCGTTGACGAATGTGCAGCCATCCGTGCTGTCGCCCATCCAAATCAGCACCGGGACGGCGTTCGCGAGGCTCCGGAAGCGCTTCTCACTTTCGCGGAGGGCTTCTTCGGCGCGTTTGCGCTCGATCGCGTACCGGATCGAGCGATCGAGAAGGAGAGGGGTCACTTCGCTTTTCGCAAGGTAGTCGGCGGCACCCTGTTGCAACGCCTCGATGTCGAGATTTTCGCGGTCTTCACCGGTCAGGAGGATCGACGGAACCCGCCCGCCTCCGTCGACAAAGCGCTGGATCAGCTCGAGACCGGTCAGGCGGCCGAGCCGATAGTCGATGAGAATGACGTCGTGGCGGCGTTCGAGCGCGGCTTCCAGACCTTCTTCGGGATCGGAAACCCAATCGAGCATGACCGGGCTGAACCGGGATTGATCCAGCAGATCGCGGACGAGGATAAAATCGTCCTCGTCATCTTCAATTAACAGGACGCGCAACGGTCGCTCGCCGTTCGGCGGGGCGGATTTCATACCAAGCGAGCAGCTGTCCCCCGGAGTCATACGCCGTCTGGGGGCAGCTCAACAATTTCAAACCAGTATTTCTGCAATGTCCGCATGACGTCAACCAGGCCCTCAAACGTGACCGGCTTTGTGATGAACGAATTCACCCCTAAGCGATAGCTGCGAATGATGTCTTCGTCGGACTTCGATGTGGTCAGGATGACGATGGGAATTTGCCGGAGTGCTTCATCGCTTTTAATCTCCCTCAATGCTTCACGGCCGTCTTTGCGCGGCATATTGAGATCGAGCAGAATCAGCCCCGGACAGCCGGTGCGGTCTTTGTACGGACCTTCGCGCCGAAGGTAGGCAAGCAATTCCTCGCCGTCTTCGACGAAATCGATCGTGTTTGCCAGCCGGTTTTCCTCCAAGGCTTCCTTTGCGAGAAAACGGTCATCGGGATCATCCTCGGCGATGACAATTGTGATCGGTTTGACTCCAGTTGTCATAGGTTGCGCGGTGCTCGTAATGGTTGGAAAGTTCTGGCGGCGGGTGCTCGGGTCGGCCGATTTTCCAGCAGGTGCGGTTGCCTGCTCACCGTTGTTTCATGCCAAGACTTTTCAAAAGGTCCAGAATCAAGTCGTACCGTTCTGTTTATGGGGCAGACCGACGATAAATGTCGAGCCCTCACCTGGGCGGCTTGTCGCGGTGATCCACCCTTTGTGGCGTTCGGCGATCTTCCGGCAGATCGCGAGCCCGATCCCGGTCCCGGGGTATTCGTTTCGGCCGTGCAGACGCTGAAAGACCGTGAAAATGCGATCGAGGTACTTTTCTTCGAACCCGATCCCGTTGTCTTTGATGAAAAGCAGTGAGCCGGCCCCTTGGAGCGGCGGCAAGTGTTCTTCGGCGGCGTGGCGGCGGGCGCGGATTTCGACGCGGGGGTTGACGTCGCTTTTCCGGTACTTAATCGCGTTGCTGATCAGGTTTTGCAGGAGCTGGCGCATCTGAGTCGCGTCTGCTTCCACGACCGGCAGTTCACCGATGTCGATCACGGCGCCGGTCTCTTCGATCGTGCTTTCGAGGTCGGAGATCACTTCGCGGGCGACGTCATTGAGGTCAACGAGCGTGAACGGACTTGCCTGGGTAGAAATGCGGGAAAACGCGAGGAGATCGCTGATCAGCGTCTGCATCCGGCCGGCGGCGTCGCGCATTCGGTTCAGGTAATCGAGTCCCTGTTCATCGAGGGCGGCTCTGCACCGCTGTTCAAGGCGATCCCCGAAGGCGCGCACCTTCCGCAACGGTTCCTGCAGATCGTGGGAAGCGACGTAGGCGAAATCCTGGAGTTCGCGGTTGCGCTGTTTGAGAAGCTCGGCGAACGCCCGCAGACGTTCGCGCGCCTCCCGCTGTTCGGTTACGTCCCGCACGACGCCGACGCCGCCAATGATACCGCCCCCGCCGTCGTGGAACGGCGCGTAATTGCCCGCGAAGTAGCCGCTTCGGCCGCGTTCCGGCAGGGAGAACGGCCGTTCTCCTGAGCGAACGATCCCCCCGGCGAGCACCCGCTGGAAAACCTGGTCTTCACCCGCTTCGATAAGAAACGGCAAAACCTCGCCGACCTTTCGATGGATCGCTTCGCCGGCGGTGATCCCCGTCATGGCCTCCATCCCGCTGTTCCAAACCGTCACCCGGGTTTCGAGGTCAAAGGCAAAAATCCCGTCGCTGCTGCTGCGGATGATATTTTCGGAAAATTCTTTAGCCCGGCGCGTCTCCTCAAGCGCCCGGTTGCGGCTGGTGATGTCGACAATCTGGACGATAAAGTAAAGCAGCTCTCGCCGCTCGTTCCGCACTGCGGAGACGTTGAGGATAACCCAAAGGTATTCCCCGGAGTTTTTCCGAAACTGCTGTTCCAGCGCGAATGTGTTCAGCTCACCCGCCGCCATTTGAGCGATATTCGCAAGAATGCGGTCAACCTCATCCGGGTGGAGCGCGTCGGCAATCAAGGATTGATACAGCTGCTCGGCGGAGAAGCCCGTCATCTTCACGAGTGCTTCATTGACCTGAATCCAGCGCCCGGCCGGTGAAAGAAGGCCGACGCCTGTCGGCGCGTGCCGGAATGCCTGGCGGAAGCGTGCCTCGCTTTCCTTCAGCTCCTGCTCTGCCTTCCGGCGATGAGCCATTTCGGTTTGCAGATCCTCGTTGATGCGTGAAAGCGCCGCGGTGCGGCTGCTGACTTTGGCTTCGATCGCCTGCACGTAATCCTGCCGTTGCCGGATCCAGATCGCGCAAAATGCCGTGAAGAGCAATCCGCCCGTCAACAGGCTCCAGCTCTCGAATCGGGCGGTTGGGGAAATCGTTTTCCGCGATGGCGACAGCCGAATGATCCATTTCTGATCCGCGAAGGCGAAAGGGACGCTGACGCTGGAGTCAGCGCCTTCGTCACGGAATTCGCCCGCGGAAAAGATCACCTGGGGCGCACTGATTTTTTGATCCAGTATCCGCACTCCGGTTACACGATCGTCCCCGCGAAGGCCGATCGTCTCGATCGCGTCCAAGTCGAGCCTTCCCGCGACGAATCCCCGAATTTGGCGCGCATTGTTTTCCGCCGCGGCAACCACCGGGAGCACAAGGAGCAGCTGCCCGCTTTCCTCGCGCGTCCGCATGAGGCCAGCGGCGGCGGTGACGACCGGTTTGCCGCTTTCTTGCGCCCGGTTGAACGCTTCGCGCAGGACTGGATTGCTCCCGTAATCAAACCCGACTGCCGGCCCGGCGTCGGCGTCGCGTGATTCCGAATAATAAACGGGCAGGTAAAATTCGTCCGGCGATGCCGTGATCGGTTCACTGGAAGTATCGAGCGTGTGGAACTCGAATGGATCACTGCCATCCTGGAGCGCGCCCCCTTCGATAGCGCGACGCCCCGATTCAGCGACGAGCGGAATCCACTGGAGCGAGCGCAGGCCGGCGGCGCGTTCGAGCGACCGGCTTGCGAAGGAGGAGAAGGCCGCGTTGTCGAGCGAGGGGGAGGCGAGGACAAAATCCCGGAGCGATCGCACGGCATCGAGATGGGAGTTAAATTCCCATTGCAAAGTTCGCGCGTATTCATGCGCGATCTCCGAGAAAGCTGCCCGATGGCGGGCCGAGATCGCCTCCTCTTTCATTTGGAAAATCAACGCGGACAGGGCGGCGCCGAAGAGGAGAATCAAACCCGCGGGAAGATTTCGGCGGAAAAAGCCTGGACCTGTGCGGGAGGCAGTCATGCGAAACGTCCGCATCCAACGCGAACGCGATTTGCGGGTAAAGCCAAAACAGCTGCCATGCCTGAGTCCGACGCTCGCGTCCAAGTGGCGACAGCCGGGTGAAATCAGAAACCTGGCGCGGGCGTCGGGATTACTTTCCCGTCACAGGCGGGTGACGCTGATCGATGCCGCGATGCAACAGGAAGTATTCAAAAAAATTCACCAGCAGCTCGTTCGATTCGGCGTTCGGGCTGTGTTCCGGACGATTGGTCATCCCGACCCGGCCCGACCAGCCGAGCAGTTCATTGACGGCGCGTGTGTGGTTAAGCGCTTGCCAGCGGGCGGGAGGATCTTCGGACCCGCCCGAAACCAGGAACGGACGCGGGGCCATCAGCGCGTGCAGCTCGTGCAGGTCGCGGTGATCGGCGACCAGCTTGAGGTAGAGACCGTAGGCCGGATTTTCCTTGGTGATCACGCCGCGTTTCCGCCAAGGCGGGGTGTGGTAGCCGAGATACCAAGGCTCCCAGTAGTTCACGCTGGGACGGTCATCAAAGACAATCCCAGGATCGGACCAAGCGGCACAGGCGAATTTTTCATAGAGGCAGGAGGCGAACATCGACCATTTGCCCCCGAACGAGTGACCGGTGACGCCGATGCGGGATTCATCGACAGTGGGGCGGGCGGCGAGAACATGCCAAGCGTTAGCCGCCGCGTACGCAAGCATCGAGAGCGGTGCGACTTCGGCGGCTTGACGGCTCGGATAATACAGCGCGTAGGTTTTGGATGCTGTTGCTTCGGTGGTGCCGATTGAGAGCGTGACAAATCCGCGTTGGGTGAGCTGGTAAGCGAAGTCGCGACCCGCCTTCCCGAGTCCGATCGCGCTTTCCGGCTCATAGAAAACGACGACCACTGCCGGATGCGGGCCCTCGCCGTCCGGTGTCAGGAGATAGCCCTCAGTCTTCTCGTGCGGCGTCCAGCGAAAGCGGACGCGCTGCTGCAGAAAATTTTCGCGCCGGGTTTCATCGAGAATTTCGAGTTCCTGATCGGTGATCAGGGGAGGCCATTCGCCCATCCATCCGGTCCAAAGATCGAGGAGTTCGCGGCGGCGCTTGTGCCATTGCTCCGGTGTTTCGACCGGCTCGCCGTTCTCAAACTCCAGCACCGGCCGATAGTCGCCAAAGTCATCGGCGAATTCAGCCGGAGGGGAAAAGTGCGGAGCAAGTTTCTCCCAAAGAGCGGCTCGCGCCTCTTCGTCCGTTTGCCCGGAAGCAGCAGGAGCCGCGATCATGGCGGTGACGAATCCGAAGGCGGCGAACATTTTAAACAGTCGGGAGGTTTCAAAAATTGTCATCATGGCTACTGGTCTCGGCCGTTTCACTTTACTTTCTATTTTTCATTTCCCACTTTTCATTTTTCATTTCCGCTTTCCGCTTTTCTTTTTTTACCGTGCCGGGTGCGGGGGCGAGAAGGCAAATGAAAAAGCTCATGAAACGGGAGTCGTTGGCGTCGGGGAGGAGCGCGCCGATTCGGGCGCGGCTTCTGTGTCAGGTTCGCATCGTTTTCCGCTTCCAGCACATCTATCCGTCGAGGACGACGGCGATCCGGTAGTTCATTCCGGGACGAGTTCCACCACGGAATTGCGTGACGGCCTCGCCATTGGCGTTCATCTCCAGCGTGATGGCGACCTCACATCGTCGGCACCCTCAATTTGAAGGAGCATCCCGCTTTCTCGCACGCAAAACGGCCGCAGCGACCAGCAATGCCAGAAGAAGGGTGCCAGCCAGCCAAAGGAACGTTCGGTTTCCGCCATCTTCAGCTTTCTGTTCCGAGTCTGGTTGCGATGGCTGATTCTCCGGAGATGCCGGGAGATCGGCGCCATCCGGAAGCACGGATTGTTCTTCGGCAGATTCCGGCTGTGGCGCTTCAGGTTGCGGCTGCGGCTCTAACTGCTGCTGGTTTTCGGCGGGAACAGGCGGCTCCGGCGGCAACGGCTGCGGAGGCGGGATTGTGATTCCTGTTTCGGCAAGCATGGCTTGGAAGCGATCCTCGGGCCATGATTCGGAAACAATCCTTCCACGCTGATTGCGATAAATGAGGGTTCGCCAGCCCGGACCTTCCTTGCCGTCGATTCTAGGCCGGGGGATGTAACTGACAAGGACAAGGTCTCCGTCAGGGAATTTTCCGCTATCCTCCGGAATGATAAAGGAATATCTGTCCGTTAGGTTTTGGCCTTCTGCGATCGGCCGCATGTAAACATCGCGGCGAGTATAATCCATTTCTCGACCAAATACCTCGATCAACTCATTCCAAGATGTGGGCAAATCACCGTCTTCCATAGCCGCGTACATTGCGATATC
>CAZYAN010000002.1:0-139825 GCA_964645585.1 uncultured Opitutales bacterium
GGCCTGTTGGTTTTGCGGCGAGAAGGAAGATTGTACGGTTATTATTTTCCACTGAATGAGCGGGCGGCGGAATTGGCTTTTACCTTTCCGGGGGGTGAGAGAACGACGATCGCCGTTTCTGGTGGTTCAGGGGGACAATATAGCGCGGTTTCTGAAGGCGGGACGGTCGAGTTAGAATATGATCCCCTACGGCGCGGATATGCTTTTCCGCTGGCTCCGGGACAACGATACGAGATTACCGCCAGGTAAAGACGAGTATACACATCGGTCAACGGTGTACCTTTGTCCAAGTTGTAAGATTGCGTTTTTCCCATTCTCTGGATTCCAGGTAGTTTCCGCGGTTGTTTTCTCCTGATCGGGGAACCGGCCATGATTCATTTGAGCAGAGGCTTTCTTGTTAACAATGAAACGCAACGATACCCGCCGGACATTGTATTCCGGCTTTACTCTTATCGAGCTGCTAACCGTGATCGCAATTATTGGGATCTTGGCAGCCATCCTTATTCCAGTAGTGGGGCACGTTCGGGAGCAGGCTAAACGCGCGAAATGCGCAAGCAATCTTCGCCAGCATGGTTTTGCCCATAACCTTTATCGAGATGAAACCAGTCGCTATATGGACAGTATGGCAAGCAGTCCCGGATATCCGCACTGGCTGTCGGCCGCTCAGCGCGATGAATTGATGTATTATGGCTTGGAATGGGAGATGTTCTTCTGTCCATCAAGCGATGAATGGAATGCGGAGTATATGCTGGAAGTGCATCGGACGACTGCGAGCAGCGTTGTCATTGGCTACGCCTATTTTCCTGGGCAACGCTCGATGCCCGGTTTTGAGAGCACGGTTGATCCGCTTCCTTACGACCTGATTATGGTCGATATCGTTCGAAAGTGGGGAGGGAAATGGGAGAATGGGATCAATCATGCGAATGGTCCCGGAGCCCCGGCCGGAGCGAATCATCTGCGGGTGGACGGGAGCGTTGAATGGATACCGGCGGATGAATTTATGGATGAAGGCCCCTATGCGGTCGGCGGTGTTCAATGGTATTTCAAGAACCCGTATCAGCCGGAGCCGGTTCGGCGATGACAGGCGGCAGACCCTGGGAGACCCGCGTCAGCTTTTTTTTACTTTCACTGCAATCTCTACGAAAAGGCAAAACCATGAATATTCTTCGACTCCCTGGTAAAACAATGTTTGCGGCGGCGGCGCTCTCTTCGTCTGTCGCGTTACATGCCCAGGTGGATTACGCGAACGAGTTCGATACGAGCGGGTTCGATTATTACAATGTCACAGACGGATGGACGCACGATATGGACGCGGGCGAATTGCACCTGTCGATTGGCGGCGGGACGCGAAACCGGTTTGGGACGGTAGCGCTTCCGGAGTGGGTGGGCGAAGATTTCATTGCATCCAGCTGGTTTTCGGTGGAGGAGACGCGCGGCACCGGCAACAATCCAGTATCGGTTGGGGTCGTGGCGTTAAGCAACGAAGCGAGCCCGGGGAATTATTACTTGGCCCACTGGGGAGTAGCCGGCGGCGGTGCTGGAACGATGGGGCAGCTGATTGTTTTGCGAACGGGGGGAGGAAACTTTTCGGTGGAAAGCGAAGCCATCGGTCATCCAGAGCCGGGCATGGTGTATGAACTTCGTTTGACGGGAGAGTACGATGAGCTCGGCGCGCTGAAGTTGACGGCGGGCATTTACGATCGGAATGGGAATCTGGTGGGGCCGACGGCGTCCGCCGTGGATCCAATACCTTTAACCGGCCAGTATTTTGGGATTCGGGACCGGACGGCGGGCGGAGATCATCTGCTGAATATAACGCATTACGGTTACAGCGTTTCGCACGACCTTCTGCCTCCGCCAACACTGCCGCTGCCTATTCTGATTGAGTTTACGGCGATAAATCCGGCGCCGGGTGCAATCTCTTATCCCGCGGAAGAAGGCTTGCGAGTGACCGTGACCACTGGGGCCGATCGCATGATTCTTCCGGAAGATATCGAGCTGTATTTGGACGATGAGCGCATCCCTCGCGAAGACCTGGTAATTACTGGAGAGGCGACTGCGCGGGAAGTCTTCTTCGGAGGGCTGGAAGCAAACCGGATGTACAGCGCGAGGATCGTTGCCCGGGACAATCTCCACCAGCGAGAGTTTTCGTGGAACTTTGACACCATTGTGATCACCTCGCCGATATCGACCTTGACGGATGTGCCTTTGAATCAGGCGACAGACGATGATATCCAGCGGCTCGCGGCCGACAGCGACTATACCGAATTACTGCCAGAACGGGAGACCGTTTTCGTCCTTACGGACGCGACTTCGGCTGAGACGCCAGCAGCGGGCGTGGTTTTAAGTGAGGATGTTCCGGTAACCGTGACGTGGGATCTGGCGGGATCTCCGGTGCGGGCGGCCCATCGGGCGTTGAAGCAGGTGGACATCTGGATAGCAGGGTCGGATCCGTTCCGGACGGGATTCGATGGAGAGTTTGCGACATCGCGGGACGGCGTGAACTTCACGCTGGTTCCGGAATCGCGATACGCCGCGGCATTGCCCTACACCGGCGCGGATACGGTGATCGGCGGCAATGTGGTGGAGGGGACAGGAACGGGGAACGTAAACCTGGTTCGCTATCTGTTCGATCCCGAAGATTTTTCCGAAGGCATTCGTTATCTTAGGTTTATTTCTTACGGATATAACAACCTTGGCGAGCTGGATAACAATCAAGTGCGTCAGCCGCGAATTATTGAGATTGACGCGTCGGTTGAAAGAAGCGGACCGTACATTACGGATATATCGCCGGCTGAGGGTGCGAGTTTTCACAAACCCGAAAGCGGCATTCGGTTTTCCGTCAGTGCTGACGCGGGGAAAATGATTGCAGCGGAGAACATTTCGCTTGTCGTGAATGGAAGCGGCATTCCAGCAAATGAGCTGACGATATCGGAAGAAGGATCGTCGCTCGAGATTGTTTATGGGGATCTTGTATCGAATGAAAACTATTCTGTTCAAGTGTCGGTCAGTGATGGAGAGCGGGAAACGGCTTACCAGTGGACATTCGATACACGCGAGACTATTTACGGACAGTATACTAACGACTTTGATGTGGAGCCGCTTCCATTCCGCGCGTCGCAGGCAGGAAGATGGCAGCTGCGGGCGGAAGACGGTGTGTTTAACTATCTGCAGCCGACGCGTGCCGGAGGTTCGGTAGGGACCGCTTCCGTGGAATTGGGAGGATGGGAAGGCGTGGATTTCGCTGTCTCGACAAAATTTACCGTCAGACATGTGGGAGGAAGCGGAACTCCGACGGCTGGCTTTGGGGTACTCGGGACACAAAGCACCTTTCAGATGTATTACCTTGCGGACTGGGGAATGGCTCCGAACGGAACCCAGGGGATTCGGATTCTTGCGCAGCCGACCCGGAGCAGCTTCTCATCTGTATCCGGAGATCCGGGGCGGCCAGTGCCGGGACAGACTTACGAGATGCGGCTCACGGGCATTTATCAAGGAGGCGTGCTGCACATGACCTTGGTTGTTTTGGATGAGGACGGAAACCAGCTGGGGACGGCTGCAACGGCAACCGACACCGAGCCGCTGACCGGCCGATTTTTCGGTTATCGGAACCGGACGAATGGGAGCGAGCATACGATGGATCTGGATTTCCACTATTTTCGGGTAACGCCGCCTCCGCCGCAGGTAACCGGGCCCAATCCATTGCCGGATGCGACGTTTCAATCCGCTGAAAACGGCTTGCGGTTCACCGTTTTCGCTTCGGATGGGGAGGCGATTCCTCACGATGGGATTCAAGTGTTCATCGATGACGAGGAAGTTCCGGCTGCTGAGCTGACGATTACTGGAACCGCAACCGCGCCTGATGTTTTTTATAACGGCCTGGAGGCGAACCGCTTTTATACAGTGCGGGTAGTCGTGGCTGGAACGAACGGGGTGGAGACGGTTCGGACCTGGAGTTTCGATACGTTTTCCGAGGATACGACGATCGTGATTGAGGCGGAGGATTATAACTTCGCCGCGGATGTCGGTTGTGACGCATCAGGAAATCCAATTGGAACTCTGTTGACAGGGGGTTCGTATATCGACGATCCGCTTCCTTCCACGTTCTATTCTCCGTGGCAGGCTCTGATCAATCAGGATCAGGATGGAATTGCCGTTGGCTATGTGGATCGCGTCGGTGTTCCGGGGGTGGATTTTCATGATGCGGATACCCAGACCGGGATTGTGGGCGTGAATATGTTTCGTTTCTGCGACCCGGTTGGGACGGTGGAAACGTTCGACCATGTTCGTCCTAAGTATATCGACGCTTCGGACACGGCCGGGGCCTTGATTCCGGATTATCATGTGAATCAGGTCCAAACTGGCGAATGGCTCAATTATACACGCAATTTTCCGGAAGGATCGTATCGCGTTTTTCTGCGGGCGGCGGCGACAGGGACTCCGGCAGCGGTCTTGGAGCGAGTGGTCAGTGATCCCAGTTTGCCAGGGCAAATGACAGAGGCGATTGGCGAGTTTGTCCTTTCGCCAGCCCCAGCGTTTAGCTACGTTCCGCTCACGAATGCTTCGGGCGAGCCGGTGATTCTGTCGTTGGCTGGAGAAGAGACGCTGCGGCTGGTGGCGACGAGCGCCAACAACAATATCGATTTCAATTTTCTCCTGTTTGTGCCCGCGGAAGAGGTTCCAGAGCTTCCTCAGTTGAGTCTGGTTCGAGACGGCGACCAGGTTTTCGTGGTTTGGGAAGGAGCGAACGTGCAATTGGAAAGCGCAACAGAGGTAACTGGCCCATGGGTGGTTATCGAGGGAGCGACGAGTCCGCATCCGGTAGATACGGTTTTGCAGGCAAGACAGTTCTTTCGGTTGCGGGGAAACTGATGGGGGGATCGCTTCCGGCGTTGACAAGCGTACAAGTGAAAGGGTTCTGTGAAGTCCGCCGCTCGCGGCGGACGGATCCGCCCGCGTACGAAGCATATTATTAGAGGCGAATGGCGAAAACCGATTTTCATCGATTGAGTTGTGATATTCTTGTAGCGGGCGGCGGTCCGGCGGGGGTTTCGTGTGCGCTGGCAGCGGCCCGAAATGGAGCGAAGGTGATCCTGTGTCAAGACCGGCCCGTGTTGGGAGGGAATGCCTCGAGCGAAGTCCGGATGCATATTGTCGGGGCGGATAACCAAGGTGCGCGATCCGAGCCGCTGGCAACGGAGGCCCGAGAAACCGGAATTATCGAGGAAATACGTTTGGATGCGTGTGTTCGGAATCCGCAACGGTCCGCGTCTATGCTCGACCTGATTCTTTACGAGAAATGCCGGGCGGAAGTGAACTTGATGCTCTTGCTGAATACGGCTGTGGTCGGTGTCGAGATGGAGAACGGACGGATCAGGCGGGCGCGTGCTGAGCGAGTCAGTACTGAAGATTCCTTTGAGATCGAGGCCGTGATATTTATCGATTGTACTGGCGACGGACGGATGGCGCTGGAGGCCGGAGCGGCTTTTCGACAAGGCCGGGAGTCGAAGGAGGAGTTTGGTGAAAGTCTGGCGCAGGAGGAGGCGGATGAGAAAACGCTGGGATCGACGATTTTGTTTCAGGCGCGAAAGCACGACCGGCCGATGCCGTTTATTCCACCGCCGTGGATCCGAAAGTTTTCGGAAGAGGACCTGAAACTTCGTCCCCATGGGGAGCCGGGATTGGATCGGGGACTCGAGTATGGATATTGGTGGGCGGAATGGGGCGGGCATCTGAACACCGTGAAGGATAACGAGACGATCCGGGACGAGCTGTTGGCGATCACCCTGGGGATTTGGGACCATGTGAAAAACGGCGGCGATCATGGAGCGGAGAATTGGGCTCTGGAGTGGTTTGGGTTTTTGCCGGGAAAGCGGGAGAGCCGGCGGTTTCGCGGCCTGTATACCTTGGCCGAACGCGACGTGCTGGAGTCGACGGAGTTTCCGGATGCGATCGCTTACGGAGGCTGGCCGATTGATATTCATCCGCCGGAAGGGGTGGATCGTCCGGACGAGGAGCCATGCGTAAAATATATGATGCCGCATCTTTTCGATATTCCGCTTCGGGCCTGCATTTCGCGCGACGTACCCAATTTGATGTTTGCGGGAAGAAATATTTCCGCAACGCACGTGGCATTTGCGTCGACGCGTGTGATGGCGACTTGCTCAGTGGTGGGACAGGGCGTTGGGACAGCGGCGGTCTCAGCGTGCAAGGAAGATTTGGATCCCGGGGAAGTGGCCATCCACCCGGAGTGTATGGCAAAGGTGCAGCAGCAGCTATTGCGGGATGGCTGTTACTTGATCGGACGACGCAATTCCGACCCGGACGATCTGGCGAGGCAGGCGACGATCTCCGCTTCCAGCCAACAGGAGGGCGGCGAGGCGCAAAATGTGGTCAGCGGGCAGACGAGGAGTGTTCATGGAAAAAACGGGGCGCCGAAAGAGCGGGCTTTACAGGGAACACATCGATGGATGAGTCGGTCCGAAGACGGATTTCCGGCGTGGGTTGAATTGCGATGGGAACGTCCGGTGCGGGTGCGGGAGGTGCAACTGGTTTTTGATACAGGGTTGCATCGTCTGCTAACGCTGAGCCACTGCGATCAATATCATCCGGATATGATCTGGGGACGGCCGCAGCCGGAGACGGTTTCAGATTATGAGATTCTGGGCCGGGGCGGGGACGAGTGGCACATTCTCGGGACCGCGAAAGGAAACTGGCAGCGTCTGGTCCGGCATCGCTTGGAAAAGGCTTGGAGTATCGATGCCTTGCGGGTGGTCGTTCGTGCCACTCACGGACTGGATCATGCCCGGATCGTCGAGTTGCGGGTGTATGAGAACTGATTAACCGGTTCTTCCGGAACGGGTTTCTGTGCTGGATGGGAGGGAAAAGCCCGAGCGAAAATGGCTGTCGACGGAGACCACTTTGGGTGAGTCGGGAACTCCGGTGAGGTTGAGATTTATCTGCGACAGCAGGAGTTTGATCGTTTCGCAGCCGACCAGTCGGTAGCGATGATCCGCGCCTGCAACGTCACGAGGCGGGTCGAACGTGTCGAGGCTGGCGAAGCCGAGATCACGCGGGATTTGATAACCGAGTTTTTTCAATACGGGGAATACCCATCCGGGACCGATAATCGCTTGGGGTTTGTGGGTCTCAATCCACGCGCGGACTTTTTCCGGTTCAATATCCGCTTTTGGCAAGATCGGGATGCGTTCGCGCGGTGGAATGGCGGCCTGATAAAAGAGGAAGGAGGACGAAAACATTTTATGGCCGATGCCGCCTGGAGTGTAGTGCATGATCAGGCCGATGCGGCGATAGCCGCGGGCGAGGATGGCATCGAGGATTTCATCCAGCATTTGCAGGTAGTTCGGACAAGAACGGTGGAGAAGGGGATTCACCAAACTGTAGCCGGCCGTGGCGGCGCAAAAGCCGCTGAAATCGAATTCGACGCTCCCGGGTCCGCTGGCGAACGGGCTGACCATGATTCCCTTGATGCCGCGAGCGACCAAGATGTTGCGCAGGCGACGCGGCGTCATTTGGAGCGAATGAAGAAAGAACAGGTCGATTCCGAAGCCGGCTTCGCTTGCTTGTTCTCGGGCGCCTTCAATCAGCTCGTTAATGAAGGAGGTCTTCAGTTGTTCCGGACCGATTCCCGGAATGAGAACAGCCAGTCGAGCGGTCTGGCGTTTGGGGCGCGTTTTTCGCAGATGTTCCATCAATTGGACCACCATCGGATCGCTGCGGTAGCCCATCTCCCGAGCAATTTGCTGGATCTTCAGCCGTTTGGCCGCCGAGATCTTCGGATGATTCCGGAGCGCGAGGGATACGGCGGAAACGGAGACTCCGGCAGCGCGGGCGATATCGCGTTGGCTGACGTAATGAGGAGGCATTTCAGGTTCGGCGGGAAGCTGCTCACATTTGAGCGCTTCTCCGGGTACACTGTCAACCTTCGTTCTTCGCGGGACCGGATTGGACGTTTGGGATCGGTTGCGTTTACGGATCGTCGCGACCGGGATTTATTTTGTCATCGACCTCCCGCCGTGCTGCCCTCTTGCCAATCAAAAAGTCGCCATGCTGTTGCGGTGGATGACTTCGAGCCGTTTTCGGCCCGGAAAGAGCGAGCGGATTTCCGCGATATCTTTTTGCCGGATTTCGTCGATCTGGGCGGAAGAAAATTGGGTGACGCCCCGGGCAAAGCAGGTGCCGTCGGGACCGGTGATATTGACAACCTCACCAGCCCGGAACTCGCCCTCGACGGCGGTGACGCCTTTGGCGAGGAGGCTGCTTCCCTTTTGTACTAGCGCATCGCGCGCTCCGGCATCGACGCGTAAAGTTCCCGCCGGACGTTGAAAGAAGGCGAGCCAGCGCTTTTTGGATTCAAGAGGAACCCCCGAAGGAACGAAGAAGGTCCCTGGGTTTTGCCCGGAAAAAATTTTTGGAATAACATCCCGCACGCTGCCGTCGGCGATGAAAACCCCGCAGCCGGAGCGATTGGCAATGACGGCCGCGTCGAGTTTCGTGATCATTCCGCCGACCGCGGTCGCGCTGGTTGTTCCGGTCGCGAGCCTGCGAATATTTTCGTCGATTTTTTCGACGACCGGGATGACCTGTCCGCTGCCGGCAGTGTCAATCAAACCGGGCGCGGTGGAGAGAATGAGCAGATAATCGGCACGGATCAGGCTGCCGACCATCGCGGAAAGAACGTCGTTGTCGCCGAAGCGAATTCCTTCGGCGCTGACCGAGTCATTTTCATTGATGATGGGGACGATGCCGTCAGCGAGCAGACGTTCCAGGGTTTCCCGCGCGGTGAGATGGCGGCGGCGGGCGCGGAGATCATCATGCGTGAGGAGGATCTGCGCGACAGTGAGGTGGTGGGGATCGAGGTATTTTTGCCACGTCTGGATGAGGATGCTTTGGCCGACAGCGGCGCAGGCCTGCAATTGAGAGAGCGAGTTTGGGCGCCGGTCGAGACCGAGTTTGCCCATGCCCAATCCGACCGCGCCGGAGCTGACAACGACGACTTGGATGTCATGGTCGTGCAGAAACTTGATCTGACGGCAAATCTCGTTGATACGGCCTGTGTGAATCTGACCGATACCGGAAGTGAGGATGCCGGTACCGAGCTTGACCACGACCCGGCGCGTCTTGAAAGGCAGGCTCAGCATGAAGTCGGGGCGGCGCGGTAAATGGCCGCCGGTTGACGGAGAACGTTTTAAGCCGGAGCGGGCCCGGTCAGACAGCAAGGAGATCCTGCTCCTTGCGGCGCAGGTGGTCGTCAATGTCGCCGATTGAACGGTCGGTCTGTTGCTGGATCTCCTTCTCGTAGCGTTTGAGCTCGTCCTCGGTGATCTCGGCGTCCTTTTGCAGTTTCTTCATCGCGTCGAGCGCCTCGCGGCGCGCGTGGCGCACCGACACCCGGCCATCTTCGGCCATGCGCTGGCAGACCTTGATCATTTCCTGACGCCGCTCGCGGCTCAGTTCGGGAATCGGCAGGCGGATAATGTTGCCGTCGATCGAAGGATTGATGCCGAGGTTTGCCTGTTGAAGCGATTTTTCGATCGGCTTGACAGCCCCTTTGTCCCACGGCTGGACCTGAATCATGCGCGGGTCGGGGGTGGTGATGGCGGCAACTTCACGCAGGCGCATTTGGCTGCCGTAAACCTCGACCATAACATTCTCGACCATAGCAGGTGAGGCTTTGCCGGTGTGGAGCGAGTTGAATTCATGCAGCGTATGCTCGATGGCCTTCGTCATCTTTTGACGCATTTCCTGAAGGATCGGATGAGTTTCCATAACAGTGAAAATGATCTAGGATTGCGGGTTGTTGCGAACGAGAGTTCCGATTTTTTCTCCCATGAGGGCGCGCCGGATACCGTGCGGTTCCTGAAGGTCGAACACGAGGATCGGGACATTGTTGTCCATGCAAAGCGAGAAGGCGGTCGAGTCCATGACACTCAGGCGCTGCTTGAGAGCGTCGACGAAGGAAATCTCGTCGTATTTCACCGCGTCGGGGAAACGGTGGGGATCCTTGTCGTAAACCCCGTCGACCTTGGTCGCCTTCATGATGACCTGGGCATTGATCTCGGAGGCGCGAAGAGCGGCGGTGGTGTCTGTCGAAAAATAAGGATTCCCGGTGCCGGCAACGAAGATGACGACGCGGTTTTTTTCGAGATGGCGGACGGCCCGCCTCAGAATGAACGGCTCGGCTACCTGGTTCATCGGGATCGAGCTGAGGACCCGGGTGACGACGTCCATCTTTTCGAGACTGTCCATCAAGGCGAGTCCGTTGATTACCGTGGCGAGCATGCCCATGTAATCGCCGGTTGTACGGTCGACGCCCCGTCCTTGACCGGCGAGCCCGCGAAAGATGTTGCCGCCGCCGATCACAATTCCGATTTGAACGCCGAGGTTGTAGATCTCTTTGATCTGGAGGCAGATGTTTTCGAGAATGTCGGGATCGAGCGCGTCGCCAGTGTCGGGATTTCGGAGCACTTCGCCACTCAGCTTTAGAATGATGCGTTTATATCGTATCGGCGATTTGTCTTCAGTGGATTCGGCCATTCAAGGTTTGGTTGTAGTGGAACTGAAATGACTTCGTCAATGGGTTATTGGGGGCCTGAGGGCTTTGGGCTTCCGTCTTTGGCCTCTGGTCTTCCGTCTTTAGTCGTTGCCCATTGGGCTTCGGTCGTTAGTCAGCGGCACGTTCGTGCAGGCGAGGAGGGGCAGGTTTTGGAGAGCGCCGGCGAGAGGAATTCCCGTTTCCGTGGTGGCGACCGCCTCTTGCGTGAGGACGTTGGAAAGGGGGGTAATTTCTTCAATGTTTAAAATGGAAAGGGCGGTATCCTCCCAGGAATCACCGAGCGGAGGGATGCCGACGCGGCCGGTCAGGCGCGGAGCGAAGACGATCAAGACCCGGCCCTTGTAACGTCGCTCAAAGGCGACACCGCATTCGGCCCATTTCCCGGTCAATTCGAGCGGAATGTATTCGCCTTTCCGGAACAAATCCGGGTGCTGGCGCCGGAACTGGAGGATCGAGCGGGTAAGGAAAAGTTTGATCCGTCCGTCGCGCCAATGCTGGAGCATATCCGCCGGGTCAGGATTCTGTTTGATTTGTTCGAGGAGATCGCGCCGGTGGGCGTAATCGACCGGCCTGCGGTTGTCGGGATCGACGAGGCTGAAGTCCCAGATCTCGTTTCCCTGATAAATGTCAGGGACGCCGGGGCCGGTCAGTTTGAGGAGCGTCTGCGAAAGCGAATTCATCGCCCCGAGGAGCGCTGTCTTTTCGGCAAGAATTTCGAAGGTGTCGAGGAACTCGCGGTTCTGTTCGCGATCGAGAATCCGTTCGGTGAAAAGGCGGACGGCGTTGTCCCATTCCTCGTAAGGCTGAATCCAGCTCGTATTGACCTTCGCCTCTTTGATGGCCTTTGTCATATAATTCTGGATGCGTTCGATGTAGGCCGCGTAGACGTCATCGTCGGGACGGGTGAGCGGCCAAGTGCCGAGCAGCGTCTGGTAAAGGAGATATTCCTCGTTCGCGTCCGGGGCGAATTCCCCGTCGAGATTGGTCTTGTGGCGGGCGTTTACTTCGCGCCACAGGGCGATGGAATCGCTCCAGAGGTCGGGCAGTTCGGACAGGGCCGCGATCCGGGCGCGCGTGTCCTCGCTGCGTTTCGTGTCGTGGGTCGAAGTGGAAAGCATCGTGTGCGGCCAGCTTTTTTGCCGCCAGAGGTTGTGTTCGTGAAACTCCTCCACCGGGAGGCCGAATCGCTGGGGGGCGCCGCCGACCTCATTGAGGGCGACCAGGCGGTTGTAAATGTAGAAGGCAGTGTCCTCAAGGCCCTTTGCCATAACCGGGCCGGTACACTGCTGAAACTTCATCACGAACCGGTAATGTTCTTCGGTCGTCGCTTCGTCGATGTTTTCGGGGAATTGGAAAAGAAGGTTGTCCCGGAGGAAGTCGAAAACCGATGACTCCACGGCGGGATTGCGGCGTTTGGCACGAGCGACTGCACGGATGATCGCCTGCTGATCCTCGATACTGAGCGGCTGCCCGGGTGCCAGGTAGGTGCGGTAGACCGGGAAACAGGCGATTACCTCGCGGACGGCGGTAATCAGCGAGCTGAGGGTAAAGTCGCGGTACCAGCGATTGCTTTCGGAAAGGCGGTTGAGGATCGCGGCGAGAACATTGGTTTCATTCGCGAGAGACAGATCCATGACCAGACGTTTCTGTTCGTAAACGAGATCATCAAAACGGATACGACGATCAATGAAACGAGAATAGGTCGCGTTGAAATTCGGTTCGGCCGCTTGATCGATCAAAATTCCCGTGACCTGATTGGTAAAATCATAACCAGTGGTGCCGTGGAGCAGCCAGTCGCTGGGAAGGCGTTCGTTGCCGCTCAGAATTTTCTCCGCGACCATGTAGAGCGGCGGCTCTTCCCCGGTGAATTCAATGCCTTTTATTTCCGCGTAGCGCTGCTGGACCGCTTGGATGTATTCGCGCGGATTCCAGAGGCCGTCGGGATGATCAATACGCACTCCCGTCACAGCATCGGTTGCCAAAAATTCAAACAGCATCCGATGAACATCCTCGAAAACTTCCGGCAGCTCGACCCGGATGGCAGCAAGCTCATTGATGTCAAAAAACCTCCGGAAATTGATCTCCTCAGCGGCGACCCGCCAATAGCTCAGCCGATACATCTGGGCTTCGAGCAACTCGTGGAGCGGGTCGAAGGACGCCGGATCACCGGGCTCTCCGTGGAAGGCGTTGATCGCCAGTTCAATGCCTTCGAGCATCTGGGGGCATTCGCGGCAAAGCCGGCCGAGGCGCCGCTTGATGACCTCCTTTTCGAGCATCCGTTCGGACACCTTTTCCGGATCGAGATCCGTCGCCGCGGGCAAATGTTCGATCGCATTAAGGATGCTTTGCAGCTCGTCGAACAGCTCCTCGTTGTAATAGGGAGCGAGGAAGTCGAGCGCCCGCCGCAGAATTTGACCATAGCTGCACGGCGCGATCGGGAGCGTGTAATCGTAATAGTGGAGACAAAAGGCGCCGTCTGTGAATGACAGCCGAAGCTCGCCGCGCTCGAGGACGCGTCCATACTGGTCGCCGAGAATTGGCAGGAGGACCTTGTTCTCTAATTCTTCCTTCAGCGGATGCCAGTCGATGTCGAAATGACCCGCGAACGGCGAGGCCGGACCGTTCTCCAGGACGTCCATCCACCACGCGTTGTTTGGGCTGGCGATCCCCATGTGGTTCGGAACGAAGTCGAGAATCTGCCCCATGCCGTGCCGCTTCAATTCATCGACGAGCGCGTCGAAATCCTCACGCGAGCCAATCGACGGGTTCAAATTGTTGTGATTCGAGATGTCGTAGCCGTGCGCGCTGTCGGGAGCGGCTTCAAAACAGGGCGAGGAATAGCAATCGCTGATTCCGAGATCGTGAAGATAGGACACGATTTCCCGCGCCTGTTGAAAGGTGAAGTGGCGGTTAAACTGCAACCGGTAGGTCGCCGCCGGAATTCTGGGAAATGTCGGTTTCGACGGTTGGTTCATGATCGGATGGAATGGAACAGGACGGCTTCAGGCAGATGAAACTGACAGGCGGCCGCTTCCGACTCCAAAACCGCGGAGCCGGTCCCGCCAAAGCGGGGTTCATTCGTCGAGAGAACGGGTCGCCATCGTTCGCCGCGGGGGAGGGAAGCGAACGGTTTCTCCGCCGGATCCCGGCGCCCGCCGCCTTGCAAACAAACAACAAGGAGCACACTCGGCCGGTCGTTCTCGTAAAAAGCAAGTCCCGCGACGCTCTTGCCCAAGATGTCGATGCGGACGGTGTCACGCGAGCGACTGGCAATCGCCGGCGTCGTTCGGCGAAGTCGAAGCAGCTCTCGGTACAGTTCGAGAATTCGTGCGTGCTGGGGGAGGCGGATTTCATTCCAGCAGAGTTTCGATCGCAAAAACGTTTCCTCCTCCTGCGGATCCGGGAGGATCGCCGCGGGGTCGCGCCTGTGGATTTTTTCGAGAAACGCTTCGAACTCCCGGGCACGTCCTTGCGTCACCTGCCGGCCGAGTTCGGCGTGGTGATCCGTAAAATACAAAAAGGGCGCTGACGCCGCCCATTCCTGTCCCATAAACAGCAGCGGCGTCCCGGGCGTCAGGCAGAGCAGTGCGGATGCCGCGCGATAGGCTTCCGGCGAAACCAGGTGATGAAGGCGTTCACCGAGCGCATGGTTTCCGGTTTGGTCGTGGTTGGAAATGCAATGAATGAATTGTTCGAGGCGCAACGGCTCCGGAGACGTTCCGCGCGGCGCGTTTCCGACCGGCGCTGTCTGACCCCGATAAAGCCAGCCGCTTCGCAGGGTTTCAGCGAGTTCGTCAGTTGTCCCGGAAAAATTGCCGAAATAGCCTTCGCGTTCGCCGGTGAGGGCAACGCGGATCGTGTGGTGAAAATCATCCGCCCAAAGTCCGTCGAGGCCCAGGCCGCCGTCTTCTTCGGGCAGGGCGAGCGACGCGAGATTGCGATCGTCTTCAGCGAGAACGATGCCGCCGTTTTCGTGGGCGGTTCTTGCGATCTCGAGCAGGATGTGCGGTGTCGATTCGTCGAGAATCTCGTGGGTCGCATCCAAGCGGAAGCCGTCGAAGCGGAATTCGCGAAGCCAATACGCGATGTTCGCCAAAAACAGTTCACGAACCGGCCCGGCGTTTCCTCCCGAAAAGCGGATCGCATCGCCCCAGGGCGTCTTCAGCTTTGGGTTGAAGTAATCCGGGCTGTAGCGGGCCAAATAATTTCCGTCGGGACCGAAATGGTTGTAAACCACGTCGAGAATCACGTTCAGTCCGCGCCCGTGAGCGGCATCGACGAGCGCGCGCAAATCGTCCGGATGCCCGTAGCTGCTGTCCGGTGCAAAAAGCATCACGCCGTCATAGCCCCAGTTTCGCTTCCCGGGGAATTCGGCGACCGGCATGATCTCGATGGTCGTTACACCGAGCGATGCCAAATCATCAAGCCGGGGAATCGCGGACGTGAAGGTTCCAGCTTCGGTGAAAGTGCCAATATGAAGTTCGTAAAAGACGGAGCTTTTGAGAGGGGTGTGTTCCCAAGTGTCATGCTTCCACGAATACAGTTCCGGATCGATGATCATTGACGATCCGAAAACATCGTCCGGCTGCCAGCGGGAAAACGGATCGGGGAATGTCTCCCCGTCGAGCCGGTATTGGTAGCGCTGTCCGGCCCGTCCAACGGGATCGATGCACGAGAAAAATCCGGGGGCCTCCTTTTCCGGTTTCAGCGGAACCGTCCGAACCGCCTTCTTCCCCTCGTCATCGAACAGAACGGCTTCGACAGTTTTGGCGCGCGGTGTCCAGAGCCGATGCCGGACGCCGCGGCCGCCGGGCAGCAAGTCAGCGCCTTGCGGACGAATGTTCGACGCCGCGGCGGGTATGCCTGAACTGAAAACGTCGTTCGTCATCCTTTTCCCGGCAGTGTGGATTCGTCCAATTGGAGAAGGCAGAACGATCGCTGCAGCAGGTCAATCTTGTCCGTGCCCGCGAGCTTCCGCGGCTGGTTGAGAAAGCTTTCCTCCATGCGCGTGTCGATCAATAATTCCCACTGAACCTCCGGTCCGCCCGGCAGAACAAACGGCAGATCTTCGTGATGGGCGTTGAAGAGCAGCAGGAACGAATCATCCAGGACCGGTTCGCCTTGTTCGTTCAGCACCGTTGTCGTCTTTCCTGAATAGAACGCGCCGAGGGCGCTGGCCGCGTGTTCGTGCCATTCCTCTTCGGTCATTTCCTTCCCGGACGGACTGAACCACATCACTTCCTTGAATGGCGTGCCTCGCACCTGTCGTCCGTGAAGAAACTTCGGCCGCCGAAAGACCGGATGTTCCCGACGGAACCGGATCAAACGTTTGGTAAATTCGGTGAGGCGCTCCTCGTCTTCATCGCGCGTCCAGCGCAGCCAAGTCATTTCATTGTCCTGGCAGTACGCGTTGTTGTTGCCATTTTGCGTCCGTCCGTATTCGTCGCCGGCGCACAGCATCGGGACGCCTTGCGAGAGGAAGAGCGTCGCGAGAAAGTTGCGACGCTGACGCCGGCGAAGCCGGTTGATTTCGGGATCATTTGTCGGGCCTTCCACTCCGCAGTTCCACGAGATGTTATGGTCATGCCCGTCGCGGTTGTCCTCTCCGTTGGCCTCGTTGTGCTTTTCGTTATAGCTGACGAGGTCGTTGAGTGTGAAACCGTCGTGCGCCGTAATAAAATTGATGCTCGCTTGCGGACCGCGGTCGCTGTGTTCGTACAGGTGCGGGCTGCTGGTGAGACAGCCGGCGAGATCGCCGATCTTCCGCTCGTCACCTTTCCAGAAGCCGCGGACGGTGTCGCGGTAATGGCCGTTCCACTCCGACCAAGGGTACGGAAAATTGCCGAGCTGGTAACCGTTTTCGCCGATGTCCCACGGCTCGGCGATCAACTTCACCCGCGAGAGAACAGGGTCTTGGCGCAGCAGGTGAAAAAAGCGATTGGCCACGTCGGCGCCGTGCTCTGTTCGGGCGAGGGCAGGGGCAAGATCGAAGCGAAAACCGTCGACATGCATTTCCTCAACCCAGTAACGAAGGCTGTCGAAGACCAGTTGCATTACACGCGGCTTGCTCGTATTCACCGTACTGCCGCATCCGGTATAGTCCATGTAGTAACGCGGATCATCCGGAACGAGATGGTAGTAGGAAGCGTTGTCGATTCCGCGAAAGCTCAGCGTCGGCCCAAGCTGGTTGCCCTCGGCCGTGTGGTTGTAGACGACGTCGAGGATCACCTCAATCCCGGCGGCGTGCAGCGACTTCACCATCTCCTTGAACTCGAACACCTGCTGTCCCAGGGCGCGGGCGGATGCGTAACCGCCTTCGGGCGCGAAGAATCCTAGCGTGTTGTAGCCCCAGTAATTGCGAAGACCGCGATCGACGAGGACCTTGTCGTGGACGAAATGATGAATCGGCAGGAGTTCGACGGCGGTTACCCCGAGGTCTTGCAAATACTGAATGGCCTCTGGACTGCCTAGACCGGCGTAGGTGCCTCGCTGCTCTTCAGGCAGGCTCTCCATCAGCCGGGTAAATCCTTTGACGTGCAATTCATAAATGATCGTGTCCCGCATCGGCGTTTCCGGCGGCCGATCTTCGCCCCAATCGAAACGGGAATCGATCACCACGCATTTCGGCATACCCGCCGCGTCGTTGCGAAAATCACGCGTCAGATCCTCATCCGGTCCGCCGATCACATAGCCGAACATTTCGTCCCCCCAGCGAACGGCGCCGGCGAGGGCCCGCGCGTACGGATCAAGCAGCAGTTTCGACGGATTGAACCGGTGGCCGTTCTTCGGAGCGTAAGGTCCGTATACGCGAAAACCGTAAAGCTGTCCGGCCTTCAGTCCCGGCACGAAGCAATGCCAGATATGCCCGCTGTGTTCCACCATCCGCACACGCTCTTCTCGCTGGGTCCGGTCCTCCGGCCCTGAAAACAGGCAGAGATCGACCCCTGTCGCGTTCTCGGAGAAGAGCGCGAAATTGACGCCTTCGGGGGTCAAGGTTGCCCCGAGCGGATACGGTTTTCCCGGCCACGGCTTGGATCCGATCATGTATGTGTGAAAATGTGCAGACTCCCGCGGAAAGAATAATTGAGCCCCGCCCCTCCGCAATGGTGCCCTCCCGATGGCGGTTCTCGGACCATAAAAAACGGGTATGCCAACAGTTTATCGCCGTCAGACGAGGACGCAATCAAAACCGGTTTGGCGACGGACCGGAACGGCACTCAGGCGGTTATCAAAAGGCGCGGCTTTGAACCAGCGCTCCTCTGGAGTTGCCGGATCTCAGGGAAGCCCTGATCTTATTGGAGGGCAAACATGCGCACGATTATTCATATCGACATGGACTGCTTTTACGCGGCGATCGAGATTCGGGACAATCCGGAGCTGCAGGGCAAGCCGGTCGGCGTCGGCGGGAGCCGCGAAGGACGCGGGGTGTTGACGACCTGCAACTACGAGGCCCGCCGCTTCGGCGTCCACTCGGCGATGCCGACCTTTCTCGCGCTGAAAAAATGTCCGGATCTGATCGTCGTGCCCACCCGTTTCGATGTCTATCGCCGGGAGGCGGCAACCATTCGCGAAATCTTCCGAACCTACACGCCGCGTATCGAACCGCTCTCACTCGACGAGGCGTATCTCGACGTCAGCGGCAACCCGCGCGGGGGCTGGAAGATCGCTTCCGAGATTCGAAAGCGAATTTTTGAGACGACCGGATTGACGGCTTCGGCCGGAATCGGACCGAACAAACTGATCGCGAAAATCGCGAGCGATTGGAAGAAGCCAAACGGTCAGTTCGAGGTCAAAGAAGAGGAGATTGCCGGATTCATGAACGGACTTTCGGTTCGCAAGCTTTGGGGAGTGGGACCGGTGGCGGCCGAACGACTCGAGCAGCGCGGCATCCGGACGTGCGGTCAGGTGAGCGAGACGCCGGTGGAAGATCTCATCCGGTGGTTCGGACGGTTTGGCTGGGAACTGCACGAACTGAGCCGCGGTATCGATCATCGCACGGTTGAGCCCCATCGTCCGCGCAAATCCCTGAGCACGGAACGGACATTTCCAACGGACTTGACCGATCTCCAGCAATGCCGACTCGAATTGCATCGGCTCTTTGAAGAATTGATCTCCGACCTCCGTGAACGGCGCGAGGCGCGCCCGATCGAACGCCTGTTCGTCAAAATCACCTTCGCCGATTTCTCGCGGACCTCTGTCGAGCGCGCCGGGAGTGAGCCGGTTTTGCCGGCCTACGAGGCTTTGCTCGATGAAGGGTTTCGGCGGGGCGGACAGCCTGTGCGTCTGATCGGGGTTGGCGTTCGTTTCAGCGAAGCGCGGGCCCGTCAGCTCGAATTCTCTTTTCGTTGAATCTCGGTGGCAGCCGCAAGCTGTTCATCAATGAGCGTGCGTTGCGCACGCGGCTGGTCCGCCGGTTGGCAGACAAAGATCTCGTGACCCGGCCGCGCGATGACGGAGAATCCGCTGGATCGAAGGAGCGCCTCTGTACAGGAAAGGTTCGGCACCCACCAATTGGTCGGGTCGCCCGCAAGCTGTTTTTCGATGAACGCCATCGCTGGCCAGCCCTCGTTTCGCAGCTCAATCCGCCGGTCGAGGGGAAGGTTGTCCGGCACGTCCCCAGTGCTGTCTCCCGGCATCGTGAGTGTCTGAAAGACTAAGAGACGCCGCGTGCATTGCGAAAGGATGTCGAGCGCGAGCAGCGGATAGCGGAGGTGGTAAAAGACTCCCATGAACCAGACGAGATCAAATCTGTCGCCAGCGCGGGCGAGGTCGTAAACCTGCATTTCTCGAAATCGGACCGGACGAGGCGGATCGATTTTGCTGGCCGCCCACCGCGCCTGACGAAGGTAGCGCGGGTCGGCATCGACAGCGGTGACGTCGGCCCCGCGACGCGCGAGTTCAAAACTGTAAAAGGCGGCGTTGCAACCGACGTCGAGGGCGGTCCAGCCGGAAAGATTCGCGGGAATATGCGGGGCAATTTCCTCCCATTTGAAGCGCGGAAAATCACCGAGCGGATGATTCGGCGCGGTTTGGACGCCGCCCGGTAGATGCAGGTTGTGAAACCAGGGGTCCAGCGCCGCGATTTCCCTCTCCAAATCGGTTGCCGGGTTTCTAAAGTCGCTTTGGAGGGTTTGCGCCATGCCAAAAGTCCCAGTTGGTCAGCCCGTGCGGCCCGGATATCCGGCGACAAATCCGGCGGCGGTCCGCTGGTGCCGCGTCCGTCCCTTCCGGCGCGCTTCCGCAACATATTCCTCAAGTTCGCCCGCACGATGTTTTGCGGTGTGAAAAGCCAGAACTTTCTCGCGCGCCCGCCGCCCGATCCACCGCGCCTCAGCCGGCGCCAGTTCTCGGAGATGGTGCAGAACCTCCTCCGTCGACCGCGCGAGCAGAATCTCGCGCTCCGGCTCAAAAAACTGGTCAAGGCCCGGCCAAACATCGCTGATCACCGGCGTCCCGCACGCGGCCGCTTCGAACAGCCGCACGCTCGGTGAATGCCCCGAAGCGATCATCGCCGAGCGCGTGATATTTAATGTAAATCGCTGCCGGTTGTAAAAATGACGGTGCAGACCGGGAGGAAGGTGGTCGATCCGTCCGACGTTCTTCGGCCATTTAATCGTATCCGGATACTGAGGACCGGCCACGTTGAAACGGCCTTGCTGCCATGCGCTGGCCGAATGGAGCAAAAGCCGCTCGAGCGCCGGCTGGCGATCCTCGCTGTACGTACCCATGTAGCCGAGGTCGATATCGCGCGCGGTCTCGTCCGGGTAATACAAATCCGGATCAACCGAACAATACAGCGGCCGCGCCAGCGGCGAGCCGAACTTTTCTTGGAGAATCTCAAGGACCGGCCCTCCGGAAAACGACAAGTAAAGATCGTAGCGCGGGATCTGTTCAGGCTGAAGGTAGTCGCACTCGTTCCGTTCGAGCCGTGCGAGTGTCACCGGTGTATCGATATCGTAGAACGCAATGATTCCGGAGGCCTGACCAAGAACCCATTCTCCCACGCGAATGCCCTCGGGCACATACGACCCGACGATAACAACGTCGGACTCCGCGACGAATTTGGAGAAACGGTCCCGCAGCTCGTCGAGCGATTGATAAAGTAAAGTCCGTCCGAACGGAGGGACCGGCAGGTCGCGATTTTCCGCATACCACGGAACGTCGCGCTCCAGGAACGTGACGTCATGGCCGTTTTTGACCAGTTCCCGGACGAGTCCTCGGTAGGTCGTCGCGTGTCCGTTCCCCCAAGATGAGGTGATCGAGAGTCCAAGCAAAATGATCTTCATATTACACCGATTGCTTCCTGGATGGGCTTCGCGCGCGGCGATCGCCGCGGGACCGAACCGTCGCGGGCCGCGCTTTCGCGGGTTTTGGCGGAGCAGGGGGTGAAGGCGTTCGAAGATGGGTGAGGATCCTTTCCATCTCCTTGGCCCGGTGACTGTAGGTGTGTTCACGCAGAACCCGGCGCCGAGCGGCCTCGCCAATCTCGCGAGCCTTTTCAGGCGACAGAGCGCGCAGGATCCGCGCCACCTCACGGCCGCTGGAAGCGACGAGACATTCCTGGCCCGGGTTGAGAAACAATTCGACGCCTTCCCATTCGTCCGTGATCAGACACGCCGCCGCGCCGGCCGCTTCGAACACTCGCGTCGCGGGCGAAAATCCGACACGCGCCATGCCTTCTCGAAGAACATTGAGGACCGCTCGCGGGGTCGAGTTGAAGGCATTATGGTCATTGGTATAGAGATGACCGACGTAACGGATGTTCGGCTGGTCGAGGAAACCAGCCTCCCAGCCGCTGCCAGCGAGGACAAACGTCTCCTTTGGCAACTCGGTCGCCGCGGCATGAAAAAATTCCTTTACGCGCTCTTCGCGATCCGGGAGACGATTGGCGACGAAGCCGAGGGCTCCGCGAAAACGAATATCGGGAGGCGCCGGATAATGTGTTTTCGGGTCGAGCGCGTTATAGATAGGCGTGCAATCGCGTGCGCCAAACGATCGGTAGGCCCGGACAACCGGATCGCCGCCGCCGTAGGTTAGAATCGTGTCGTATTCCGGCACCAGCGACCGGAACGGATCGTCCGGGTTCTTCCTGAGCCGGTCGAGTGTCGCCGGAGCGTCGACATCGAGAAAAACGACCGCTCGATTCACGGTCTTTAGTTCTAGAACCGCTTTCTCCAGCAGTTCGTCAAAGGCGCCGACACCGCTGGCTTTGATAATAACATCGGCCGCGGCGCCAGCCGCCACGGCTTGGCGGACATCTCGCTCCGTTTTTGCCCCATACAGAACGCAGTTCGCGTAAGGAACGCTGTCGAGATCGCGATGCTTTTGCCGGTCGAGAATGTCCGGCTCATAAAACGTAATTGTGTGACCCCTGCGATGAAGCGCCTGGATCAGTCCGCGATAGTAAGTGGCCGCGCCGTTCCAGTAGGCGGAAACGAGACTGGATCCATAAACACTGATTCTCATGACGGATCGGTTCAAGACGCGACCGCGGCAACAGACGACGGGAGCCCGAGGCGATCTCCGATGGCGAGCAGTTCGTCGACCCGGTGCGCACACGTGTGGCGCTCAAGGATGGTTTGCCTTCCGCGTTCAGCCATTTCGCGAGCAAAATCCTGGTCGTTCAGGATCGTCCAAAGGTGCTCTTTTACTTCGTCGCCATTTCTCGCGATGAGAAAGTCGCCCGGACGAAACAGTTCTTCGCTGTCTTCCCACGGCGACGAGATCAACGGGATTCCGCAAGCCAATGCTTCAAATGGACGTATCGTCGGAATGCCCGGCAAGCTTTCCGTGTACGGCCGGCGCGGAATGTGGAGCGTTGCGCAAAAATTGGCGAAGACTTCAGGCGCGCGGTAATTCGGAAGCCAGCCGCCGTATTCGATGTCGGCCTTGTTCAAAGCGTCGCGAGCCGCCTGCGGATAACGTACACCGTAGGCACGGGCTTTGATTCCCGAATCAGCGACCGGGCGCAGAAAAAACTCCTGAATCTCCGCGGTTCTCTCTTCGTCTCCCCAGTTGCCGATCCAGACGAGATCTCCTTCGAGACGTTCGCGCTCTCGCGGATAAAAAACACGTGTGTCGGCAGCCTCGTGCCAAGTCCAAACGCGATCCGACCAGCCCCGCGAACGGTAGATTTTCCGGATGGCTTCCCCGTACACAAGCACTCCGTCGTAGTGACGCAACGCTTTCCACGGAAGTGTCTCCGGCGCCGTGACTGACCGATGATGCGTATCATGAAAGAGGAGACGCACGTTCTTCAACCGGTGACGAAACTGCCCAATTCTTTCCACGACTTCGCGGTCGTTCCATTCATGAACGATCACTAAATCGGCATCCTCAAGCAGTTCCGGCTGGAGTGTGTCCGCATCGTAGAACGTACTTGCAATGTCCGGGTACGCCTCGCGAACCATCCGCAGCGGCGCTTCGCCGTGTTCACTTACAAGATTCCGCAGGCTCCAGTTATTTCGCGGTTCAAAGATTGCCACGTCATGACCGCGCCTTTTGAGTTCCGTCGCGTATCCGCGAAGGAAGTGCGCGTTCCCGTGGTTCCAGTCGGAAAGCAGGGATTGATAAAACAGTACGATTCGCATGATACATTCCTTGGTTTTCGAGGAGTGACCGGTAGGCGTCGAGATAGCCGCGGGTCATTTGGTTGAGGGTGAAAAACTGGGCGTGCTCACGTGCGCGCAGTGCGCAGCGATCGCGCAGCCTTGGGTTCTCGATCAGACGTTGCAGTGTTTTTCGCCACGCGATTCTATCGTCCGGCGGCACGAAGACGGCGGATGTCCCCCAGATTTCGCGCAGGCTGGGAATGTCGCCCAGCACAAGGGCACACCCGGACAACGCCGCTTCGAGGGCAGTGAGTCCGAACGGTTCGTATCGCGCGGGCAGCGCGTAGATCGAGGCACTCGCAAGGCGAGCGGCGACGTCGGTCGGCGACAGCGGCCCGAGCAGATGAAGGTTCTGCGGAAACGTTCGGCTGCCGTTCGGATGCGCGGTGTCGCCCGCCGCTTCGATTGGCCAGGCCAGGCGCGGCGCAATCTCGTTGAGCAGCGCGATATTCTTCGCCTCATCCCAGAGCCGTCCGCAGGAAAAGATCACTGACGCTTTGTTCGCAGGCTGAAAGAGCTCGGCGCGCCGCCCATTGGGGATCACACGACCGTTCCAAAAAGTATTTCCATAATGAATACGAGCCGCACGCAGCATGCTTCGGCTCGGTGCCGTGACGAGATCGGCCGCTCGCAGGCCAAGGCGGACTCTGCGTTTGTATTCCCGCCATCGCCGTTCAGGCGGCGGCAGCTTTCGAACCGCTTCAAACCAGGAGAAAACACAGGAGTGCGCGGTGACGAGAACCGGGCGGTTCCACGGCAAGGCGGCGTGGGCGTACCCGTTGAGGTGAAGGAGATCGGGTTCGAACTCACCGCCGATCGTCAGAAGCCATTCGCCGGCGCGATCGACGTCGCTCCACGGATCATCCATCCACTCGAGTTTGAAGTCGCTTTCATACAACGTCACGTTCCGGAGCGCCTCGACCTGTGTGCGCTGCCGCGTTGTCAGCTGTCTGCCCATGGTCGCTAGCGCAAACTCCACATTCGAGCCTTCCATGCCTTCGATGAGGTCGATACAGAAGGTCCAGACGCCGCCGATCGGGTCGGCCGTCATCAAAATTCGAAGCGGTTTTGGCGGCGCGGCGATCATGGCTTGCGGGAAACGGCATTCACGGGAAGGTCAGGCAGGCTTTGAGAAAATTGCTGGGCCGGTCATGCATGCAGGTGAAAGCTTCATTGAGCTGCTCCAGACGAAATCGGTGCGTGATTAAGGGAGCCGGATCGAGTCGGCCGGCCGCGACGGCGTCGAGCGCTTCGCGAAGGCCGGTTACGTATTGTTTCGGCTCTCGTTCATGGGCATTGATAACATCGAGCCCCCGCCAG
The DNA here is from genome assembly GCA_964645585.1 of uncultured Opitutales bacterium. GTDB lineage: Bacteria > Verrucomicrobiota > Verrucomicrobiia > Opitutales > T3Sed10-336 > DATGSL01. The sequence goes on from CAZYAN010000002.1 coordinate 24,508, forward strand.
TTCCAAAGCTGCATGTTCACCTGCCGCGGACCGTCCTGATGGTACCCGGCAACGACCAGTCTTCCGCGCGTGCGGGTCAGCTCCGCCGCCAGATCGAGCGGCGCGGCCAGTCCGGTCGCCTCGATCACGACATCGCAGAGCGCTCCTCCGTTGGCCGCCTTGACCGCTTCGATCACGGCGGCGCGATCCTCGGTCAGTGGAAAGGTCGCGGTCGCGCCGGCCGCGGCCGCGCGATCGAGTGCGAACTGGCGTCGTGAGATAGCGAATACACGCGCTCCGTTACGAGCCGCGAGACTCGTCAGCAAAGAGCCGAGAAAACCGATCCCGACGATCGCCACGGATTGACCCGCTGCAATCGCGGCGCGCCGATAGACGTTAATCGCGCACGCGAGCGGTTCGCCCGGGCAGGGAGCGCCGTTGATCCATGACGGCAGCGGCACAACGGCGGTTTCCGGCGCGACATCATACTCAGCAAACGCGTTGTATGACAGGAGAGCGACGCGGTCGCCGGGGCGAATCGCGGTCACATTGGATCCGATTGCGTCCACAGTGCCCCATCCTTCGTGACCGGGGGCGCCTGGCTTGAATGGATAGGTGAACCACGGCCGTCCCTCCCAAACCGGGAGATTGGATCCGCAGACGCCGCATCCCTCCATTCGGACACGTACTTCCGCGGGTCCGGGATCGGGAGTGGCAACCGATTCGATCCGAATTGTTTTCGGTCCGATGATTACAGCGGCAAGCATGTTTGTAGCGGTCATGAGGGTCAGAAGGATTTTAAAGACTCGCCGGTCTGCTGACGCGGCGCCGTCTAGCGGGTGCCGTCTTGGTCCGCGCCGAAGGCGGGTTGGATTGCCGGGTTTCTTTTAACGGAGTTTGCGAAGGGACTTCCTTCCGTAACGGTGAAAGCCATTGATAAAGACGTTCGATGCCCTCGCGAACGCCTGCCGACGGTCGCCATCCGGTAGCCCGGGAGAATTTGCGGATGTCGGAGACGAAGTAAGGCTGATCCGCGGTTCGCTGCGCCCCGAACATGTAGCGGGTTCTGCGGCTGTGCAGCTCGTTGATCAGGTCAATTAACTCGAGGAGACCGACCGTGTTTGCCGGGCCTCCACCGATATTGAAGGCTTCTCCAGACAGGGACCCGATATTTCGCTGGGCGAGTTCAAACGCATCGAGAAGATCGTCTATGACGAGGATGTCGCGCACCTGGCAGCCGTCTCCATAGATGGTGATCGGTTCGTCTTGAATCGCGCGCAATAAGAAGTGCGCGACCCAGCCTTGGTCCTCGGTGCCGAATTGATGCGGGCCGTAGATGCAGCTCATTCGGAAAACCGTCGCCGGCAGGCCAAATGAAGCCGCGTAATCGAGAACGTATTGATCAGCCGCTCCCTTCGAGCAGCCGTAGGGGCTCTGGAACCAAAGCGGGCACTCCTCGGCGATGCCGAACCGCGCGACATCGCTGTCCGCGGGCTCGTAGCGCCGTCCGCGTTTACGCAGTTCGACCGAGGCTAGCGGTCCGTAGACTTTGTTCGTTGATGTAAACACGAGCGGTGGCGGTTCGGAACGTGCGCGCAGTGCTTCGAGGAGGTTCAGGGTTCCCTGAACGTTGACGGCAAAGTCGGTTGCGGGATCGGCAAGACTGCTGGTGACCGCGACCTGCGCCGCAATATGAAAAACCTGGTCCGCCTCATCGACCGCGGCTTGCAGTACGTATCGATTTCGGGTGTCGGCGACTTCGATTCGAATTCGATCGCCATGCTTTTGCCGAAGCCACCGGAGGTTTTGTTCAACGCCAGGCCGCGAAAGATTGTCAAAAATCATCACATGGCGGCCTTTTTCCAAGAGACGGTCGGCGAGATTGGTGCCGATGAATCCGGCACCGCCGGTAATGAGAGTGCAGGAGCGTCGGCTGCCATTGCGTCCGGAGGAATTGGTCCGAGTTTGCGAAGGTCGAGAAAAGCCGCGGCGCGCGGCCATCGGGGTTGTGAAGATCGCCGGCAGCGTGGAGCGGGCGGTTTGCGCAAGATCCTTGATTCCATCGGGACCTTCCGCTTCGAGAATGCGAAAGGCCAGCTTCGGGATTCCGTCAGCCGTTTTTAACCCGAGATGATAATGGCGTTCATCTTGGCGATAACCCTCCTGGTGGGCACGCGACGGTTTCAGATCGCGCACAGAATACCAGTAGACCCGGTCAGCCGGCGCCTGCATAACGTCGTGCAAGTGCAGGAGCTGCACAAATTCGTCGTGCCGCCATGTCGAGTAGCCCGCTTCGGTGATCCAGATCGAGCCCGGGTGATTTCGCCGTTCGAGAACACGCTGGACGCGTTGGATGTTTTCGCTCCAGTCGCTCCAGTCGAACTCCCAAGTGCTGGGAAAACCGTGAATCCCAATCACGTCGATGTAATCGAGAACGCCTCGGCCGCCCATTAGTTCGAGCCAGTTTTCGTCGGTCGGGCACATGCCGCCGATGACGGTCTTTTTCCCGCGTTTGCGCGCCCAGTAGGCGGCGCCGCCGATCATCTCGCTAAAGATCCGCCATTCCGGATCGAGCCGCCAGTCCCAGTCGACCAGACCGTTCGGTTCATTCCAGAGCTCGACCCATTCAAAATGTTTTCCGTAACGTGTGATCGCCACATCGAGAAAATCAGCGAAGCGTTTCGGTTCGCGCGGCGGCGAGGAGACTTTAGGGGCGATGCCCTCCGATGGCGGTGTGTAGGTAAAACAGGGGAGAACATTTACCTGCGCGCACAGGCGGGGGAAAAGCCAGTCGTACCACTCGGGACCGTCCGGCGTCACATAATCAGCCCAAGAGAGACCGGTGCGAATCTCGGTAATGCCCAAAGCGGCAGCGTCCGCCAAAACCTCCTCGACCCGCTGTTCGTCGCCGACGTGGAACCATTCAAGAAGCCCCAGAACCGGGCGAGCAGTCGAGCGGGATTCTGTAGCGCCTGCTCCGTTCTCCGAATCCATCATAGAGTGAGTCCTCTCTTGTCCAATTCCGCGCTGGCGGTTTCCAGCCGGTCTTCCGCGATCTGTCCTTCGAGCCATTGCGTGAGCCCGATGAGCCCCTGGTGGAGATCGACTCTCGGCTGGTAACCGAGGATCGTTCGAGCACGCGTGATGTCGGCAAAACAATGACGAATGTCGCCTTGCCGGAACTTCCCGGAAACAACCGGCTGGATCTCCTCTTTGTTCATCGCCTTGCGCATGCTCTCTTCGACTTCGAGCACCGAACAGGCTTTGCCGCTCCCGACATTGATCACCATGTCTTGAGCCTCCGGCGTCTGCCAGGCGAGTCGGCAGCAGCGGGCCACGTCGGTAACATGAACAAAGTCGCGCTGTTGCCGGCCGTCTTCGAAGATCACCGGAGGACGGTTGTTGAGCAGGCGTGAAGCAAAGATCGCCAGGACGCCTGTGTACGGGTTTGAAAGCGCCTGGTGCGGGCCGTAGGCGTTAAAGAACCGAAGCGCTGCCGTCGGGATTTTGTACGCGCGCCCGACAATTAAACAAAGCTGCTCCTGATCGTACTTGGAAAGCGCATACACAGAAGCAGGCGCCAGGGGTTTCGTTTCCGCGGTGGGAACAGGGAGCAGCGGCCGGCCGGTTTCGTCTTCGAGCTCCCATTGCCCAATGGTGAGCTGCTCGGTTCGCCGTCCCGGTGGCGAACAAAGTCTGCCGGATTGGTCGATGTATTCACCTTCTCCATACACACTCATGCTCGATGCCACGATCAGCTTCTCCACCGGTCGTTTTGTCAGTGCCTCGAGCAGAACGGCTGTTCCGAGATTATTGATCGAAGTGTAGCGCTCAATCTCATACATGCTCTGTCCGACGCCCACAGCGGCCGCGAAATGAAAGACGGCATCGATGCCATCGAGCGCGTGCCGGACGGCATCGGGATCCCGTATGTCACCAGGTACCAGCTCAACATCCTCCGGAAGGTAATCGGGGTGCCGGTTCCCATGAACTTGCGGAGACAGGTTGTCCAGTGCGCGCACATGGACGTTGTGAGCCAACAGTTCCCGGGCGAGGTGGGATCCGATAAATCCCCCGCCGCCGGTAATCAAGATCGATTGTTCCATTTCCGGTCGCTTCCGCCCCGGTCTCGTCGCGAGTCGATGAGGCGTCACCGGATCCCTAGCGAATTTGATGCCATTCCGTTGCCTCGGTGGCAGGGCCGCAAAACAAACGCCTGCAACCGCTTTGCTGTCCCGCGGAACGGGGCGGAATGCAACGTCCGCCTGTTCGGCCATTGCAATTTGCCAACGCCTGACGCGACTGGATTCCGCCATTCTTATCATACCGCTTCGGCGCCGTTACCTTGAATCGCATGCGAGAGGCTGCGGGTTTCCTGCTCTCGACCGCGAAAGCGGTGTCCCTGGAAAAGTGGGAGATGATCCCGTGGCTGGGTCGCGAAGTCGTCCCGTCGGTGACTTGGTGGAAAACCATCGCCTTCTTGCGCAGTGGACACGCGAGGAAAGATGAAGAACGCGGAGGTGTGACCGGCACCCTTTCTTTATTTCCTCACATGTTTCACAAAATACAGTTGACGCCCCGTTGGGCGAAGGTTGCATGCGTCTGATTCAGTGCAATCAAGTCACCGTTCGACTTACTTATGAAGATCAATGCTTCCCGCTTGCAAAACCAGTCCTTTCTCCGTCGCCTTGCCGGGAAGCTTTCCCGAATCAGGGCAGTCGCCGCACTCGGTCTATCCGCATTTTCCCAGCTGCTTCCAGCTGCGTCGGAGACCCGGCCACTCCACCTCGAAATTCGCCCGTTTCTCGTCGGAACTCCCGAACTTTTGATCCACGGACCGTCCGGAAATTATCGAATCGAAGCATCCTCGGATTTGACCACCTGGTTTTCCTTCAATGAGTTTTTTATGTCGCGAATGACCGGTGGGACCGCCACTTTTATCGACACGTTCGCACCGGCTGAGCCCGTCCGTTTCTACCGTGCAGTCGGACTTCTGATTGGAGCGGCTTTCCATTTGGAGGGACCCTATGGAGCGGCAATCGCCGAGGCACTCGTTACCGCACCTCCGGCTGCTCTCGAAACGCTCGGCATTTCATTCACACCATTGCCGCCGAACGCAATTCCACCGGTCGCGGATTTGGCCTCCGCCGATCGCAATGTCCGTGTCTACACCGGCGCCCTCGCTGCATTATCCGTGCTGGCCGAATCAATCGACCACCGAACCTATCTTGCCGGGACCATGGGAAGTTCCGCCGGCTCATCCTCAACGCGCTTCAATCCGACCGATCTCGCCGTCGCCTTGATCGCCGATCTTGCATCCGGAAAACTCGACGGAATCGATGAAAACGGGCTTCCGATCATCATCGGCGATACCGGCCATCCCTTACCCGAACACGATATCACGGATCTCACTCAAAGTTTCGATCTGTTCAAGCAGGAGACCTCCCGCTTGAACGATCTCATCTTCGAATCCGGTCCTGAAGGAAACCTCACCACCATCCTGCTGGCAGAATGGAACGAATTTCATTGGAACAGCTCCGACTGGCGCTGATCCGTCCACCAACCGAATTTTAACGATAATACCACCACATGCATAAGCTCACTCGCTTCACACTCGGCGTTTCCGTCGCTCTTCTCTTCCCATTGCCTTCCATTGCGGAGGAAGCCACCGACATCTCTGTGCCGCACAAGTTCGAGTCCGGAACTCCGGCCCGCGCCCAAGATGTCAATGAAAACTTTGAAGCCCTCGCCGGTGCCATCAATTCCCTCACCGCCCAGGTCACCGCCTTGCAAATGCAAATCGATGCAATGAGCGGAGGCGGCGAAAGCGGCCCTCTGACTGCTGCCTCTCTGGTTGGCAAGTATTGGCTTATAGGATACGCAGCGGAACACGAGGGCTGGGGCGGCAGCGGATCCATTGGCCAGTTTATCCTCGATGGCGAAATCACGCTCTCAGCCGATGGGTCCGTCACCTTCCAGGGAAACGAATCGAAGTCGAATCTCGGTTTTTCCAATGTCGAGATCGAGGGCCACCAGCACTTGAATGTCTCGCTTGAGACAGACGCACAAACGGAAAATCTGTCCGGTACCTGGACTTATAGCGCCGGTCGCCTGCACATCGATTTCGGCGACGGGGGCATCGCTTTCCACGTCTCCGCCACCGGGGAGGTCCTCGTCATCGCCGAACATGGCGAACACGGGGCGATCCGCATCGCAGTTCGTCTTCCGAAATAAGAGGCACCGCCGCCTGAAACGGCGGCCTTCGAAGGCTTCTCGGCGAAAGGATCGTGCATAATCCTTTCGCCGAGATCAGATTGGCTGGTCGGTGATGAAGGGTATCTCTGGCTCCAGGACACGAGGTTTCCCACGCTGCTGTATCGATTGACTGGAGGCGATTTGCGGAAGGGTGGAGCGAGGCGCGATGGCCTAGAAAATTTATTATAAATAACTTTCGCTTGCCTATTCCGCCGTATGACCTATAAGCGGCATCGTGTTCGCTTCGGCGACAGCCGAATAATGCTTCTGTTATCAACCTCAAAACGAAAGACAAAGCTCCATGAAACGAATGATGTTGCCCGCTTTACACCTTGCTGTACACAGGCTTTTCCGGTTGCCGGTGCCGCTGCTCTGATGACGACCGGCTTGTCGGCGCAAATTTTTTGGACGAATGACAAGGGGTTCTCCGAAGATGCGGTTGAAGCGGGTTCCATCTGGCGAATGGAACTCGATGGCACTAAGCCCCGGGAAATCGTGGGCGGCTTGAACCGGCCGATCGGGGTCGCTGTGGATGCGGAAAATGGATTTATTTATTGGTCCGAGGATGGATTGGGAGCATTCGGCCAGCCAAGCCGAATCCGCCGGGCCAAACTGGATGGTTCGGAATCGACAATTCTTTTCGACGGATCTGAGCACGGATTCGTCAATGCCCAAATGATTATTTTAGTCGGCGACACGCTGTACTGGACCACATTCGCGGGCGGAGTAATGATTGGAAACAAGGACGGAAGCGGGACGCCCGTGACTCTCGGTGGAGGAGCCGGCTCGGCGATTAATTATACAGCCATCGGTTTCGACGAAACAGGAAATCATATTTATTACGGTGAGCCGAACGGAAGCAGGGGATTGTACCGGATGAATAGTAACGGGGAAGACGATCAATTGATTCATAGTCCGATGGCTCCGTTGGACTGGTCGTTTAACGTGATGGCGATCGATTCTCAGAATGGTTATATTTACTTTGCGGATATGCAGGACAATTCGATCCGGCGCCGGAATTTGGATGGTACAAACGAGCAGATAATTGCTACGGATGCCGCATCGCCGTACGGTTTGGCGCTTGCCGAAGATGAAGTTTACTGGACCGGCCGGGGAGGCACTTTGGGAAAAGTTTCTGTCGAGCCGGGGAGCACGTCGACCATTCTGGCAACTGAGCTGCCGACGATCGAGATGTTTGGGATTGCGGTGATTGGTGGGTCCGAGCGCACATTTGCCAGCTGGGTAACCGGGTTCGAGATTGATCCGCTGGTCTCAGGCTTCAACGACGATGCGGACGGTGACGGCATCGCGAACGGCTTGGAATATGCGCTCGGCGGCGATCCGTCGGCGGCCGCTTCGGATATTTTGCCAAGAGTTGAAACGCGTGAGATTTCTGGCGAAACGTATTTGACAATCACTTACCCGCGGCGTGTCGGCGGGGCGGACGATGAGAACGGAGACTACTCTGTTCTCGATCTGACCTATGCCGTGCAAGGTGCGTCAGAAGTCGGCGAATGGGCCGGCGCAAATGCCGAATTTGTCTCCGCGACCGCCGACGGGGAACTCGAGGGCTTCGAGTTTGCAACGCACCGCGCGACGACGCCAGTTTCCGCGGAGACGAGGCAATTCCTGCGTCTGCAAGTCGAACGTTGAGGTTGACCGTCTCCTGCTTCTCGCGTGGGAGTTTACTGAAGAACTAAACTTAGCAAGGCGAGGAGGGCGGCGCTGGCTCCCGCAATTCCAAGAGTGGTCGTCAGCGTCCGCCGTACGGTCCCGGAAGTGTTAACGAACGGTGCCGAACTCCGCACCTTGGAAATTCCAGTATAGGCCAACGCCACGGCCATAGCGACGCGAGGCGGATGTGCCAGCGCGGCGAAACATCCGGCGGCATTGGCGATGGCTACCATGAGAAGCGGGTCCGCGCGTGAATTTTCGGCAAGGATGAGCACGGTGGACGCGAACATCGCATTGGCTCCAGTATTGGAACCTGTGAGAATCGATCCTAAAGAGGTGAGAAACGGTCCTGGTGCGGTTTCCGCAAACGAAGCAGCCGAACCGATCATTTGGCTCATTCCATTGACCGCCATCAGCCAGCCCATGATCATGAATCCGGCCGTCGACAGTCCAACCGGTATCCAGGAACGTCCGGCCGCGGGCAGCGTCCTCTGAAGAGGTGTGCTGAGCGGAAGCACAAACGTCGCGGCAACGCACGCGACAGCTAGCCAAGTCGACGGGGAGGTCGCGATTCGCGCAGCGATTTGTTGACTTCCTCCCGTCAGCAGCCGCGTCGTCAAGATTCCAGCTGTCAGAATCGCATAAGGCAGCAAGGAACGCGCAATCGCAGTATCAATCGGAATGCGCCGTCCGTGCAGCCGAAATCCTGTGAGCAATCCGAGAATCACGATTATGGAACCCACGACTCCGGCGGGCGGCGTGCCAAACAATACATTCGCGACGAGAATAGAAACCCAAAGGAGTCCAGCGGAGGCGAGAACCGTGACGATGCCGGCAACATGGCGATCAGATCGGCAGAGCCAAAGAACGGCGATCGCGGAAACGAGTATCGGCACGACATTGACGACTCCCGTGGCAACGCCGAGCGCATCGAGTTCCAAGGTTGCCAATGACGCCGCAACCGCCGTTCCCGGTCCCAAGGCGCCCCAAGGAACCGCGACCATGCCGAGGAGTCCCAGCAGGGCGGCGCGCGGAGCTGGATGCCCGAGCGAAATCAGGATGGGAACTCCAATTGTAATCCCGATCCCAAACCCGGTGACGGATTCCGCGAAGGGGACAACGCCATAGACCACCAGTGCAGTGCCTGCCATCCGTGACGAGGCTGCTTGATTGAGGCAGGCGGCGATGCGATCCATTGCCCCAGCATCCTGGAGCAGCCGCGCCAGAGTAATTCCGAAAAGCAGGATCGTCAGTACCTCCAGCGTCAGGCCGGAATAGGGAAGGACGCCCGTCGCGCTGCCCGGCTCGATACGGTAGGGACCGATCGCGGACAGCACTGCGGCAACGAGTAATCCGCCGCCGGCCGCGACGACAGGTCCCCTCCGGAAGACAAGACTTACGATGGCGACAAGTATCGGCGCGATGCCGAGCAGAAACATCATCGTTTCGTTTCTATCGCAAATTGCTGAAGAATCGAGACTCGAAACCTTTGTCCTTCGGTTACGCTCGCACGAGCGGCCGCTGTCCGCGACAAAAGGGCCTTGCCGAGCGTGAGCCGGTGGAGATTACGGCAGCCGGTTTGCTGGGATGATTCGTAAGCGGTAAAATCGCATCGAATCCATGGCGTCCGCCTCGGCTTCCAGTACCACGAGATCGCGCCCATCGTCCAGAGCGGTTCGGTCGATTTCAGAAAGCGGAGCGGCGGAAATCCAGGGCCCGGCTAAATCGGTCGCTTGCTCCATTTGCCACTGTACATCCGTGGCCTGGGGATCGACAGTTACCTGAATACGCACGATCGTTGCACCGTCCGGTTTTGGATAAGTGGAGATTGCAACAGGCGAGGCCGACATTCCTCTTGGATCGTTCCCGGCAAAATACTCGACCAGCAGTGGCACCCCATCCCCGTCCCGATCGTCCTCCCAATCAGCGATTCCTTCGCCCGTCCATTCCGGGTACGCCGCGAATACCCAATCGTCGAGGCGATTGTCGGTCAGAAGGAAGCGGCCCGAGGAGACGGGTCCCAGCGCGTAGGAAGCTCCAGGGCCGGGTTCAGCCAGACTGACCTCAATAGTTTCCGGTTCCTCCGGGTGTTCGTCGGGAATGGCGGTTAGCACGAACTGGAGGAGAGTTGCCCCCGATTGAAAATGAATCGCAGGGGGAGCGATTTCATAATCCACATCCTTCACGGCGTCACCGCTGAAGAGGGCAGAAACCTCGAACGATGTATCCAGATTTCCGGTGCGGGTCACTTGGAAGGAACCGGGTTTTCCGGCTTCAGTCAGGTGCGGCTGCAAGACCTCCATCTGAACGATAGGCAGATCGAATGTTGTCGGCGTATCTGTGGAGTCGAGCGGGTCGGAACCGGCGAGAATCTCGTCGCGGTCGGAAAATCCGTCTCCATCAAAATCATTATTGAGCACGGCATCGCTCACGCTTCGAATTGCATCGGTTGGATCCGCGTCGACCAAGCGCAATTCGTCAAGATCGCTTATCCCGTTCTGATTGGAATCGTTGGCGTCCCGGCCGCTTTCGCTGTCAATCGCAAACGTTCGCCATTCGCCGACCGGGCCATTTTGATAAAAGGCGAACAAAGTTGCCTCCGTGTCGGACTCCGGGATGAGCTTTAAGTTATCATAAAAACCGCGAGGATTACGCGTCAGCATCTCCGGTTCTTGGTCGGCGAATGCTCGTTGTCCACTGTAGCGCAAAAACCGGATTTCCGTACCTTGGGGCGACGGTTCCGTCCACACACCGAGCCAGCCGGATTCACCATCGACGGTCTGGGGCGCAAGCGCAGCGGAGGCAGCGCCTCCAATCCGCTCGTTGCGCCCCGCGAGGCTCGCGAAGGTGAACGGCATGTTGCCGATATAGCGGTTCAGCCCGCCCCCATTAGTGCTCGCAAGAATCTCATAGCCGGACGCCGTTGCAACGCCTGCAAAGGCTCCGGTCGCCTGTGTAAGAATGGTGCGGAGAGGGGATGGGCCGGTCACGGCTCGATAACTTTTTGCGCGCAGAATGGCGCTGCTGTCGACCCAAAGAAGCAGCAGCTCGTCGGCACCGCCTGGGCCGCCGCCCAGCAGCCCCGCGCCCTGGACCTGGTTCTCTAAAAACATTTGTACGGGATCGGAAAACCCTGGATCTTGGAAGTGACGAACCGTTGCGCTGATCTGGTAGCCAGATGTCGCGGCGTCGCTGGCGAATTGTTCCACCACGAGGAGGCCGATCAAGTTCCCCGAGCGCGTCAGCTCCAGGAAGCGGGGGATCGAACGGAGCGCGGCAAGCTCGCTGATTGCGGAGAGCGTGCCATCAGGCTCGCGGAGCCGGAACCTCAGCTGGGTTTCCAGCAGAGGGTCATTGAGATCCGCACCGGCGACGGGCTCGGCCCACACGAGAAGAAAGCGGCCGTCGTCCAAGCCAAGCCCGGTTGCCGCGACGATGTGGTCCGCGACGACGATTGGCTCGCTGTTTCCCCATTTCAGCGCGCCGGTCGCGTCAGCTAGAAATAATTGATGGTCACCGGTGGTTGGATCGTACAACACGTAGGTGATCGCGTTCGTCTCCTTTACTGGGGCAAACGCCCCGCCGCCCGAGGGAAATTGGCTGATCACCGCGGGTGCTCCGCCGTTAAACTGACCTCGCTGCAGACTATTGTACCCGCCATTATGGTACGTTACTGTGACTGGGATATGCTGAACAGTTGTTTCCGTTCCATACTGGACATCGAAATCGATCAAATCGAATTTCCAGCTTACCGCGGGTTTCACGATTCCCATCTTGTATTCCAGATCCGCGGACACCGTCGCTTTGCCTTGCACTCGCTTGATCAGCGGCCAAGTTCCGAGCGGATTGGTTGTAATTGTTACACCGGAGAATCCGCCGACGCCGATGCACGGGGTGCCTCCGATGTCGAAACTTGCCTTGGCCGTTGCCAGTCCATCCACCAAATTCAAGATCAGGCTGCTTCCAAATCCGATGCTCGCGCAGAATTCTAGAGTAGGAACCCCCGGAGCAATCGGTTCAATCAGGCCCTCCATTCCGCCCAGAAAATGACGCCGCGCGACTCGCTCTCCAGCCGGACGGGTGCTGCCGAGAATCTTGTGCGGGTTTCGCGTTTCCCAAGTAAACGTTTCCGAAAACGTCCCGCTTCCGCGCATCTCGAGATCAAGACGTGCCAGATCCGCGTCGCCGAGGAGACCGATCACCGGCCCGACGTACGGGATTGGGCGCGCGTAATTGTTCAATGCGGTGGTTGTCTTCATTTCGAGACCCCCGCCCACGCTGGTCTGCAACCGGAAGTCGAACGGCGCCGCCTCGTCAATCCCGATGTTCAGGCTGGTTGCCACTTCCGCGGCGCCTTTGGGAATCTCCAATTTAATAAAGTTCGGTTTTGAAAGCTTTGGAGGCAACGGGTCGTTGATAAAGTTCTGCTTCATGACCGAACCATTGATCGTCATGCTGAAGCTTCGATCGCGCCCTATCGCGATCAGTGTTGCTGTAGACTTTACCTTGGCTCCGATCATGCCGGGACCCAGTCCCAGGATGCCGCCAGCGGAGGTTTCCTGTCCAATGGCCTGTCCGACGCTGAACGCGTATTCATAGTTGATATAGCCGCCTCCGCTGCTTCCGGCCGGATCCAGAGCGATGTTGGCCGTGAATTCGGGGAACGGGATAAACCGACCGTCCGGGACGTATTTTTTCAGGGTCTCCTGACTCGCGTTGACGCCGGAAATCACTCCAAGAATATCCAGCACGCCGCCGAGCCAGGACGGCAGGCTCAGGCCAGTCAGCTGCTGTTCCGCGGCGGCTCCGGTGTAAGCAACTTTCAGGAAGTCGACCGCTCCGCGTTTCGACACGACAATAAATGCCGGTTCGAAATCCCCGGGCGGAAGATCCCAAAGCTTAAAGGATCCTTTTGCAATGTAATGTCCAGGATTGGCGGGATCGGCTTCAAGTGTATCCATCTTTTGGATAAACAATCGTTGCCGTGCGGCGAGATTGACATCGTCGCCACCGTCTGGGTCGTAGCGAGTCAGACTTTCAAGAAAGGCGTTCATCCCCGCGGGGTCGTCCACGGTCGGCAGCACGATCGGTTCAACGGCATTGCGATCTCCCCCGAATCCAGATTTTGGGAAAAGGCGCTGATCGACGAGGTAAACCATCTCGACTGGATCGAGCTCGAAGATTTCTACCGTTTCGCCAGGTTCGCCATTCGGAGTGTCAAATCCGGAAAGATGGTAGCCGATCTCCGCGGCTTTCACTTCGATCGTCCAATGCGCGGTAAGCACATCGGAGGCGCTGAAAGGCGAGTAATCCTGGTTGATCGGACTCGAAGTTCCCGACCGGTTGACGCTTGGAAGGAACGGCCCGTACCGATTGATTGGGTTGCCGGTCGTCACGATCATCGGGCGTTCCAGCGGCCGCAACCTCAATGCTGCTTGGAACCGCGCGGCGGTGGAACCATCGGTGCCGTCTAACGCATCCTCCATTCGTAAGGGCAGCCGCATCGGCGCATAGCCCGGGAGCGATGCCGACGCAAAGTAATCGGCCACGGATCCGACAGCGTTGAATACCGCCCGCCCGTTTTCATCGGTTTGCAGCCGGGCAATCTCGCTGCCATAGCGACTGTGAATCGATACCCATCCGCCGGGGATGGGAACGTCATAGACAGAATCTATCAAAGTGATATCGATCTCGACACCGCGGGAAACAACGACTTCCATTTCCAGAGTCGGCGTTGGTCCGCCTGCGATCAGGCGAGGTTCGCCGGTTCGCAGCAACAGGTAATTCGATCCGGCTTCGAGAGCGATCTCGGGGGCGGTGGTGAGATTGTGCCAAAGCGCCTCCGGGGTGGATTTCTTACTACCGGTTGGTGTATGCACGAGAGGAACTCCGTGCGCCTCGTTGGCAAGGTCGTCACGGGGACGTGCGATCACGGAAAAATTGTACGAGGGTTCGGGAACTTCCGCTTCCGAAAGATACGGCGAGATGGGGATCCCGTTTTCATCGAACTGGATCACGTCGCCGTCCTTCATCGCAAACCAGTATCCATACTGTTTTACGTATCCCGTCGAGCCCGCCGGCCCTCGTCCCGGATAAAAGCCGTCTTCACCCGGAACCGAATAAAACGTGGAATATACTTCAAACCGTGTCCAGTCCTGCCAGTAGGCGCTCCATACCTCAGCGTGGAGAACGGCTTCCTCACGGGCTTTGCCCCAACCGGTGAACGTCGCCAAAAGCACCTCGTCAAGCGGAATCAGCAGGCGAGCGCCTCCTTGCGGCACAAACTCGAATGCTCGATCGACTGGGGGCGGCATCCCTGGAACAGGAAAATTGACGGTCCGGAAAGATTGCTCGAAATATTGAAAATCATATCGATCGTCATCGATTGCGACTCCGCTGATTGCTCCCGGAAGCGACTGAAACCGCGCGACCAAGCCGTTGCCCTGAAGGTTCGGCAGAAGCGGTGCCCTCACAAGTCCGTCCGAACCGGTGGCTGTCACTTCCGCGTTCGCGTTCAACAGCGGCTGGTTTGGAATCGTCGTTCCGCCCGCGAGATAACGTGTATCCAAATACCCATTGGCTGTTCCCGTCACCGTAAATGAATACGCTTCCTTCCGAAGAAAAAGATCGAGACGAATTTCCTCATCACCATGAACCACCATTCCAGATTCTCCGAATCCAAGTTCGGCGACCGCGAACGCCTGCGATGAATCGTAGACATCGGGCAGCGGTTCAACGAGCGGCCATGGGCCGGTTAATTTTTGGCCAGCCGGGTAGCGCGGCGAATCGATGATCGTACTCATTGTTTCGTACCCGTGAAATCCGTCGAGGTCGGGTGCCAGCACACCATATACTCCCGGCTCCAAAACGACGTCAAACGACCCGTCGGGTGCAGTCACGACCTCCGTTTCAAACAGATCGTCGTCGCGCCGGCGCACGGAATGTTCACGGAAGATCAGCCGCTGTCCCCCGAAAGGCTGATAGACCGGTTCGCCGTCCCGCTCCCGGACCGTTTCCGCCGCCCACAGTGCACCGCGCACCCGGGGCAGCGAAAGCTCCGCATCGACAAGGACCGCGGTCTGGCGTCCGCCGGCTCCGATCAGGGGGCGCGTCAGGGCCGGCAGCACCTCGACGGTTGTTACTCCTGAACGGATAGTTCCGTAGTAGATGAAGTTGCCCGTCTCTGTGAAATAGCGGAACGGTATGTCCCCGTCGACACGGAATCGATACGTTCCCGGGAGCAGCCACTCCACCGTATCGAAGATGCCGCAATAGGCGTCGGTGAGAACTTTTCTCCGGACGATTCCTTCCGTATTCGTTCCATCGATACCCGATAATTCGATGAACGAATACGGCGGGCCCGGATAGATAACCATGAAGCCGTCATCGCAGTTGTATTCCCGAACGCCCGGAATGCTGACATTGACTCTCAGCGAGTTATTCTGCTGTTGAACCTGCACGACAAGCGGGTTGTCCGCGGAATAGGGGAGCCGTCCGTCTTCATCGGGTTGCACCAGAACAAACTGCTCCCAATAACCGAGCCGGGCCACGCGCACTCGATAAGCGATGGGCGGAAGGCCAGTAAACAGCACCGGATCGGGCGTGTAGGTACCGTCCGGACCTGGCGGACCGCGCCGGCTGATGTCGTTCCTGGCGGGCAGCAGGAGAAAGTTGGGATCGTCTGGCGAGACACCGGTTACTTCGACAATCATCTCAGCGAGATAATTCTCCCGCATCGTATCGGTGAACACCGGGTCGTTTCCCCAAACAAGAACCCCGAAGGCTTGCTCCACCGGTTTGAGAAAGACATTGGTGAAATGCTCCTTCTCGATCAGCACTCGATCCTGCGTTGGATCTCCGGATGCCGGATACTCCTCATAAAATGGTCGGCGAACAGGGGACGCGGCCGCGTTGATTTCAAACGTATAATAGCCCGGGAGGAGGCCGGTGAAGACGGTCGCTCCCGATTTGCCGGTCACCTGTGTCCGCACCGCCGTCGCTCCACCGCCTGTGGCTTCTTCGTATCGACGAAGAGTGATCGGCGCACGGTCGACAGGATGTCCCGAAACGGCGCATACCACTTGTACGGTGATGTCGAAAAACTCGACCCCAGGCGGAAAGTCCGCGCGCGGAGTGAGTTCAATTGTTTGAAACCCATTGAGATCCGCGGATGCGATCTCCAGCTCTTTCTCCTGATAAGCCGGATGAATTGCGCGGAGGATAACATCGCGATTTTCTTCCAGCGGCCGAACCGTAAAATGACCGACGGGATCGGAAACGGTCCGCGCCAGCAAAGAATCGTCAGAGGAATCGCGGACTTCCAGCTGGACCTCTTTGACGGGGAGGCCGCTCAGTTCATTTGTAACCACCCCGCGGAAGACGGCTGCTCCGCTCAACAAGGATGTCCCGAAAAGCAGGGGAACCAATCCTGCAACCAAGATCAGCACGAACGAACGCGAGAGCGAAAAGCCCCGAAGGTTCATAAGGAAGCGTGAAAGCGGGAGAAACCCGCAATATTCGATCCGCGGGATTTACGCCATTCAAAATTCGACAGCAAGAAAAATTTTAGGCATCCGCTTCTATTTACTGGCGCAGCTGGTCCGGAGTTTTGTCCGTGATGCCGAAGATAAATTGCTGCCCGTCGCGGAAGCGTTCACGCAGTTCAAAATTTTCATACGAGATACCACCAGGAATCGGAATGCGAGATTTCCAGTACGTGTAGCGCGCGTTCACAGCGACGTGGAGATCATCCTGGAGCTCGCTCTTCAGCTTCTTCCAGTATTGCGTGACTTGCTTCCCTCGATAATTCCAATGGGGCGCGGCCGGCCACGGGTCGACGACTGCGCCCGGGTCTTCATTGGTTGTGATTGCGACGAGGAGATCCCCGCGGGATGTTCGATAAAATTGATCTCGATTATATAAGGTATGGGGTGCGAAGTGATGGTCATGATAATCGGGATACAGGTCGAGGCTGCTGACTGTTGCATCCTTCAGCCACAACTGGCGCGCACGAACCTTATTTCCCATCGTCGCCGTCAATATGCAATAATCGAGCGGAGCGCTGCCGGGTTCTGTGCGGGTCGTCAGCTGGATTTCGCGGGGGGCGTCGCTTCGTTGGGAAATGGTCAGGTACACGTGGGCACCGTTCTCGAATTTTTCGACCCGGATGAGAACATCGAGTTGCTCGACTCCGGGTTCGGGGCTCCAGAGCTTACCGGGATCCGCTGGTTCATCGGTCCAGAACCGCTTGCCAGGAACGTCATCAAGATGGCTTCGTTCGAGTTCGCTAAATCCTTTTCTGCCCTTCACGACCGGTTCGACGGCAATGAAGTTGATCAAATCGTAACCCCCATCAGGAAGAACCGGACAGCCGAGACGGATCAAGCCTCGCGGACCGCCGTTGCCGGCTGTGAACCCGGACGGATGGATGGCAAATTGTAAACCGTTCTTGATTCCCCAAACGCCCGGGCGGCCGGAGTCGATTCCCGGCCGGACCCATTCCGCCGCGAACGAAGCCTGCAAAATCAGGCAGGCGGCAACGCTCCAGAAAATGGCTTTCCTTGCCGATCGACAAGTCCAGTTCCGCATGGGTCACTCGTCTGTTTTGGTGTCGCCGTTCAATGCGCCCAGTGCGTCGCGGATCGCGAGTGCTTGGTCGCCGCCGGATTGTTCGGCCAAAACAGAGGTGAAAACCGCGCGGGCGGTTTCGCCGCCAAGAGCGGAAACTCGCCGCACGGCGAACGGAAGGATGTGCGGCAGCTCTGCCGACATCGCAAGCTTGAGCGCGCGGGCCGGCTCTTCCTCCACCAGCGGTTCCGCCGCGTACCAAAGCATAAGCGGAATGTTAGCGTCGCCGGCGTCCTCCGCGCGGATCACGAGATTCTCCAGAATCTCCCAGCGGTCTTTATGGGGAATTCGCTGGAGCGCCGATGCCAGCGCCAGGCGAACCAGCGCGGATCCGTCCGTCGCCGCCATCGCGGCAAATCGATCGAGCGCCGATTCGGAAACCGTTTTGTCTTCCGCAATGAAGCGGACTGCCCAATGACGGACGTGCTCCATCGGGTTTTCGGACAACGCAACCAGCCGATCTTCATCGAGACCGTTCGTCGCATGAAGCGCCCACAAGGCCCGCAGTTTGCGCGTCACATCCGGATTTTCATCCAAAATCTTACCAAGCGCCTGGTGGACCGCCGCGTCCGGCCCTCGCTCCTGCAACAAGCGCCGCGCGTGCCGGACATACCACTCGTTTTCGTGCAACTGATAGGCGACCAGTTCCGCCGAACTCTTCTCCCGCAAATCCACCGTCTCGAACTGGTCGTTCTCGTGGCGAATATGATAAATGCGTCCGAGCGTTTTGTCGTGAACGTCCGGATTTAAGCTGTGGCACTGGTTCTTGTCGTACCAGTCGTTCATGTAAACCGAACCGCCCGGACCGTAGCGAAAATTTAAACCCTGAAACCACGCGTCGTTGGCCAGAAGAAAATCGGGCCCGTGATGGGCAATATAGCCGGAACCGCGACGTTCGAGGATGTCGGTATTGCTGCGAAATCCGTGGACGTTGTGCATGAAGATTCGATTCCGGTATTCATCCGGCCACGATCCTCCCAGGTAAATCATCGCTCCAACGTGCGCGTGTCCCCCGCCGGCGGACCCGGAACGCCGATTGCCGCGATGAGGCCCTAAATGGCCGGCCCAGTGGACGTGGTCCGCCATCGTGTCGATGTCTTCATAGGTGTGCGGATTAAAATGCTTACCTGACTGACGGTGGTAGCGAGCACCCGGTATCACATGAAACAAGTGAGGAATCACGCAGACGGTGGCAAACGCCTGGCCGTGATCGTCAAAGTCAATTCCCCACGGATTGCTGGTGCCGTGCGCGACGACCTCGAACCGGTGATCTTGCGGGTGAAACCGCCAGAAGCCCGCGTTGATCGGAATCCGTTCTTCGTCCGGAGTTCCCGGCTTGCCGACCCGCGAATGCGTGAACACGCCGTGGGTGCCCCAGAGCCAGCCATCCGGGCCCCAATTGAACCCGTTTACCGTCTCGTGTGTGTCTTGATACCCCCAGCCGTCGAGGAGGACTTGCGGATCCCCTGCCGGACTGTCTCCATCTTCAGCGATCGGAATGTACAGCAAGTAGGGTGCCGCGCCGACCCACACCCCGCCAAAGCCAACCTCGAGACCGCTGACGAGATTCAGACCTTCGATGAAAACCTTGCGGCTGTCGAACTTGCCGTCGCCGTCCTCGTCCTCAAAAATTAAAATATTGTCCTTTCCTTCCCCTTCGGGCGCGCGACGAGGGTAGGTGTGGCCTTCGGCAACCCAGACGCGGCCGCGGTGGTCGATTGCCATCGCGATTGGGCGAACCACATCGGGCTCGGCGGCCGCGACTGTGACGGAGAACCCGTCAGGCACCGTCATCGCGGCCGCGGCTTCTTGCGCGGACAATCCGGCATACGGAATCTCGTCCACGGGCGGCAGTCCGGTTTCAAATCTCGCACCGGCGTCGCGTTCATCCACGAAGATCGGCCGCGTTGCATAAAAAAGAAATTCGTCAAAATTCAGGTGCCCCCAGGAACCGCGCTCGTCGTCAACCAGCCGAATATACATCTGTTTCCCTTGGTGCGGTCGCAAGTCGACGACGACCGGACGCATCTCCTCTTGTTGCAATCCGACAGCGATAAGAAAAACTTCATCATTTTCCGCCAGCACCAGCTCGACACGCGTGCCTTGGTCCGGTCCGCCGCCGATCAGGAAACTCGCATACGGGTGGGTGATTTTGAACTCGGCTGAGGTCAGCGTGCCGACCGGATAATCCCCGCGCTTTTCCCTGCTGCCAATCCAGTATTGGCCCTGGTGGTTGCTCTGGGAATTCTTTCTTCGGGCAGCGATTGCATCGCCCTTGACCGGCTGGTCGAGAAAGGCGTCGCCCCAGACGGTCCAGTCTTCAAGTGTGCCCGTTTCAAAATTGAGGTTAAGGGGCCGTCCATTCACTTCCGGGAGCACCCCCGCAACGGTTTTCTCACCGAGAATTCGAAACGGGCCGGACATGGACGCGCGATGCCCGGGAATGGTGCAATAGTAGGTGTCGTCTTGCTCGGCCACGAACTCGACGAACGATGTCGCGCCTTTTTCCAGAACTTGCCCACTCGCGGCGCCGTGCCTTTCCAAGGCGACATCATGCACCATCAGCTCGCCGTTGACGATGTTGATCCGGACCCGTTCGCCTTTTCGAGCGGCAAGCACGGGATTTCTCAGTCCGTCGATCTCTCCGCCGATACCGGTGAACCCCTGCATCGTCGTCTCAAACGTGAATTCGCGGTCGACACCGCCCTGCGGTTCGGCGGCAGCGTTTGATGCGGAAGCGGGGCAGGCGAGGAGCAGCGAAAGAAGTGGAGCCCGAATCATCCGAAAGTTAAAAAAGGAAAGCATGCGACCGATCATGTTTTGCGTGAAGGTGAAGCCAAGAAAATATCCGGCCGCGTGTGCGGCCGGGTCGTATCCAATCATTCCTCGATACTCACTTGAAGGCGAAGGAATCGCCGGGCCGATTCTTGAATCGATAGAAAATCGGTGAAGGTGGTTTCTCCGACCGTGGTGAAGGGCGGATCATCATACCGTTCAACAACTGTCCACCCGGCGGCCAAGTCGGAGGTCGCTTCAATTTCATAGATCAGCGAGGGGTCGTCGATATGCTGGAAGGTCAGCGTCAAGAAACCACCGGCTTCTCCGCTGATTACCGCATTGCGCCCATCTCCGGCCAGTGTCGGATCGGTTCCCAGTGCGTATTCAAGCAGATTGCTGATGCCGTCTCCGTCCGGATCCGCCTCGAAAGCAGCCGCTCCGCTGGGATCAACGGTTCCAAAGTGGTCGAGTAGCCAGCTCTCGAGCGCGGTGTGCACCGGTCCATCGCCGGTGTCTTTGATCAGCAATTGGAAGCCGTTGAATGGATTTAACCCCGGCTCGCCCGGCACCGCGCCGATCTCCCAACTGATGGTTCCGTTCGGAGCAACCACCGCATCGAAGGCGACGTAGGCTTTATCATTGTAATAAAGGTCCCGACCGCCGACTTGACCATCGCCCATGTCGGTGACCCCGGATCGCGCAATACCGTCTGGATCATTCTGAGCCGCCAGTGTCACAGTGGCTACGTCGTTACGGGTCGCGGTTGGTAAGCCCGGGCCCATCGGCCACTCTTTGCCGTCCCTTCCGAGAGCATAGACAACGAGCCGCGCATCGCGCCCGGCAAACGCTTTCAACCCGGCGACAGTTACCCTGATCGAATTCTGATTGGTTGAATAGAGATAGTCGCTCAGCAGGGGATTCGAAAATTGTTCGGGATCACCCTCCATCCCGCCGCCGACGACCGCGTCATGTTCTCCGGTGGCACCGACAATCCTGACACTTACCTCTGGAAGAGGAAGACCGGCGGCGTCAGTCAGATTCCGATAGGTCGGTTCCAGCAGGCCTTCCGCCAATCGCACCCACTGGGTGGCGCCTTGAGCAATATCGTCGGTCCCTTCAACAACGAAGAGAGAGCCGTCGGCGCGCAGGCTTCCGTTCCCCTGCATTGTGAGGGACGGGCCGACATCGGTGCTGATCAACGCGTACGCCGTGCTGTCGACGATGACAACTGGGGCGGTGGCTCGATTGATCGCGCCCGTGGCGGTATCGGTCACCGTGACCGTGTACCGGCCCGAATTCGCCGACGAGGCTGTATCGACCGCAAGGGTCGGAGTATTGCCTCCAACGGGAGTTCCGTCGCGATCCCACGCATAGGAGAGGCTGCCTCCGCTTGCCGACCGGGCCGAAACTGACAGGCTCACCGGTGTTCCGGCGGGCACGAAGCGGCCGGACGGCCACGCGGTGAAGATCGGCCGAGCCGGGTCGCCCGCGCTTGTATTCACAATCGAAATACCGGCGATACCGCCCGCGTTGAAGCCGGCAACATCAGCGTGGGTAATGGTAATACTCGATCCCGTTACGCCGGGAAAGCGAAAGACCGTCGCGGTCGAGGCCGCCTCTGCTTCCGCCTGGCTGGTGGCGGTCGCGAGGTGGAACGGAATGGGCGCCATATTATTATTGCCTCCGAAATTTCGCCCGTAGAGCGTAGTCGCTGTTTCATTTGCATCCGTTAGCGTGATGCTCCGAATAAATTGACCCGAGGCGCCTTCGACGCCGACCGGGTACACATACACATCATAGGTGTCATAATCGATTCCGGTGATCGTCACCGTCGGATTTGCGATCACCGCGGAGTCTGAACGGGATTCGATATAACCGTGGTAGAGTCTTTGGTTGGCATCCTTTTCGCCCACGGCACCTCTGGCGAACCGGCCGCCCCAAGTGTTGTTTGCGATCCAGGTCGCGGTTGCATTCGTCGGTTCGCCAAGATCGTCGACCAGGGGCAGCGGAGCTTCTGACGTCGCGACCCGGCCGGTCGGTGTGTTGTTCCAATGCGTCACGGGAATTGCGCCAGCAACCTCTTCGGGATTGAGTAATCCCGGTTCCGACGAAAACGGATTCGGGAGACCATCGCCCGCGCCAACGAAGTTCAGGCTGATCGCGCTCGCGGGAGGAGGCACAATCGTCAGCACCGTCGAAAGAGTTACAGTTGTCGGTTCCAGTTCCTCTTGGAGCGCGCCCCGATCGGTGATAACGACGGAGTAGCTATTTCCGTCCGCGCTGGCATCGACGACTCCCAGATCAAGCGTGGCATTCGTTTCACCATCGATATCCACTCCGTTGAGCTGCCATTGGTACGTCAAGGCACCGATACCGTTTGCCTCGACGGAAAGTGATACCTCTTGGCCGGGGAACGCCAGTTTTCCGGCGCCGAGACCTTGAACAATGACCGGCGCGGGGTAGGGCGTCACCGTCAATGTCGCGGCGTTGCTGCTCACCGTTTCTCCGCCCCGGGTAGCAAGCACACGGTATTGATTCTCGTCATCGCCGATCGTGACTGAACCTTTCGTGTAGGTGGCTTGGTCAGCGAGAGGAATGTCCATCCAGGTCTCTCCGTCATCGTGAGACACCTGCCACTGGTAGGTCAGTTGATCCTGTCCGCCGCCGTCTGCCAACGCGCTGAATGTCGCCGTTTGGCCGGCGGCGACCGTCAGGTTCGCGGGATGTTCGGCGAAGTTCAGGATCGCCTGGGTGAAGTTCAGAAACTGATTGGGTTTCAACGGCATCGACGTGAAGCGAACCTCGTCGATCAAACCGTCGACGAAGTCGAACATGCCCTCTATGTGCTGCCCACGGCCGATCGTCCAGTGCGGTTTCGGGTTGTGCGGAATGAACAGGCCGGTGAATCCGTTTACACGAGCGACCAATTGGCCGTCGTGATAGAGGCTCAGCGTGCCGGCGGCCGAGTCGCCGACGATCGCCACGTGGTTCCAGACGTCGGGTGTGAAGAAGTAGTTTGAATTGAGGAAGAGAAGACTTCCGTCACGGATGGTTGCCACCGCCCGGAATCGGGAATCATCGGCACACTCGATGCGGAAGAGGGAGTGATCGTCATTGTTTTGATTACCCCGGTCATCGCGTCCAACGATTTGCTGAAAGGCTCCCACGCGATCAAATTTCACCCACGCTTCGATGGTGAAATCGTCCCAATCCACGTGGGCCAGGGCGTCGTTGTCGACTCCCTGGATCGCGCTGTTTCCGCTTCGCAGACTCAGAGACGAGTTGTTCGCTGCACCACTGTGGGGAACTCCGCTCTGGGGAACCGACGCGGAATAGCGCGGAAACGCGAGCCTTGCGTTGAGATCGTATCCGTTTCCCGATGAGTCCGTGCCTGTGGCGTCAGCTCCGTCGGCGCCTTCAAAGCGATAATAGGCGACCACGCCTTCCACGGGAGGCGGAGTCGTGGTACTGTCTCCCACCCGCAGCAAAGCCGCATCGGTGGTCAAAGTAATGGTTTCTCCCGTGAGCACCCCGGTGGCCACGAGCCGGTACTGGTTCCGGTCGGCGGCAAGCGGCGTCGAAGCGATGGTGTGCGTACTGCTTGCCGCACCTCCGATCGGAGCCCAGCTCGCTCCGCCGTCCGTCGACACTTCCCATTGAAAAATGGTCGGAATACTTGAGCGCACCGCCGCGCTGAACGAAGCTGGTTGGCCGGACCAGACAATAAGGTCCTCCGGATGTGTTAACAATTCGAATACAGGATCCAGCACAGTGAGGGTCGCGGGTTCGCTCGAAACGCTGTCGCCGCCCCTGGACGCCACGGCCCGGTATTGATTGCCATCCTGATCGGCCGAAATGGCGGCGATGGTGTAGGTCTCGTCGGTCGCGCCCTCGATATCGGTCCAGGTTTCGGAACCGGGTGCCAGGACCTGCCACTGATAGGTCAGCTCTCCGGATCCGCCGCCGGCAAGGGCATGAAAGACAGCTTCCCGGCCTTCGTGATCGGCAAAATCGCTCGGATGCGTGACCATCTGAAGGATGGAGTATGAAAAATTTAAGAACTCAACCGGGGTAAGGGCTGCGCTGCTGAAGCGGACTTCGTCGATCTGCCCGTTCAGGAAATCCCCTTCGTCGGCGCCCCATTGGCCGCGTCCGATCACCCAGGGAGACTCAGAAGCCAGGAGACCGTCATAGCCGGTCATCGAGCCGACCAGCTTGCCATTCGCATACGCCGAAAGTGTTCCTGCCGTGGCATCGCCGACCACCGCGATATGCGTCCATGTCTCCATCTCAAACCCGTAGGGGGTATCGAGGAACAAACCTTCACCCGATGTATTGTAAACAACCACCCGCAAGGTGTTGCCGGCGGTCTTATCCACCCGGAACAGCGCTTCATTCACAAAATTCTGATCGTCGAGATCATCCCGGCTCACAATCTGCTGCCATGCGTCCATATTCGTAAAACGGACCCAGGCTTCGACCGTGATGTCGGTCCAGATCACCTGGCTCAAGGCGTCGTTCCGCGTTCCGCCGATCCAGCTCCGGTCCGCCGTCACATCGAGCGAAAGCAGATTCGGGGCACCGGTCTGGCTGATTGGATTTTGCGGAACAAGGTCGGAATAGACCGGTGCTCCGCCGCGGTTGGCGAGGGTGTAGCCATTTCCGCTCGAATCTTGGCCGGCCGTTACGCTTCCGTTCAGCGTTCCCTCTTCAAACGAATAATGGGCAACGACGTTTGCCGGAGGCGGGGCAACGCCGTCGCCGACGCGCAAGAGAGCGGCCTCACTGATCACGACGGCTTCATCCGCCGTGGTCGCTTTCAGCCGATACTGGTTGCGGTTTTCGGCGAGACTCGCTGCGGCGATCGTGTAGGATTCTGAATTCGCTCCGGCGATCGGAGTCCATGTTGCACCGTCATCGGCCGACACTTCCCACTGCAGGATGGGCGGAACGGGAGCGTTGGAAATAAAATTCGCGGTGAAGACGGCCGGGGTGCCGACATGGGCGATGACGTCTTCCGGATGCTCGTGGAACGTGGCTTCAACGAGAAATTCGGACGGATGAAGTACAGCGTTGCTGATGCGAACCTCATCGATCTTGCCATGCGTCCAGTCGCTGGGATTTCCTGCGAACGTGGTGCGGCCGATCGACCACGGCATCCCCGTCGCCGGCCGGAGCATACCGGTGTAGCCGTCAATCGAAGCAACTTCATCGCCGTTGACAAACAGTTTCATCGTACCCGCGTCCACATCGCCGACCGCCGCGACGTGGTACCAGCGGCCCGGCACGACGACGGGACCCGCCGAGATCTGAAGTGTCGTTCCTTCGACCGTCGAAACTTCGGCCCAGAACCGGTTGTCGATTCCGCTATTCAAAAGAATAAACAGCGCTTGCGGCCGGCTATTATGCCCGTCTCCCGCAGAATCGGTCCGCGAAACCATCGTCTGCCAGCCGGCGGGGTTGGTAAAGTTTACCCAGGTTTCCACGGTAAAATCGTCGACGACGGCGTTACTCAGGTCTTCGTCCACGATACCGAGGAACGCGCTCTGCGGAATCAATTCGATCGACGATCCGTTCAACTCACCGGTGAGAGGAGGAACGTCGTTTGAATAACGGGGCACACCGTCGACCACAGTCATATGATAGGCGTTGGACGAGGAATCGAACGCGCTTGCAGCAGCCTCGCCTTCCGTTCCGTCAAACCGGTAATACGCCAGCGTATCCGCGGAAGCCGTGACGCCGGCAAACAGCGTCATCCCCGCCAGCAGGCCGAGGAGACGCGACTCAAGAGAGGAGAGAGAGATGTTCATAACTGAGGATTCGAGCGGTAGAGACGAGGGTTCAAGGGAGGCCGAAACAGGCAGACCTCGGAGGGGAGTTGAGAGATTTGGTTTTGGAGACTACCACCAAAAAGTGGGTCCGGATGTCCGGCTTTTCATTTCGGAGAAGGGACGCCATTCAACATGACCGTCCAGAAAGAGAATGTTACCGCCGGCCGGACCGCCGCCGTCCATGTGGCTCGGACCGTGCGGGAAGGATAATCCGCCTGTTTCCGTCCATTTTGGCGCGGTGCCGATTACTGAATCGACCGCCAGTTCCCGTTGCGCTTCGGTCTGCTGAATATCGCCGCCGCGGCGTCCCCCCTCAATCAAAGGCGGTTCGCCGATTTTCTTATTATGGTACTCGGGCGGAACGCCGCCGGGAGGATTTTGGAAAAAGAGGGGATAGCTGGTCGGACGAAAACTGCCGTCGGGATTCGTGCTGCTTACGAAGCGCTCATACATCTCCTGCCGCTCCGCTTCGCCATAAGGGCCCGACGCACAGAAGAACATGTCCCATTCCCCGCCGCCGATGGTGAGCAGGTCGTTCATCACGCTTTCGCGCACATCCCACGGCCAGTTTCCCGTATTCATCAGATCCGGAAGCTTATCGTCGTTTTGATTCGCATACAGAAAGGCTGCCAGACCGATTTGCCGGAGACTGTTCGAGCAGTGCGCGCGTTTCGCATGTTCGCGGGCTGTACCCACGACCGGAATCAGGATCGCGGCGAGAATCCCGATAATGGCGATCACCGTCAGCAGCTCGATCAAGGTGAAGCCTTTCGAATCTCTCTCAGGTATCTTCATAGCAGCGGTCAGCAACTGGTTTTCAGGGTGATGAGGTTGATGGGCCTGGCTGGGATGGCAGCAAAAACGACCCTTGTTGATTCGCTTGTGTTCAAGGTTACCTCATTCAGGCCTTTGTCCGCTTGTATTTTTGCGTCTACTTTTAGTATTTTTCCGACATGATCCCGGAGATGAAATCCGGAAGTAACCGGCTTTCAGTGAGTAACCCGTGAAATTCGACGCGGAAAATTTCTGGGCTTTTTTTGCCGGGCTTGCTATTCCGCACAAGGTTTGGAGGATTCAATCACCATGTCACTGTCGGATCAGGGCCAGGAATGGTTACGTTCCAGAAGAGGGAGCGGCGAAATCGAGCGCCTGTTTGATCACCTTCCCGAAGTGATGTTTTTCGCCAAGGACAGCGATGGAATCCTCCAATGGGCGAGTCGCACATTCGTCCAGCACATCGGCCTGAAGCAGGTAGAGGATATTATCGGCAAGACCGACCGCGACATCTTCCCGTCGTTTATGGCGGACAAGTTTCGGACCGACGACCATCAGGTCATGAGAACGGGGCAGCCGCTTCTAAATCTGCTCGAGCTTTTTCCGGCGGAGGATGGGGCGGCGCAGCTCCATATCACAAACAAGTTTCCGCTTTTCGACGGCTTTCATGAAACGTGCGGGGTTTGCGGAACGGTCCGCGTTTATGAAAATACGCAGCGGACGATTCAGCCGTATCTCGATATCCAAAAGGCTGTCGACCATATGAAGCGGCATCTCGCCGAGCCGCTGACCGTACCGGAACTCGCGGCGATGACCGGTTATTCGACTCGTCAATTCGAGCGAAAATTCAAGGAGGTCTTTCAAACGACGCCGCGCGCCTACCTGCTGAGAATCCGGATCCTCCGCGCCGCCGAACTTTTGACAGCCACCAGCCAGAGCATCACGGAGATCGCCCTGGGAACCGGGTTTTACGACCACAGCAGTTTCACGCGCCACTTTCGCCAGCAGCTGAATCAAACACCGCACGTGTACCGGCGAACCTACCATCGACGGAGGCGCTGAGGGTTCACCTTGCTCGCGGTCTCTTGTCTCCGGTCTTTGATCCTTCGTCGCTAAGTCTTTTCGTCTCGTGCCGGAGGAAATCCGGCTCAGATGCTTTAACGTTTGGTTCCTGGCGGACGGCCGGTGCCGGTCGCGCGGCTGAGAACGACGTCGATGTCTTCCTGCCGGGCGGTGCGCCGCTGAAAACGATCGCGCACCTCCTGGAGCAGACGATCCCAGTCTTCTTCGGTCGGCTGACAGTCTGTATTCCATCGTTCATCCGGCCGCGCCCGCCGGGACGCGCTGATGCGTTCCCGCCAGTAGGTTTTGCCGCCATGAAAATGCACGCGAACCTCGCGGTGCGTCCGGTCCGGCAGTTTTTCTGTCCAGGTTACTTCCCGGCGCATGCGTCAATTTCGAATCATTGCCAGTCGTTCTTACAATTCGAACGGCATGCGCCAGATCGCCCAGCGCTGGCCGCGGTTGGAAAGAAAATAAACGAAGTTACTGTCCGGTGACAGCAGGGGATAACGGTCGGTGGAGCCGTTTGTTGTGAGCTGGCTTTTCCCAGAGCCGTCCAGTTTCATCGCCCAAATATCTTCGTTAGGCCGACCGGTGGGATCGTTGCCCTCCATGGAAGTGTAGACAATGGTTTCCGCGTCCGAACTCCAGGAAGGATACGAATACGGACGGATTGGGCGGAAGCCATTTTTCTCATGGAAGTCGAAGATGCTGCGTTCAGCCGGGTCAAGATTGTCCTTATAACGCTCCATCACCGATCCTGCCGCGTACGTTAACTGCGTCTTGGCCGAACCATCGATTTTCATCATCCAGAGATTGCGATCATTGCCGATGTAGGCCACGTGCGTTCCGGCAGGAGAAACGGCTGGCTGAGTTCCTTCGCCGATCATCGTGGGATATCGATTAGCACCTCCGATCGTCCAAATCTCGCTGATGCTTTCGCCGTTGCGAATCTCGCGTTCGAGCGAAAAGACAATCGTTTCATCCTTCGCTTGGGTCGGTTTCAAAGCCACGGCATCGCGGTTGTCGATATAGATATTGGAAATGCCGGTGAGACTCTCGACATTGATACGGAGAAGGTCCGCCTTTCCCGATCGCCGCCGATTCGAGGAAAACAGCAGGTGCTTTCCGTCCGGACTGAAAGACGGGTACATGTCGCGAAAGTTTTCTGTCGTGAGATGCTGGATACCGCCGCCGGCAATGTTTACGGCGTGAATATTGACCCCCGGCAGGTCCAGGACCCGGGACTGATCAAGCGCCCCCGCTCCGGCGTCCAGGGAAGCGTCTCTGGGAAGCGATGCGACGGCATACACAATTTGACCGCCGTCGGGAGACAGGGCGAATCCTTGGACTCCGAGCTCTCTTCCGAAAGCGACGATTTCTGACGGTGTCGCCCCGCCTTCCTCGGTGATCCGGTCAAACGCCCGCGTGGGTGTGACCGCGCCGCGCCAGCGCAAGCCGCGATCGAGGACGATTTCCACAAAGGTGAGGTTGGTGAACTCCCGCGGCTCGAGCGAGAGAGTGAATTCCGTAGCTTCGCTTTTATTCGTATCATTCAGACGGATGATCTGCTCGGCCGGGAGGTAATTATCCAGTTCCGCCCGGGCGATCCAGATGACATCGTTTTTGGGGAATTGCAGCGAGACTTCGGCGGGGGAATTGCGCGGTGCCGGATGTTCCGCTGCCTCCACCTGCTCTGAACGAAAAGTAACGGCGGCCCCTCCCGGCTGTGTGACTACGCGGACGTTTCTCGTCGTCGTGGCGCAGCCCGTGAGAAAGAAGAGAACAAGTACGGGGAACAAATAAGAGCGAGGAGCGAACGAATTCATGTGCAGTAAGATTGGATAGAGTATGGATTGAGTGCTAGAGCCTGAAAGGCATGTAGCGGGAGTAAGGAGTGTCCGGATACGATAGCAAGTTAAAAAGAAGTTTATATTCTCTTGGCGGCCAGAGACATTCTCCCAACGCCGCGGCACGGGCGGGTGGACTTCTCATGATACGGCGCGTGTCGAGATCCTATAAAGAAATGCGCAGTGGGAAGATTTTGACTCTCTCCACCGGCTCCCGGCGGCGGTTACACGCTTCCGCCGCCGCGCTCGTGAGAGCGTAGCGCGATTCCACCGGCTCACGCCGGCAGCCACGGCGCTCTACTCTCGTGAGCGGGGATTGGTCCCGGCGTCAGGCCTCGGTCGGTTTCGGTTCCGGCGCCGGCTTTTTAATCAGCCGCCTGTCGAGGACAAAGGGACCGAACGGCAGAAAGGCCGCGATAAAAGCAAGCCCTGTAATGCGCACCGGCCATTTGCATACGAGGTGACACCGCAGCAGATAAATCGTATAGGCGACGAACAGGACACCGTGCGCCCAGCCGGTGACTTTGACCGGCCATTCGATGCCGAGACCGTATTTAAACGGCATCGCGATCAACAGCAATACCAGGAACGAAACGCCTTCGGCAATCGCGACGGCGCGGAATCGTTGAAGTGTGATTTCTTTCTGCGTCATGGGAGAGGATGAGAGGCGGCGGCCAGCAACCCGCGCGTTTCGACGTCGGGACAGAAAAGGCGCCGGGCCGGTTCAAACCATACGGTTTATTCCTGGAGCTTTTTCCGGAAGTCCTGCATCAGCGTAATTGTTTCCTGACGGATCGAAAAGAGTTCGTCGCGCGCGGCGTGGAGCCACGATGACTCTTCCGGAATTTCCCGACCCAGTCGATCGGCGGCGGCGATTGCTTGGTGGAGAGGTGTCAGCGCCCGCTTGAGCGTTGCAATCATAAACCCGTAATCTGGAAACTCGTCGAAGGCCGCGGAATTCAAGCCGCCGGCCAGTTTGGCGGCAGTCGCGGTCGAGCAAGTCAGCAGGGAAATCATCGTCGCGTCCTGACTGTTCAGCAGGTTGCGCTCGTCGGCCTTTTTATAAATATGACAAGCCAGCTCGCGCGCGCGGACAGCGAGCGGATGGTCATCTATCTCGTCGTCGTCTTCATCCAGCGCGAGGTCTTCGTCGTTTTCATCCGCATCGTCTTCGCCGTCCTCTGCAAAAACGGAGCTGTCGTCATCAGCGTCATCCGGACAAATCTCTCCGCCGGTGATGTCCTTGACGAAATCAAAAAGCGGATTCTCCGCCGGGAGATCCCCGTCTTCAATGAGCCATTCCCAACCCATCGCTTCGGCGACGAGGCGGTCGCAATCCGGGTCATCGCGATACTGTTCGAGCGCTGCCAGATATTTGTCCGTAATCGCGTCCGATTGTCGGAGCAGCTGCTCCCATTGAAATTCGTCGAGCGGCGCCTCCTCGGACGGCTCCTGCGTCACGTCGAGCAGCGATTGCTGGTTGACGAGGTTTTGGAGAAACTCCTGGAGGTTCTCCTCGTTCTGCTTTCGCTGGCGTGTTTCTTCCTCCGGCGTCAACGACCATTCGCGCGGCGAAAGTTCGCACTCGTAATGGGCGGCTTCGAGTACAACCCGTCCATTCGACTGGCTGAACCACTCGAGGTAAATACTGTTGCCGAGCTGAGTCGGGATCGGTTTGTTCTCCTCGATCAGGCGGTTGAGCTCTTCTTGGCCGACGGTTGGGACCCGCACTTTTCGCGAAGCGGTCATGTCGCCGACGACACCGTTCTGCAGCGGGTCGAGCGCGGGCGGGGAATCCGCGTCCGGCTTCGGGTTGGTAAAGACCAAGCGGCAGCCAGCGAGATCGCTCCAGCAATTCCCTTTAAGCCGCAGCACGA
This sequence comes from uncultured Opitutales bacterium, assembly GCA_964645585.1. Lineage (GTDB taxonomy): Bacteria > Verrucomicrobiota > Verrucomicrobiia > Opitutales > T3Sed10-336 > DATGSL01. The sequence goes on from CAZYAN010000002.1 coordinate 56,215, forward strand.
TTGGCTGATCGCTCCCGGCCAGCCAGAGGCGGCCCTCGACCTGTCCCTTCTTCCGGTTGTCAATTTCGCCGTGCGTAATCTTGTCGTGTATTCTCCAGGCCATTTTCCGAGCGCGCTGCGATCGCGATATCCGCTTCTTGCTGGTTCAGGTTTTTCTGCTTTTCCGGCCGCTCTATTTGATCCGTCAGGCGGATCACGGTTCCGATTCTCATGAAAAAGCCGCCATCTCTCTCCGGGCGCTGCTGGCACCGGCCGCAACACGGAGGTTTTTCCCAAACATTGGTTTAGGCTGCGACGCTGTCAAACAGAAGGGAGCGGAAGGCTCGATGAAGGTGTCGCGCCTCACCTGAGAATCCCGCTGCGAAACGCCGATTAATACCGCCGGGAAGCGATTTCGATTTTGCTATTCGTCGCGGAATCCGGCTTTCTGAGCGGGAACAACAGGTTATGTCGATTTCATGCGGCTTCACTGATTATGCTCCGAATCCTTCGCATCAGAAACCTGGCGCTCCTCGATGAGGTTTCGCTCGAAGTGGAGGCGGGTTTTACCTCCGTCACCGGCGAAACCGGCGCGGGAAAAAGCATTTTGCTCGGCGCCCTGCGCTTTCTGGCGGGATCGCGATCCGACAAAAGCCTCATTCGTCAAGGGGCAGACGCCTGCGAGGTCGAGGCGGCCCTGCAATTTGACGATACATCGGAAATTGACCGGATTCTCGAAGAGATGGGGCTGGCGGTTTGCGAGGACGGAACGCTGCTGCTGAAGCGGGTTTTACCCCGCGAGAGAATGGCGCGGGTGACGGTCAACGGCAGCCTGACGACTCTGGCAAACCTCCAGCGACTCGGCGATCTCTGGATCGATTTTCATGGGCCGGACGATCCGCAAAAATTGTTTCAGCCGGTTTATCAGCTCGAACTTCTCGATTTGTACGCGCGGAGCGGCGAATTGCTCGAAAAATATGTCGCTCGCTATTCGCGATGGAAGGAACTGCTGGCCGAGCGGGAACGGCTCGCCACCGCCGGACGGCTGTCCGAGGATGAAATTGAGTTTTATCGCGGGCAGATCGCCAAGATCGACGCGTGCGGGGTGTCAGAGGAAAGCATCGAGGAACTCGATCGCGCGTTCAACCGCGTCAGCCAAAGCCAGGAACTGCTTGAAAATGCCCGCGCCTTGGCGGAGGGGCTGATTGGTGATGGCGGCGTGTTCGAGAAACTCGGGGCGCTGCAGCGTCTGGCGAAGGAAATTGGCGAGATGGATCCAGCGTCAGCCGCGGTCGCGGAGCGTTTGACAGCCCTTGCGGTCGAGGCGGAAGATCTCGGCCGCGATGTCGAGGGGCTGGCTGACGAGCTCGATTTCGACTCGGCGGAAGTCGAACGCGTCAACGAGCGGATGAACCTCTGGCTCGAGCTCCGCCGGCGCTATGGCGGCAGCGTCGAAAGCGTTTTAGAAACGCGCCGGGAACTCGCGACGCGCCTAGAACAGCAAGGCGATATCGAAGGGACGCTCCGCCGGCTCGATCGCGAGGCGGCGGACGCGGAGGAGGAAATGCGGCAGGCGGGGGAGGCGCTCCAGAAAAAGCGGGAAGCGGCCGCGGCCGATCTGTCGAAGAAAACAGCGAAGGCGATCGCGGGTCTTGGTTTTCAGAAAGCGGTTTTCGAGGTTGAGGTATTGGGGGAAAAGGAGCCGACTTCCCGAGGAGGCGGCTGCCGGTTCTTGTTTTCGCCGAACGCCGGACAGTCGCCCGCGCCGCTGCAAAAGATCGCGTCGAGCGGCGAAACCGCGCGCGTGATGCTGGCGCTGAAGACGATTCTAGCGGAAGTCGACCGGACGCCGGTGCTGGTTTTTGACGAAGTCGACGCCAATGTCGGGGGCGAAGTCGGACGGATCGTCGGTCGGCGGATGGCCGAGCTCGGCCGGGCTCACCAGGTGTTCTGCGTGACGCACCTGCCGCAAGTCGCGTCGCTGGCACAATCGCATCTTGTGGTCGAGAAGGTCCAAGAGAACGGCAGCACCGCGGTCACGATCCGGCCGCTTCACGAAGAACCGGCGGAGCGAATCCGTGAAATTGCCCGGATGCTCGGCGACCGCGAAGCGAAGTCGGCCCGCGCCCACGCGGAGGAGCTGCTGGCGGAAGGCGGTCGGTAAAAACGTCAGAGGGCGGCCGCGGCCTCCTCTGCATGCGATCAGGCATTTGCCTGTTTCCAGCAGCATCGCGGTGGATTCATCGGCTTCTATGAGAGTCTGCTCTTCGCATCGCGCTTCTTTCTTCGATTATCGGCTTTCTGCCGACGCGTTCGGTGACGGCGGTTACCATCGATATGAGGTGAGGTTGATTGAAAAGCGATTACGAATCCCGTTGCGTCAGGAGCGCGGCGACTTCGGATTCAGTGAGGGTTTCGTGTTCGACGAGGGCGCGGGCGAGCTGTTCGACTTTGTCCTGATGCTCGCGGAGCAGTTCGAGAGCGCGGTCGTATTGTTTGCTGATGATGGCGCGGACTTCCGCTTCGATTTCTTTCCCGGCACTCTGAATCGAGAGGCATTCACCGTTGCCGCTCTCGTAGCGGACCATGCCGATCCCGTCGCTCATGCCCCATTCACACACCATCTTTTTCGCGTAGCGCGTGGCCATCGCGATATCGCCTGAGGCGCCGCTGCTGACGTCGCCCAGAAAAATCTCCTCGGCGGCGCGGCCGCCCATGAGAACGCAGATCGTGTCCAGCAGTTTCAGGCGCGTTTCGCCGTATTTCATTTCTTCCGGAACCATCAGCGTCACTCCAAGAGCGCCGCCGCGCGGGATGATGGTCACGCGCTCGAGGCGCTGGCCGTGCTCCATGAAGAAATTGACGACGGTATGTCCGGCCTCGTGGCAGGCGGTCAGCCATTTTTCGCGTTCATTGAGCCGGCTTCCGCGATCGACGCCGAGCAGAATGCGGTCGCGGCCGACGGCGAGGTCGTCCATGCCGATGCTGGCGGCGCCTCTTCGGCCTGCGGCGAGCGCGGCTTCATTGAGAAGGCTGGCGAGATCGGCGCCGCTGAAACCGGGCGTCATCTTGGCGATTTCGGCAAAGTCGACTTCGGCGTCGAGCTTGGTCTTCCGGCCGTGAACCTTCAAGATCGCCTCACGGCCGCGTACGTCGGGGAGAGCGACGTCAAGGGTCCGATCGAACCGGCCAGGCCGAAGGAGGGCGCTGTCGAGCGTGTCCTTGCGGTTGGTCGCCGCGACAACGACAACGCCGTCGCGGCCGCTGGCGCCATCCATTTCGACCAGCAAGGCGTTCAAGGTCTGATTGTGCTCGCGCGCCGCGCTTTCGCCGCTGTCACTGCGGGTGCCGCCGACGGCATCAATTTCGTCGATAAAGACAATGCACGGGGCTTCTTTGCGCGCCTTCTTAAACAGGGATCGAACGCGGGCAGCGCCGGTGCCGACGTACTTTTCGACGAACGACGAGCCGCTGATTTCAAAGAAAGGAATCCCCGCTTCGGTCGCGATCGCTTTGGCGAGCATCGTCTTGCCGGTTCCGGGGGGACCGACCAAGAGGAGACCCTTTGGAATCGACCCGCCGAGGTCCGTGATGGAAGCGCGCCGTTTGATCAAGTTGACTACCTCCATAATCTCGTCCTTCGCGTCGTCGACACCGGCGACGTCGGTGAAGCGGATCCGCGGCGAGCTGAGACGGTGTCCCGTGCTCGGAGAGAGATTGACGACGCCGAGCGTATGTCCGACGAAAAGCCCGGCGGCCAGGAAGAGGGCAAGGTAAACAAACACCAGCGCCGGGACGGGCGGGCCCGCGGCGGTCTGTTCGATCGCGGGAAAACCGTGTTCCGCAAGCAGCGCGTTGAGATCGGTCTGATACGGAAGGAGCACCGGCGTCGTAAAGGCGATTTCGGCGTCGCCCTCAACGCCGCTCGAGTAAGTGCCGGACAGGCTGCCGCGCAGGGAGCTTCCGGCTTCGATTTGGACCTTCGTGATCTGACCGGCTTCGAGTTTAGCGACAAACTCGGGGAAAGTCAGCGTTTCGGGGCCCGCAAACGGCTTAACCGTATAGACGGTAAATCCCAGAAGCCCCGTCAGGATCAGGCCGAGGACGATGGCGAACCAGATTTTGTGCTTCTTCTGCTTCAGTTTGAGGAAATCCATGGACGATAAAAACGAGCCCGGGAATCAGGGGAATGCAAGTCGAGTTCGGCTTTTTCCTTAGAAAGGATTTGAGGGAAAACCTGAGTATTCGTTCAGGCTTGCCTCCAGAAAACCAAGGCATGCCCCCTGCGGCGATATTTCTTGCGGTGGAAACGGCCGCGCCTTTTGCTGTTGCCGATGACTCCGCCCATGCGTCCGGCAGATTTCCACCTTCCATGATCGCCCCGCTACCGTCCGTCAATACCCGTAGCCAGGAACTCGTTGTCCCTCTCCTCTTTCTGACCGTACTGTTCCTTTTTGTCCATGCACCTCTGCGCGGAGAGTTTACGGACCCAAATGAGCCGCAATACAACCGGCGGGTCTGGCAAACGGAGGATGGCCTTCGCAACCCGATGATCCGGGCGATTACCCAATCCCGGGACGGCTATCTCTGGATTGCAACGGATGATGGACTGGTCCGCTTCGACGGTGTCCGCTTTCGTGAGTTCGACAACCGAATCGTGACCGAGTCGCACAGCCGATGGGTCGTCGACGTGACCGAAACGCGCGACGGCAGTATCTGGACATCGAGCAGCAATGGCGGGGTGACGCGGATTAAAGACGGAGCATTGACGCGTTTTACGAGGGACGACGGGCTTCATCACGAGTTTATTCTCGCGCTGCATGAGGATCGTTCCGGGCGACTCTGGCTCGGATCGGCGATTGGGCTGATGACCTACGAGGGAGACGGACATTTTTATTCCTGGCCGGAGGAGAACGGATGGAAAGCGCGGGCGGTGCGCCGGTTCGCGGAGGACAAGGAGGGGACGCTTTGGATCGCCACCTCGATCGGCTTGGTTCGTTACAAGAACGGCGTTTTTGAGGAATTCAGGAAGGAGGACGGATGGCTTGTCGACAACTCCGTGATGACTGTCTCCGTCGACCGTGCCGGTAATATCTGGGCGGGCACATCGGCGGGGCTCTCCGTGCTTTGGGCGGACGGAGGAGTCAACCACTACACGATCGCGAACGGACTGGCACACGATGCCATCCGCGTAATTTGGGAAGACCGCCGCGGGGCAATCTGGATTGGCACACACGGCGGATTGCAGCAGTACCAAGACGGAAAGTTCGTCAGTGTGGCATTTCATGATCGCATGTCCGCGCAGCACACCGAGGAAATACCCGACCTGGTTTACTCGATTTACGAAGACCGGGAAGGGAATCTTTGGGCGGGAACAAACCTCGGTCTCAACCAAATTACCCTGAGGCGGTTTCAAACGCTGTCACGGAGCGACGGTCTCCCCCACGATTTGATCACCACGGTGCGTGAAGACAATGAAGGGGGCGTCTGGATTGCCACCTGGGGAGGCGGGCTCAGCCTCTACAAGGACGGGGAGATCGCGACTTGGACCATGAATGACGGGCTGGCGAGCGACCATGTTCTCGCCCTTTGTGAAGATCAAAGCGGCAGCCTGTGGATCGGAACCGACGGGTTTGGGATGAATCGGTTCGCCAACGGCGAGTTCGAGACGTACACCTTCCCGGACGGCAGGGCGGTCAACACGATCCGCGTGATCTTTGAGGACAGCCAGGGACGGATTTGGGTCGGTTCCAATGCCGGGTTGCGTCTATTCGTCGACGGTCATTTTGTGTCGGCGGACGAGCTGTTTGGGCTGAAACTGGAAACCATCGCCGTCATCACTGAGGATGTGAATGAAACGCTCTGGATCGGGTCGGCCGACGGGTTAACGCGCTTGGACGGGGAGAGCTTCCGGACATGGACCACGGAGGAAGGCTTGTCCTCGAATATTGTTATCACCATCTATCCGGACGCCGCTGGAGTGCTCTGGGTCGGAACCGAAGCGGGCGGCTTGAACCGGATCGGACCTGGCGGAGAAATCTTTCACTTCGCATCCGAGGAGGGACTGTTTCGGGAAAGGATCCTGCACATTTTGGAGGATGACGGTGGTGATTTTTGGATGACGAGCCGTCGCGGGATCTTCCGGGTGGCGCGAGATGAACTGAACGCGGCAGCTGCTGGCGAGATACCGGTGTCAGCTCTCTCGCCGATTGCCTACGGGAAGGCGGACGGCATGCGGCGCGCGCAATGCAACGGGATCGCGCAGCCGGCGGGATGGAAAAGCCGGGACGATCGGTTCTGGTTTCCGACCATGAGCGGCGTGGTTATTTTCGATCCGGAGCGAACCCCGGTTAACCAGGTGCCGCCGCTCGTCGTTATCGAGCGGGCGATGATTGAAGGAGAACCGGTGCCGGTCGACGAGGAAGAGCTGGAGCTTCCGCCCGGCGCGCGACTGTTTGAGGCGCGCTACACGGCGCCGAGTTTGCAGGGCCCTGAACAGGTGCGGTTTCGCTATATCCTCGAAGGCTTTGAAACGGAATGGCACGATGCGGGCCGTCAGCGGTCCGCGATTTATCATCATTTGCCGCCAGGCTCCTACCGTTTTCGCGTAACTGCCAGCAACAACGACGGCGTATGGAGCGAGGAAGGCGCCTCACTCGCGTTCACGCTGAAGCCGCATTTTTACCAGACCGTCTGGTTTTACGTGATTTGCGCGCTCGCGCTGACATTGTCGGGCGCCGGCGCGTATCGGCTGCGGGTGCGGTGGATGCGGCGGCGCCACCACGAACTGATGCTGTTGGTGGATGAGCGAACGGCGAAATTGCAGGAGGAAATCCGTGAACGCGTCACCGCGCAGCGCCGGACGCTCGCTTTTTCGCGGCTTGGTCAGCAGCTCAGTCTCGTTTCCACGCAAGTTGAGGCGGCCGAGACGATCGTGGCGGCCGCGGATGAATTGATCGGCTGGGACGCATGCTGCCTCCATTCCTATTCGCAGGAGGTCGATCTGAAAGCGCCAGTCCTGATGTACGACTGGATTGATGGCCGGCGAATGCGTGTTGATCCAATGGAACGGGACGCGCGAATTTCGCCGATGATGCGGAAAATCCTGAGTGAAGGCGCTCAGCTTTGTTTGCGGGAAAAAGAAGAAGAGGATGATTCAGTTATTCCTTTCGGCGACCGTACCCGGCGATCGCTCTCCCTGATGTTTACGCCGATGCGCAAAGGCGACGAGGTGGTTGGGGTCGTTTCGATCCAGAGCTATTCGTTGAACGCGTTTACACGCGATGATTTGGAGACGCTCCAAGCCTTGGCCGACTATTGCGCCGGCGCCTTTGAGCGCATTCGGGCGGAAGAAGCCCTCCGGGAAAGTCAGGAAGCGATGCTTCACCAAGAACGTCTCGCGGCGATCGGTCAGCTTTCAAGCGGAGCCGCGCATGAGTTTAATAATATCCTGACGATTATCCAGGGACACAGTCATCTCTTGCTCAAAGACAATATTTTAGCGGGAAAATCGCTGACATCGTTGCGGGAAATCGCGGAAAGTGCGGAACGCGCGGCTAACCTGACGCGGCAGCTGCTGACGTTTAGCCGCAAGCAGTTCATGCGGCCGCGAGTGCTCGATTTGAACGCCTGTATCCAGGAATTGGTCAGCATGCTGAGCCAGGTGCTAGGCGAAAATGTGAAGATCATCTGCCGCCTCGATCCAAAAGCGCCGGCCGTGCAAGCGGATCCGGGAATGATGGAGCAGATTGTCATGAACCTTGCCGTCAACGCCCGGGACGCAATGGCCGACAAAGGGGGGGAATTGACGATCTCAACACGCACGGCAGAGATCACACAACGCCATCCGCATCCCGAGGCGCGAGCGGGATCGTTTGTTTTGCTTCGCGTTGCCGATACCGGCTGCGGGATGGACCCGGCAACGCTGCGGCGGATTTTCGAGCCGTTTTTCACGACCAAGGGTGTCGGGAAAGGAACAGGGCTCGGCTTGGCGTCGGTGTATGGAATCGTCAAGCAGCACCGCGGGTGGCTGGAAGTCAGCAGCCGCCCGGGAGAGGGTTCCTGTTTCGACATTTACCTGCCCGCAACGGAGAGTGTTCCGGCTGTGGAACCGCAAGCGGATGCAATACCGGCGTCCCGGCAGCCGCCATCGGGCGGCAAGGAAACAATTCTCCTCGTGGAAGATGAGGCCGGGCTCCGGAAACTGGCGGTCGGATTCCTGGAAGCGATGGGATACCAAGTGCTCGAAGCCGCTGACGGCACGGAGGCGATCCAGGTGTGGGAGCTTCAGTCGGATCGGATTGATCTGGTCTTTACTGACATGGTTTTGCCCGGAGCAATTTCGGGCCGAGACATCGCGGAGCGGATTCGAGCGCAAGAACCGTCATTCCCCGTGATTCTGACAAGCGGATACAGCAAGGAGATCCTGGGCGGTGATTTGCCTGCGGACGAGATGCTGGTGTTTCTTCCAAAACCATATGCGCCCGCGGATGTGGGTGCGCTGATCCGCCGCCTGCTCAATCTTCGCGTTCGCGCGGAGGAACGCCAAAATGTCTAGTGAATGGCGGCGCGGCGGAACAGCTTGATTACATGCCGATCAAGAGCGAATAGGCGATGCTGCCGCCGAGAGGGAACGCGAGCAGGAGGATTTGGAGCGTAAACAGGCGCGCCGATGATCGGTCCCCCAGTGTCGGAATCGCAGGGAGAGCGAACGCGGAAAGGGAAATGACGGCGAGGATTACCGAGAGAAGGGGAACCCCGGCATAAAACCAGCCGCCGAGGAGAAGTCCCGTCCAGGGAATGGCAATCACCGCGGAGGCGGGACGGGGGTCAGGAAGCAGGGTGCGGAAAACCGGGAGCATGGATGCAAGTGCCGGTGCGGCGACGGCCCCGCAGAGCGCCAAAGCATAAAGTCCGTAACTGAGCGTGCCGGAAACGCTGAGGAGAGTCGATAAAGCGAATACGGCGAACAACAGAAGAAGCAGGGGCTGCCAAACCGACCGGGCACTGCCGGCACGATCGATCAGGAGCCAAGCCATAGAGCCGACGGTTGCGGTACCGCCGATCCAGAACATGGATACGGAACTGGCCCACACCCGCGCGGCGAGCGGTTGAAGAAGCGCGCAGGAAAGGCCCAGGGAAACAACAAATGCCGCTGGATTCCGGTACCGGGGAGGGTGCCGGAAGAGCGGACCCGCAATGGCGGCGCCCGCGACCGCCCACCAGAGCCATCCGGCGGAATCGGCGGGAGGGAGCCGCGGAAGTCCTCGGACGAACAGGCTTCCGGCGAGAAACGCGGCCGAAGGGGCGATCCACGTGGAAACTCGTTGAGCAAGACCTGGTTTCCAAAGCGCCAGTGCAGCGGACAGCAGCAGCACGAACGCCGACACGGCCATCGCGCTCAGCAGGGGAGCAAGAAGATCCGGGAGAGTCATGGAACCGCTCCCGGATCGCGAAAAATTCGGGCCGGAGAATTCAGAGCGTCACTGCCGAACGTTCTGGAGGCTGATTGTCATTTCAATCTCGTCAGAGAGGGCGCCGAGCATGAAATCCATGCCGAAATCACTCCGCTTGATCGTGAACGTGGCAATCCCTCCCATCCGATACTCGCCGCGGGCGTTTTTGCCGGCGCCGGTCTCGGTCCAGGTGAACGAAACCGGCTTTGTCTGCCCGAGCATGGTGGCGCTGCCGGAGACACGATAGGTTTTGTCACCGGCTTTGCGGATTTCACTGCTCGTGAACGTGATTTCCGGATGTTGCTGGGCATTGAAGAAATCCGGACTGCGGAGGTGCTGGTCCCGCTTTTCGTTCGCGGTGTCGACGCTCGCGGTCTTAATGGTAAAGGTGACGCTGCTGTTGGCCGCGTTTTCGCTGTCCCATTGGATCGCCGCATCGAAATCGTTGAAGCGGCCAAACACGTACGAAATATCGCTGTGTTTTACCTTAAAGAAGACATTGGAGTGGACGGCATCGGCGACATAGGTTTCGGCGGCGAAGGCCGGAATCGCGGAAGCGGCAATGAGGGAACCGGTGAGTAGAACGAGGGAGCGGATAGAACGAATCTTCATAACTTTCAGACGATTTTCTGGTATTGGTTTGTTCGTAAAAAGTCCGGCGCCTGATCTTGCTGAACCGACACGGCAGGCATTTCCGGAAACTTGAGTCAGCTTGGAAGGCCAGCCGTCGCCGTCAATCTCAGAACACGCCAGCTGGCGGACGCAAGGAAGCCGGGGCAGCCTTTCTGAGAAAAAGCTGACAGGATCAACCTGAGCGTGCATTTCCGAAATGGCTTGTTTAGGCTTGGCCGATGATGGTTCCGACGCACCCGGTGTTGTCCTGCGCTGAGGCTGTTGAACTCGAACGGGGATTGCTCCATAACGATACCCGGCTCGAATGGGCGGCAATGACTCGTGCCGGCGACGCGCTGGCTCGAGAGCTGCTGCTGGATTATCGCGAAATCGGGGAATTGCCGGGAAACGCCCGGATCCTCGTCATCGCCGGGAAGGGACACAACGCCGGCGACGCTTTTCTCGCCGTTCGTTCGATCGTTGCCAAACACCCCGGTGTGACGGTCAAGGTGCTTTTTCCTTTTAGTGAGCAAGCGCTCAATACCTTGGCGCGGCGCGCCTGGGATTGCCTTCTTGAGGAAGCGTCGTCGCCCAGCCAGGTGCAATCGATATCCATCGATCCGCAACGCCAGATCCGGGACCAGCTTCATGAGCTGCTGACGGAAACGTATTCGATCAGTCTGGACGGGCTCTTCGGAATGAATTTTCGTCCGCCCTTCCGGAAACCGGTGGATGAAATCGTTGGTTGCCTGAATGAAGAAATGAGCGCTGATTTGCGCGCGGCCGTCGACTTGCCGAGCGGGTTGAGCGACAGTTCGTCCAAGATGGCGATCCGCGCCGATTTCACGTACATGACCGGAAGCGCGAAATGTCCTGTCTTCAAAAAGGAAGCCGCGGCTTTCGCCGGACGTATCCGGTATTTGGATATTGGCTTTTTTCTACGGCCTGCCGCGCGCAGTTCGTCCACTGGCGTACTGCTGCCCGGGCTCCTGGATCCTCTCCGGCGATTGCGGGATCCGCTGTCACATAAGCGCGGATACGGCCGGCTCCTTTTGCTGGGCGGTTCGCGGCGGATGCCGGGGGCCATTCTGATGGCGGTGCTGGCGGCGACTCGGAGCGGTGTCGGGCTGCTTCGCGCGGCGGTTCCGGAGAGTTTGACAGCCTCATTTGCCGCGGCCGTTCCCGAGGCGATGTGGATTCCGTGCCCGGAGACGCCGGATGGAGGCCTCGGAGTCGACAGTCTCGGCGCAGTGATCGAGGCGGCCCGTGAGTCGACGGCCGTGGCCATCGGACCGGGTGTCGGAGTCGAGCCGGAAACGCAAGCGCTGCTCGAAGAATTTGTGAAGGCCGTGAACGTTCCGCTGATCGTCGACGCGGATGCCCTCCAGCGAAATGTTTTAACAATTTTAGCGGCACGCAATGAAATGCGAGGGCGCGTTGTGATCACCCCGCACGCTGGGGAATTCGCGCGGATCTCCGGGACGGCGGCCGCGGAAGCGGATGACGATGCGGTTCTTTCGTATGCCAAAAAAACAGGTTTTGTGACGGTGCTCAAGGGCCCGCCATTTACACGCCTGTCGGATGGAACCGGTATCGCTTATGGATTGGCGGGAGGTCCCGTGCTTGCGCGCGGGGGGAGCGGCGATCTGCTGACCGGGATCATGGCAAGTCTCGTGTCGCGAGCGGAGAACGATGTCGCGGGCGCCGCCGCTCGGGCGGTTGTTTGGCATGGGCTCAGCGCGGATGCCCTTGCGCGGGATCGCGGTCAGGAAGCGGTGAGGACAACGCAGTTGCTTGATTATTTAGGTGCTGTTCTGCGAAACCAGGATGGGGCCGTCGCGGATGAGCGATCCAAAGTGTGGAGCGAGGGTGCTCCGGAAAGGTCTGGTTGAGTCGGCGAACGGTGGTTGGAACAAGGAAAAAACAATTCGTTCTGTTGGCCAGTCGGCGGCTCGGGCTTCTTGTGGTGACCTATTTCATCGCGTCGCTGCTGCTGTTTTTTGCGATCCGGGCAATTCCCGGGGATCCGGTCGCGTTGCGCTTGAAGAATCCGGACCCGGAGCGTGTGGCTCTCGAACGCGATCGGCTTGGGCTCGACCAGCCGTGGCCGGCGCAGTTTGGGCGGCGAATTGTCCGTTTCTGGCGCGGCGAGTGGGGGGCGAGTTTCGGGACCGGACGGCTGGTTGCGGAGGATGTGCGGGCGTTTTTGCCGGCAACGCTCGAGTTGACGCTGGCGGCGATTCTGCTCGGGGTGTCAGCCGGGGTATTTTGGGCACTGGCCGGAGCGTGGACGGGCAGCCGATGGATCAGCGGCATCACCCATGCAGTCGGAATGGCCGGTCTGACTGTCCCCATTTATTGGATCGGACTGATCCTGCTGGTCGCGGGAAGTCTTTGGACCGGATGGTTTCCCCCCGGCGGACGGGTTCCCGCCGGAGTGAACCTGACGCCGGTAACAGGATTTCTTGTGGTGGACGCTATGATCGCGGGACGTTTTGAGCTCGTCGGTGAAGCGATACGCTACCTGTTTTTGCCCGCGGTCTGCCTGTCGGTTTATCCGGCCGCGCAAGTGTGCGCGACCCTGAGGGCGCGGCTGGATGATGCCCGCTTGCGCGCGTTGCTGGTCGCGTTGCGGGCGCGTGGCCTTCCACCGGTTCGGGTTTGGATGCTGCATCTGTTAAAGTTGCTGACGGCGCCGGTTGTGACTGTTGTCGGGACAACCTTTGGTGTGCTGCTTGGCGGAGCGGTGCTGACGGAGACCGTTTTTTCGTGGCCGGGAATGGGCCGTTATTTGGTGAATGCCGTTCTGGACCGCGATATCTACGTGATTGAAAACGCGCTGCTCTTGGTAGTTTTGCTTGTCTTGGCGGTTGTGCAGCTGAGCGATTTGGCGGCGGCGTGGCTCAATCCGGTCGTGCCGCGGGAGGAGCGTGACGATGACCAGTAGCGGGAGACCTTGGGCCGGGTGGACGGCGGGAATCTTGGCTCTCGTCATTCTAGCGGGATTTTTTTGGACACCGCACGATCCGATGGCGCAGCGGTTCATCGATGAGCGATTGAGCGGACCGGCGGCGGAGCACTGGCTCGGGGTGGATGGGCTGGGGCGAGATGTCGCGAGCCGTGTTTGGCGGGGCGGCGCTCATACGCTGATCATGGGCGTTATGGCGACAGCGGGAGCGGGAACGGCGGCGTTACTTTTACTGATCCTTGAACAGGCGGGGCCACAAATCGGACGCGCGCTGATCCGGCGCGTGGTCGGCATTTGGATTGCGATCCCTGTACTGTTCGCGGGATTGCTGCTGCTGGTGTTTTTCAATCCCTCGCCGCAAACGCTTGTACTGGCGGCCAGTGTCGGCAGCGTGCCGCTGGTTTTTCGGCAATTGCGGATCCTCTGGCTGGAGCAATCACGAGCGGAACATGTGCGGGCCAGCGCGGTGCTCGGCGGGACATGGCCGCATCTGCTTCGTTTTGCGATCTGGCCGAACCTGCGTCCGGATGTCTGGGCATTGGTAAAACTGGTCTTCGCGCTCTCCGTGCTGGAGCTGAGCGGGCTGGCTTTTCTCGGCCTGATCGGCGATCCCGATTTTCCGGAACTCGGCGCGCTGCTGCGGGAGAATCAGCGATATCTTTTTCAACAACCCTCCCTGGTGCTTTGGCCCGGCGCCGTCCTGACGCTCCTGCTCCTAAGTGTGCAGATGACCGGTGCTCGGGAGCGGTGGTGATTTTGCTGCCGCGAGTATTTCCCCAGAGCAACCCGTGTCGCTTCAGAAAAGCGAGTCGGGTTCTCGCAAGTTTCGAAGGAGTGGCTCGAGGGTTTCCCAAACGGTTTCGGCGACGATGCGGTGGCCTTCCGCAGTCGGGTGGACGCCGTCGGGGAGATTGAGTTCAGGTTCGCCGCCGACGCCTTCGAGAAGGAACGGGATCAAGGCAGCGTGATTCTTTTCCGCCAGGCGTGGAAAGATCTGGGCGAACTCGCGAGCGTACTGCTCGCCCATGTTGGGCGGGACCATCATGCCGGCGATCATAATTTGCGCGTCTGGATACCTCGCGCGGACGCGGTCGACGATTGTTTGCAAGTTCCGTTCGGTTTCCGAAACGTCGAGGCCGCGAAGTCCGTCGTTGCCGCCGAGCTCCAAGACAAAGACATCGACCGGACGCCGAAGGATCCAGTCGACCCGTCGCGCCCCGGCCGCGCTGGTTTCACCGCTCAATCCGGCGTTGATGACGTCAGCATGCCAGCCGGATTCGCGCGCTTTCTTTTCAATCAGCGCCGGGTAGGCATCGTCGGGATCAATGCCGTATCCGGCTGTGAGACTGTCTCCGAAGAAGACAATGGTCAGCGGCGAGCGGGTGTTGTCCTGGTTTGACGAAGAATTCGCGGCGGCCGGAATCAGCGGCACGAGAACAAACATCACGATAAAGGGAAGGAGCCGGGATCGAAGGTGTTTCATCTTTCTGTCGTTGCGAATCGGAAAAAAGCCGGTTTGCTTGCGGTGCGGACTTACAGGGTACGCAAAGGCCCCGGATTTCAACTACGAATGGACGTGCATTTTGATTCGATTGTCCGGGAAAAGCAGCGGTGGTTCTTGGTTTCTGGAACCGAAGGACAGCCTGCGGGTTTCATTGTGGAGAAGCTTATGAGTGACGGGACGATTCTCGAGGTAGAAGGGGTGAGCAAGATTTATGAAAGCGGGTCGCATTCGCTGACGGTCTTGCGCGATCTCAGTTTCACGGTGGCCTATGGCGCCACCTGCTCTATTGTCGGCCCGTCGGGAAGCGGAAAAACAACGCTGCTTGGGTTGTGCGCTGGTCTCGATGAACCGAGTTCGGGCACGGTGAGAATCGCGGGGCGCGATCTCGGGCCGATGGATGAGGATGCGCGGGCGGCGGTTCGAAACGAGCTGGTCGGTTTTGTTTTTCAGAATTTTCAGTTGATCCCGACGTTGACGGCCCTCGAGAACGTGATGGTCCCTCTTGAATTGCGAGGAATCAAAAATCCCCGCGGCAGCGCGGCAGAGCTATTGGCGCGAGTCGGTCTGGGCGACCGGCTCGATCACTTTCCGATCCAGCTGTCGGGCGGCGAGCAGCAGCGAGTGGCGCTTGCCCGCGCGTTTATCAACCGGCCGCGAATTTTGTTTGCTGATGAACCGACCGGGAATCTGGACGCTGACACAAGCGACAAAGTTATCGATGTGCTGTTCGAATTAAACCGTGAAGCCGGAACAGCCCTGGTGCTGGTCACGCACGACTTGGAACTCGCCCGGCGAACCGACCGGATCATTCGCCTGAAGAGCGGCGAGATGGTTGAGGAAGAGGAGGTGCCGGCAAACAGCTGAATAGGTTTCGGCGGATAAAAAAGGGACCAAATGAACGCCGCGAAAGAGGTGGAACAGAAGGAAGCGAAGGTAACGAAGGCGAAGATGGAAGGGTTTGCTCGGTTGTTTTGAAGAATAAGAATCCAGGTTTGAGTCGGTCGATGACACGGGCGAGCTGGTGGAAATGGGTCTTGGTAATGGCTTGGCGGGACAGCCGCTCCAGTCGGCGCAGGCTCTTTTTCTCATCGCTCGCGATTATTTTCGGTGTGGCGGCCCTCGTGGCGATTCGATCGTTTGGCCACAACCTGGAGGCGACGCTCGCGGAACAGTCGAAGGCACTGCTGGGGGCGGATTTGGTTGTCGGCTCACGGCAGCCGTTCACGCCGGAAGCGGAGGCGCTGATCGGACCGCTCGGGATTCGTCAGGCGGAGCAAGTGAGTTTTTCGTCGATGCTCTATTTCCCGGAAACGGGCGAAAGCCGCCTCGTTCAGGTGCGCGGACTGCGGGGCGAGTATCCGTTTTATGGTGACATCCAAACCGTTCCGGCGAACGTCCGGATTCAGCTGGCGGCGGGGAAGACCGCGTTGATCGAGCAAAGCGTGCTGCTGCAGTTTGACGCGAAAGCGGGCGACCCGGTGCGAATCGGACAGGAGACCTTTGCGATCGGCGGCGGAATTGTGCAGGCGCCAGGAGAAATGCCGGCCGTCGGACTGCTTGCTCCGCGGGTTTACATACCGTACGACGCGGTGGAGGCGACCGGCCTCGTTCAGCACGGGAGCGTGGTGCGCTACAAGCGATTCATCGAATTTGAGCCGGGGACCGATGTCGAAGCGGTCGTTGAAGAGATCCGCCCGCGGATTCGCGAACTGCGCCTTTGGGTGGAGACTGTGGAGCGCCGGCAGGAGGACATGGGAAAAACGATGGAGCGGGTGCAGAGTTTTTTTCAGCTGGTCGGCTTCGTCGCGCTGCTGCTCGGTTCCATCGGTGTCGCGAGCGCGGTCCATGTTTATGTCAAAGGGAAACTGGGCACGGTCGCGGTTTTGCGCTGCCTCGGCGCGAGCGCCCGGCAAGGATTCGCGATCTATCTCGTCCAGGGATGGATGCTCGGTCTTGCAGGTGCGACAGCCGGCGCGCTGCTGGGGATCGCGCTGCAATGGACGTTTCCAGCGCTGATTGGGGAATTTTTGCCTTTTGAAGTCGCGACGTTTGTATCCTGGCAGTCGATACTGCAAGGAGCGCTCGTCGGCTTCGCGGTCTGCGCCGTCTTCGCGCTGCTGCCTTTGCTGGCTGTCCGGCGCGTGTCGCCGCTGCGGGCGATTCGGCGCGGACGGCAATTCGAGAAAGAGCGGCGCCGCGATCCATTGCGGTGGGCGGTATACGGTATCATCGCCGCCGGTGTTCTCGGATTTGCGATCGGGCAAACTGGGAATCCGCGGTTTGGAGCGGGATTTGCGGGAGGAATCGCGGTGGCGTTTATCGCACTCACGCTTGTCGCCGCGGGAATCATTTTTCTCGTGCGGCGGGCGTTCCCGTGGCGCTGGTCTTACGTGTGGCGTCAGGGACTGGCCAATTTGCATCGGCCTGACAACCGTACGCTCTTGCTGACCCTTGCGCTCGGACTGGGGACATTTTTGATTTTGACGCTGTATCTGACGCGCGACCTGCTGTTGCAGCAAGTGGTCAACATGGGAGCGGAGGACCGGCCGACGATGGCGTTTTTTGACGTGCAGGATGATCAGCGGGAAGATGTGGCGAAACTGGTCGAGGCGATGGATTTGCCGGTATTGCAGGATGTGCCGATCGTGACCATGCGAATTCAATCGATCAACGGGACCCCGGTATCGGCGCTGTTGAACGACTCGGAGCGCAATCTTCCCGGCTGGGCGTTGCGGCGCGAATACCGGTCGACGTACCGGAATCACCTGATTGCAACCGAGAAGATTGCCGGGGGCACATTCGTCGCAACGATTGAGGAAGACCAGGAACCATATCCGGTCTCGTTCGAGCAAGGGATCATGGAGGATCTTGAACTCAAGCTCGGCGACCGGGTGGTTTTCAACGTGCAAGGCGTTCCGATCGAAACGGAGATCGCAAGCGTCCGCGAGGTCGAGTGGCAGCGTGTGCAACCGAATTTTTTTGTGGTTTTTCCGGCGGGAGTGCTGGAAGCGGCGCCGAAATTCCATGTGCTGGTCACCCGGACGGAATCCGACGAGGAAACCGCGCGGGTGCAGCGGGCGGTCGTGGAGCGTTTTCCTAATGTTTCGGTCATCGATCTTTCACTCATCCTGACCACCTTTGATTCGATTCTGGGAAAAGCGTCGTTTGTAATTCGTTTTCTCTCGCTCTTTACTGTGGCGACCGGACTGGTCGTGCTCGGGGCGGCCGTGACGACGAGCCGCTATCAGCGGATGCGCGAAGCCATTCTGCTCCGAACCCTCGGGGCGTCGCGCGCGCAGGTCCAGCAGATCATGCTGGTCGAGTATCTGCTGCTCGGGACCGTCGCCGGGCTCGCCGGCGCGCTGCTCGCGCTTGGCGGAACCTGGGCATTGGCGGCATTTGTGTTCGAGGTCGATTTTGTGCCCGCCTGGATTCCCGTGTTATTCGCGATTGCCGTGACCGCGGCGCTGACGGTGCTGACTGGCGCTCTTTCCAGCCGCTGTGTCCTCAATCAGGCACCGCTGGAAGTGTTGCGTGCGGAGGGGTAGAGGGAGCTGTTCCTGGTCGTCAGGACAAAGGTTTGACATTGTCGAAACGTTTAGGTGTTTTAGCCTGATTTAAATTAGGGGGTTCACCTTAGTTCAGGAAAAACGCGATGAGTCTCAAAACTTTTGCTTCTGCCTTGATTGGCTTCTGTCCGGCTTTGTTTGCGTCGGCTCAGCTCTGGACCTCACCAGCCAACGTTCTGGTATTCGGTGATTTCGACAGCACGAACACCGAGGTTAACGCCGACTTGTGGGTGGGCGGAAACATGACCGTCGCCAATTTTTCGGTCGGAAAGGATCTGAGCGGCGTATCTGCTTCTCATCCCAGTTTGGTAGTTGGCAACGACCTGACTTGGACGAACGGCCAGGTCTTTCACGGCAGCGCGCATGTGGGCGGGACCGTGCATCAAGCCCCGGACGTGCCAAACGGAAGTCTCTATTCATCGCTTCCGCCCGGTTTGGATTTCGGGGGATTGTATTCTCAGGCCCAGGCGCTTTCGGCTTCGCTGGCGGCAAGCGCCGCCACGGGATCGGCCGTCAACCAATTCGGCACCTTAACATTTGCTGGCGACTCCGGCTTGAACGTCTTTCACCTGACGCCGGCGGAATTGCAGAATATCCACACGTTCAAATTCACCGCGCCCGATGACGCCTTGCTGGTGGTCAATGTCTCAGGCAGCAGCTACACGCACCAAACGTGGACGGGAATCAATCCGAGTGATCTGATCGGCGGACTCACCTATCAGAATATTCTGTTTAATTTTTACGAGGCTGACCAAATAAACCTTTCCACGTTCACCGGATTTGGCGGATCGCTTTTGGCGCCTGACGCACATTTGGAAGCAGCGTATGGATCGTTCAGGGGGCAGCTGGTCGCGAACTCGTATGAAGGCAATTTTGAATTCTACGATTTTCCGCTGATTCCGACGCAATTCACAGCGGTTCCCGAACCAGCGGTTTACGGACCGCTGGGGATCCTGGCGCTCAGCGGACTTATTGTCCGTCGGTTTGCTCGGAAAAAGCAGACCTGCTGAGAGCAATGCTTCGAACGTTCACGCGACGCTCGCGGCCGCTTGCCCCTTACTCCACGATCTCTTTACGCGCATCGGAAAATGCCGTGAGAGCCTGGTCAAGGTCGTCGCGTGTGTGTGCCGCTGAGATCTGCACGCGGATTCTCGCGCGACCTTTTGGCACGACTGGGTAACTGAATGGAATCACATAAATTCCGCGCCGGAGCAGGGCTTCGGAGAACGCGACGGCGGGGCGGGCTTCGTAAAACATGACCGGCACGATCGGGTGCTCTCCCGGGAGAACATCGAATCCGGCGGCTTTCAGTTTTTCGCGAAAATAACGGGTATTCGAGCGGAGCTTCTCGCGCGGTTCGTCGCTTTCATCGAGAAGTTTCAGGGCACGCAAGGACGCGCTCGCTATCACCGGCGCGAGCGTGTTGGAAAACAGGTAGGGTCGGGATCGCTGCCGCAGCCACGCGACGATTTCCTTTCGCCCGGAAGCGAATCCGCCGGACGCGCCGCCCAATGCTTTGCCCAAAGTCGAGGTGACGATATCCACGCGATCGGCAACGCCAAAATGCTCCGGTGTACCGCGCCCGGTTCGGCCAATAAATCCGGTGGCGTGCGAGTCATCAACCATGACCAGTGCCTCGTAACGATCGGCGAGGTCGCAGATAGCATCCAGCGGAGCGAGGTAACCGTCCATCGAGAATACGCCGTCGGTCGCGATCATTGTAAACCGCGCCCCTTGGACAACCGCCTCCTTCAGCTTGGCTTCGAGGTCGTCCATATCGCGGTTTCGATAACGAAAACGCTTCGCCTTGCAGAGGCGGATGCCATCGATAATGGAGGCGTGGTTCAGTTCATCCGAGAGAATCGCATCCTCCGGCCCAAGCAACGTTTCGAACAGCCCCGCGTTCGCGTCGAAACAGGATCCGTACAGGATCGTGTCCTCCGTGCCAAGAAAGCGCGACAACGCTGCCTCCAAGTCCTTGTGCGTCTCCTGGGTTCCGCAGATAAACCGGACCGACGCCATACCGTATCCCCATCGGTCGAGCGCCTCTTTCGCGGCGGCAAGGATCGCCGGATGATTCGCGAGGCCAAGG
This sequence comes from uncultured Opitutales bacterium, assembly GCA_964645585.1. Lineage (GTDB taxonomy): Bacteria > Verrucomicrobiota > Verrucomicrobiia > Opitutales > T3Sed10-336 > DATGSL01. The sequence continues at coordinate 76,394 of CAZYAN010000002.1, forward strand.
TAATTGTTGGCGCAAAAATTGATCACTTCCTCGCCGGAACGCGTGGTGATTTGTGCCCGCTGGGGTGAAGAAATTACACGCTCGTCTTTAAACAGACCCGCCTCGCGAACCTCGTTTAGTTCGTTCTTCAGATGTCTTTGAAAGGCGCCGTACATCGATCAAATCTCCGTCCAGTCCAGAACCACCTTTCCGCTTTCTCCGCTTTGCATCACCGCGAACCCCTTTTCGAATTCGTCGTAGCGAAAACGATGGGTAATCACGGGCGACAGATGTAAGCCGGACTGAAGCAACACCGTCATCTTGTACCACGTATCGAATATTTGACGGCCATAAATGCCTTTCAGCGTGAGCATACTAAATACGACCTTGTTCCAGTCCAAGTCCATCCGGCCGGAAGGAATTCCCAGAATCGAAATACGGCCGCCGTGCGCCATGTTGTCGACCATTGTTCGCAATGCTTGCGGCGCGCCGGACATTTCAAGTCCGATATCAAACCCCTCGGCCATGCCTAGCTCCTTTTGAACCTCCTCCATTTTTTCGTCCCGCGCATTCACCGCGCGGCTCGCGCCCATTGATTTCTTCGCGAGATCGAGGCGCCATGGATTCAGATCTGACACAACAACGTGACGAGCGCCGGCGTGCCGGCAGATCGCCGCCGCCATCAATCCGATCGGTCCCGCACCGGTGATGAGAACGTCTTCTCCGACCAAATCCCATTGCAGGGCGGCGTGGGCCGCATTGCCAAATGGATCAAAAATACTCGCCAGCTCCAGATCGATCCCCGGCGAGTGTTCCCAGACATTCGCGTTGGGAATCGTGACAAACTCCGCGAATGCGCCGGGACGATTGACCCCGATACCCTCGCTGTGATGGCAAAGATGCCGCCGGCCGGCCATGCAGTTGCGACAGCGGCCGCAAACAACATGCCCCTCGCCGCCGACGATCATGCCCGGGCGGTAATCGTTGACATTGGATCCGACCGCCACGATTTCCCCGACAAATTCATGTCCGACAACCATGGGAACCGGGATCGTTTCCCGCGCCCAGTGATCCCAATTATAAATATGGAGATCGGTTCCGCAGATGCCTGTTTTAAGCACGCGGATCAGGACTTCGTTGGAATTGTATGAAGGCAGGGGAACTTCTTCCAGCCAGAGCCCGGGCTCGCGACGGGATTTAACAAGGGCGCGCATGGTACGGCTCATTGCGAGAGAATAGGTGATTTCGGCCCGCGGCGGAAGCGGATTATGCAGCCGGCGACATGTTTCGCGCGGTTGGATTGGCGGTTTACATTCGGATACGAATGGCAAGAATGCCGCCTATGAGGATCTCCCCGGCAGATCGCCGCCTCGCACATTTTTGGATCCGCCGCGGATTCATGGCGATCGTGTGCGCGGCGGCCGCGACGCTTCCCGGGATTCTCATCGGTCAGCATTTGGACGAAAGCGGTGCCCGGCATGTACGGGGAAGTCCGCCGCGAACGCCGGAAGAGGAGAAACGCGCCTTTCGCTTCCCGCCCGGTTTTTCAATCGAATTATACGCGTGTGAACCCGACATCGGAAAGCCGATGAATATCGCTTTCGATGCATCGGGTCGTCTATGGGTGACGCAGTCGGCGGAATACCCGATCGCCGCGGCAGACGGTAAAGGCCGGGACAAGCTGATCGTTATTGAAGACACCGATGGCGACGGACGCGGCGACCGTTTTACCGAATTCGCCAACGATTTAAATATTCCAATTGGAATTCAGCCGATGACCGACGGCGCGGTCGTCTATACAATCCCCAGGCTCACGCGCTTGTATTCGAAGGATGTGCGTGAAGAAGGAGCGGCGGCGCGCGTGACATTGGCGGGGCCGTTTGGATACGCCGACACGCACGGAATGGTGAATAACCTCCTCCGCGGTTTCGATGGATGGATTCACGCTTGTCACGGATTTAACAATACCTCCGCGGTTTCCGCGCGAGACGGACGGGAACTGATCTTGCAATCCGGGAGCACGTTCCGCATCGCGCCGGACGGCAGCCGGATGGAGATAACCACGACAGGACGTGTGAATCCCTTCGGGCTCGCCTACGATGAATGGGGCTATCTCTACTCCTCGGACTGTCACTCCACTCCGATCTATCAACTGATCCGCAGCGCGAATTATCCCACCTTTCACAGTGAAGCATCGGGGATCGGCTACGGTCCGCGCATGATGAAACACAATCATGGGCCGACTGCTGTGGCTGGACTTGTTTTCTACACCGCGAACCATTTTCCAAGAAAGTTTCAGAACAGCTTTTATACAGGCAACGTTGTCTCCAATCGGATCAAGCGCGATTCGATCGAGTGGCGCGGGTCGACGCCGGTCGCGGTGAAAGAGGAAGATTTTCTGGTCAGCGACGACCCGTGGTTCCGTCCTGTCGATTTGAAAGTCGGACCGGACGGAGCGCTGTACGTGGCCGACTTTTACAACCGCATCATCGGGCATTATGAAGTTCCCCTCGACCATCCCGGGCGAGACCGTGTTCGCGGCCGGATCTGGCGAATCTCGTGGACCGGAGGCGATGATGATCCGACTTCCGATACGGAGACCGCACCGCCTGACTTGCGTGCGGCAGAAGCCGGGGAACTGTTGGAGTACCTCGGACATCCGGACTTATCGATGCGGTTTCTTGCGGCCAATGAACTGACCGACCGGATTGGCGCGAAAGCGATTCCGGTGCTCCTCGAGGCGGCGCGTGACCCATCCGATCAGCCAGAGAGGGACGTGATGATCCTATGGGTGCTTCATCGGCTGGACGCGTTGCCCTGGGAACTGCTGATGGAAGCCGCGGAATCCTCGGCGCCGTTATTGCGCGTCCATGCGCTTCGTGTTCTCCGCGAGGCTCCAGCGCGGACGAGCGGAGCGCGAGCCGTCGCATCGAACGCGTTGAACGATTCGAATCCTCACGTGCGGCGCGCGGCAGCCGCGGCACTCGCGACGATGCCTGCCGCGGAACATGTCAAACCGCTGCTCGCGAGCCTGTCGGCAACACCGGCGGGCGATACGCATCTTCGCTATACGATCCGGCAGGCTTTGCGTGACACTCTGCGGCGGGAGGAGATTCTCGCGATGACTGTAGCGAGTGAGTGGACCTCGGAGGAGGCCGAGTCGCTCGCCGGAATTTTGATCGGAGTCGACCATCCGGCCGCCGCCGGTTTCCTAATCGAGCATCTGTCTCGCGCCGGTGTGAACTCGCCCGCCACGCGCCGCCGTTTGCGGCACGCCGCTTTGCACGTTCCGGAGGCATCCATGGCGGAGCTTGTGCGGCTCTGCTTAGATTTGGGAGAGACGGACCTGGACTTTGAGGCGAACCTCCTGGAAACGTTACTCGATGCGATCACGCGGCGCGGGCTGACGCCGAGTTCTGAGGTCGTCGACTGGGGAGTCGCGGTTGCGAGAGTTCTTCTCGCTTCTTCGAACAGTGAAGAATGGGTTTTCATCGATCATGACGACGGCGCCGCGGGACATGATCCGTGGACCGTGCGTCCCGTGAAATCGGATGATGGCGCAGAAGCGCCGTTCCTGACCAGCCGGTGGCTGGATGAGCGATGGACCGGAACGCTACGTTCGAGGCCGTTCCGGCTGCCTGGGAAAATGATCTTTTACGTTGCCGGACATGCTGGACCTCCTGGCAATCCAGCGCACACGAAGAATCGGGTTCGCCTGCTGCTTGCAGGCGGCGACATTTTGCGACAGGCATTTCCTCCGCGCGCCGACATTGCCGAACGCGTCGAGTGGACTTTCAGGGAGCATGCCGGGAGGCTCGCTCGGCTGGAGCTGGTCGACGGAGATCCGGCCGGCGCGTACGCGTGGATCGGCGCCGGGCGTTTCAATATTCGAGATCTGGCGGTTCCGAACGAAGGGACGGGGGACATTCGCTTACAACGACTGCGGGGAATTGCCATCGCCCGCGCGCTGGGTCGACAGGAGCTGGTTGAGGACGTTACGAGAATCGTTTCGTCTTCTTTGGAGAACACCGACGTCCGGGCGCGCGCGATCGAGCTCCTGGCGGAGATGGGATCCGATGCGGCACCGTCGGTGCTCGCGAGTGCGCTTGCAGCGGAGAATCCGCTGGAAGTGCGCGAGGCCGCGGCGGCAGCGCTGGCGCGTTCGCCGTCAGAGAGCGCGATGGAAACACTGGTTCAGACGGGCACTGCGCTGCCGCGCCCGCTTCAGGCGCGGGTCGCCGAGGAACTTGCCGCTTCGGAGACCGGCCGTATCCGGCTCCTGGATTTGGTCGACGCCGGCGCTCTGCCGGGCGGCCTGCTTGCCAATCCAGGAATTGCCGCTCGATTCGCGGAGGATTCGCGGGGCAGCGTCGCCACCCGGTATCGGGCGATCGCGGGAAGTGATGCGGAGGCGAGGGTTCAATTAAAGAAAACGATCGACGCGACGGTCGCATCGTTCGATCTGGCGGCGGCGAATCCGGGTGCTGGGCAGGTGCAGTTCGCGCGTCATTGCGCGGCCTGTCACGCGGTGCGCGGAAGCGGAGGACGGGTTGGACCGCAGCTTGACGGGATCGGGGGTCGCGGGGCGGCGAGCCTCATTGAGAAAATTTTGGACCCGAACCGGAGCGTCGCGGAGTCGTTTCGATTCAGTACCTTGCGGCTGGCCGACGGAAAGACGGTTTCAGGGATGGTGAAGCGGGAGGAAGGCCAAGTGCTCGTTCTTGCCGACGCGACCGGCAAGGAGGTTGTCGTACCGGCCGGCGACGTTGTCGATCGGCGAGAGTCGCCGGTTTCCCTGATGCCGGCGATTTTCGGCGACATCCTTTCGGAGGAGGAGATTCACGACCTTGTCGCGTGGTTGCTCGAGCTTCAGTAGTTGGGGGCGGGAAGATCCGCGCCGCGGCGTCGAAGAGCTTGACGGCGTGCGAGGGGATTTTGAGAGTAACGAAATGGTTAATCCGATTCGCACGTTGAAAGCGGGAGAAATGGATGTCGCGGTTTTTGGTGACATCGGTGACATGGGCAAGGCGGCCGCGGCGCATGCGGCCGATGTCCTCAAGCGCGCGGTTGCGGCCAACGGTTCGGCACGAGTGATTGTGGCGACCGGGAACTCGCAGGTGCCGTTCGTGGAGGCGCTTAAGGAGCACAAGGATGTGCCGTGGCAGAAGATCACCGCGTTTCACATGGACGAGTATCTCGGGATTTCGGCCGATCATCCGGCGAGCTTCCGCCGTTGGATTCGTGAGCGAATTGAAAAAACATTTTCGCCCAAGGAAGTCCATTATCTGAACGGCGAAGCGGAAGACCCGGAAGCGGAATGCCGCCGTTATACGGATCTGTTGAAAGCAGCTCCGATCGATCTTGTGTGCATGGGAATTGGGGAGAACGGCCACATCGCGTTCAACGATCCGCACGTCGCGAATTTTGAGGATCCGGTTTTCGCGAAAGTCGTGGAACTTGATGAAGCCTGCCGCAACCAGCAGGTCGGGGAAGGGCATTTCCCGTCGATGGACGCCGTTCCGACTCATGCGCTCAGCCTGACGATTCCGGCGTTGCTTTCGCCAAACGTGCTCCAGGTTGTGGTTCCAGAAAAGCGAAAGGCCGAGGCAGTAAAGAACACGATCGAAGGTCCGATTGCCACAAGCTGCCCGGCGAGCATCCTGCGGACGACCAGCAAAGCCAAGATGTTCCTGGATCCCGAATCGGCATCGGGCCTAAGAGCCGGGTAAGCGGGCAGTAAAGGATAACGCTCGCTGGCGTTTTTCCCTCGAGAAATAGATTGCGTCGAAAATGCCTCGCTCCCGGGCCCACAGGATTGCTTTGGGAGTCGTCGCAATCTGGGGGGCATTTTCGTACGCATATCTTGGCGTTGAGGACGGTAGTTCTGGATTGAGCCTGCTTGGCTGGATTCATGTGAGCTTCTTTCTGCCGGGCGGCGTTTGCATCCAATTCCTGAAAGGAAGCCATACAAACGCTGATCTTCCGTTACTAGCGGGAATAAGTTGGATGGCGTATTCTCTGCTGGCGCTCGGTCTTGCTCAATGGATATGCGTGATCCGGCGTGCCAGACGCAAAGCCGAGTAGGGCCGAGGCAGGCAACCGCGAGTACGTCTCCGGCATGGAGCAAGCTTCTTGGACTCCTTCCTTATTCGACGACGTGAGAGATGCCGGGCTTACGTGTGTTCACACGCGGCCGAGTCGGGGGCTCGGGCGTCAGGGGCAACAATTTTTGTGATTTCCCAAACTGGCTGAAAAGCCGGTTTTCCGAAAGACAATCGGCGAGGTTTTCCACAACCGGACCAAAATCGGCCGGGTTTTCACCGGTGAAGGCGAGGAGGCGCGCGGCGAGATTTCCGTTCGCGAGAATGGCTTCGATTGTCTCGATTTCGCGGGCCGAAAAGTTTTCACGTGGAAGCATTGCGAAAACATAACGCCAGAAGTCGCCGGCCGTACGGCAGCTTTCGGGCAACTGGAAGGCTTCGCTCAGCTCTGGTAATAGCAGCGGCGCGTCAAAGCCTGAACGAACCACCTGCAGCAATTGTTCTTTCCGGAGGGACGTCGGCGAAGCCAGCGCCCAGGCGCGCAGCTCCGCAGCGAAGTCTGTCACCAAATACCGGATACTTTCAATGATCAAACGGCTGAGCGCGAGGTCGGCCCGCGGACATTCCTGGACATCGAGGAGGCGAATCTCGATCGCATTTCGGTCGAATCGGGCAATTGCGCCCCGCGAATTGAGCCACTCGTGCTGCAGAATGCCTTCGGGATCGAGCGGGCGGATCTGCGCGAACATCGGCGCGAGAATATTCTCGCGATATTCTTGTTCGGAGAAAACGGGCTCCGGGATGATGTCGCCCGCTATCAGGGGACAGCGCGATTGATTGAATCGGTAAGTGTCGATCCGGCTGTCTAGAAGCCCGGTCACCTTCCCATCCCGAAACGGACTGCCCGCCGCGAGTGCTGGAACCAGCGGCAAGACTACGAGGACCGCCGAGTGGAGGAGCGCGAATTCTTCATCGCCATGGAAAGGCAGATTGATGTGACAGCTCTGGAGATTGAACCAGCCGTGACCGCGGCAGTCGAAGATTCTGTCGTACAGTTCGTAGATCTCGCGGCTGCCGTGAGGCCAAATTTTTGATTCGACCGCCGGGTCCATCGTCGGATGCATCGGTCCCGGGAGAAGCCGGCAGCTGTGCTTCGCCAAGATCGCATTGCTCAGACGAATCGCTTCCACGAGATCATTTTCAAGCTGAACAAAGTCGGCGGCAGGCTCCGACGTTCTGAGCTCGAAAACATGCGCGGCCAGTTCGTTGGAAACCTCGCATGCGCCGATCGTGCAATCACTCGCGGCTTCGCCGCACAGGGCGATCATGATCTGATCGGTCAGCGGCGCGACGCGTCCGTCGGCTTTGCGGACGATCATGTATTCGAGTTCGATCCCGAATTTTTCGAAGAGACGGAAAGGCATTGGGGATTTTCGATTTTAAATTTTTGATTTTAGATTTTTTTGGGGGCGTTATTTTTCGGCGGCGGTTAGGGCGGGCTGTTTGGTTTTTTCAATCCGCTGCAGGAGATTCTTCATAATGCGCTGGTAAACCTCCGCGCCGCCGATCTGGTCCTCCACGCCGGAATCGATGTTGGGGTTGTCATTGACCTCGATGACGTACACGTCGTCGCCGCGCTGCTTGAGGTCGACACCGTATAAACCGTTGCCGATCAGCTTGGTGGCGGCGAGTGCGGTTTGAATCACCTCCGCCGGTGTGTTTTCAATTGGCACGGTATCGGCCGCTCCTCCTTTCGATCTCGCCGATTTCGCGTGATTGTATATCTGCCAGTGCTTCTCCGACATATAATAGCGGCAGACGAAGAGCGGTTCGTTGTTGAGGACGCCGACCCGCCAGTCGAAGTCGGTCGGCAGAAATTCCTGGGCAATCAGGAAATCGGACGATTTAAAGAGCTTGGCAATCTTCTGCCTGAGTTCGCCCAACGAATCGACCTTGAAGACACCGAGGGAAAACGCGCTGTCGGGAATCTTTATCACCATTGGGAAACCGAGCGAAGTCGCGACCTGCTCGGCGTTCTTCGCGTAAAGCATCTCCGTGCGCGGCATCGGGATCCTGTTTCTGCGCAGGAGTTCGTGGAGATAAATTTTGTTGCAGCAACGGCGGATGGAATCCGGGTCATCGATGACGGCCATTCCTTCGCGCTGGGCTTTAGTCGCAAAGCGGTAGGTGTGGTTGTCGACCGCCGTCGTCTCGCGAATGAACAGGCCGTCGAATTCGAGGAGCCGCGGGTAATCGGTCCGGGTGATCAGCTCGACATTGCAGCCGAGCGCCTCGCCGGCCCGAATGAAATGATTCAGGGCGCGGCGGTCGGATGGCGCCTGCTTCTCGGCGGGATTGTGAAGAATCGCGATGTCGAAGCCGGTGTTGACCCGGTCGCGTCCGCTCGTCCAGCGGCGGCTGAGGAAGGCATCCATCGCCTCCTTTACTTTAAAAAGGTGTGACTGGGGCGCTTGGCTTAGCCCCATCGGTTTGATGGACTGGATTTCCCAGCCACGGTCGGTATAGCAGAACTGGACCTTGAATAGAGGGCAGGGGAACAAGGTGAACAGCTGCTGCGACAGGTGCGAATGCCGCTCCGCCAGGTTCTGCCCGAAGTAGACGCTCAAGGCGAAATCCTCCTGGATGATCCGGGCGAGGCTCTTCTGGACCGTCGTGTTTAACTCGTCGAGCACGTCGGAATAAATCCGTTTGCTGGTGAGGTTTTGGAGAGTTCGGGCCGTCGGCATCGCTCGGTGGCCGCGGGCCTCTGCAAGGAGCGAGATGTAATACCCGGTGCTCAGCTTCCGGTCGTTTCGGCAGAGATTAACGATCTTGTAGTCGCCCGCGGTAAACTCTGGCCGGGTCAAGTAGTCTTCGGCCACGACGACATTGTAGCCTGCCCATTCGGGGGACCAGTCTTTGAAGTCGTCGATGACGACGAGATTGCGCAATTTCATTTCAATTCGGTTAGATCAGAGAAGCGGGAGGGGAGCCTGGTGCGTCGAAGGCTTTGGGTTTGATGATCAGGAGATTCGCGTCGTAGGTGACGATACCGAGCATGACGGCGCTAATGAAGCGGTGGACGTCGATCCGGTACACGCCTTTCGGATTGAACGGATTGTCCATGTAAGGATCGGCGATAATGACTTCCATGCTGTCTGGATCGAAACCATTGACTACGACAAAATGACCGGTCGGAAAGCCGGCGACGTCATCGTCGGTCGAGTCAGGAAGTTCCCGAACGGTTTGGTAAAGATACGTCGCGCTCAATCCCGTGAGAATCGGTGCGCCGCGCAAAAGCAGCCGATGGAGGAAGGCGGGAGTCAAGTCGTTGAAGCGGATCCGCCCGCCGCGCTTGAGGAATTCGATGTAGGCGCGATGTGTCTCAGCGAGTTTCTCCGAGGTCAGGTACGGGATACGGCGCGTCAATTTGTCGATGAGTTCCGGCGGTTCCAGATTCCACCAAGTCGGATCGAACACCCGGAGATTGTAGGAGTACGTCCTTGCCGAAAAACCGTGACGCAGGGCATGGAGCGCGAGGTTTACCGAAAGCGTTCCGCCGTCCTCGTGCTCCGGGATCTCTTCGATCAGCCGGTCGAGAGGAACTTCAAAATTAAAGTGCCGGTAGATGGCATGCAAGCAGGTCGGACCGCAAGTCGACTCGGTCGGCTGAGGGAGCATTTCCAAAGGAATTTGCATGCAAGATCACAGACATGGATCGCGTTCAGATCGGAAGCAATGAGGAAATCCGCGAATTGCAATTCCGCTGATAGGTTTCCGGTTGCGGCAAGGTGCCCGCAGCGAAGGCTAATCATGGTCGTTTCGGGGGCGCGCGGTGCTTCAGGGCGGCGAGGCCGAATCGGACGAGGCCGGTTTTCGCGTAGCGGATCGAAGCTGGGCTGGCTGGGTTTCAGCGGGCTTAAAATAACCGTCCAGACTGCCGGGACCGCTTCCGACGATACGGGTGCCGGGAGGCAGAGTGTCCAGGATGTTCGATGTTGGTTTGCCGTCGATGCCGAGGAGACGAGGATCTTTGTCCGATCCGAGGTCCTTGTAGAATTGGACATTACCGCCGAGAAAAACGATGTGGCCTCCCTCGGTGCCGTAAACACCCGCAGCATCCCATTTGCCGTCCGGGCGCAGGCCGCGGGTCCAGGCGATTGGGGTAGTGAAGGGCATGTCGGTCCGCAAGCCAGTCACATAATCAAAAGCGAACACCTGCTGCACGGCAAATTCGGGATTTAATGTCTCTCGATCCGGGTTGAGTACGGGAAACGAGAGTGACTCCCGGGGAAAGACCTTGGCCTGACTCGAAAACCAAAGGCTCGCGTCGTTAATGCCGCCGTTCTGGGCGAGGAGCCTCGCGACATCGTGTAAGCTTGTCGTGCGTTCGTGCCCGTTTTCTGAGATGACCGTTGGCGGCAGCACCTCACGATTATCGTTCGCGTAGATGAGAGATGCCTGTCCGATCATGCGAAGGTTGTTAGCGTCAACAGTCCAGCGTGCCCCGTGCCCTCGTCGATGAGGTACAGAGGGTGCAAACACTGTCCAAGCGAAAAGGAGCCCGATAAGAATTCGACTGGCGACGACGAGTCTCCTTCCGATGAGTGTGCCGTTGGACGCGTCAATTTGTCGCGATGCGACGCTGGCAATGATGAGAGACAAAATCGCGGCTCCCACTCCGGTTTGGCTAACTAAGCGAATCGAGCTTTGCCCGGAGAACACATACGCCCGGGCAGTTGCGACGAGAGCGACAGCAGCCAAAACGAACGCGACGATGGCCATGCGCGATATTGGCGTTGGCGGAGAGATCGCGGGAATTGGAGGCGGATTGGTGTAAAGCGCCCGCTCCAAGAACTCCTGGATCGGCCGCCATTCGGACATTCCCTCTATCCAGTAAAGGGATTCGTCTGGAATTTTTCCGGCGGAAAATTCGTCTCGCACCTCCGATTCTTCGCGAACCTCGTGCCGGCCATCCGGAGTGGCAATATGAACCTGGGGCATACCTCCGGATCGTGTTGCAACGACGGAACCGTGTCAACGGGTTCGTCGCGTCGAGGCGCATCTTAAGGAAATCACATGAAACTAAACGCCGCAGTTGAGAAACCACGAATGGACACGAATCAACACGAATTCAATATGATAAGTTGAGCTATGGTTCTCGAAAAGCTGGAACGCCAGTTCGCGGAAGAAACGCGGTTGCACTCGTAGCGCGAGCCTCCGAGCTTGCGAGATCCCAGGATTTCAGAGTTTCACTCGATGTCGTGCCCTTTGCGGTGAAATCTGTGTGGCGCCTTTCCTGTTCTCACGCCCGCTTCGCTCAAGACGCGGAGACGCTAAGGAGGTTAAATTGGCCCGGCAGTTATTGAGTCTTATCTTCGCGTCGTTGCGTCTTTGCGTGAGAAACGAGATGATTAACCACAAAGGACGCAAAGAGCGCAAAGAAGGCACGGCATGGCGACGGCGGGTGGAGACTATTCGGTCCGCCGGGCGCGCCCGGTATGCGAGTTCCCTATCGGATATACCCGACTTGACTGTCGGGAATGTAAACCTCGCGGCCGTCGTCGAGAAGGGCGCGGATGTAACTTCCGTGCCGCCCGGCCGCCTGGACCAGTTCCGCGGCCGAAATCTCGGCGACCGCCGGACTGTCGGGCGCGGGCGCCACGCGTGCGACGGTGTCTCCGAGCACAACGGCGGTTTGTTCTTCGGGATTCAGGGAAATTGCGGTCAATGCCAGGGCGAACGCCGCGGCACCGATCCCGGCTACTGCTGAAAAGATCTTTGCTCGCTTGCGATTTCCGGTCCATTGCCGGCCTGCCAGAGCGAAAACCGCCGCCCAAAAAGCGATCGTGCCGATCCAAATCCACCCGTTGCGGGGAACCTGCTGAAGCCAGTTGCTTCCCGAAGTCGAGGGCGCGGCGGTCCCCAAGGCAATTTCGCTTACGAGATACTGCACATTGGCTCGCGCGCCCGAATGATCCGGATCGATTGCCAAGGCTCGTTCCCATTGAAGGCGAGCCTGCCCAAGCTCCCCGAGCTGAAAATACGCGTTTCCAAGGTTATAATAGACGTTGGCCGACGGATGGGTTTGAAGGATTTGTTCGTAGAGGACGATGGCTTCCTCGTAACGCTCCTCAGCAAAACAATTGTTCGCGTCAAAGAATGCCGCTTCCGGATCCGCTGCCGCCATGACGGCCCGGACCGTTGCCGCTGGCTGCCAACTGAGAACTAGGAATAGAAAGATCAGGGAAAATCGTTTCATCGGATTTGTTGGCTTAGGATGTCGAACACGGTTTTGAACGCCGCCTGATCGCTTCGAAGCTCTTCCGGCGACGGCTGCCAGCCGGCGAATTCCACGGCGTCTTTGCGATGGAAAATTTCCTGCAGGCGATGCCGGGAGTCCGGCGGCAAATCGCGTCCCTGCAATATATTTTCCAGATCGTCCCAAGTCAGGCTTTCAGGATTCCGCTCGTCCGCGGCGAGCAGCGAAACGAGCGAGCGAAGGGATCGCCGAGCCTCGGTGTAGAAGGCAAGGGGATCGTTCTCGTCCGCGGCGCTTGCGGCTTTTCGAGCGGCAGCCTTGGCTGCGGCGCCGACAGCGATGCGAGCGGAAAGCTGAGGGTCGCGTCGGGTGCGATTTCTCCGGACGATCGCGACGCTGACTAGGGCGAAGAGGCAGGCAAAGCCGCCGTTGACGCCCCAGAACAGCGGCTGATTCCACGCCGGCACAAGCGAACGCTTCGGTCCGAGAGAGGCGGCGTTGGGTCGGAGACCCGCCGGTGTATCGATGCCTTCCGGAGACCTCGCGCCAACATTTTCGCTCAATACGGTACTGGTATCGGAGGAATTCGCGCCCGGAAGGACAGTCACGGATTCCGACGGAAACGTCATCTCTTTCCATTCCGATTCAACAGGCGAAAACCACGAAAAGGCGGCTGGCGGCGTTTCGGTCACATGCGGGCCGACCGGCGTCAAAATATATTCAAAAGTTTTGACCCCTTCGAACGGCGAGCCGTCCTCGACCATTCGAACACGAGGCGGATAGATCCGCCAGTCGTCGCTTTCGGGTAATTCCGGCGCGCGTATCCGTTCAAAATTTCCCGTTCCTCGAATCGCCATGGACAGCGTCAGCGGTTCGCCCGCTTCAAGTTCGCGGGCGGACAGCGACACGGTCACTTCAAACTCGCCGACCGCTCCGGAGAAGCCGGTCGGACGTCCCTCCTTGGGCAGGTCAAGGATCGTCCATTCGAGCGGCTTACTCGTCAGTCGCAGCTGCTCCTGCACAGCTCGCGTGCCAAAGAAGTCCCGGCGCCGTTCGCCGGTCTCATAGTGAATGAGCAAGTTGACCGGCAAATCTCCCGCTCCGGAACGAATCGGTGTAATGACGCTGTTCCATTCCACGACGATGTAGGCCTGCCCATCGACCGTCCCGCGGCGCTGTTGAGGCTCGGAAAAATCGCTCCAGACAAAGTCCTCGCTCAAAGGCTCGGGCGCGCTGCCAAGTCCAGCGGCGGTTCCCGCACGCACAAAAAGTTGAAGCGTCGCCGGGATCGCTTGGCCGACGTAAACAGGTCCGTCCGGCACCTTCCACCGCAACGAAAACCGGTTCTTCAGCAGCGGCGGCATGTCGCTTACCTCAACGGCAACTTCGTTCACATGCACCGTCTTGCCTTCCACGTTTGCTTCCCAGGAAGGAATGACAAAGGCACCGGTCCGCTCGGCCTGAAACGCCCATTCGTAGCGCATCGTGCGCGACACCGCTCCGTTGATGATCTGGACCGAGTTCGACGTCGCCGGCGTTTGGCTGAAAATGAGACCGGGAACCTTTGGAGGAGCGGGCCGGGTGACTTCCTCGGCGTTGCTGATGGAGACGATATAGCGATTCGTCTGCCCGAGAGCCATCGATGGATGTTCAACGGAAGCCGCGATGGTCGCCGCCTCGGCACCCGCCGCCGCGAGCCATCCGAAAACAGCCAGCACGAATACGGCAAGAAGAGTTCGCGCCGCGCGCGGCTTCGAATGTTCAAGTGTATTCATCGCTTAATTACCAGTCTCTTCCCGATGTACTAGAATCGTCTTGGCGCTGGCGATGCCGCAACGGTAAAATCCGTTCGTCTTGACGCAGCATCTGGAGGAGCTGTTGTGCTTCTTCTTCGGTTAAACCTTCCGGGCGAGGTTGCGCTTGCTGATCCATCTCTGACTCCTCGCCGCCTTCTGTCCCTTTCGCCTCATCCTTAGAAGAGGCGTCTTGCTGATCCTCTTGGGATTCGGGTCCGGAAGCGGAATCCCGGCCTTCGCCCTCGTTGGATTGTTCTCCAGACGCATCGTCTTGTTGTTCGGAGTCTTGGTCTTCTTCGGACGGCTGCTGATCTTGATTTTGGTTCCCGTTGTTCTCCTGGTTCCCCTCCGGGTTCTGATCCTGTTCCTGCTGCTCTTCGTCGCTCTCTTCTTTGCGGAAGATCGCGATGACATCCTGGTTTCCATCTTGGACCGTTACCGATGTGTTGGCTGCCTGTGGATCCAGTACTCCCGGCCCTTCCCAGCGTTCAAACACGAATCCTTCATTCGGTGACGCCTGAATTGGCTGGACGCTTCCAACCGGGAAATTACCGCCGCCAGCCGTCGTGCCGCCTTCGTCCTTATCCGGCAAAACGACCAGCTTCCAGATCCGTTCGAATTGGGCGATCGCCTTCCGGTCGCCGTTCATCATGATCTCCGTCTCCTGGGCGTTGAAATCGCTGATGTCCGGAACGTGCCGTCCGCTCCAGCCCAGCCAGGAAAAACCCGGGCGCGGTTCCGCCTTCAGCGTCGCCGGCTTATATTTTTCATAATAGCCCGATTCGCTTAGGCGGCCGGCAATGGGCGGATCACTGGTTACTTCTAAATAGAACGCTTCAACAAAAGTCGCCGTTACCGTTCCGTCTCCGCTGAGCAGCACAGTCGTCGAGGGATTGGAAGGGTCAGCGATCTCAAGGTCCTCGCTGATCCATTCCTTGAATACAAAATGATCAGCGGCCTTTGCCTCAATTGGAACTTGAGAATTACGATCAAAGCGGCCTGACTCTTTCGCCGTTCCGCGATCCGGATCGTCGACGACAACCTCCAGTCGCCGCGTCTCAACAAATATCGCTTGCAGGTCAGCATTCTCACGCACCACAAGCTCCGTATTCGCCTTGTCGGGATCCGCAACCTCGGCACCCTCCCAACGGACGAAACGCCAGCCGTCGGCCGGTTCCGCACGCAACGGCAGGATCGTTCCGGGTAAGAAAATTCCGCCCTCGGACGTGCTCCCGCCAGTGCTCGGATTCGGAGCGACGGTGATCCGGGCGCCCAGGGCGGAAAACTGGTCTTTCACCCATTGCTGATTCTGAACGGCATCGCCGGCATCCGGGTTGATCGCGAGACTGTTTCCATAATTTTTCAGCGCTTCCTCCCAGAGACCGGTCGTAGCGGCGGGATCCGATTCGAGCTGTTCCATCCCCAGCTGGTATTGGGCGTTTCCGAGGTTGAAGAAAATGCGCTCCTGCAAAGCGACATCCGCAAGCGGCAGCGCGCTCTCATACGCTTTGATCGCCGCGGAAAATCTGCCCGCACGGTATTCGCCATTGCCAATATTGTAGTGGAGCCGCGCGTCGTCCGGATCCTTCTCCGCCGCTTCGCGCCAAAGCGCAACCGCTTGTTCGTATTCGCCGTTCTGGTACGCGCGTTCGGCCGCGCGCGGAGAGGCTTCAGAGGGATTCGTGACGGCAAGCAGCCCGCCAAAAAGCAAAAGAGTGGTCGCCGCGGTTCGGGCCGGGCCGACGGTTCGCTCACGGCGCCGCGTGTGGATTACCCATTCCGCGATCAGACAAAGCAAGCCGAGGGCGAGCGGCCACTGGTAACGCTCGATCGGGATGCTTCGAGTCAGCGTTCCAAGGGTCGCTTGGTCAACCGTCGAACGGATCATCGCATAGACGTCGTTCAATGCGTTGCGGTTGCCCAAATTGCGGTAGATGCCGCCCGTCTCGCGCGCGATCTGACGCAAGCCGTCTTCGTCGAGGCGCGAGAGGACCGGGTTGCCAGCCGAATCGCGAACGTAATCCAGCTCGCCGCCGGGACCGCGCAGAGGGATCGGTTGGCCCTCGGAACTTCCGACACCGACCGTGTAAATTGTGATGCCCGCTTCCGCCGCTTCTCGCGCCCGGACGATCCCCTTGGCTTCCAGGTCTTCACCGTCACTGATGACGATCAGCATGCGATGATGGTCGCCTGCCTCAAAATAGGCGATCGCTTCCTCGATCGCGCCGGCAATATCCGTCCCCCCGGCCGGAATGGTGTCGGTGTCCAGCGCCTCGAGGCTCTGGCGAAAGGCGTGGTAGTCCAGCGTGAGCGGCGTTTGCAGAAACGCCTTTCCGGCAAAAGCAATCAGCCCGACGCGGTCTCCGTTCAGGCGGCTGACAAGGTCGAGGACCGCGAGTTTCGCGCGGCTGAGGCGATTCGGTTCATGATCTTCGGCAAGCATGCTCCGCGAGGTGTCGAGCGCGATCAGTATGTCGATACCTTGCAGTTCAATTTCTTCCGTCACACTGCCCAATTGCGGACGGGCGAGCGCCAGGAGAAAGAGCAGCAGGGCGGTAGCGGACAAAATCACTTTCGCCCGATGCCGTGCTGGACTGAAACTCGCGGTCAGCCGATCGGCCATCGGTTCATCCGCGAATTCGGTCACCAAGCGCCGGCGGCGGCGCTCGCAGCGCCAGATCCAAAGGCCGATCGCAACGAGACCGGCAGCGAAACCCCCTAGGGCAAACGGCTGTCCGAATTCGATCATGATGGAAGGCGGCGAAAACGGGTGAAACGCAAAATCCAGTCGATGAGGTGAAATCCGACACAGAGGCCGAGGGGAATCGTGAACCAGTCGCGGTAGAGAATCGAAGCCTCGATCTCCAATTCCGTCTTCTCAAGCTGGTCGATTTCCGCGTAAACCTTCTCGAGTTCGTCCGTATTGCGCGCGTGAAAAAAGCGGCCGCCGGTGCGGTCGGCAATCTCCTGGAGCACCTCGAGGTCGAGATCGGACGGCGCATGGGTAAAAATCATCCGGCCGCTCCGATCGAGAAGCGGGCGTCCGGTCCTGCGGTCAAGGTGCGGAAATGGCGCCGGCTGCTCCTGACCGACACCTACTGTGTAGACCCGAATGCCGAGTGCCGCGGCGGCTTCGGCCGCTTGCATTGGCGCGATCTTCCCGCGGTTATTGGCACCATCGGTCAATAAGACGACGATTCGAGCGCCGTTAGACGAGTTTTTCGCGGTTACCTCCGGATCGGATTCGAGCCGATTGGTCGCTGAACCGATCGCGCTGCCGATTGCGGTGCCGTCCTCAATCATGCCGATTTCAAGATCGTGCAGGCGTCGCAGCAGCCACGAATGATTGACGGTGAGGGGACTGACAAGATAGGGGAACCCGGCGAACGCCACCAGTCCGATGCGATCGTTGGGCCGCGCTTGTATGAAGTTTTCCATGACGCCTGTGACGGCGGTCAGGCGATCCGTTCGACGGCCGTCGACTTCAAAATCGTGCGCCCACATCGAGGTCGACAGGTCGACCGTCAACATGATGTCGATCCCCTCGACGTGTTGCGCCTGGCGTTCGCTGCCAAACTGCGGCCGCGCGAGCGCGAGGACGCCCGCGATCAAGGCGGCGACCCGCAACCAGTCGCGGAATCTTCCGGGTCGGGCTCGCGCGGCGCGGGCGACATCGGCCGCGATGGCGGTCGCCGGGAATAGAATGGCGCCGCGTCTGCCCGGTTTGCCCGCCAGCCAGCCGGCCGCGATTGCGAGCGGCAGGAGCCAGAGGAATTCCGGTTGAGCAAATCGAAACAGCATCAGCGGTCAGACGGCGCGGTGGCTGTGGCGGGGAGCGTTTCTCGAGAAACTTCGGCCGCGTTCGGGTTGGGCGGTGTTTGCGAGGAACGATTCGGCTCGGTTCGTTCGACGACTTGCAGCGCGCTGTCGAGCAAACCCGCGCGCTGCGAACTGGAAAGGGACTGGCGGGCGAACTTCACCAAATCGGCTAAACGCATGAACTCTTCCAGTTCCGCGCGCAGTTCAGCCGATGGCCAGGTCTGGTCTCGCAAACCGGATAAAAATTCCTCAGATGTTTGCTCTTGCGCGGGAATGCGGAGCGCCTCTTCCAAATACACCCGCAGAATCCGGGAAACCTCGACGGTGAACGGTTCCGCTTCGAGTTGGTGACCGTCCCGCCGAAGCGCCTCAAGAAGGCGCCGCGCTTTCTGGTGCGGTTCTTCGGCAGGGGCGGCGGGGAGGGCGGTTTCCCTTTTTCTCCGGCAGCGTCGCCAGAGCGCAGTCCCGCCAGCGGCAGCAAGGAGAACAGTGGCGGCGATCAGCCAGGGAGCGTAATTGGGATACTCGACGATCTCCCGGATATCCGAGAACCCGTCGGATCCGGTTTGCGCAAAGAAGAAGAGCCTTATGCAATCACCTGGCAGCATCACGGGTGATTTCCGAGGAGCAAACGGGACGGAAAATGCCGGAACACGGCGGGAGCACTCGTCCGGAACCTGCCGCTTGCTGTTTCAATTGTTTCTCGCATGGAAAGTCGGTGAAATCTCGCTGGTTCAAAGCCGTTATTCTTCGTCTTCAATGACTAGAGAAAACTGAAAAGTTTCCATTTTTTTTTGCGGAAGGTGATTCCAAGGAAGAATCCGAAGGTCATTGCTCCAGCGGGCCGCGCAAAGCGGCGATCACCTTGTCGACCGCGCCGCGATTGGCGGCATGCCATTCCAGGGCGGCTTGGCTCATTTCGCCGCGGCGGGCGGAATTTCGCATGAGCGGCAGCGTATGTTCGATGAAATCGACCTCGTCTCCAACGACGAGCGCGCCGCCGCAATCCACGAGTTGACGCGCGACTTGCCGGAAGTTTGTCATGTATGGCCCAAATACCAGCGGCTTGCCGAGCGCGGCTGCTTCGATCGGCGTCTGGCCGCCGTCGTTGGGCGGCAGGCTTTTCCCGACGAACACCAAGTCGGCAAGCTGGGTAAACCGGATCAGTTCGCCGGTGGTGTCGCCGACAGCAACATCGACCGGTCCCGGCGCCTGGCCAGCCGTTCTGAAATGGGTGGAAAACGGAAACTCGTCGAGGAGGGCGGCAATTTCATTCCGGCGCTCGGCGTGCCGCGGAACGAGCAGAAGCCGCCAGTCCGCGCCTTCACTCCGCGCGCGCTGAAGGAGACGCAAGAGAGATCGTTCCTCGCCGGGCCAAGTTGATGAGCCGAGCAGAATGAGTGACCGCCGCCCATTCGCCTGTACGAGGCCGAGGCGACGCCCCAATTCCTGAAGTTCGGCCTCCTCGAGCACGGGATCGATGTTCACGTCGAGTTTGATATTGCCGGTTGCCGTAACGCGCGTTTCATCGGCGCCGAGTCCAACGAAGCGGTTGCGATCCTCTTCCGACGCCGCGAGTATTCGCGTAAAATGATCGAGCAGCTCCGCCGCAAAGAAGGGAATCCGGCTGTAGCGCGCGTACGTGCGATCGGAAATTCGGCCGTTGACCAAATAGACCGGCACGGAGCGCCGCCGCGCTTGCCGGAGATGCTCCGGCCAGAGTTCCGATTCGAAAACAACACAGACATCCGGTTCGGCCCGTTTCCAGCCAATTCGGCTGAACAGCCAGAAATCGAGGGGAAAGTAGGCGATTCCAACCGTCAGATCGCCAAGACGATCGCGGGCGAGGGCGTACCCGGTGCTTGTGGTGGTCGTCAGAAAGATTTCGCAGCCGATTTCCTCGCGCAGACGGCGGATGATCGGTGTCACCGCAAAGACCTCGCCGACGCTGACCGCCTGTATCCAGATCCTCTTGACCCCGTCCTTCTTCGCCGGCAATCGCGGAAACAGACCGAACCGGCCGTGGAAGTCCTTTTTGTAGCCGCCGCGGCGGCGCATACGCAGGAGATAGCGCGGGCCGACAAAAAGAAGAACGGGAAGAAATAACAGGCGATAAACCCAAATCATGCCGACGCTACTCTCTTACACCAAGCCGGGAATTGACAGTGAAAATTGCGCGAAACCGGCCTCGCCGAATGAGGCCTGGCAGACGAAGCCCCGTTGCGGAAGCTATTCCGTCAGGCCAAAGGCACCGGGGTCAAACCCGCGTGCTTCGACGGCCGAACGGAGAAGGCCGAGATCGATCTGAGCGCCGGGACGAACTTCATTTGTTGAAAACCATCCCTGGTTCATTTCGAGGGCAAACTGGATGTCGCTTCGTCGCGAGGGGACCGGAGTTTCATCGTATGGATAAAGCTGATACACCTCCCGAAGTGTTCCGGAACCGTCGAAGAAACCGATGTCCAGCGGAAGCGGCGTGTTGTGCATCCAAAAGCTCATCCGCCGCGGGCGCGGGTAGATGAAGATCATTCCGTCGTCTGCCGCGAGCTCTTTTCGATGCATCAGGCCGCGGATCATTTCTTTTTCTTCAATCGCCAGCTGAACGCGAAACTCCTTTCCGCCGATCTTGAGCGGGAACCAATGATCAGCGGGAAGCGAGGGCGTGTTCGCCGTTCCAAATTCCTCGCCGGTGCAGCCGGAAAACAGGACGGTCAGGCAGATGAATGAAAGTAGGATGCGAGCCATATGGTGAAGCCTGTAGAGAGAAACGTTTTCCCAATACGGTGCGGCGAATCAACCAAGAGACAATCGTCAAATATCGGACCTGCGGGTGACACAAGGTGCTGTTTCGTCGGCCGTTACCCGGAATGCTCCGAATTCCCGCCCGGCAGGCGGCCGTAGAGATCGGCGAGTTCCAGGAGATAATCCGTGCTTTGCCCGCGAAGTTCCTCGAGCTGCCTCGGGGTGTAACGCCACTGCCAGTTGTTTTCCTGCGTTCCCGGTGTATTGAAGCGCGCTGAGCTTCCCAGGCTCATCAGATCCTGCAAAGTCACGATTGCCAGTCGTGCGACAGAACGGTAAGCGGTTCGGACAAAGTCCCAGGAAATTTCGGCACCGCTGACGCGCAGGTAGCGCCGCGCATGGTCGCGAGTCGCTTCATCGGCAGATTCGTACCAGCCGAGCGTTGTATCATTGTCGTGGGTACCTGCGTAAATGACCGTGTTGCGCTTCAAATTGTGGGGCAGGTAAATGTTGTCCGACGGCCCGCCAAAGGCGAATTGAAGGACTGCCATGCCGGGCAGACCGGTCGCATCCAGGAGTTCGAAAACCTCCGGTGTCAGCGTTCCAAGATCCTCCGCGATGATTTTGGCGTCGGGGAATTCTTTGCGGATCGCGGAAAAGAAATCGAGCCCCGGCCCCTTGACCCAAACGCCTTCCTTGGCCGTCGGTGCGCCGAACGGGATCGACCAATACGCTTCAAAGCCGCGAAAGTGATCGATCCGGACAACATCGTACAGCTCAAAATTGACCCGCAGACGCTTTTTCCACCAGGCGTAATCGGTATTCTTTAAAAACTCCCAGTTAAAGAGCGGGTTTCCCCAATACTGCCCATCTTCGGAAAAATAATCCGGGGGAACGCCGGCAACCGCCACAGGATGGGCGCCTGACTTGTCGAGCTGGAAGACCTCCGGTTCCGACCAGACGTCGGCGCTGTCCGCGGAGACAAAAATGGGAATATCGCCGATGATGGAAATCCCGAGGCTGGCCGCGTGGGCACGCAGTTTTTTCCATTGGCCGAAGAAGAGATACTGATAGAAGCGACGGGCCTCCGCCTCGCGTTCCCAATCCTGGTCGATGGAGCTCAGTTTTTCCTTCTGAAAACGCTTCCAGCTCCGGTATTCCTCCGGCCACTCATACCAGGGAGCGCCGTCGAATTTTTGCTTCAGGGCTTGGTACCAGGAAAACGGCTCGAGCCAAGCGGCGTGTTTCTCCTTAAATTCCGTGAAACTGCCGTAGAGCCCGTTGACCGAGTTCCGTGCGGTAAATCCGTCGAAAGCCTGACGAAGAATGGGCCACTTTAATTTGTAAAGGGCGCCATAATCGACGCGATCATCCGGCAGGAACAGGAGCGGGCCGAGATTCTCCGGCTGCAGGATCCGCGCGTCGCACAAGGCCATCAGGTCAATGAAGTACGGGTTGCCGGCAAATGCGGAGAAACATTGGTAGGGCGAGTTTCCGTAGCCGGTCGGTCCAAGCGGACAGACTTGCCAATACTGAAAACCTGCTTCCTTGAGGAAATCGAGAAAATGCCTCGCATCGGCGCCGAAAGTTCCGATCCCGAATTCACCGGGAAAACAGGTCGGGTGCAAAAGCACGCCAGCTGCACGATGGTCAAGCCACGGAAGGGCGCTGGCGGAGGAATCCAATGGGTTGGCGGCCATGAGACGGTGTCAGGGAATACGAAAAGAAATAGCTGGGAAAAGAAGTCGAACGAAGAGTTCCAAACAGAACCTCCACCAATTAGACATAATATTTCTTGTGCGAAAGATTGCGGGTTGGGTCTCCTTGGCTAGCGCGCCGGCCCCCAGCGACTGGTAAATGGATAATAGATAAAAAGTGACCGGCCGACCACGGCGTCCGCGGGAACGAAACCCCAGGAGCGGCTGTCGAGACTGTTCGACGAGTTGTCACCCATGGCAAAAAAGCGGTCCTCCGGAACTTCGACAGTCCTTCCCGGCGCGAGCAAACCTCCGGCCACATATCCTGTGTAAAGTCCGTCGCGCGACTGAATTTTCTCAAAGACCGGCTGCCCGTCGATCCGCTCGCCATTTCTGAGCAGAACCGGCGGATTCTTAATTTCCAGCACGTCGCCCTCAACACCGACGAGCCGCTTGATATAATATTTATCCGGTTCACGGCTCAGCTCCGGGATCGATCCGGTTCGGAAGACAAATCCATCGCCGACCTTTGGGCGGACAAAATGATACGAAAACCGGTCAACGAACAATTGATCACCGGTCAGAAGATCAAACTCCAGCGCGGGTTCTCCGGCTTCCACCTGGATTCCCGTTCCGATTCGCATGATTTCCCCCGGCCGCGGCCGATGATTCATCAAAGCCTCGCTGATGGCGGCTTCGAGTGACGGCGCGTCCGGGAAAAATGCTTCGTGAAAAACCGGCTCCATTTGGAAATCCGCCGGCACATCCACAGCGACCGGCGTGTCGCCAACGTAAAAAGAATAGCGGTACAGCGGTGTCGGCACGATCAGCCATTTCTTTCCCGTGACCGGTTCCCGCGGTAAACGCGCGCTGACCGGCATCTGCCGCGGAATGTGAATCGCAAGCTGCACTTCGCCGCTCACGGGCGCGTCGACAGTATAGCGTTTCGCGCCAAACGCCAACCGCCGGAACAGCGACCCGATCGCGCCTGGCGGTTCGTCGCCTTCGGAATACACTTCGGCGGTCATCCCGTAATAACTCGGCCACATCGAGTTTGTCGGGATCTTGAACGGTTGCACAAAATACGTGCGAACCCCGATCGCAAGAATCGCCGCGACGAGCAGTACTTCAACGTTCTCCGTCCAGCCCGAACGCCGGTAATACGGCCCGCCGTGCTTGCGCAAAACATCCTCCAGCCGCTCGACCCCGAGTTTCAGTTTCGACGCGTCTTCGTTCCGCCTGAGCGATTCCTGCAACTGATTTCGCGCGCCGACAAGATCCTGGAGTTCTGAATCCTTCAGGAGGTCGTGCCGATAGTGATAAACTTTGTCGGCGAGCCGCAGCCAGTTCGCGGCATTGCGACGCATCTTCTTTTGCTCGGATCGCAGAAACATGTTATTTATTCTTGGTTAATTGCTATTTATCATTGGTCATTTGTCATGTTTCAGAGGAGCAAACGACAAAAATGCCCGAAGCAGAACTCGAAATGATAAGTAATAAATGAAAGTTGATAATTAACAATGTTTACCGGCTTCGCAGCACCTTGACAAATGCATCTTGGGGAATCGAAACCCGCCCAACCTGCTTCATCCGCTTTTTTCCCTCTTTTTGCTTTTCGAGCAGCTTCCGCTTTCGCGTAATATCACCGCCATAGCATTTTGCCGTCACGTCTTTTCGCAGCGCGCTGATCGTTTCGCGGGCGACGACTTTTCCGCCGACAGCCGCCTGGATCGGGATCTTGAAGAGCTGCTGCGGAATCAATTCAGCCAATTTTGAGCAGAGCGCCCTTCCCCGTCGTTCCGCTTTTGTTCGGTGGACGATACAGGAAAAGGCATCGACCGGTTCACCATTGACCAAAATGTCGAGCTTCACCAAGTCAGCCGGCTGGTAGTCGGCGATTTCATAATCCATCGATCCGTAGCCGTGCGTGATGCTCTTCAGCCGGTCGTAAAATTCGACCAGAATTTCGTTAAGCGGAAGCCGGCACGTCAGCATCAGGCGTGTCTCATCAAGCGTCTCCGTATGATCGCACGTGCCGCGGTTGTCCATGACGAGCGCCAAAATATCGCCGACTGAATCGCTCGGGACGTGAATGGTCGCGCGAATCGTCGGTTCCTCGATTTCTTCGATGGAAGATGGGTCCGGCATATGAACAGGATTGTCCACCTCAACGACGTCACCGTCCGCGAGTCGAACTTTGTACACAACACTTGGATACGTCAGGATGATGTCGACGCCGTATTCCCGGCGAATTCGTTCCTGAACGATTTCCATGTGAAGCAATCCAAGAAACCCGCAACGGAAACCGAAGCCGAGCGCCGCGGAATTTTCGGACGAATAAACCAGGGCCGCGTCATTCAAGCGAAGCCGTCCCAAACTCGCTTTCAGCTTCTCAAAGTCCGACGTATCCATCGGATAAATACCGCTGAAGACCATCGGGCGCACCTCTTTGTAGCCCGGAAGCATCTCGCTCGCCGGATGATCCGCGCCGGTCAGCGTATCGCCGGTTTTCACCTCGGCGACCGCTTTGATATTGGTGACGACATAGCCGACATTCCCGGCAGTCAGCACATCCGTCTCCGCCATCCCCGGCGTGAAGATGCCGACCTCTTTGGTTTCAATCCGGAGTTTATCGCTCATCAAGAGCATCGGTTCGCCCGCGCGTAAACTGCCGGAGAAAACGCGCACGTAGCAGATCACGCCCTTGTAAGCATCGTAGGTGCTGTCGAAGATCAGCGCGCGCGTCGCCGGATAATCGGCCCAGCGCGGCGGCGGCAAGCGGTGGGCCACAGCTTCAAGGATATCGTCGATGCCGATCCCCGATTTGCCGCTGGCAAGAATCGCTTCCTCGGCCGGAATCGCCAAGATATCCTCCAGCTGCTGCGTCACCATTTCAAGATTCGCGCTCGGAAGATCGATCTTGTTGATAACCGGAATCACCTTCAGTCCTTGAGAGAACGCCAGTTGCGCATTCGCTACTGTCTGGGCTTCGACGCCCTGCGACGCGTCGATCAGCAGCAGCGCGCCCTCACAGGCGGCCAGGCTGCGGGAAACTTCATAGGAGAAGTCGACGTGGCCGGGAGTATCGATCAGGTTGAAAAGATACTGTTTCCCATCCTTGGCTGAATAGACCATGGAGACCGGGTGGGACTTGATCGTGATCCCCCTCTCCCGCTCGAGATCCATCGAGTCGAGAAGCTGGTCTTTCATCAGACGCTCCGTCACAGTCTCTGTCTTTTCGAGCAGGCGGTCGGAAAGCGTCGTCTTCCCGTGATCGACGTGGGCGATAATACAAAAATTTCTGGTATGGTTCAGGTCCATGTCAGTCGAAGCGGTCGCGGCGCCGCGCAAACCGGCGGGCCGGCGCGCCGAAACAGGATCGTTCCGGAATTCAAGGCCCGCAACCGCGAGCGCTGAATCTCTGACGATACTCAATTCGAGGAAAGCGCA
Source organism: uncultured Opitutales bacterium (assembly GCA_964645585.1). Taxonomy (GTDB): domain Bacteria; phylum Verrucomicrobiota; class Verrucomicrobiia; order Opitutales; family T3Sed10-336; genus DATGSL01. The sequence continues at coordinate 102,180 of CAZYAN010000002.1, forward strand.
ATCTTTTCGAAATCTTCGGCTTCGGCGACGCTTACCGTTTGGATCGCTGGATCGATGCGACGGGCAAGCCCGCTCAAAACAGCACCGGGCCCGCACTCGATAAACAGGTCGATCCCGGTCGCGGCCGCGCTGCGCTGGCAATCCTCCCAAAGAACCGACGAGACAACCTGGCGGACAAGCGCCTCGCGAATGGCGGCTGGATCGCTCACCTCCTTGCCTGTTGTATTCGTGTACACGGTCAGCCGCGGCGGATCGATCGGGATGTCGCGAAGAAACTCCGCGAACGCTTCGCGGGCCGGCTCCATCAGGCGGCTGTGGTAGGCGCCGGCAACGTTCAGAGGAATGACGCGCTTAAACCCGCGCGCTTTGGCGGCCGCAACGGCTTCCGCGACACGCGCCTTGTCACCGGAAATGACGATTTGGCCCGGACAGTTCAAATTCGCCATTTCAATATCGTGATCGCGGCAAAGCTCCGCCACCTCGTCGCGCCCGGCGCCGATCACGCTCGCCATTCCGCCGTCGCTCGCCTCACAGGCCGCCTGCATCAAGCGTCCGCGTTCCGCAACGACCCGCAGTCCGGTCTCAAACGAAAATGCGCCGGCGGCGGTCAAGGCCGTCACTTCGCCAAGGCTCAGTCCGAGCGCCGCCTTGGCCCTCGCAAGGACGCCTCTTTCTTCGAGCACCGTCGCCACGGCCACGCCGTGAACGAACAGCGCCGGCTGGCAAACGCGGGTTTGCGTCAATTCTTCGTCGGGACCTTCAAACGAGATTCGTTTGAGATCCCATCCGAGAATTTCAGCGGCTTGGTCGTAGAGCACCGCGACGGCGGGAAAATTCTCGCAGAGGCTTTTGCCCATGCCGACTTTCTGGGCGCCTTGACCCGAGAAAAGCAGTCCGACGGACGCGATATTTTTCGAGGAACTCATCAACCGATAATTCCGCCTTCGCTGAGGAAGATTCCTTTCAGGTTCATCTCGAGCGCCTTCGGGTTCGACGAAGTCGCAAGCGCGTCGGCCTTGCTGATTTTGCCCGCTTGAAGCAGACGGAAAAGGTCGCGGTTAAAGGATTGGCTGCCGGACTCGCCGCCAGCTTCCAGGATCGAGGGAATCTTCGCGAACTGCCCTTCGTGGATGACGTTTCGCGCGACGGAATCGGTCACCAGCACCTCAAGCGCTGGCAAGCGGCCGCCGCCTTCCATGGCGCGCACAAGGCGCTGAGCGATAACCGCGCGAATCGACTCGGAAATCTGGCGGCGCATCTGCGCCTGCTGTTCCGGCGGGAAAAATTCAAAAAGGCGCATGACTGCCTGGTGAACATTGACCGCGTGGAGCGTGGAGAAAACCAAGTGGCCGGTCTCCGCGGCGGACAGCGCGGTCTCAAAGGTGACCCGGTCGCGCATTTCCCCGACGAAAATGATGTCTGGGTCCTGACGAAGCGCGGCGCGCAAGCCGAGCGAATAGCTCGACGTGTCGATGCCGATTTCGCGCTGGTTGAAGACGGACTTCTCATCGGTAAAATTAAACTCGATCGGATCCTCGAGCGTCACGATGTGCGCGTCCCGGTTGTGGTTCACCCAATTCAGCATCGCGGCAAGCGTGGAGCTTTTTCCGGCGCCGGTTGCACCGCACATCAGAACAATACCGTCGTGAAACCTGCAGAGCCGCTCGAGGAGCTGGCCGTCGAGATTCAGGTCGCTGAACGTCGGAATCTTGCTCTGCACGTGGCGGAAAGCGATACTCCCGACACCTCGCTGACGGAAAGCATTGACGCGAAACCTGCCGAGCCCGCCAGGCGAATAGGCGAAGTCGACCTGTCCTTCCTCTTCCCAAATCCGCAAAAAACGTTCCGGAAGCACGGTATCGATAAACGACTTTACCGATTCGTGGGAAATCGGGTCCATCTCCACTTCCTGGAGCGATCCGCTGATACGGAGCAGAGCGGGTTTGCCGGATTTGATGTGAATGTCGCTGGCGCCGTTTTCTACCGCCAGTTTAAGGAGTTCGTTGACGATTTGCTGACTCATTCGTACGCGTAAAAATCTTCGTCGGTTCGTAAAACTGTTGTCATCCGAAAGGATTAGGTTCTGGTTTTCGCTGCACGCAACGCAATCCTTAACCCAAAAGGCAAGGATTAACAATTTTTACAAAATGAACACAACTCAATTCACTGGCGTCTACACCGCGCTGGTCACGCCGTTCCGCGATGGAGCCGTGGCATTTGATGAACTGGCGCGGCTCGTAAATTCGCAAATTGAAGACGGGATCGACGGCCTGGTCGCCGTCGGCACCACCGGAGAAAGTCCGACGCTCGACATGGACGAGCACCTAGACACGATCCGCTGCGTCGTCGAGGCGGCGAAGGGCCGAGTCCCTGTGCTCGCGGGGAGCGGCGCGAATTCGACCCGCGAGGGATTGAAACTGACAAAAGGCGCGCACGAGGCCGGCGCCGACGGGATGCTGGTCGTGGCGCCCTATTACAACAAGCCGACCCAGGAAGGTATGTTCGGCTATTTTTCCCAGCTGGCTGAAGCGACCGACCGTCCAATCGTCCTGTACTCGATTCCGGGACGCTGCGGTGTGGAGATCGGTGTGCGCACAATTGCCCGCCTCCGGGAGCGTTACGACCACGTCAACCACCTCAAAGAAGCCGGAGGTTCTTGCGACCGTGTCGACCAGGTGCGCGGAGCTGTCGGAGACTCGGTAACGATCCTCAGCGGCGACGACAGCCTCACCCTTCCCTTTATCGCTCTCGGCGCCCGCGGTGTGATCAGCGTCGCTTCCAACGTCGCCCCGCGCGAGGTCAAAGCGATGACGCGGGCGGCTCTCGACGGTGATTTTGGCGCCGCGCTGGAGCAGCATGCCCGCCTTTATCCGCTCTTCAAAAACCTTTTCATCGAGGCCAATCCGGTTCCGGCAAAATTTGCTCTCAGCCTCGCCGGCACGATCAGCTCCGATGAGGTCCGCTCCCCGCTTTGCGGCCTCGAGGAGAGCAGCAAAGAGATCGTTCGCGCCACGCTGCAAAAGCTGGGATTGCCGACCGGGGCCTGATCGTTGTACAAGGTTTCTTGCAATTGAGAACGTCCGCGCACACGCGCAATCAATGAGAGGAGTTCGAGAAACATGCCGCTGAAAATACTGCTTAACGGCGCTCACGGCCGGATGGGAAAAGCCGTCCAGGAAGCCGCCGCGGAAAGCGATTGCGAAATTGTCGCAGCGATCGATACCGGGGATGACGCGAGTAAGTTCATCAACAAATGCCAGGTCGCCATCGACTTCAGCGCCCCGGAAGGCACCATCGGCCTGGCCCGGCTGGCCGCCGCCAACGGAGCTGCCTTGGTGATCGGCACGACCGGCCACACCGACAAGCAAAAGGCGGCGATCAACGAGGTCGTTTGGAATGTGCCGACAGTTTGGACGGGAAATTTCTCGGTCGGCGTCAATCTGCTCTTCTACCTGACCCGAAAAGCCGCGGAGGCTCTCGGGTCCGATTACAACGCGGAGATCATTGAAATGCACCATCGCATGAAGAAAGATGCTCCGAGTGGAACGGCCGACCAGCTCCTGGAGGTTTTGCGCGAGGCGCGGGGTCTCAAGCGGCGCAGAGGGATTCGTCACGGCCGGCGCGGGATGGTTGGCGAACGGCCCGAAAACGAAATTGGCGTGCATGCGGTGCGCGGCGGCGATGTCGTCGGCGAACACACGGTTATTTTCGCCGGTCCCGGGGAGCGCGTGGAACTCGCGCACAAGGCCGGCGATCGCGTGATCTTTGCCCAAGGGGCCTTGCGCGCGGCCCAATGGGTCGTCGATCAACGGCCGGGAGTGTACGACATGCAGGACGTGCTCGGTCTGCGCGACTGAGGACCGGACCGACGATGTTCGCCTATGTGCAGGGAACCCTCGTCGCGGCAACGCCGCTTCAAGCGGTTGTCGACGTTCAGGGTCTCGGATACGAAATCAATATTCCGGTGACGACCGCGGAGCGGCTGCCGGCGATCGGAGGTACCGTCAAGCTGTTCACCCATGCTGTTTATCGCGAGGATTCGCAGGCTCTCTTTGGATTCGCCTCGCGTGAAGATCGCGATTTTTTCCGGCTGCTGATCGAACGGGTCTCCGGAGTTGGACCGCGGATCGCCCTCTCGATTATGAGTCGCTTGTCCCTCCCCATGCTTCGCGGCGCAATCGCGTCGGGCGACACTGCGCTGCTCTCGAAATGTCCGGGGATCGGTAAAAAGACCGCGGAACGGCTGGTGGTTGAACTCAAGGACAAAGTGGGCGGGATCGCTGCCCCGCCGACGCCGGCTGCCGCTGAAAACGAGGCCGGAAACAGTGGCGCCGATACGGCGATCGAGGATGCGGTGCGGGCGCTGGTGACCCTCGGTTACAAGCCCGCTGACGCGGACAAAGCCGTACGCCGGGCGGTGGCGAAAGCGGATGGGCAGCTCAGTTCCGAAGCGCTGATTCGAGCGGCACTTCGGTGAAGATGCCCTCGGTCTTTCGTCCTCCGTCTTTTGTCTCCAGGCCTCGGTCTTGGGCTGCTGTGACCGGCCGATGCTGCTGGTCAGCGTTGAAACTCGAAGGAGACCAGCTCCGAGTGGTCGACGCCCGCAGGGCCGCGGATCACGCGACCGGAAGGTGCCGAATACCATTCGCTTGGCCAAGTCACCGGCGGGACGGGCATCTCGCCGGAGGGCGCAAACGTTTCTTGGCGGGCTGGCAGGGGGTCTAAGAAACGAACATGAACGCGCTCGCTTGCCGGGCGATGATGAACGACGAATCGCGGCGTGACAGCTGTCCTGGCGGACATCTGGTTTTCGGGTTGAAGAGTCTCCACAGCAACCACTTCGGCGGATGCGTCCGGCGAGACTCCCGGCGGCGACCATTTGACATCTTGGAAAACGGCGACGGCCGCGGCGACGGAAAAACAGGCGGCGGTCAGCGCTCCGGCGGAATAAAGAAACCCTCGCCTCCATCCGTGGGATTCGCGTGCGAGGATCTGATATTTGCGAAGATCGACGGTCTCCGCGAGCGCTTCGCCGAATCGATTGCAGGCGAGTTCGGAAGCCTGATGCAAGCGCATGTAGTCCTGGTACGTCGCGTGTCTCCTGGAATCCGAAGCGACTTCGCTTTCCAGTTCGTCGAGCTCCGGCGGAGAAATTTCGCCGTCGATCTGAAGATTAATCAGCTCAATAAACCGTTTCTCGTTCATTGAAATTCCTTGCCCATTTTCTCCCGCAAACCTTCCCGAGCGCGGGCGATCCGGCTTTTGACGGTGCCGACACTGATGTTCAGCACCGTAGCGATCTCTTCGTAGGAAAGATTCTGGACGTTGCGCAGGACCAGGATTTCACGATGCTTCTTGTTCAGCATCTGCATGCATTCGGCAACGCGATCGACAAACTCCTGCGTAATCGCCTCGTCGGTCGGCGTGTCCGCCTCGGACGGGAAAACGTCGGAGAGCGTCAGGTTCGTGTCCTCAACGAGCGGCTGATCGAACGAGATCGACTTGTCGCGTTTACGGCGCCACCAGTACCAGTATTTGTTGCGGGCCAGATTCGTGGCGATCTGGTAGAGCCAGGTCGAAAACGCCGAGTCGCCCCGGAAATTTGCAAGGCCGCGGTGCGCGCGAACGAAAGCGTCCTGCGTGACTTCCTCGGCGTCTTGGGAGTTGCCGAGGAGCTGCTTGACCATGACAAAAATCCTGTCCCAGTAGCGGAGAACCATTTCATCGAACGCGCTTTGATCGCCATTCTTGAATCGATCCACCAACATCCGGTCGATCGCTACTTCCTGTGCCTTCGTTGCCATGTAGTCAGCTTTATTTCGACTCAGGCGCTTTACAGTTGTTCCCATACGATAAGCGGAGTTGAAGGTTATGCGTTCCATTTCTACACGAGAATCAGGGAAAAGAAAAGTCGAAACGGGAAATCCCTGATCCCGGGAGCGGGAATCCCTGATGAAACGCGGCTTTTTTTGAGGAAAGCTCATCGAAGGCTTGACCGGCTGGTTCACAAACGGAATATGTTTCCCTTTCTCCGGCAGCAACGGACATGCCACAATGGGTTGGTAGCTCAACGGTAGAGCAGTTGCCTTTTAAGCAATTGGTTCGGGGTTCGAATCCCCGCCAACCCACCAATCCCCCGGTCGCAAACCTCCCCCCTTTCCATCGAGTCCTTCGGTGAGAGAGCCGGTTCCCTCTTTTTTTTCGGCGGTCGCCGGAACGATGGCAGACGGTCTTTGACTTTTGCCCCATGATCCTCAAGGTGTAGGGCTTTCAAACTCATGGAGCGGCTTCACGCATACTGGCGGATGGACTACGTTCAAGCGCCCAAGCACCCGGAGGGGGAGAATCCGTTCACCGCCCTCCCCCGGCGCAAAAACGATCGCGAAGCGAGAATCCTCCACCGGGGAGCCAACACGTATTTGATGCTCAATTTATTTCCCTACAACGCCGGTCATCTGCTGGCTGTCCCGTATCGCGAGGTGAGAGACCTTCCCGCGCTCTCCCCGGAGGAACGAGTGGAATTGATGGAAACCGTGATTCTCGGACAAAACGTTCTCCAGGAGGCGCTCCAGCCGGACGGATTCAATATCGGGTTCAATATCGGAAGCGCCGGCGGTGCAAGCTACACGTCCCATCTGCACTGTCACATCGTTCCGCGATGGGAGGGTGACACGAATTTCATGCCGGTGGTGAGCGGAACGCGCGTTCTTCCGGCGTCCCTCGACGCCATGTGGGAGCGTTTGCACGCTGTTTGCGTCGCGAAAACCGCCGCGTCCTGACCGGCCTTGCCTCCCCCATCCCGCTGGTGTTGCACCTTTTTCAGCGTTCATGGCATCCAAGACATTGACTTTCCAGAACCCGCGCGCCGCGAGTCAGCTCTATTGCGGGCGCCTCGACAATCTAAAACAAGCGGAAGAAGCGCTCGGCGTGTCGCTGGTCGCGCGCGATGAGTGGGTCCGCATTGAAGGCGACGAAGCCAGCGTCGAACGGGCCGCGCGTTTTTTTGACTTTCTCAGCCGTGGCCGCAGCGAGGGAATGACAATCCGCAACCAGGATTTTCATTATATTCTGCGGATGGTCGCGACCCAAAAGGAAGACCTCCTGCGCGAGCTGTTCACCGATCCGGTGGTCCTCCAGGTCAATCGAAAGACCATCGTGCCGAAGACCTTGCGCCAAAAGCGCTATCTCGAAGCAATTCAGAGATGCGAGATCGTATTCGGCATCGGCCCCGCGGGAACCGGGAAAACCTATCTCGCCATGGCTTCCGCCATCGCCTCTCTTCTCAAGGAGGAAACCAGCCGGATCATTTTGTCCCGGCCGGCTGTCGAAGCGGGCGAGGCACTCGGTTTTCTTCCCGGCGACTTACGGGAAAAAATTCTCCCCTACCTCCGCCCGGTGTACGACGCGCTTTACGACATGCTCGACCGCGAATACGCGGATCGTCTGATCGAAAAGGGCATCATCGAAATCGCGCCGCTTGCCTACATGCGCGGACGCACCCTCTCCAACGCCTTTGTCATTCTCGATGAGGCGCAGAATACGACTCCGGAACAGATGATGATGTTTTTGACCCGGCTGGGAGAAGGGAGTAAAATGGTTGTTACCGGCGACGTCACACAAATCGATCTTCCTCATGCCAAGAAGTCCGGTCTCAAGCAAGTCACCCGCATTCTCGATCACATCGGCGAGATCTCCTTCTTTTATTTTGATTCGACGGATGTCGTGCGGCATCCTTTGGTCCTGAAAATCATTGAAGCTTACGAGCGCTTCAGGAACGAGGGCGACATGCGCCCCGCCTGATCTGCCCACTCCCCGTTCTCTTTCCCGCGAGCTCTATGGCCTCATTCTTTCGCAGATCGGAAACGCGCCCGGACGCCCATGAACCAGCGCGGCGCCGACGAAAAACCGAGCAGCGTTCAAGCTTGGTTTCCTTCCTTGAAACGAGCCGGGCGGTGGCTTTCGCCTTGTTTGTCTTCACGGCACTCGTCGTCGGTTACATGAGCTTTATCGGCGTCACGACCACAGGTCCTCAATTGCTGCCGAATCAGATCGCACCGATGCGGATCACGTCCGCGCACGACTTCACCTACGAAAGCAAGATCGCCACCGAGCGGGCTCGCAACAAGGTGCTGCGGCAAGTGCCGCCGGCGTTCCGGATCGACATGCTTCCCTACCAGTCGTTTGCCGAGAAAATCCGGATGCTCCTGAGCGAGATCAACACGCTGGCCGATGAGATCAATCATCTAAGCGGCGCCGAGCGGACGGAGGCGATTCAGTCTTTCGCGACAATCTACAACCAGACCCGGCCGCATCGCGTAAACGTTGAGGACGTCACGATTCTGCTCCGTCACACCGACGCCCCGACCCGCCGCATTCTCTTTGAAAACGGCCTCGTCACGCTGCGTGAAATCTATCGCGAAGGGATTTACGAGGAGGAGACGCTGCGGATCGAGGAAGGCGGAGACGGGTTTTCCGTGCTCAATCTCGTCCGGCCCGACGGCAATGTCGTTGAGAAAACGATCCAAACCGAGGAGCAAGCCCTGCAGTTCCTGCGCATCAACCTGATCGCCCTCAATGTTCCCCAAGAGGTTTCGATCGCGATGTTCCGGATTTTCCGGCCCGGCATCATGCCGAATATCCGGTTCGACGAGACCAAAACCGACGAGCTCCGCCAGCAGGCGCTCGCCCAAGTGGAACCGGTTGTCCGGGAGGTCAGCGAGGGGCAAGTCATGCTCGAACCCGGCATGATTGTGACGCCCGAACAGCACGAGATGCTGAGCGAGTATCGCCGGTTCCTCGCCGAACAGGACGAACACGCGTTTTCCCTTCATTTTAATGAGCTGATCTATCACCGCTTCCTGCTCGTGCTCGCGGTTCTGTTCTGCGCCGTGATCTACATCCGGATCGAAGACCGCGAAACCTTGATGAGCAACGGGCGACTCGCGCTCCTCGCGCTGGTGGCGATGCTGAACCTCGCGTTCATCTGGATCGTGATCTACATCGGTAACCACCCGCTGTTTCTCGACAATCCGGCGTGGGTGTCGGTCCTCCCCTACATCGCGCCGTACAGTCTCGCACCGTTAATCGTGGCCATTCTTGTCGGGCAGCGGCCAGCGATCTTTATGGCGCTGCTGATCAGTTTCTTTGCCGGGATCATGTTCGGCAATCGCGTGGAAACATTCGCCGTCTCATTCCTTTCCTCCCTCTGCGCGATCTGGTTCTGCCAGGCGGTCCGCGTCCGAAAAACCGTCGTCAAAGCCGCTGGGGCCGGCGGGTTTCTCGTGGCTGTCAGCGCCCTTCTCTTCGGCTTGGCCAGCGCCCACGAGCCGTTGCTCATCCTGCGCCAAATGCTCGCGGCGCAGTTGACCGGTCTCGCGACCGGGATCGTCGTCGCCGGAATCATCCCGGTGCTCGAGGTGCTCTTTAAACGAACCACCGGGGTTACGCTGCTCGAGCTGACCGACACGAACCATCCGGTCCTGAAGCGGATGCAGCTCTCCGCGCCAGGCACCTATCACCACAGTCTCGTCGTAGCCAACCTCTCCGAAAACGCGGCCAACGCGATCGGCGCCAACGGCTTGCTCTGCCGAGTTTGCGCCATCTTTCACGACATCGGAAAGATCATCAAACCGGAGTATTTTATTGAAAACCAGCGCCAAGGAATCAACCCGCACCACGAACGCAGCCCCTCTTTCTCCGCTCTTGTGATCAAGAGCCACGTCAAGGACGGCGTCGATCTCGCGGTCAAACACAAGCTGCCGCGAGTGGTCATCGATGTCATTCGGCAGCACCACGGCACGTCGCTGATCCATTATTTCTACTTTCAGGCGAAACAAAAAGAGATTGCCGGCGGCGAAGGAGCGGCCGGCGCGGCGCGCGACGCCGACAAGGTCAGTGAGAGCACCTACCGCTACGACGGTCCCAAACCGCAGTTTCGTGAAAGCGCGATCATCTTTTTCGCCGACGCGGTCGAGGCCGCGAGCCGGACTTTGAAAAAGGCCTCGCCGCAGAGTATCGACGAATTGATCGACAGCATTGTCACGAGCCGGATCGAAGATGGTCAGCTCGACGAGTGTCCGCTTACCCTCCAGGAGATCGCGGCGATCAAGAAGAGTTTCGCGTTTACGCTGCTGAATATGCTCCATGCGCGGATTGAATATCCGGGCGGAGAAGAAAAGGAGGGCAAGCCGGCGAACGCCAATGAAAAGGCCAAGAAAGATCCAGCTTCAAAACCAGAGCGCCAGCCGCAAGCTCCGGTACAAAGCCGCTGAGGTTCGTCGCCTTTTTCATCTTCTCGATGCGGCCCGGATGTTCCCGGCGCCGGATGGCGACCTTTCGATCGCGTTTCTCGACGACGAACAGATCAGCCGCGTTCACGAACAGTTCATGAACGACCCGTCACCGACCGATGTCATCACTTTCCCCGGCGATCCGGCCATGGATTTCGCCGGCGAAATTTGCGTCTCCGTCGAACACGCGGACTCGAACGCGAAAAACGGCGGCTCATTCGCGCGCGAGCTTTCCCTGTACCTCGTTCACGGCTATCTGCATTTAGCCGGTTTTGACGACACTGTACCAGACTTGAAACGGAAGATGCGCCGCGCCGAAAGAAAGGCACTTGAATTTTTGGAAAAACAGGACGGACTTCCGGAGTTCAAGTGAAAGGCCGCGCGGAAAATCAAACTCCAGTGCCGTTCCCGTGATGACTGACGGCGTTTTGACCACGGAAGCGGTTGTCCTCCGGCGGCGAAATTCCGGGGAGAAAGGAATTCTGCTCACCCTCCTTTCCGCGGACCTCGGGCTTGTTCCAGCATTCAAGCGCACCTCCTCGCGCGGTCGCCAGCCACTTCCGGACCTGTTTGATGAAGCTGCCGTAACCGTAAAAAAGGCACGGAGCGGCGAGCTGTGGTTTGCCGATGAATACATCGTTCGGCGGCGACGCTCCGCTCTCGGCGCGCATATCGCCGCTTTCGGTTACGCCTGCCGGTATGCGCTGCTCCTCTCTCATCATGTATTCACGGCCGACGAAGCGCCCCTTTGGAAAGAGCAACTGAACGAAGCGCTCGATGCCTGGGAGAGCGGAGTTCGTCCCGACGTCGTCTGGCTCAAGGCGCTGTACCGGTTTGCTCAACTCCAGGGAATGCCGGTCAAGGAGGAGTGGCTGCATGCACTCAACGATCGAGATCGCGATCATGCCCGCTCGGTGCTGCGCCTGCCGCTGCGCGAACAAGTTGTGCCGGTCGACGTGGTCGAACGCCTGGCCGCGGGCTTTGCTGCTTATTTGGAACACTCGCACGACGTCCGCTTTACCGATTAACCCGCTGGTGTTGCGGAAGGAAGCTTCCTGAAAAACTGATCATGGATTTCCTGCCCGACGCTGGGCATCACCCTCGCGCTATTGCTTTTGCCTTTCGCTTTCTGTTTGGCCCATTATGCTGAAATATAAGCGGGAAGTGATACTATAGAAATGGAAGACGGCAGTTGGATTCTTTTGCGCTCCAGGCTCGTTGGAATCAGCTTCGTGTGATTTGGAAGACTTCAATGACCGCGAACAGTGAGGAATCGAAATGGATTGGTAAGGAGGAACGGATGGTGATTCGACTCATGCAGCAACTTTCCAAACAGCCGGGTTTTTCCACCTCCCAACGATCACGGTCCGGCCGGATAGCCGACTTCACCGCGCGTTGCGCCTCAGCGCAGGCCTGCCTTCCTTGCCGACTGCCCAGGCGACTCGGATTACTCCGGATGTTCACGGTTTCGCTGACAATCGTCGCGTTATCCAAATGCGCGATCGCAAACGAAGTCGTCAGCTGGGGCCGGCAAGTTCTCCCTCCTCCCGATCAACTGCGGGCGCTGCGAGAGATTGACGCCGGTGATGAATTCAACCTTGGCCTGCGCGTTGACGGCCGCGTGATCGCATGGGGTTCCAATAACTACCGGCAAGCGGAGGTTCCGGAGGATTTGGAGGATGTCGTCGCCATTGCCGCCGGCGCCCGCCACGCCCTCGCCCTCCGCCGAGACGGAACGGTGGTCGCATGGGGAAACAATCGCGACAAACAGACAACCGTTCCCGAAGGACTCTCCAATGTCACCGCGGTCCGAGCCGGACGAGCGCACAGTCTCGCTCTCCGGCGCGACGGTTCGATCATCGCGTGGGGCGGAAATCGCGACGGGCAAACCACCATCCCCGCGGGCATCGGTCCGGCAACCGCAATCGCCGCGGGAGATGATCACAGCCTCGCGCTGCTCGCGACCGGCAAGGTGGTTGCCTGGGGATCGAACTCCGACGGCCAGATTTCGGTCCCCGAAGATCTCAGCGGGGTGATCGCCATCGCCGCGGGAGGTTCACACAGTCTCGCCCTGCGAAAAGACGGCACGCTCGTGGCATGGGGAAACAACGCCTTTGCCCAGTCGGCCGTGCCTCCGATTCCAGGCGCCATCGCGGCAATCGATGCCGGACGAGACCACACCATGGTGCTGCTGCAGAACGGCAACCTCTTGGCATGGGGAAGAAATCATTACGGACAAATCACGATTCCGGACAACCTTCCGCCACTGCGTCGAATTGCCGCCGGCGGGAACCACAGTCTCGCGGGACTTCAGGACGGCAGCTTCGTCGCCTGGGGCCGAAACAATTCCGGTCAGGCCTTGAATCTTGACGACCTCTCCACCGTCATCGCGATTTCCAGTTGGGATGGTCACACGATCGCCCTGCGCGAAAACGGCACGGTCTTTTGGTGGGGCTGGGAAGGCCTTTTCGGATCGGGTGTCGCGCCGGATCCAACACGGCTCCGGAACATCGTTGCGGTCGCTGCCGGCCGCGCCCACGGGCTGGCCTTGCGAGCCGACGGTACCGTCGTTGCCTGGGGCGACGATCTATACGGACAATCAACACCGCCGCCGGGCCTGGAAAAGGTCGCCGCGATTGCGGCCGGCGAATTTCACAGCCTGGCGGTTCGGGAGGATGGGAGCATCGTGGCGTGGGGCAGTAATTTTTACGACCAGATCAGTGTGCCGCGCGGCTTGAACGAGGTCATTGCGGTCGCGGGAGGCCAGGACCATAGTCTCGCGCTGACCCTTGATGGTCTTGTCTACGCCTGGGGCGACGACTTTCACGGCCAGCGCAGAGTCCCCGCCTCCCTCGAATCCGTCGTCGAGATCGCCGCGGGAGCTCTTCACAACGTTGCCTTGCGATCAAACGGGACTCTGGAGGCATGGGGAAGCGATTTGTTCGGCCAATGTTCTCCACCGGCTGGTCTCTCCGATGTGGTCGCTGTCGCGGCCAGCCGCAGCCATTCGGTCGCCGTTCGAGAAAACCGGGGTCTGATCGCCTGGGGCGGGAATCACTACGGTCAATCGACCATACCCGAAAACCTTAACCGTGTCGTGGACGTGACCGCCGGAAGCGGTCGAACCACGGTCGTCACAGGCAGCTACCGTCCGCCGGAAATCGTGAGCGAACTGGAGTCACGAGTCGTCGCCGCGGGAGAGGATGTCTTCATTCGCCCGCTGATAATTGGCACACCTCCGATGACCTTTCAGTGGATGCGGGACGGGCAGCCGTTGGAGGACGCCGTCGGGGCCGCCTTGTCGCTGGAAAATGTCGGCGCTGCCGACAGCGGGTCGTATTCGCTCGTGATCGCCAATCGGGCGGGCAACAGCACCAGCCGGTCCTTTTTTATCCAGGTGGATGATCCGTCCGTCGAGCTGGAGCTTCGCCCCGAAGTGGCGGTTCTTGGAGGTTCAGCGGCATTAACCGCTTGGGTGCGAGGCACCGGCCCGTTCACTTATCAATGGGCAAAAGACGGCGAACCGCTGCCTCAGGCAACAGAAATGACGCTCGCGATCGAAAACGTTCACGAAGACGACACCGGCCAGTACACCGTCGAAGTTTCAAATGAACACGGCACGACCCGAAGTGAGCCGGTTCAACTGCTCGTGGAAGCGCGTATCGAAAGGCAGCCGCCGCCAGTAGTAAATGCCAGGATTGGGGAACGCACGGTGATCTCATTGCAGGCGCGAGGCTCGCCGCCATTGGAAATTCAATGGCTTCGCGAGGGAGTGCCCATGGAGGATGCCACAGGTCCTGAGCTGGTTCTTCCCAATATCGCGGTGCGCGATGGCGGTATTTATTCCGCGGTTGTATCCAACCCCGCAGGACGAATCCGCAGCGAGCCGGTCGCGGTCCGGATTATTCCGCACATCCTTCTTCAGCCAGAGCCGCAGATATTTTCGAGTTTTGGCGGAACTGCTGTTTTTGAAGTGCGCGCCATCGGAAGCCTGCCGTTAAGCTACCATTGGATTAAAGATGGACGGCCGCTGACAACAACCCCCGAGCCGCGGCTTGTCGTGGAAAATGTCCAAGCTGAAGATTCGGGAGTCTACCAGGTGATCGTCCGCAATCAGGCGGGTCAGGTAGAAAGTGAACCAGCCAATCTGACGGTTCCGCCGGCGATCGCCATGCATCCTCAATCACAAACGGTCGACGCGGGTGAGGCGGTGACTTTCAGCGTCCGCGCGCTCGGCACCGAACCTTTTTCCTTTCAATGGCTGAAGGATGGTGAACCGATTTCCGGTGCCGAATCCCCCTCCCTCCGGCTGGAAAGTGTCAATGGCATCGACGGCGCCCGGTATTCGGTAGTCGTGACGAATGAAGTCGGTGCCGCGACCAGTGAAGCGGCAACCTTGTCGATCGCGCCAGTGATCGTTCGGCATCCGGAAGCCGCCGACATTCCGGTTGGCGGAAATATCGTGCTCACGGTCGAAGCCGAAGGCGGGCAGCCGCTCTATTACCAATGGGCAAAGAACGGCAACTACATTCCCGAGGCGGAGGACCCAATCCTGCGTATCGACAACGCGGCGGAAAGTGATACCGGAATCTACGCGGTCATTGTCTCCAACGCGGCGGGTATCCAGGTCAGCGAAAGTGTTCGCGTCCGCGTGGAATGACAACCGTCCGTTGTGCGGCAGCGATCAGGAACTGCCGCCCCCCGCAAACACACACAGGACCTCCGCCGTCACCTCACCAGGATTGATCAGACGGTGTTTTTCCGTGGCGTCCATATAAGCGGAATCTCCAGCTTCCAGGCGATGACGCTCATCGCCATACTCGAGTTCGACCGTTCCCTTCACGACCAGGATAAACTCTTCGCCTTCATGAGGAAGTGCTTCCCTGCGAGGCTCGCCCGGCGGCACCTCCAAAAGCAAAGGCTCCATAAGTTTCGCGTGATCAGTAGGGGCCAATGCTTTATAAACAATGGCAGAACGCGGACGATCCCGCTCGACGGACTGCCGTTCCGCAATCGAGACGATCACCAAACGGCGTTTTTCATCAATGCCGGTGACAAGGTCCGCCAAACTGACGCCCAAAGCCGCAGCGAGGCGGCCGAGTGTCGCGAGGGAAGGTGTTACCCGAAAATTTTCGATCTTCGAAAGGACACTCGGTGTAAGCTGCGTCCGCTCGGCCAATCGTTCGAGAGTCAGCCCCCGTTTTCGGCGAAGCTCTCGGATCCGCTGTGCAAGAAAGACCAGATTCATAGTTCGGCAAACCGAAACTAACCCACAATCACGGATGTGCGGCAACTCTTAACGGTGCTTCCAAGGCGGACGGATAAGGATGAGGCCGCCGGCAAAACACCATTCTTCGCGGCGGACCAACAGCAGAGGGCAAGAGCGGACCCAGTCCAGTGGCCTTTACAAAAGCAGGCAAGGACGACGACGAATAGTCTGATACAGGAGTCTTTTTTCGGTTTCCAAAATTTCGTGTCGGGAGCTTTGGTTTCCTTCTCTGCAAAGGCTTGAAAATCTATTCAGGGCAAGAGCGTGCATGGAAGCTGCGCTCAAACTTATCGTTTGTATCCGCACGCGGCACCCATTCAACATGACCGTCGGCAAACCCCCAGTTCCATCCTTCCTCGGCGTGATTCATTCGGGGTTCCGGACAATTTTGAGCAAAAGGAGCGTTATCGACCACGAGAACCGTAAATGTCCGGTATTCTTCAGGAATTCTGTTGGGCGCCTTACGGATTCCGGCCATCTCTCCCGCTGTAAAATAGCCAAAATACTCGTAGCTGTGCCCGCCGCTGGAGTCTTCTCGCCCCCCAGGCGCAGGCCTGCGGAGCTGCGTGGTGATTCCCGCGGCCACACGCTGTTTATCAATCACGTTCTTCGTGCTGGGGCAAAGAAACAAATCGACGTCGTCCACAAAATTCGGATACAGGCCTTCAGGAGCGTTGTCTGCGCTGGCGGCAACCATCTCCCAATAGCCGGAGTCGTCATTGTCCTGCGCATACATCAGCATGCCCATGAGCTGCTGGCGGATGTTGCTTCCACAGACGGCGCGGCGCGTGCTTTCGCGGACTCTCGCGGTTACCGGAATCAGGATCGACGCCAAGATCCCGATAATGGCGATCACAGTCAGCAGCTCTATCAGGGTAAATCCCTTCCAACGGCTCCATGATGTTTCCGATCGCTTCGTAAGCGATCTACCGAGTATGACGTTCATCTCGATTTCCCCCCAAGGCGTTACAATTTACGCAGGCGGTAAAACTCGCGACTGACTTCATCCTCGATCGTGAGGAAGGCGCGCTCGCCGAAACCGAGCCCTTCAAGTTCCACTCCGAGATCTTCCCAGCCCCCCGAGAGATCGCGGCTCCCCTCGATTCTGTAAACCGCATCTCCTTCTGCGACAAAACGGAGCGTAACCGTCGGAATGACTTCATATGAAACCGCCTCATTCAGGATGAAACGGTACGGAATATTGTATTTATCAGACAAATACTGCCCGACTTGATTTCGTTCCTCGTGACTCAGCACCCGGTCATAAAAAAGGATTTCCGCGATATCGCCCTCCCAGGTATTCGCCAGGGACGGACTGGTCGACGCGCCAACCCGTACCACCAGGGAATCGGTGGCGACAGAACGCCCCGGCTCTCCAATGTTTTGTCCTGAGGCGACCTCCTCTCCATCACGATAGAGGAAGGAAATTCCACTCATGAAGTCCACGACGGAAGAATCGATCCCCCATTCCCCGGAAATCCGTTCACCGCCATTGAGGGTGAGCGCGGATCCACTGTCTACGCTTCGAACCTGCATCGCATTGAGGCCGCCGGTTCGATACTGAACAAACCGAATGCCTGTTGGGTTGGCGCCTGTGCTCATGCGGAAAATGTTCTGGGCGCCTCCTTGCATGTTTTGCGCGACCGCGAAGAACGTGATACCTTCGACGTGATTCGCAAGACTCAGCGCTGCCGGAGAATTCGATTCCATGGCCGATTGGTCAAATGCGAGAACCGGACGGCCATTCGGTCCCGAGGCCCAGTAGAAGGGACGCGTATCGGTATCTGTCACCATCGGCGTAAAAACAATATCGTTTCCCGCTCGATCGCGCCATTCCGTGACGCGCAGACCGTCGATCGTCAGCGATTCGGCAGCCGACGCGTCCAAGTGAAGCCGCAACCGGTCCACAACCGTTAGCTCAGGATCCGAGGAAGGATTCGGACTCCGCGGTTCCGTGACGAGTATCACGCGAAGATCATGTCGCGTCGAAACCGGCGCCCGCTGCGAGCGCCAAGCTTCCAAGGAAGCAAATGATGGTTCGGGATTTGGACATAATTGGCGATATCTTGGTCATATTGTAAATCCTCTCCTCGTCTGGTGCTGACGCAGCCGATGGCAGCATATAAACTAAGCTCAAAGTAGCGTCTTGGGTTCTTTGTTTGGATGCAACGATGCCGCATATCAAAGAAGCAAATTGGAGCGTCAAGAAAAAAACTTTCCCTATAGGAAAACTTGTTCCCACTTTCCTCCCTTCCCGGAGGTGTGATATTGACGAGTCATTGACTTGGCGGGCGTTGAAGACAGCGGAAACAGGCGAGACGCTCCTCTAACTGCGGAGTTCGCTGCAGATTAGGCACATCGTGCCGTCGCAGCCTCGCGCCGTGCAATGTTCTCGCCCGTACAGAATAATCTGAAGGTGGATCGTATTCCAGCGATCGCGCGGAAAGATTCGTTTCAGATCCTTCTCGGTTTGAACAACATTCTTCCCGCTGCTCAACCGCCAGCGTCGCGCGAGCCGATGGATGTGCGTGTCCACAGGAAATGCCGGTATACCGAAGGCCTGGGCCATGACAACTGACGCTGTTTTATGGCCTACCCCCGGCAGCGCTTCCAATTCCTGGAACGTGCGCGGAACTTCGCCGCCATGCTTGTCCATGAGAATTTTTGACAAACCGGCGATCGCTTTTGATTTCGCCGGAGCCAAACCGCAGGTGCGAATGATTTCTTCGATTTCCTTGACCGGAAGCGCCTGCATCTTCTCAGGTGTGTCAGCGCGCGCAAAAAGCTCGGGCGTGACCATGTTCACGCGCTTGTCGGTGCATTGCGCCGACAGCAGTACCGCGATCAGCAGCGTAAAGGGGTCCTTGTGGTCGAGGGGAATCGGCGGGTCTGGATAAAGTTCCTCCAGCCGCCGCATGATCAGCTCCGCGCGTTCGGCCCGTTTCATTTCTTCATGAAAAGCAGGCAATTCGCGAGAAGGCGCGCTTCACGCGTGTCCGCTTTGTGCAGCCGTATCACGCTCAACTTTTCGGGCCGCTCGCACCCGGCCCGTTCGCGCCCGCTTCGGGCTGCTCATCGGCGGGTGCCGACTCGTCGGCCGCTTTGTCATTCGGCGCTGCCGCACCGCTCCCGAGTTCCTGCAAGGACACTTTGCCTGTCGACGGATCGTAAGCGAACGCATAGGCACCAGGGAGAGCGGGAAGGCTCGTCAGGATGCCGCTTTCTATCAGTTGATTGAGATCCTCTGGATAACGCTTCTCGTCGTCCAGCAGCCGGTGGCCCTCAACCGCTTCCTGAACAATCATCACCGCGGCCTCGCGCTGGGCCTCCTGCTCGATGCGTATAGCCGACTCGACATGCTTCCGGTTCATCTCGGCAGCGTTCGGGCTCTCCTCGGGCACGGGGATTTCTTCCTGGACGCATCCGGCAAGTCCCATTGCCAACAGCAGTGCGATCGCTTTTTTCATATTGCGCGAACCCTAGCAGAAGTCGCCAAAGTTTCGAGAAGGAATTTCATAATCATGACATCGACTTTCTGGCCAATCGTGAGAAGCGGGGTTTCTACAGCCAAGCGTGAGGCGATGATTTCTTTCAGCGCCGTTGACGCGCGTGCCGCTGTCACCATGATCGGCGTTCATTTCTTCTTTCTAAAAAATGGCAGACACCCAAATTCCCGCAAAAGAATCCCAGAAGCACCCCGAATCCACCGCAACGCAGTCCGCCGCTTCCAGTGCGCCGGCCCGCAAGGCATATCCGCCGGGAAGACTGATGTCGGTCGACGCGTTGCGCGGCTTCGATATGTTCTGGATTGTCGGGGCCGCGGCGGTTGCTCGCGCCCTTGACCGGATGGGTGACGTGCCCGGGACGTCGTGGCTCGCCAATCAGCTGCGCCACCCCCACTGGGAGGGTTTCACGTTCTTCGATCTGATCTTTCCCCTCTTTGTCTTTATCGTCGGGGTATCGATCGTTTTCTCGCTCTCGAAAGCGATCGCCCAAGAAGGACGCTCCGCCGCGCTCCGCCGAATTGCACGCCGCACTCTCCTGCTTTTTATAATCGGTATCTTTTACGGCGGCGGGTTTGCACGGCCGATTGATGAGATCCGCTGGATGGGCGTTTTGCAGCGAATCGCCCTTTGTTATGGCTTTACCGCCGTCCTGTTTTGCTATTTCCGGCCGCGTGCGCTCGCGGGGATTTGCGTGTCGTTACTTCTGGGATACTGGGCGCTGATGACTTTCTTGCCGATTCCGGGCATCGGTCCGGCGAGCTATGACGAAGGCAAGAATCTCGCGAACTGGCTGGACCATCTGCTGCTTCCCGGACGCCTCTACCGCGAAACCTGGGATCCAGAAGGTCTGTTGAGCACCCTTCCGGCGATTGCCACCTGCCTGCTCGGTGTATTCGCGGGCTTCTTGCTGAAGGATCGTCCGGCCGGCGTCCTGCTGACCCCCTTCGATCGGTTTGGAAAGAGCCGCGAGGCGGCGGTCTTGGCGGCGGCTGGCATGGCGGCCCTGATCGCCGGCTATCTCTGGAGTCTCCAATTTCCGCTGAACAAGCATATCTGGACTTCGTCGTTTGTTCTCGTGACCGCTGGCTACAGTTCCCTGCTTCTTGCCGGGTTTCACCTGGTCGTCGATGTTTGGCAACGGCGAACCTGGTGTCTGCCTTTTGTCTGGATTGGCACGAACGCGATCACGATCTATCTCGCCCACAATCTGATGAGCTTCCGCAACATCGCCGAACGCTTCGCCGGGGGCGATATCCGCGACTATTTTAATACCGCCATTCACGCCGGGGCCGGAGATCTTTTGATCGCGATTCTCGTTCTTGGACTCAGCTTTCTCCTCTGCGGCTTCCTCTATCGCAAACGGATCTTTCTGCGCTTGTAACCTCGGTCCGGATACGCGGACACCTCGGCTGGCCAGCTCCAAATGGGCGGTGCCATTCGAATCATTACCGAAGCTTTTCGCCAGGAATCACGCGTGTATTTCGCGGAGATTCGGCTAGCGTTTTCTCACCTTTTCTTCATCCTGTGCCAACTATGAGAACCGCAGCGTTTTTAGCTTCCTTCCTCCTTTGCACACAAACCCTCCCGAGCGCGTTTGCCTTGGATATTCCCGCCGAACGGCACATCGGCGGATTCGCTGTCGGAACCCAAGCGTATACGTTCCGCGAATTCACTGCCATGGAGGCGATCGAGAGAACCGCGAAAGCCGGAGGGCGTGTGATCGAATTTTATCCGGGGCAGCGCTTCAGTCCTGAAAAACCCGATTTGCGCTGGGACCATGACGCGACGGAGGAAATGATCAAAGCCATTGAGGCCCAGTTGGAAAAATTCGACGTGATGGCAGTCAACTACGGCGTCGTCCGGATTCCGAACGACGAGACCGCGGCCCGAAAGATTTTTGACTTCGGACGGCGGCTCGGCGTTCGCGCGATTACGACCGAATCGGAAGATTCCATCGACCTGATCGAAAAACTGGTGCGCGAATACGATATCAGTGTCGCCTACCACAACCACCCGCGCCGCGCCAACAATCCGGACTACCGCACATGGGATCCCAATCACCTTCGCACGGTGTTGGAGGGCCGTGACAAACGCATTGGCTCCTGTGCCGATACCGGTCACTGGATGCGTTCCGGCGTGGATCCGCTTGAAGCTCTCCGGATTCTCAACGGACGCATCATCAGCCTTCACTTGAAGGACCGTGCCGACCCGCAGGAAGAGGATGTGATTTATGGAACCGGCATCGGCCAGATCGGGAAAGTTTTGGAGGAACTGCGGCGCCAGAAATTCTCAGGTCACATTTCTGTCGAGTACGAGGCGAACTGGCTCGATTCCGTCCCCGATGTCGCCGAGTGCATCGGGTTCATCCGCGGCTACGGCACCGCGAAAGGATGGACGAAGTAACGGCGCCGGTTAAGCGCGCCAGCGCTGTTTCTCGATCGAAACGGCTGAGGCGCGCGTACTGTCCGACTCCATGAGACCACCGGAGCTTCGAGGTGAGTTTCTGCTTTTGGATGCGGCCGGACCGCTTGTGCAAACTGGTCTCTGGCGAGAAGGCGCGTGGCTGCATTGGACCGCTTCCCGCGAGGAGGCCGGTCGCGGTTTATTCGCGGGCGTATCCGAAATCCTGAACATTCGAGGGATTTCCGTCGCTGATCTGTCCGGCTTTTTCTTTTGCGAAGGGCCGGGCTCCATGCTCGGTGTTCGCATCGCGGCGATGGCGATCCAAGGCTGGCAGGCGATCGTCGGGCAGCCTTTGCCGCTGTTTGTCTACCAAAGTCACGAACTCCTCGCACGCCGGCTGCTTGCGAGCGGCGAGTCCCCTCCTTTTGCGATTCTCTCGGACGCCCGCCGCGACCGCTGGAATGTTACGACGGTGGATAAAGACGGTATCATTCAGCCTCTTCGGCGAATCGCGTCGGATCAACTGGCCGAAAGCAACGTTCCTTTTTTTCGCATGGAGGAGCCGATCCGCAACGATCCGCCGGTTTCCGTCGCTCGCGTTCCTCCCTATGATCTCGAAAGCGCCGCAACCCTTTTTCTCGAGCCTGGCTTTCTCCGGCCTGCCGACACACCTGAACCGTTCGTGCAAGAGAAACCCGCCTACCGCAAATGGAGCGCTGAACGACACCGATGAACACCGTCCCCTCCGCTTTTCCGCACCGCTGCTGGGCGGAGATTGATCTCGCTGCCCTCGAGAACAATGTTCGCTCGATTCGCTCGATCCTGCCCAAGGGAATCCGTTACATCTCCGTGATCAAAGCCAATGGCTACGGCATCGGGGCCGCGAAAGCCGCGGCCGCGATCAAGGCCGCCGGTGCATCGGCATTCGCTGTTGCCAACCTGACCGAAGCCGCCGCGCTCCGCGAAAGCGAACCCGAGATCCCGATCCTGCTCCTGAGCGCAACGACGCCCGACGAGGATCGCTATTTGCCTGAGTTCAAAATCACTCCGACGATTTCCACCCCCGAAGAAACCGCGCGTTATGAAGCGGTCGCCGAGAAGCGCGGCCAGCCGCTCGGGGTTCACCTGAAGTTCGATACCGGCATGGGACGCCTCGGAACCTGGCACGCCTGCGCCGATGAGCTGATTCGAGCGGTCGAGAACGCTCCGCTGCTGGATGTTCGCGGGGTTTATTCACATTTCGCGAGTGCCGGCGAAGATGCCGAGTTTACCGCACTCCAGCGGCAACGCTTCTTTGCGTTGGTCAAGCGCCTGCGAACGCCTCCGGCGCTTGTGCATATCGACAACAGCGGCGGTGTCGCCTCGTTCACCAACGGGAGCCCGTGCAATGCTGTCCGCGTCGGTCTCTTACAAACAGGCACCCGTCCGGTTACAGGCGATCCCGCGTTCGAAAGTCTGCCATTGCGGCCGGTCGTTTCGTTCCACGCGCGCGTCAGCGTGATCAAGCATCTTCCCGCGGGCGCGTCAGTCAGCTACGGACGGACACACAAGCTCGCTCGCGATTCGCGTGTCGCGGCGGTGACTGCCGGTTACGCCGACGGGATCATCCGGGCTTGCGGCAATCGCGGCGAGGTTCTCGTTCGCGGACGCCGCTGCCCGATCCTTGGGCGGGTGACGATGGACGGTTTCATCATTGATGTAACCGATCTTCCCGAGGTTGCCTGCGGCGATCGCGTCACCATTTTTGGTCGCCAGGAGCACGAAGAAATTTCGCTGCACGAGTTCAGCGCCTGGTGCGGAACGATCCCGTGGGAAAGCCTGTGCGCCCTCAGCCAGCGCGTCACGCGCGTCTACAAGGGATAACTGCAGCCGCTTGCCAAACGGCTGGAAGCCGCTCCTACCGCTTCTCCTCGTTGATCATCGCGAGGCCGAAGTCGATCGTGAGGATCTTCTTGCCGCCCGACTGGACCAGCCCATGGAGGAAGTAAAACCGACCAAGCGTTTCCACGAGCTTGGCCTCGATTGTCAATTCATCCCCCGGACGCACGATGTTCTTAAAGCGCGCGTCCTTGATCCGGGTCAGCACTGGCGTCAGTGTTCCGTTCTCCGTGGCAGCGGCCTGCCGCGCTTTTCGCGCGAGAAGGATGGCTCCCGTTTGAAACACGGCTTCACAAAGAAGGACTCCCGGCATGATCGGGTTGCCCGGGTAATGGCCCTCGAAATACGGCTCGTCCGCGCGCACCGTGCGGCGGGCAACCGCCCTCTCCTCGTCCGCTTCGACCAGCTCATCCACGAAGAGGAACGGCGGACGGTGCGGAATCGCGCGAAAAATTTCTTCCTGTTTGCTCATGACAACGGATTCGGCGGACACAGCCGCGATCAATGCGCCGAATGCGCAAGCGCCGGGCTCGGAGCGACACCGGACGCGAGATATTTGTCGACTTTATTCGCGACGATGACGCCGTAATTGATTGTGCCGAGCCAGCCGGACATGATAATCCCGACTGAACCGGCGTGATACAAGCCGGGCAATTGCTCGGGCAATTCCATGGACACCCTGAGTCCCTCAAACTTGGTGCCAAACGACGTTCCGCCCATGTGACGCGTGTAATAATTGATCGTTCGCGGCGTCGCGGCTTCGACATGATCGAGCTTGGACCGGATGTCGGGAACGAACTGTTCGAGCGCAACGATCGACTCCTCGATTAAACGCTGCTTTTCTTTCTGATAATCCTCTTCGCGAAGATCGCACCAGTCTTCGTATCGACCATTCAATGACGCGACAATCGCGAGGCGATCATGGCCGGGCCGTGTCTCAGGATAATAGATGGAAAACGTCCGGCTTCGGGTTCGCATGTCGACGAGCTCGTCGCTCGAAAAATGTTTCGCATCCGAGGTAAACACCAAGTCACCGATGTCGGGGATCGTCTCTCCCTTTTTCAAGCCGAGGTATACCTGGCAGGAGCTGCTGTTGAGACGGACGGCGTTGGCCTCCTCGATAAAGGCGTCTGAAAACTTGTCCGCCCCGGCGATCTTGAAAATGGTATTCTTCAGGTTGGCATTCGACAAAACCGCGCCGCACCGGATCGTCCGGCCGTTTACGCGCACGCCGGTCACTCGACGGTCCTCGCCTTCTCCGTCGACGAGGACTTCTTCGACCAAAGAGCTCCGGCGGACGTCGACGCCATTCTTCCTCAATTCAAGCAGCATCTTTTTCACGAGCGTATCGGTCCCGCCAGTGAACGTGTAGACGCCTTTGCTCATGAAGTTTGAAAAGACGATCCCGAAGGTGATCGCCGGATCATTGAGCGTGGAGCCGTTCGCATAGGCGATCGGCTCCATCAGCAACCGCTGAACATCGTCACGCCCCGGGAAAAATTCTTCGAACAGCTCGCCAGTCGTCCGCTGGTCGTCGTCATAAAAATTCATGGCCCGCAGCGTGGTGAAAAATCGCTCCACCGTCTCGGGCTCGATGCCGAATTCCTCCGTTAAAAGCCGAGTAAAATCACTCCGGTCAAAAGTCGTCCAGATGTTGAACTGCGGGTTCACAAACCGCACGTTTTTAAGCTGAACGATCGAATCCGCGATCTCGCGGCTCCAGTATTTGCGGCACGACTTGATCATTCCGACCGGAAATCCGTGCAGAGAGATGTCAAAGATGTGCCCTCCCTTGCGTTTAAACCAGGTCGCCAGCCCGCCCAGCTGGTAATGGTGTTCAAGGAGAAGGACAGAATGGCCGCATTTCGCGAGGCAGTTCGCCCCAGTCATTCCTCCCAGACCGCTGCCGATGACGACCACGTCGTAGCGATCCTTCACACCTTTTAACATGTCCATTGCCATTCCTCTTCGAGTCTGAAAGCGAAATGCCAAAATGCAACAACGCCGTGCTCCTTCGGAAAATCGGCACGATCCCGCTTCGACTCTTCATCTCGGCCCTCCCGCCCCATCGTCCCTGCGCGGCGTCGCTTTTGCACTTACCGAACCGCGGGCCCTGAGCCTTGCAAGACGTGCAGATTCGCCATCGAAATTCCGCTCAGCATCGCGCCGACGATCCCCAGAAATCCTTGATCCGTGCCGCACAAAAAAAGGTTTTCCAGTTCGGTCCGCCCGTCTTTCCGCTTCTTTGGCGCGCCATACACCGCACCGTTGAAGTGCTCGGTGTAGCGTTTGATTGTCCGGGGCGTAAACATATCCCGCGTCCGAACACGCCTCGCGATGCCTCCCTCCACGGGCGGCAGAAACTTCATGGCGGCCGCGGAAATTTTCTCAAACCATTCGTCCTTGCGCTGCCGGTACTGCTCCTCAGCCAGATCGCGCCACTGGCGGTAATTCGCCAGGCAGGTCACGCGGAACCAGCCTTCCTCCATCCGCTCCTCGCCGTATTGAAAATTGTTTGGGAAACAGATCACGCCGCTTCTCGGATCGACCAAGTTCGAAGGGACTTCGTAATGGAAGCGCTCCGTGTCGTTGAAGAAAACAATCGTGTCCCCCCACCCGAGCTCCGCCGGTTCACTGTCGAGCACCGAAATCGTTTCGACAAACGACAGACGCCCGGCGTCCGGATGGTCGTCATCGATCGGCTGATTTTGCCAAAGGCGCCGTGTCTCGAGATCTCCAGCCGATGAGAGTACCCGGTCGGCCGTTACCGTTGCGCCATTGTCGAGGACGATTCCCGTGACGCGATTGCCCTCCACGAGAAGGTTCCGGACGCCGCACTTCATTTTCCGCTTCACTCCCGTTTTGCGGCAGCGGTCGAGCAGAATCTTCGTCAGCCGTCGCACCCCCTCGAACGGACGGGCAAATCCTTCGAGGAAGATCGACTTGAACATGATCGCAAACTGGTAGAAGTCCATGTCGTTCTCCCGCGCGCTTCCGTAGAACATCAAGGGACAAAACAGCATGTCGGCCAGCAGCGGGTCGCGGAGGTAGCGTCCGACCACGTCTCTCGCGCCGAGCCCGTCGTCACCGAGCGAAACATCGTCGTACGTGCGAATCGCTTCCACCAGTCGCCGGAAGCCGTCGATCTCTCGCGGAAATTCTTGCGCCACCTCGGACTCAAACAGACCGAAATCGTTGCTGAACGACAGCGAAACATCGGGAAAGGCGACCCGAGACCGAATCTGTTCGCACAGGGCAAGTTCGTCGCGATCGATCCGCAGTTGCCGAAGCAGCTTAGCCAGCGGGGTTCCGCGAACGCCCGGCGGCACGTAATTGGTCATCGCATGCAGCCCGACGTCAAACTTCCTGCGGTCGAAATTGTAGAAACTGTTGAGGCCGCCGACGACGTTATGGCGCTCAAAGACGCAGACCTTTTTGCCGAAGTGCGCGAGACGAATCGCCGCTGCAAGCCCTGACATGCCCGCGCCAATAATGACCGCGTCGAAATGCTCACCATCCATGGTCGGTCCCAATGACGGTTACGTTACTCGAACTCCTTCGCGTCAGACAGAACCCGAACCGCCGGAAACAGAGACGCGCCCCGCAGGGCGCGCGCCGGCCCGGC
Organism: uncultured Opitutales bacterium; assembly: GCA_964645585.1. GTDB lineage: Bacteria > Verrucomicrobiota > Verrucomicrobiia > Opitutales > T3Sed10-336 > DATGSL01. The sequence goes on from CAZYAN010000002.1 coordinate 129,150, forward strand.
GTTTCGCCGGAAATCTCCACGAGAGAGGGTTCAGGAGACGGCCTTTTCGTTGAACTTGGGAGTCAAATACTCCGCGCAGCTGTCCAGAGAGGCGAGCCGCGGATAGTCCGATTCGGGAACTTCGATCCCGTACTGCTTGCGAAGCTCCATCACAATGTCGAGAAAATCCATCGAATCCAGCTCCAACTGATCGCGAAGCCTTACATCGGGCTTCACATCGCCCAGATCTTCATCCGGAGCGATCTCCGCGATGATGTCGAGGACGATCTTCTTACATTCTTCGTGTGTCATAAAAGGTCAGTTGTTTGTTCGTTTAGCTGGAAAAACGCCTCACAACAACGGAGGAGTTAATACCCAACATACCAAAGGAGTTGTTCAAAATCGCGTCAACCCGTTTCGCCTCGATCGGCCCGTGAAGGACGTGGTTGGGAAGTTCGCACTCGGGATCGAGGTTGTCGACGTTCAGGGACGGATGGATGAGGCGGTCGTCAAATGCCCCAAGATTTCCTGCAAGCTCCAGCGCTCCGGCCGCGCCCATCGTATGGCCGATAAAGCCTTTCGTGTTGTTGACGCGCGTTTCCGGACAATCGGCGAAAACCTGCCGCAACGCCTTGCATTCTTGGACGTCTCCGACGGCTGTTGCCGTCGCATGGGTGCTGACAATCTGAATGTCCGACGGCCGCAAATCACTGCGCTCAATGGCCCGCATCATGCACTCTGCCTGGCGTTCGCTGTCAGGCAAAACGGTGTCGCCGGCATCGGAATTGACACAATAGCCCAGGACTTCCGCGTAAATCTTCGCTCCGCGCGCCTGTGCGTCTTCCAGGCGCTCCAGCACATAGAGGCAGCCGCCTTCGCTGACGACGATGCCGTTGCGATCACGGTCAAACGGACGGCTCGCTTTGGCCGGATCGTCGTGTCTGGCCAGCGCACCCTGGCTCTTGAACGCGGCGAAAATCCCGAATGTGTGGATGCTCTCGCTCACTCCGCCGCCGAGGGCGAGATCGACCTCTCCAAGGCGCAGCATCTGGACCGCCTGGATCAACCCCGCGTTGCCCGCGGCGCAAGCAGCGCCAATCGTGTAATGCGGACCGGTGATGCCCATGTTGATCGTCACCTCCCCGGCCGGATTGTTCGCCACCGTCCGCGGATTGTGGTGGTGCGTCCAGTAACGGGTGTCGTAGTTGAACTTCGAAATATTGTAGATCTCGTTCTCGGTCTCGACGTTTCCGTGCTCCGTCACCCCGACGTACACGCCGACGCGGTCCTTGGCCTGCCGGTCCCAGTCGATCCCCGCGTCCCGCACCGCCTCGTTGGCGCAGTAAATCCCGATGCTGCCGGCGCGGGTTCCGACGCGCAATTGCTTGCGGGTCTGGTAGCGCAAGGGGTCATAATTGCAGACGCCGGCATGGACGGGACCCATGTAGCGCATATCGATCGTCTGGATTCCGGCGACACCGTTGAGCAGGTTGTTCCGGAACTCCTTGAGATCATTCCCGTTTGGAGATGTCAGGCCGACGCCTGTTATGACTATGCGGCTGTTCACCATCAGCGAAAACAGGCATTAAAGACACGAATCCCGTGGCCCTGTCAATGAGGCAGGTCGCCGAATCACGTGTTCAATAATCCTGTGCTCCGCTGAGGGCGGCGCTGAAACGCCTGGATTTCCTCCCTTACTCGTGCGGCGTTCGAAAATAGAGCATTTCCGCCGCGGCGTTCGAGTCGTAGTAATGGGAATTGTCCCAGTCCGACTCCGTATCCTGAAAACGGCGGAAGTGGCTCATCAATTCGATCTCCTCGCGGATGTCCTCCTGGTTGAAATCGACGACCACATCCGGCTCGACCTCGTCCGCTTCTTCGCGCAGCTGCTTAATCAGCTGCCACGACTTCGGCGTCAGGCGGCGCTTGTGTTTCCGGTTCTTTTGATAGGCTTGGCGGATGAGTTTCAAACGGGTTTTCTTGTCCATAAGAATGATCGATACGGGTTTTTAAAACGCTGGGTTACACATCCATTCTCGCAGTTGCCGCTGGCCGTGCTGCCAGCGCCGTCGCATTGCTAGAATCCGGGACGGCGTTGGAGCGGAAGCTATCACAGCCGCGGAACCGTCTCAATTGGGGTTGCCCCTAACCTCCTCTGCGTGTTTTCCTTACACGGCCTCATGCAACATCCTCCGGGCCCGATGAGATATCGGGGTGTGCTCATTTGGAAAATGGTTCGGCGGAGTCTGGGTTCCTGAGCCTTCGGGCCGCGCAGCGGCTGAGCCTGGCAGTGGCAATCCCGTGGCGGAACCCGGGGGCGGAGCCGCCCCCGGGCCTCTCCTCCTGTTTCCTCTATTGCTCGATCCGGATCTTCCGGCTTTTCCGGCGAGCTTCCTCCGCCTTTGGCAGGTGAATCCGCAGGACGCCGTTCCGGAATCGGGCCTTCACTTTATCGCGGTCGACACGCGAGGCCAAGGGGATGAAGCGATGAAAGCTCCCGAACGAGCGTTCCATCCTAGTGTAATCCTCCCCTTCTTCCTTGCTCTCCTCCCTCTTTTCGCCGCGCAACGTCAGCCCATGCTCGTCGAGGCTGACGTCTATGTCTTTTTCCTCCAATCCTGGGAGTTCGGCCGTCACCAGATACTCGCTATCTTTGTCGACAACGTCGACTTTTGGACGAAACTCGCCTTCCCTGCCGAATCCCCAATCGAAAAACTCGTCGAAGAACCGGCTCGGGAAAAGGGATTCATCAAACAGACTCGACGGACGCGTGAGAGACGGACTGCTCCGCCGGCTTTTCCATGGCACAAGATCTCGAACATTCATACTTTTAACCTCCTAACCAATAAGAAATAACTAAAAACCAATTACGGCTAACCGCTACTCCGCCTTAATTTCGATCTTTCGAGCTTTCGCCTGGTCACCTTTCGGAAGGCGAAGCTCGAGCACCCCGTTCCGAATCGATGCACGGATTTTCTCCTGATTGATTTCTTCCGAGAGTTCGAATACCCGCTCGAAATCGCCTGGTACATATTCTCCATCAATCAGCCTGAGCTCTTGCGGGGTGTCGTCCCGCGCAGTTCCACGAATGGTTAAAATGCCCGCTTCAAGCGTGCATTCGACGCTGGTCTCATCGACTCCGGGAAGATCGGCCCGCACGATGATTTCCTCGGGAGTTTCCAGGATATCGACCGGCGGCGAGAAGATCGGGCGCCGCGGCGTCCGCTCGACCTTTTCCGGCGATATTGATTCGGACTTCGTTAGTTGCTGATTACTTTCTGCCATTGTTTTTCCTCCACTCTTTCTCGTTCTTTCAAAACAGATTATGCGATTCGCGGCTCTCCTATGCGCTTCAAGAGCCAATCTCGATCTTCCGCGGCTTGTCGCTTTCGGCGCGCGGCAGTCGGACTTGCAGGATGCCGTTCTTCAATTTGGCCTGAACGTTGTCGGCATCCACCGCGAACGGCAGCTCGACCGTTCGACGAAACCGCCCTCCAAAACGTTCCTGACGCAGCGAACGGCAATCGTCACCGTGCTCTTCCGGTTCGCGCTTACCTTCCAGCGTAAACGTGTTGCCCGTTACCGAAACATCGAGGTGCTCGCCATCGACTCCCGGGACTTCCGCCGCGATGATTACCTCATCGCCGTTGGCGTAAATGTTCAGAGGCGGGAAAACGTCGCGTCGTGCCGAATGTCCATCACTCGACCCGAAAAGCCGGTTGACCGCCCGCCGCAGTTCATTCATCTCGGCAAACGGATCCCAGCTTGATTCCAATATTGGCGTGTATCTTCCTATCATGTCTTTTTCCTTTCTTTATCCTGATCCGATTCACAGGTAGTCTGCACTCCCCTGTTATGCATAAAAGGTACCAGCTTCCAGAAAAGACACAAATGCTTATAATCAACGACTTACATAATTCTGGAAGCTGCGCCGCTTGCCAAATGCAGGGACGGTCGGTCAAGTTGACTCACCGTTTGTGACAAAAAGGAACAGAGCCTTCGCGCGCTCCTCTTATGAATTTTCCAAGCACGCTTCTCTTCTGGGTCCTTGGCATCGCAGGTTCTCTTTATCTGCTCGCCGCCGCACGGATCTTTTTCTTTCAGCGAAGTCTGATTTACCTTCCAAGCCGAGTCCTCTGGCGCACCCCCGGCGATGCTGGTCTCGCGTTCGAAAATGTCACGCTGACAGCGGAAGACGGCGTCCGCCTCCACGGTTGGTTTGTTCCGTCGCCGCGCAGCCGGGGCGCTGTTCTTTTCTTTCACGGAAACGCCGGCAACATTTCCTACCGCGTCGAGACGGCGTATATGTTTCACAACTGGGACCTCGACGTCCTGATGATCGATTACCGCGGCTACGGAAAGAGCGAGGGCACACCGTCTGAAGCCGGCACTCGCCTGGATTCAATCGCTGCTTGGAATTACCTGGTACAGCAAAAAGGAATCACCCCCGAGCACATCATCGTTCATGGCCGTTCACTCGGATCGGCCGTCGCCGTCGAACTCGCCGCGCAGGTCCAGCCGGGCGCCGCTATTCTAGAATCCGGTTTCACCAGCGTCGCCGATCTCGGCTCAACCCTGTACCCGTGGCTCCCCGTGCGCTTCCTCACGCGGCACTTTTACCCGTCTATCGATTCCATCACCCGCCTGCGCTGCCCGGTCATGGTCGCCCACAGCCGCGACGACGAGCTGATCCCGTTCGCGCACGGCAAACGTCTCTTTGAAGCCGCGCCAGAACCGAAAGTGTTTTTTGAAATGCGGGGAACCCATGCCGGCTGTGTCGCCGCCACGGGGGAGCGGTACGAACTGGAGATCCGCGCTTTCATCGACAACGTTCTCACCCGCCGGATTTCAAGGTCGCCAGCGTAATCTCCGGCCGCGCATTCAACCGCGCGCGCAGATGGATGACGCCGAGCCCGCGGTTTACGAACATCGTCAGTCCGTCGCGATCAAAGCGTCCGGATAAATATTTTGTTCCGTAGCGCGACGGCACATAGATCGGTCCAAAAAACGGAAAACGGATCTGACCGCCATGCAGATGACCGGAGAAAATCAGCCCGTTCCGGTGTATCATTCCGTCCTCAAACAGGTCCGGGTTGTGCATCATGATCAACGCCGGTTCATCCGGATGAATTCCGCCGAAGGCACGCGTTTGATTCACATACTGCACCCCGTAATCCCGCAGACCGACCAGCGGCAGCCGGCTTCCGCCGCGCGTGAGGGCAACCGCCTGATCGATCAGCACCTGAATCCCCGCCTTCTCGAGCGCGCGTCGAACAGCGCCACCATCCACGGCGACATCGTGGTTTCCCAAAACCGCAAAAATTCCGGTTTTCGCCCGCAGGTCCGCGAGAAGCTCCGGCAACGGCTCGATATACTCCCGCCGCGTCTGCTCGCGCGTCAGCAGATCGTCCGACGTGACAAAATCCCCCGTCAAAAAAACGATGTCCGGCTCAAGCGCATTGGCCATTCGGATGCATTTCGCCAAATATTCGCGTGACACGAGCCGGCTGAAATGCAGATCGGACAGTTGCACAACTCGAAGCCCGGAAAATGCCGGATCAAGCCGCGGCAGCGCTACTTCCTCGCGAGTGATCACAGGGTTGGTCGGTGCAAAAAGCAGCGTATGCCACGAAGCCGCCGCCAGTCCGATCACTCCGCCCGATGCCACACGGACGAAATGTCGCCGCGTCAATCTTCGGCCCGAGGCTTTCTCCGTTTCAATCATTCTCACTGCTTACCGGCCGCACTGCCCGTTCCGCTCGCTTTTCGCGAACGGTATGCCGCCACGCCTCCAATCGTTGTTACTCGCCCTCCAGTGCCGGCGGAGCGGCAAGCCAGCGCAGAAAGTCTCGCACTTGGTCAGGCGTTCCGGCAACCAGCAATTCATCCCCGGCCTTCAAGCGAACATTCGGACCTGGATCGACACGCGGCTCGCTCAGCCGTTTGATCGCCGCCACCTGCACTCCCGTTTGACGTGCGATGTCCAGTTCCGCCAACGTCTGATTCAACCGCGGCGATCCTTCCGGAACTGTGACGGTTTCCATTTGAACTTCATCCAGCCCAAGGGTCTCCCCAGTCGTGTCGCGCGTCTGCGCCAGAAAAGAACGCGCCTTCGCCATCGGCTCATCCCGTCCGAGCAGCAGCAGCCGGTCGTGCGGGAAAAGAACCGTTTCCGGATTCGGATTTCCGATAAAAAAACCTTGCCGATCGATTGCGATAATCGAACAGCCGAAGGTGCTCCGCAGAGCGATGTCGCCGATCTTTTTTCCCGCGCACTCGGCCAGGGCAGGCAGCTCGAAATCACTGACATTTAAATCCCAGTCCCGATGTCGGTTCAACCAGGGGGGCAGCGATTTCGTCGCGGACTTATTCGTCCCAAGCAGTTCCTCGAGTTCCACCTCAAACTGGCTGTGTATCCGGATAATTCGGCGCCGAAAGAACAGCAGCACGAGCAGCACCAGCGCCACTACCAGGAGCAAACCCCAAACACCTGTCGCGCCGAGCGGAACGAACCCTGACAGCCAAAGAAACAGCACGAGGCCGGAAACGAGCTTAATGCCGTTTTCGATCAGAAATGGCGCAATCGTCTCCTTTTCCCGTCCGCGGCTCGTCATCTGCGCGTACAGCATCGCCAGCGCTCCGATGTTGCGCCAAACCGCCAGCAGGGGGATCAAAATGATTACGGCGGTTGCTCCCCAAAACAGGATCGCCGTCCCGTACTGAAAACCAAAATGCTGCCCAACCGCCCTGAGAATCCGGCTGTAAAGCGGATTGGCCAGGATCAGCAGCCCAGTGACAAACAAAACCCCGACCCCGATTTGAACGAACCGGCGCCGGCTCAGCCGCCAAAAGATGCTTTCCTTCCCAATCGTCCCGAGGCGGGCCAGCCAGCGGTGATAGAACGCGATCCCGTTGGACACCACCTTGGGCTCCAGCTTGTGAATAAACTCGCTGATGCTGGTCGAGTGCCGGACCAAGACCGGACAAAACAAGCTGGTGATCACAGAAATTCCGACCGCCAGCGGATAATATTCGGTCGGCAGCACGGATGCCGCGATCCCGGTTTGTGCGATAATAAAGGAGAACTCGCCAAGCGGCGTCAGCGCCAGCCCCGCTCGAACCGACTCTCGCGTTTCATTTCCGATCAGAACCAGGGAAAACGACGTGGCCGCCGCGCGCCCGACGATCGTCAGCACCGAAACCAGCAGAATCCAAGGCAGAATTGCGAACAGGCCGCGCACGTCGATCATCATCCCGATCGACACAAAGAATACCGTGCTGAACAGGTGCCGAAGCCCTTCAAAGCTTCGCTCCACTTCCCCGCGCTGAGGCGTTTCCGCGACAATCGCCCCGAGCAAAAACGCCCCGAGAGCAAGCGAATACCCCGCGCGGTGCGCCAGGAGCGCGAGCAGGAAGAGCATCGATGACACAAGGAGCGTCTGCAGCTCCCCGGTTGCTTTCAAACTGAGATAGCGCAGCCAGCGCGGCACCAGCAGAAGCCCGGTAACGCCAAGAAAGATGACAAACGCCCCGAACAGCCCGAACGTCCGCATCGTCGGCGTCGTCTCGCCGCCCACTCCAATCGACGAGATCAGGAACGTCAGCGCGACAATCGCGACAATGTCCTCCAAGGCCGTCATCCCGAGTGCCAGCTGGGCACTCTTCCGATGCGTCGCTCCCAGGTCCGAAAGCGCCTTGCCAATGATCGCCGAACTGGACACCACGAGCATCGCCGCAAGAAACAAACTCTGCGTCTCCCCCGCCCCGAAGGCAACCGCCAGCAGACGCGTGATGTTGAACACCAGGAGTCCGCCGACCGCCGCGGCGATCAGGATTGAAAGACCGAGCCGGCGCAAGCGGCGCATGCTAAGGCCCATCCCAATCGAAAACATGACGAACACCAGGCCGACTTGCGACAGAATCTGGATGTTCTCCGTCCCTTGAATCAGCGGCATGAGATTGCTTTTCGGGCCGATCATCATGCCTGCTGTCAAATACCCGACGACGACGGACAGCCCAATCCGCTGAAACAGCCATCCGGCAAGCCCGGCGACCAGCATTACGATCGCCAGATCCTGAATAAACTGAATCCCCGTCATGAAAAAATCAATACGCCGCGCCGTTTACTTACTCGCTGATGCCGATCAATACCATCCCTCCTCGCATCCGCAATGACATTCGCCGCACCGCTTAACCATGTATTGGAATGAACCTCGCGTGCGCATTGATACAGGCATCTTGCCTGCGAGTTCCTCCATCGTCCGGGTCGTTCCGGCACTCCCCGGAAAGTTTCCTCAATGCCGAAAATGACGTCTTCCGGTAAAGACCATCGTCATCCCGCGCTCATTGGCGGCATCAATGACTTCCTGGTCCCGAACCGAGCCGCCCGGCTGAATAGCCGCCGTCGCGCCCGCGTCCGAGGCGGCAACCAATCCGTCGGCGAACGGAAAAAAAGCGTCCGACGCCACAACCGAGCCTTGCAAATCGAGCTTCGCCTCGCCCGCCTTCCAGACGGCGATGCGCGAGCTGTCGACGCGCGACATCTGTCCCGCGCCGATCCCGAGCGTCCGTTCCGGCTTCGCATACACGATCGCATTCGACTTCACGTGTTTCACTACCCGCCAGCCAAACCGCATTGCCCTCCACTCTTCGGCAGTCGGCTCGCGCTTGGTGACGACTTGCCAATTTCCTTCACGCACCGGCTGATCGCGGTCTTGCAGCAAAAGCCCGCCGATCACCGACCGCACTTCCTGCAACGAGTCAGCCCCGATGCCGCCTTTCGCGATCATCAGCCGCAGGTTCTTTTTCTTCCCAAGCAGCGCTCGCGCTTCCTCGGTAAATCCGGGTGCGATGATGACTTCCGAGAAAATTTCAGCAATCGCCCGCGCGACTTCTTCATCGAGCGTCTGATTCATCACGATAATGCCGCCAAATGGCGCCTGCCGGTCGGTCGAATACGCCTCTTCCCACGCGTCGAGAAGACGGTCCGCGCTCGCGACGCCGCAAGGATTCGTGTGCTTGAGAATCGCCACCGTCGGCCGTTCAAATTCGCCGATCAAATAAGTGGCCGCGGTGATGTCGATGATGTTGTTGTAGCTGAGCTCCTTCCCCTGCAGCTGCTCGAAATGATCGCCAAAGGAGCCGTAGAGCGCCGCCTTCTGATGCGGGTTCTCCCCGTATCGAAGATCCTGGGATTTTGGATACACTAGCTGAAACTTTTCAGGAAATCCGGCCAAACCGGCAAGGTCTGGTTCCGATTCGGCCTGACCCTCAAGGTAACCGGAGATGGCAGCGTCATACGCGGCCGTCCGGGCGAAAACCTTTTGCGCGAGTTCTCGCCGCAGGCCGCGCAGCTTCTCTTCATCACCGAGCGAATCGAGCACGCGACCGTAATCGTCCGGGTCGCAGACGACGGTTACGCTGGCATGGTTCTTCGCCGCGCTTCGGAGCATCGACGGACCGCCGATGTCGATGTTCTCAATCGCCTCCTCAAAGGTCGTCCCGCGTTTCGCGACCGTCTCTTCAAACGGATAGAGATTGACTGCCACGAGATCGATCAGCGCGATGCCGTTCTCCTTGGCCTGCCGCAAATGATCCTCGCGGTCCCGCCGGCAGAGGAGCCCTCCGTGGATCTTCGGATGCAGCGTCTTGACTCGCCCTTCCATAATCTCCGGCGAGCCAGTGTGGTCGCTGACTTCGGTCACCGGCAGACCTTCGTCGCGCAGCAGTTTCGCCGTGCCGCCGGTCGATAACAGCCGGTAGCCATGGACCTCGACCAAGGCCTTGGCAAAGGCCGCCAGGCCGCGCTTGTCGCTCACGGAAAGGAGGGCGAATTTATCCATTCCTACTCTTGTTCTACCCGGTCAACCTGAGGCAAGTTAAAACCGCGGTGAAGATGCTTCGCATTTCTTTTGGAGTTGCGCTTGGCGAGGGTCTCCGTTCTCTCGGAGGAGCTATGCTTTCTTCCGTGTTATCCGCCGCGCTGCAGGGGATTGATGCCGTGCCCGTGCAGGTTGAAGTGAATTCCGGGGAGTCCGGGGAGCCGAAATTGATTCTGGTCGGGCTTCCCGACGCCGCCGTGAAGGAATCCGATGATCGGGTGTTCTCCGCGATCAGCAACAGCGGGTTCCAAATGCCCCGCACACGCACAACGATTAATCTCGCCCCGGGGAACCTTCGAAAGGAGGGACCGATGTACGACCTGCCGATCGGATTAGGCATTCTCGCCGCGACCGGTCAGCTCGATCCTTCGCGCCTTCAGGATTTCTTGATCGCTGGCGAACTCAGCCTCTCCGGCGCGACTCGTCCCGTCAAAGGCGGCCTCGCGATGGCCCTGCTCGCCCGGGATCTCGGAAAGCGAGGACTTTTTCTCCCTGCCGAATCCGCCGAAGAAGCGTCTCTCATCCAGAAGATCGATGTCTTTCCAATAGCGTCGCTGGACGAGGCATTTCGCTTCCTCAGCGGTGAGCGCCAGATCGCTCCACTCCGTACAACCGCCGTCAGCATCCAGACGCGTCAAGGCGCGGGCAACGGCGCCGAACGCGCCAACGGCCCAGGCGCGCCAATCGATTTTTCGGAGATCAAAGGGCAGCACAGCGTCCGGCGCGCGGTCGAGGTCGCGGTCGCCGGCGGACATAATCTTTTGATGATCGGCCCTCCCGGCTCGGGAAAGTCGATGATCGCCAAGCGAATTTCCA
>CAZYAN010000003.1:0-124379 GCA_964645585.1 uncultured Opitutales bacterium
CTACAAGCGAAACCCCACCAAATTCGCCAAGGGACTCCTAACAACTTCCTAACCGCCCCATATTGTCAAACGGCCCCTTTGTATCCGAATTTCCGGATCCCACTCCCTCACGAACGGGCTAAACCAACTGATCCTTTTCAGAATCCATCAGGAGCAGGCGACTGCCCCGGGGAAAAGACTGTCCGCCTTGCAATGGACGATCACCCTTTTCGGCAGATCGCGGTCAAGAGCACTTCATTTTGGATTTCAAACGATAACAGCTCGAATCCGGCGCGGGTGAGCAGGCCTTCCATGATCCAGTCGCAGGTCGAGAATTCCTCCCTGAAATGACCCTCAGCGTCTTCGCGCAAAAACTCGCCGCCGGCTTTTTCCTGTCGTGCCACAAACCGGGCAATTCGTTCGAGCGAATCCTCTCCGTGCGGAACGACGACATCGTGAAGATGAAATCGGCCGCCGGGCTTGAGCGCGTTCCACATTCGACGCAAGGCCACACCTTTCCAGAGATCGGGAAGATGATGGAGCGCAAAGGTGGAGGTGATTCCGTCGATCGTTTCCGCGGGACAATCGAACGTCAAAAAGCCCGCGTGGTGAAATTCGATATTTATTCGCCCGGCCTCAGCGGCGCGTTTCCGGGCGCGTTCCAGCATCGCGAGCGAAACATCGATCGCATGAACTTTCCCGCATTTTTCCGCCGCCATCAGGGCGAAGTTGCCCGTGCCGCAGCCGAAGTCCGCCACCGTCGAGTGCGCATCGACGTGCAAAGCGGCGAGGACCGCCTCCCCTTCCGCCGCGACGTCACGAAAATCCGCATGGCTCGAATCGTAAATATTGACTTCAGCCGGATCGCCATAGTCTCGGCCGGCCTGCCGAAACTCGTCGTATTGCCAAGCGGGATGTCGCGCACTGGTGTCCGTCTTTTTCAGGTTCATAACAATCGTTCCTACTCCAGAGCCCGCCAATTACCGATACAACAACAATCAAACCGAAGTCCCAAAAACTCATTTCACGTGTCGGTCTGGCCCTGGAACCGCCGGTCGGCGTCGAACTGTTACCGAAAAGGCCGCGGCTCGCGCCGCCTGTTGCGCGAAACTCCAGGAAAAGTTCCCGGTCAGACTTCCACCACAATTTTCCCGAAGTGTCCGCCGCTTTCGAGATGACGGTACGCAGCGGCCGCTTCGTCGAACGGAAAAACGCGGTCGATGGCCGGCCGGGTCCCGTGCAGAGCGATCGCCCGATTCATGGCGCGGAACATCTCATGGCTGCCGACGAAAATTCCCTGGATCGTGCCGAGCCGGGAGAGCAGATCACCGAAAGACAGGTCGCCGCTGAATCCGCTCAGCCCTCCGATGATGCTGGCTCGCCCGTAGGTTCCCAGCGACTGCACCGTCTTGGGAAAGGTATCCTTTCCGCCGACCTCCAGCGCGTGATCGACGCCCGCGCCGTCCGTCAGGCGCAAAACCTCCTTCTCCCAGTCAGGCGTCGACCGATAGTTGATCCCGAAATCCGCGCCAAGCTCCTTCGCCCGCTCCAGCTTTTCATCGCTGCTTGACGTGATAATCACCCGCGCGCCATGCATCCGGGCAAACAAAACCCCAAACGTCGAAACTCCGCCGGTCCCCAGCAGAAGCACCGTCTGCCCCGCGCTCACACGTCCAAGCGTCACCAGCGCATGCCATGCCGTCAACGCCGCGCACGGAAGCGTCGCCGCCTCGGCAAAACTCAGATGCTCCGGAATCGCGACTAGTCCGTTCTCCCGCAGCACCACCTGTTCGGCGAGCATGCCGTCCCGCGCCCCGCCAAGCGCGGACCCAGCCATGTCCGGACGATACGGGCCCGTTTCCCAGTCCTGAAAAAAACAACCGGCCACGCGGTCTCCCGCCTTCCATCGCGTCACCTGCTCCCCCACCGCGATCACCTCACCCGCGCCATCTGAAAGCGGGATAACCGGGAGCTTTGTTCCACGCGAATAATTTCCGCTGACAACCATGAGATCCCGATAATTCAACGACGTCGCGCGCACACGCACCAAGACCTCGTTCGCCCCCGGCGCGGGATCCGGCAATTCGATCCGTTTCAATCCCTCGAGCCCGATGTCCGATTCAATACGATAAGCTTGCATGGATTCATCATGCCTTTCCGCGGGAAGAACCGCAAGCGCGGGGCCACGAACGGGAGCCGGCGGTCCCTGCAACGCGTCGTTCGAATGCAGTCACCTTGGTTCCGCAGCGCCATGCGTCAGCACCGGATAGAAGAAGCTGCTGTGGGAATGGCGCGGCACCGCCACTCGATCGACGCTCTCCAGCAAACGCTCGATTTCCGTTGTCCCCGGGTAGCGTACGTTTCCGATCTCGTAGATCAGCGGGAAGTCCCGCCGTGAATCCAGCGTTTGCTGCTCCTCATCCGCCCTCGCGGGATGGTTTTCCGCCGCGAAAAAGCCGCCAACCTCCCTTAGATCGCGCGTCCGGAAGAGATCCGCGTAACGCTGCAGCGGCAAACGAAGATTCTCTCCGCCCGGCGCGATATACCGGTAAAAATCAATTCCGTTGTTCCACGCGATTTCCGCCGTATAAAGAAGCTGGGACAGCGACAGATGCACATACGTAATCCCCCGTCCGCCCGCGGTGAAATGCCGGTAACGGTCGTAAATTTCTCCATCCATCGGTGGATTCGCGTAAGCCGGTTCCCGATGGTGCGGCACGTCTCCCGCCATCAGGATCGTCCCAGCGATTAACTCTTTGAAATCCCTCGGGTTCTCCGGATGATCCAGCGCGAATTGAACCAGATCCCTGTCGCCGAGCGTGTAACCGATGGCCGCTAATCCCATCACATGCGCGGTCAGATGATTCTGAAAATCCTGCCGGTTGAAGTAATCATTCTCCTCCCAACGCCGCTTGCCGGTCAAAATCGGCAACGTCAACAGCGAAAACCACTCCTCAATCACCTCCCGATCCGAATTCGAAAGAGCCGGATGATCCCGCGCTAAATCGTAAACCTCCAGCATCGGAACGGCAGCCCGGGCCACTTCCATTCCCGTATTCGGAAACCGGATCGCGGGATCGAAATTCGAGGCGGGAACCGGATCAGCCGACGCCCATGCGAGCAGCGTTTCCAGCGCCGCCGCGGCGAAACGTTCCTCGTCTGAAACCAGCCACGCGTAAGCCAGCAGCCGCGCCCGCTCCCCGTCGATTACCGCCGCTTGGTAAAACGCCAGCGAATCCCGCCCCGTGTACGGTTGCGCTACCGCATCAAGTTTTCTCTCGGCCTCCTCCACGAGATTCGCGGCCGCACTCGCCCACGGCTCCAGCCCCAGCGTCACCCGCGTTTTCATCCGCGCGAACGATTCCGGCGTAAACATCAAGCGCGGCCCCTCCGTCCGCACCGGCGGGACAATTACTTGCCGACCCGAAACCGGAATTATCGGGCCCCTCGATACCGCCACCCGATAATATCCTCGGTCCCGACCGCGAATGGAAAACATCCGGGCGATCTCGCCGTCCATACCCGACACAAGCTCCGACTCCGAACGCCACTCAATCAAGTCGTCCGAAGACTGGATCCGATAATTCCAGCCCCGCGCTCCGTTGAAAAAGATCTCCACCGCGGGAGCCACTCCGGTTTCCGCGGACACCGCCGGCCGAAACGTCGAGATCCGGAAGCTCTCCACTTCCATTCCTTCCCGCCCCGCGTACACGCCCGCCGCCCCGCCGCTCACTCCTGTGTCGAAGAAGCGATCGCCCGCCATCCGCGTTTCTCCATTCCGAATCTCCCACACGAAATTGCCGGCACCATCCCCGTGCACCACAAATCGCGCGGCCGACCCATCCTCGACCGCGATCGTTCCGCCCGGCGCGTTATGAATAATCCGAGCGTTTTCGCCATCCGTCCGCCGGATGATCTGCACCGAACCGGTGTCCACGCGACTCCGCAGCACGTAAAACGTCGACGCGTCCCGCGCGTTCCAGACGATCCCGTTCCATTGATTCCGCACCGTCCACCGGATTTCCGCCTCCACTAAAAACGGTGCAGCCAGCTCCTCCGGATGCACCGCGACTTTCTCCAGCGTCAAATCGCCCGGAGCCGGCCGAAGACGGTTCCGCGCGATTTCCCAGCTTCCTGACCACGAGCTCCAGCCGTCCCCCGGTTCAGCGCTGTCGCCCCGGTTGAACTCGTCGAAAAATACCGTTCCCGCCGAAACCGGCAAAACCGCGGCGGCCCACGCCGCCGCCAGCGCGAACGTCCGGAAACGGCTGCTCCGAACACGTCCGAAAACCGCCGTCACTCCGTCGTCGTCAACACCCGGAAGAACTTCCGGTCCGTATTTCGCGTTGAAAACAATTGCGAAACCTCCGTCCCGTCTCCGGCGATCAGCTCCCCTTCCGGAAACCACTCCACCAAGTCCGGTGACGACTCGATCTGGTAAAAACCTCCGAGAGTCGTTTTGAAATAGACTTCGACAGCTGTGCCGATAGTGACCACGGGCGGTTCGACCTGCACATCGAAGGTTTCCAGGAAGAAATTATCGACTTCAACAGCTTCTCTTCCCCCGTAAACTCCCGCCGCGCCATTCGGCAATGGTGTTTCCTCTGAGAAAATCCCGCTCCCGATCGTCTCCCCGTCCACCGCGACCGACCACGAAAAATTGCCGGTTCCGTCGCCCGAAACGCTTACCCGGTGAAAAACATCCGTCGCGATAGGCACCGCGTCGCGGCCCGAGTCGAACAACACCTCGGACGACCCGCCATTTACCCGCTTCAACGCCTGCACCTGCCCGCGGTCGGCCCGCACCCGAAGCAAATAATAGTTATCCGCGCCGTTTACGTGCCAGATGATTCCGTTCCACTGACTCCGAACCGGCGTCCAGTTGAAATCCGCCTCGACGATAAACCCCCGATCGAGCGTCACCGCCTCATGGACCAGCATTTTCTCCGTTGTCAGATCCTCCTGCACGGAGCGAACGACGTTGTTAAAAATCTCCCAGTCGCCAGTGACCTCTGTCCAGGCGGAACCGACATCCGTACTGTCGGCGCGGTCAAAATCATCACTGAAACTCGTTTGCGCCTGCAGAGAGCCGACGAGCAAACTGACGGCAACGGAAAGAGAAAGGTATCGGATCATGGTCGTGTCTTATGAGTTCGCGGTTGTGTTTACTGTTGATTGCTTGCGACTCGGAATTCCCGCCCGCTCAATCCGCGCAATTGCCGCCAAGAAGCAGCGAGGGCAAAGCTCTTGCTGTTTGTGAGCTGGAAGAAAGCGAATGCGGGTTCCAAGTATAGGCGTCTACGATAGGTAAACCGTGCTTCTCGGCCTCGTAAAGTAAATGCTTTTGTCGGATTACCCGTAACCCGCCCAGGAGTGGCAAAACCATCGCTGGATCGACCTCGTTTGGTGAATTGTAAACCACGAATACCAGGCACCGTCTTCATTTGTGCGGGGGATTCGTGGTCTCGTATCTGCCCTGTTTTGCCCTTTCAGCTGAAGGACCGTCAGGATCGGGGGATGATTGAGATCGCGCCGTTCGCCTCCGCGACGGCGTAGCGGACTTGCTCAAGCCGAGTCAGGCCGTGACTGTGCCGGGCAGCTTGGAGAACCTCGTTTTCGTCAATGCGCAGATGTTTCATTCGCTCGAGGAGCAGTTGTCCGTCCTTGACGATGATGACAGGCGTCCCGTCGGTCCAGTCACTGACGCGCTGGGATTTCTGCTTCAGAAAGGAAAACGCGATGTCGATGGTAAAAAGCGCGGTAATCGTGAGGATCGCCTGAACGAAGGAGTAGTGGCCGAGGAGCGCGCTGTCGGTCATTTCGGCGACGATAAGCAACAAGATAAGGTCGAAGCCGGTGAGTTCCGAAAGCGCCCGGCGACCAGAGGCGCGGAGCAGCACCATCAGGAAGAGGTAAATCAGAATGACACGGATGATGATGTCCATAAGAGAAGCGCGTTACGGATACACCAGATGCGAGATTTTCACGGTGGCGGCGCCCCGGATCCGGTAGTCGGATGTCGCGCGGCCGGAACTCTGAGGTTCAAAGACGAGAGAAAGCGTGGCTGGCTGCCCTGCTGTGACGGAAAAGGTAAAGCTGGTTCCCCCATCGCGGGTTCTGGACCTTTCAGGGTTAGGATAGAGGTGCTTGAGCACCATGCGGGCGAGGTAGTCGTCATTGAGCCAAAGGTCGACTTCGTCGGCGAATGCGGAGTCGATTTGCACGGTCACCACCGTCGGAATGGTTTTGATGGGGAAACGCTCAAACTCGATTTTGACGTGTCGCTCGGAAACGCTGGTCTTATTGAGCGGGCCGGCGCCGCCGAACGTTCCGAAGAATCCGATAGCGACGAAAAGCAGCATCAGGCACCAGATAACCGGCTGAACTCTCCAGACGCGTTTCTGAAAGCGCGTGTTTTCGCGGATTTGAAGATCGTCTGCCATGATGAACAGCAATGGCCCACGTTCAGCAACGGAGCCTGGCGACGATTATGAACTGGAGACCGTTGAAAGTCGATGGTTGTTTCCGCGACCGAAAGACGGGCGGGAATTTCGATAAAGTTGCTATCGATAGGTGCGGATGCCCTGCGAAATTTCGCGGGTTCCCTATTTATGGCTTCACGACGACAACTATCGACACGGATAGGGAACGTATGCAGCGGTCCTTATACAGATTGAGATTGTGTTCGTTCGAGTACAATCGTGTTTTCTCTGCTCCCGTGTTCAGCGACTCCCTTACCGTCTGGGATTCAGGTATTAGTACTCCGAAACCGGTGAAAGTTCTTCAGAGTTCGGAACGCTTCACCAGTTTTAGAGCACCGATTCCGCCGGGGTTCCAGTTGGTAAATACGATGAACACTTCCTTCGCCTCACCCTCGCCAGAGAAGTACCAGGCGGCATCGTGGATATGGTCCGCTTCATCGAAACCAAGATCTGACTTGGGCCTGATGATGCTCGCGATCGTCCGGCTCTTCAGGTTGAGAATATAGATCGGTCCCGGACTTTTTCCGGGTCCGTCCAGGCACGGAGCTAAAGCGTAGTCGCCCCAGATGTCCACGTCGCAAACGGTGCTGCCGCCTGGAAGTCCGAAACTCTCGAGCCACGAATGATCGTCCACGCGCATGCGTTTGACCTCTCCCTCCGGGCGGGCGGCGAGCACCAAGGTTTTTTCGCGGGCGAAGTAGGTGATTCCATGGGGAGTCTTAGAAATTTGTTTTCCGCCAAAGAAAGGTCCGTCCCATTTAATACTTGAAACATCGGCATCCGCGCGTCTGAAAAAGGCGCGTCCGTATCCGTCAGTCACATACAAATTATCTTCACCGAGAAAGGCAACATCGGTCGGCTTAAACGGCCCCGGTTCGGCATACGGCCCATCGGTCGGAGCGGGCAGGATGCGGGCGTCCTGAAAGCTGGTATCGGAGAGATAGACACGTCCCCGAAGATTGTCGGCAACGGCGACCAGTGGTGCTTGGCCGGGTCTTGGAAAGAGCTCCCCTCCGTGCAGGTTCCCTTCAGCAAAGACAGGATCGCCCGCCACAATCGCCCCCTCCTTGAGCTGATCGGTGTACGCAATCCATCCGGCTCCTTGCAGTCCCCAGTAGACGGTGTCAGCGGCATGATCGACGACGATTGTCCCGTGAGCTCCGCGAACGTGCGCGGCCGCGGCTTCCGGAATAGGCAGAACGCCGGCCGCCGCGACAAACGTCCAGAAGCCCTGGCCGCTCAACCTCGAATCCTCCACTGCGGCAGAAATCGCCGCGACGGGTCCGGTGCGTTCCGGCACGTGCGGAAGAAAGTAAACCTCCGCCTGGCCGCCGGAGTGTTCGTGTTCCTGTTCGTGATGCCCGGGGTGAGCGAACAGCCCGTTGACAGCAACCAGAACCAAGGGCGCCAGGGCCGGGGTGGGAAATCGCGATGCTTTCATGGTCTGACAGTGTGACGCTCCGGATAACGGAAAGTCTTGGCCTGAGATTCTCAGCGGAAGCGCGCCGCCACGTCGAGAGTGAAAAGGGATCAGCCTTTCCGCAATCGACCAGAAAAGCATGCGCGGCGTGGATGTGACATCCTGCCGCTTTGTCATCCGGATCAGCGACGGCCAGCCACTGCCACTTTAAGCCCGCGGAAAGGTCTGCCAAACGCAAACCCCGCGCGCAAACATCGAATTGCTCAGCCTTGCAGCCGCCTTCCAGTAAAGCACCACAAAAAGAATCGCTGAGCATAATCACGGGGGAAGGGCTGGCCCGGCCTCAGATCGCGGCACAGCATGCTCTTCATCGGACTACGCCCATTCGCGAGGGCGGCCACAGGATCAATCGCACACGCCCTCGGAATTCGCTCGCGTCGACGACACCAGTATAACGGCTGTCATGCGAATCCTTCGAGTCGTCGCCGAGCATAAAATAGCCATCTCCACAGGCTGCTTCCAGTCCGCCTCGCAACTCGCCATACGCGTAATATTCCAGAGATTGTAAATGTTCTGACCGCTGGAGCTTTTCGCCGTTTATATACAGACGCTTGTCACGAATAGCAACGCGCTCACCTGACAAGGCCGACAAGGAGCGTCAAGCCGCCGATGACGGCCAAAACTCCGCCGACGAAGAGAGGCACGATCTTCGGGACGAGGAGGACCAGAAGCGCGAGCACGGCACCGGGAATCGCGAGAATCCAGAAGCCCCAGAAAAAGAGAAGGAGGCAAAACAGCAGCAGGTAAAACGCGAACAGCCACGCCAGCAATCGCGGCGCGAGAAAGACAAGGATACCGAGGAGTGCCAGGCCGATCGACGCAAGAGGATTCGCCCCCTGAAGAAACGCCGTCGCGGCATTGATGACCATATAGGCCCCGAGCAGGAAGAAGAAGACTTTTGGAAACAGCAGAATGACGACGCCAGCGGCGAGCGCGACGCCGCCGAACACGGCAAGAGGGTCCATCAGTCTCCCGCCTCCTCCGACTCCAATGCTGGCTTCCTCACGATCCAAAACCGGCACTCATCGGAAAACTCCCGCACTTCCGCCGGCTCCCGCGCGATATCACGGCGCAAATAATCCGCCTCATGCCGCCAGCCGACCGCCGCCAAATCTTCAATCACCTCCTCCCGCGTCGGAATATGCATGAACGTCGCTCCGATCGGCGCCTCGTAATACCGGTCGCCAAACTCCTCCAGCCGCGGGTCCTGTTCGCCGCGCGCCCAGCGCTCGGCTTCTTCTTCCCAGTAGACCCAGTATCTCCGGTTCGCCCGGTCGTGGGTTGTGAACACAAAATGGCCGCCGGACTGAACGACGCGCCGCGTTTCCGTCAGCGCCTGCCGCCTGCGCTCGCGGCGCGGAATCTGCATCAAGCCGTTGAAGCCGAAAATCGCCCCGGCGAACGACCCGTCCGCAAAAGGCAGCGCCGTCGCGTCCCCCCGATGAAAAGGAATTGGAGCCCCGAACGATTCGGCCACCTCCTTCGCCCGCGCAACCATTTCCGGAGCAAAATCGACCCCCTCAATCCGGTGATACCCGCGTTTCCAAAGGCCGATCGTGATCCGCCCCGCCCCGCACCCGATATCGAGAAGCGAATCCTCCGACCGGAAAATTTGCCCGAAAATCTTCTCTTCCGAACGCCACAATCCAATCCGCGCCGCCGCGCGCCCGTAATGGTCGACGGCGCGCGGATCGCGAAAATGACCTTTCACGGTTTCCGGCTGCATAAAAAAGACCTTGATTTTACGTCTATCGGTGCTTTTGTTCTCTCCTTTTCTATGAAAGCGATCATCAAGACCCAAGGGAAGCAAATTGCCGTGTCCGAAGGCGACATCCTCTCCCTCAACCGTTTTCCCGGAACTGAACCGGGCGCGACGATCACCATCGACGAGGTGCTCATGGCGGGAGAAGGAGACAACGCCAAAATCGGCGCGCCGCTGGTTGATGGCGCTTCCGTGACCGCGACAATTCTCGAGCATAAGCGCGGCGACAAGGTTCTTGTTTACAAGAAGAAAAAGCGCAAAGGCTACGAGCGCAAGCGCGGCCATCGCCAAGAGCTTTCCGTGATCAAAATCGACAAGATCAACCCGTAATTTCCGTCAGCTTTAATCGTTTCAGTTTTTACCAGCCATGGCCCATAAGAAAGGACAGGGAACTTCCCGGAACGGTCGCGACAGCAACAGCAAGCGACTCGGTGTCAAGAAGTACGACGGCGAAGCCGTGATCGCAGGAAACATCATCATGCGCCAGCGCGGGACGAAATTTCACCCGGGCAACAACGTCGGTCTCGGGCGCGACTTCACCCTTTTCGCACTAAGCGACGGGCAGGTGAAGTTCGACAAGCCTCATCGCCGCGTCCATGTTATCCCGGCATCGGCTTCCTGAACAAACACGCCGTCCTGCCGGCGCGGAACCAACTTTGCCGCCACCGGCGGCACTTATGAAAGCGGCTTTCCAGCCGCTTTCTTTGTATGGGAAAATTGCCATGGCGCGCGTCTGGCCCTGTTCCGCCCAGTTTCTCGCTCGAAGCCCGCTGATCGCCCCGCTTTTAAACCGAAGTTTGGCTGACACAAAAATGTCACAGACTGTTACGCCTCTCACACTTGACGCTGGTTTCCGATCGCTCTAGCTATCCCAAGCATTCTCACAGCGGAAACCGATAACCGATCTCCAGCTTGTCTTCCACAGATTCCAGACCGTCCCAGGCAGAGGCTCATCCAGCCCTGAAGATCCTCGGCGTCGTTCTCTGCCTTTACCTCTTCATCGTTGGTATCAGCGGCATGGGCGACGCCTTCAAAATGTTTGGCGCGGATTTCGCCAACCGGGTCCTGGCGGCCACCGAGAATCCGCTCGCCGCTCTGTGCATGGGGATCCTCGCCACCGCGATCGTGCAGAGTTCCTCGACAACAACCTCCATCATTGTCGGGATGGTTGGCGGCGGTGCCTTGTCGCTGGAAGCCGCCATCTCCATGATCATGGGGGCCAATATCGGCACGACACTCACGGCGTTTCTGGTTTCGTTCGGGCATATTCGCCGGCCGCGGGAATTTGAACGGGCATTCCCGGCCGCGCTCCTCCACCTGACCTTCAATCTCCTTTCGGTGAGTATCCTGTTCCCGCTGCAACAGGCGACCGGCCTGCTCACCACCCTCGCCCAAGGCGCCCAGGGATTGTTTGCCGGAATCGGCGGCATGACGCTGACAAATCCGCTCCAGCAAGCGACGGGGCCAGCGATCGAGCTCTTGAAGTTCCTCTGCTTCAATAACGCGATCGTCCTTTTGATCGCCACCATTTTCATCACGTACGCGACGCTTGTCGGGATCGTTAAGCTCCTCCGCAGTTTGGTGCTCACCCGGATCGAAAGCTTCTTTGACCGTTACCTCTTCCTCAATTGGCGTCGCTCGATGGGTTTTGGCTTCCTCCTGACGGTCGCCGTTCAAAGCAGCTCGATCACCACGAGTATCGCGATTCCCCTCGCCGGCGCCGGCATTCTCAAGCCCTTCCAAGTCTATCCGTTCAATCTCGGAGCCAACGTGGGAACAACGATCACCGCGATGCTCGCCTCCCTCGCCACCGGCGCGGCCATCCCAGTGACGGCCGCTTTCTCGCACGTCCTGTTTAACGTCCTCGGTATTCTCCTGATTTGGTCGGTTCCGCCCGTTCGCCGGCTCCCGCTCCTGGCAGCGGAGAAAATTGCCGCCGCCGCCAGCCGAAAGAGGATGGTCCCGATCTTGATGGCCGCGAGCATTTACTTTGTGATCCCGCTCACTATCATCCTGCTACTCAAATAACGTCATGTGGAAAAATATCCGGAGCCTCTTTCAAAAAGACGATTTGTTCACCCAGGCAATCGAGGAATCATACAAGATGCTCGATCTCGACCTGAAGATGTTCGAGGCGTCGATCGACAGTCTGCGCTATGCGGACACGGGCGAAGTAGCCATCGACATCTACGAGATGGACAAACAGATCAACGCCTATGAAAGGGATGTCCGGCGAAAGGTGATGACGCACTTGACGATCAGCGGCCCGGCGGATCTCGCGGCCGGACTCGTCCTTGTCAGTGTGGTGATCGATATCGAACGCATTGGCGACTACGCGAAGAATATTTGCGACCTCGCAAAAGCCCACCCTGCCAAACTCCATGGCGGAAGTCTCGAACCCGAACTCGCTGAAATCGAAGACCGCGTCAAAACCACGTTCAAAGAGACCGTTCCCGCCTTCCGAACGAACGACATCGACAAGGCCCGGATGATCATGACGGACTATAAGGAGGAACTTTCGGTCATGTGCGAAAGCATCGTCAGCCGCATCGTTTCCGGCACCGTCACCGATCTAAGCCCGGCCGACGCCGCCGCCGTCGTCCTTTACGTCCGCCACCTGAAGCGGATCGCCGCGCATTCGCGCAATATTCTGACCAGCATCGTCAACCCGTTCCATCGAATCGGCTACCGGGAAAAGAATCCGAAGAACAAAAAGAAGCAGGAGAATGGCTGATTCCACCCCTCCCCTGGGCAGGACCGGCCGCTCGAAGGGTTGCCTTTCGCGGCTGCTCGCCCTGTTTGCCCTCCTCGTCCTCACGGTTCCCGCCGCCCGGAGCGAGGCGCCGCTCGTTCTCCACCGCCAATCGGTCTCTCGACCGGTCGGCCCGGGCGTCGAGCTCACTCAAATTCGCCAATTCGATTCCGATGGCTGGCTCAACTTGACGGTCTTGGAAATCGACCTCACCGAACCAGCCGTCGAAATCGACACGATACTCGGCAATAACCGGCTGACCGGCTCCCAGGAGTTTTCCGTGACGGCCGCGGAAAGCGGCGCGATCGCCGGAATCAATGGCGATTTTTTTCACATCCAGACAACCCGCGCGCCGATCGGCATTCATGTTCAATCCGGCGAACTGTTCAAATCGCCGCCCCAGGGAACCCTAGCTGTCGGTTTTTTTAACGATCGCGGCCGAGCGCCTCTCATCGGCGAAATTGGCTTCCGCGGTCAGGTCACCGCGCCAAACGGAGCACGCCGCCGCCTCGACGCCTGGAATCCTGCCGGCCTTCCGCCCCATGGATTGGCTTTCTACAATCACCGCTGGGATTCCGCCGCGCCAGGTGCCGGCAGCCCTGATATGCCCGCTGATGGCCTGGTCCACGTTGTGCTCAACGCAAGCCAGCGCGTAGAAGCGGTCCTTCAAGACAGCCCGGGACCGCGGGTGCCGGATGGCGGAGGCGTTCTCGCGGGCCGGGGCGACGGTGCCTCCTGGCTGCTGGAACACGCGCGTACGGGGAAAATGCTTACCGTCGACGTCCGCCTTGATCCTCCGTCGCTGCGAGCGGCGATCGGCGGACGGCCCGTACTCCTCCAAAACGGCGAGATACCGCCCGATTTCGACGACGCGATCCATCCGCGAAGCGCGATCGGATTCAACCGAGACGGCACGCGCGCCTGGTGGGTGGTCGTCGACGGCCGCAGCACCCTGAGCCGCGGAGTGACCTTGCACCAGATGGCGCGGCTTCTGAAAGATTTCGGCGCGACCGAAGCCCTCAATCTCGACGGCGGCGGTTCCGCTACTCTCCTCGCGCGCACACCCGGCGAATGGCAGCCGATCGTCTGGAACCTTCCTTCCGACGGACGCGAGCGTCCTCTTCCAAACGGACTTGGCATTTTCAATCACACACCCGCCGGCGCCATGAACCAGCTCCTGATTCCACTCCCTCCCCCAAACGATCCCCATCTGATCGAGTCGATCGAATTTCGCGTCGCGCCCGGCGCGACCGTCCTTCCATCCGCGGTCGCTGTCGACGCCCAGAACAACCGGGTCGAACTGCCTGGCGAAATTGTCTGGAGTGTTTCACCGAAGCATTTAGGAACGTTCGCGCCCGATGGAACTTTCACGGCAAGTCAACCGGGCCGCGGCACCATTACCGCCTCCGTCACAGTCGGCGACCAAACATTTTCAGCTTCACAGCCGCTGCGCGTAATCGGCGAACCGGTGGCTCTGCGCATTGAGCCCGGAGACTTGGCTGTCGGTCCGCGGGAAACCGTTGAACTCCAGATCAACGCGGTCGATATTCACGGATTTTCCGCTCCCGTGCCGCCGGAAGACGTTCGCTGGAGCGTGCATGGATCGATCGGCACCGTGACTCCCGGCGGACATTTCACCGCCGCGGATGCAACCGCTTCAGGATCGGTGGACGCCACTTTCCGGGAGGCACGGGGCGTGGTGACCGTCGGAATTGGCGCCAGTCCCGAGCCGATTGCCGACTTCGGCAGCGAAGATGGCTGGACGGCGCTCGCGGCCCCCGAAGAAACCGCGAGCGCGGTTTCCGTGGTCGATCACCCGCCCTATTTGCGCGACGGCCGGGCGACGGCGAAACTCGCGTACGATTTCACCCACACCGGCCGCACCCGCGCGGCTTACCTGCGGCCGCCCGAAGGGGATATTCGTTTGCCTGGCCGCCCGCTGAAGCTCGGTCTCTGGGTATTCGGGGACGGACATCAAGCCTGGTTGCGCGCCCGCATCGCCGACAGCAGCGGAACCGCTCGGGCGATCGATTTCGCCCGCCATGTCGATTGGACCGGCTGGCGTTATGTCGAGGCGGAAATCCCGCCGGGCACAGCCTACCCGATCGCTGTCCAGCGTATTTACGTCGCCGAAACCCGTCCGGACGCCCGCTACACAGGCGCCGTCTTCTTTGACCAATTACTCGTGGTCAATGCCCCGGAACTCGATCCCGCTTCCGTCATCACCCCGCCCGAAGTTCGTGATCCAGCGAATCGCCCGGTCGATTTTGCAGGTCCGGCACCGGAAAACGGCCGCTTTCGTTTCGTTGTTTTCGGTGACTCCAAAGTCCAGGCCGACCGTCCAGAAGCGGCGGAGACCGAGGTGCTGGCGGCTTTGATCGAAAGAATCAATGAACATGACGACATCGAGTTCGTCCTGTTTACCGGTGATCTGATCGAAAACGACACCGAAGCCAACTACACCTTTGGCCGGGATTTTCTCAATCGGTTGAAAAAGCCGTGTCACATGGCGATCGCCAACCATGAGATCGCGGGAAGCGACACCTGCGACCGCTACCGGAAGTTTTTTGGCGACACCTATTACGGGTTCAGTCACGGCAATTCGGAGTTTCTCATCCTCAATACCGCCCGTCCCGGCCTTCGGGAATCCGAGGAGCAACAATGGCCGTGGCTGCGCGATCGTGTCGAAGAGTCCAACGCAAAGAACCTGTTTCTCATGACGCACACGCCGGTCGTCGACCCGATGCCCGGCGGAAAGACCGGCTGGACCGACGCCGGAGAGATCGCGATTTTCCAGCGACTCCTCGCCGATCACGCGGAGGAAGGCCGGAATGTCTATGTCTTTCACGGCCATGTCCATGGATTCGACCGTCGCGCGCATGACGGCGTGCAATATCTCACTTCGGCAGGCGCGGGCAGTCCGCTCTACCTGCCGCCCGACCGCGGAGGGTTCTTCCATTACGTCGTCGTGACTGTCGACGGCAGCGAGGTGACCTACCAGGTTATTCCCCTCTTGGAGGCGATTCGTCTGCCTGAACGCGTTCGTTTGCAGGCAGGCCAGACGGTGCGGCTCGATGCGCTAGGCATCGCCCCGGGCAATTTAGTCGCCTTTCCGTTGCGCTATCCGGCCGCGGTCGAGTGGGAATTTTCCAATCCGGGTATCGTTCGCGGAAATCCCGCCGACGGCACCCTGCTGGGAGTCGCCGCCGGTGAAACGAATCTGACCGTAGGCTCAGGCGGAATCACCGCTACGACAACAATCGTTGTGACGCCGTAACCGATTGTCGATCGACGGTCATCTCCGACGACTTTGCCCGCTCCACTGCGCCGCGGCTCAGATCGCCTTGTTGCGCACGCCGACCAGCCCTTGCTCAATCGCCACCTCAGCGATCTGAATGGCATTCAACGCCGCGCCCTTCCAGAGCTGATCGCCAACGACCCAGAAGGCCAAGCCGTTTTCAAAGACGAGATCGCGCCGGATCCGGCCGACGCCGCACTTGACCTTCTCCGCGTAGAACAGAGGCATCGGATACTGCTGCGTCGCGGGGTCGTCCACAACTTCGCTTCCGGAAAACTCCTCCAGCACTTTCGCCGCCTCCGCGACATCGACCGGGCGCTCAAATTCGGCATTGATCGCCATGGAGTGAGCCCGCAGAACCGGCACGCGCACACAGGTCGTGGAGACACGCAAGTCCGCCAAATCGAGAATCTTCCGGCTTTCATTGGCCATTTTCAGCTCCTCGCGCGTGTAGCCGTTCTCCAAGAAGCTGTCGACCTGCGGCAGGACGTTAAAGGCGATCTGGTAGGGATACACCTTTGTCTGGAGCGGTTCGCCCGCCACAAAATCCTTCACCTGGTTCTCCAGTTCGCGCATCGCTTCCGCGCCCGAGCCGGAAACCGCTTGGTACGTAGCGGCAATCACCTTTTTCAAGCCAAAGGCCCGGTGCAGCGGGTACAATCCCATCAAGGCGATCGCTGTCGAGCAGTTCGGATTCGCGATGATTCCCCGATGCTGCCGCATGGCCTCCGGATTGATCTCCGGAATGACCAGGGGCACCGATTCATCCATCCGAAACGCGGAACTGTTGTCAATGACGAGGCAGCCTCTTTCAACGGCGGCTGGAGCCAAATCCCGGGAAATTCCGGCACCGGCACTGAAGATCGCAATGTCAAGATCCTCAAAAGCTTCCGGCTTCGCCTCCTCGACCACTCCCGTGAAATCGTTGCATTGAATTTCCTTCCCCGCCGACCGGGCCGACGCAAGCAGCCGAATCTCCGATGCCGGGAAAGCGCGTTTCAACAACAGACGAAGCACTTCCGCGCCTACGGCACCCGTTGCTCCGACAATTCCTACTCTGTATTGATCGTTCAAATTTGATCCCTCCAAAAGCTTCTCTGTCAGAAGCATCTTCAAAAACGAGCATCTCCCGTTCCGGAAGTCAAGAAATCGCGCGCATGCCGCAAACGCCTTCTCTCAACGCGGATTCCGTCATCGCATAAGCTTTCCGCTGAATACTCCAGGCGGGTTCACTCACTGCTATACATCTTTCCACTTCTTCAAATATTGCGAAATGCAAGATCAGGCGGCCCGTTGATAAAAAAACTTCTGTCTCATGCAAAATGCAATACAGCCTCCGAAAACAACAGTATATGCGTTACTTGCGAAGTCATATAGAAATGTTCCAAAACTCCGGTTTTTACCCATAAGAAATTTTATAAGTCTTTTAAATACCCACCCGTACAGTCGGAACGCTGTTAAGCTTATAAATCCGTAAGCCGTTTTCTGTTCGACACTTCCATAATATCCTTTCGCATTATATCCCCTATACATCAAAAAACGTTTACGTCCGTAATTCACTCACTGGTTACCGAATGATGATGAACATGTTAGCGAGAAAATTTCCCTTGCATCGTTCCGGAGAATTCAGGAAAGACCGCAATTGCAAGACGGGAAATCCCGGAAATCGGATGTAAGGTTAACCCTTACGGTTTCCGACCAATACAAGGAAATCCCTGAGAACATCATCATCTTCGATATGAATATCTGTCTATTTGCGCGTAAATCGCGCGCCATACGTAAAGCGCGAGGAGCCAGAGTGATCGCGGCCCTCGCCCTATTCGCTTTTGCCGGTGCGCCGGCTCATGCGCTCTCCGTCAAGGATTTCGGCGCAACTGGCGACGGAAAAACCAATGACGCCAGTGCCTTCCAGGCGGCGATCGACGAGGCGGCTTCCAAGCAGACCGTCGTCGAGGTCCCGGCGGGCCGCTACTACATCGGCAGCAATCTCGTCCTCAACAAAAAGGTTGAGATCAAGGGGCAAGGTCACGAACAGTCGGTGATCACCGGCCGGGGAGGAAAAGCCCGGCTGTTTGTCGAAGCCAGCGGAACGCGTTTCGCCGACCTCGGCTTTGAGGATATGACCGCGCCGATCGCACTGGTCAGCCGTTCGGGCTACACCTTGAAAGACGTCAGCGTTGTCCGCTGCCGCTTCGAGGACATTTATACCCTCGAACAGGCCCACCAGGGCGTGATCGGGCTCAGCACCTCGAACAAGGGCCAGCGTCAGCACCGGATCGACGACCTGGTGGTGCAGGACTCCATCTTCCGCAATATCGAGTCCGCGGCCATCAACGTCCGCGGCAACATCTCCCGGTGCCGGATCATCAACAACCAGTTCCTCGACATCGTCAATTCGAGCAAAGACGAAGGCCTGTCCGGCTGGCAGCTCGGCGGCTACGCCATTCGTCTCGGAGAAAGTTCCGACGACGCGAACATGGAAGAGGAGTTCGCCGATCAAGGCCGCCACCTCATCGAAGGAAACGTAATCCGAAACCTCCGGAAGACGACCGTGAAGGGAAATCTGAAAGCGATGCTTCTTTACGGAAACTTCATCCAGGTCCGCAACAATCTCTTTGAAGACCTCGACGGCGGCCCTTCCGGCGACGACGTTAACGCGATGTACTTCCGCGGCGCCTACAACGAAATCAGCGGCAACGTCATTCGTAATGTTCGCGGCTCCGACGACGACGGCGCCGTCTCCTTCAAGGGCGGGCTCGATCTCGGGAACCAGGGCAGTGTCGTCTTCCACAACTACATCGAAAACGTCGACGGCATGTCAGCGATCGAGGCGTCCAGCTCGGACATCGAAGTTTATGAGAACGAGGTCGTGAACTCAACCCGCGGATTTTACCAGCGGCACGGCACCAATGCCATTGTTCGCGACAACATCTTCCGCAACGCCGATACCCAGCTCCGCACCGAAGCCGGGGAAGTCGCGATCCACGGAAACTGGTACATCGATTCGGTCATCTGGCTGAGCACCCATCGCGGGGAGTCCGTGAATCGCGACGGTGTCTATATCTATGACAACCTCTTCCAGCGCGTCAAAGCTGACGCTTCCCAGATGATCCGCTTCTCGAACAACCCGGAAGAAAACTTCGTCTCCATTCGGAATAACCGGTTCGAATACACGAATTCCGGCAAGGATGGTGCCGTTGTTGATTTCAGTTCCAATGGCTCGCTCGATGAAGTGGAAATCATTGATAATCACGTTGAATATAAAGGCTCCGCTTCCTTCAGCTATGATACCGGGTCGGCGAAAAAGACTATTTCCGGGAACACCTCCAGCAGTAAGGGGTCGTTTTCCGACACTTCCGAATCAAATGAACAAGCGCCCGGCATTCCTCCTTCGATTCCGACCACTCCCGATACACTGGAGCGGCCGGATGATTTCAGGTTGAGCGCCGCCGCTGCCAATCCATCGATGGAATTGAGCTGGACCGGCCTCGAAGGGCATCTCTACCAGATCCAGTTTTCCAATGATCTCAAAACTTGGAACAACCACGGCGACCCGATCGCCGGAAATGGAAACGAAATCCGCGTGGAAAACCTTCCCGCCAGCAACGACAAATCGGCCTTCTACCGTCTCATGATCACCGGTCAGCCGTAAGCGCCAGCCGCGGCGATTCGATCGGGTGATCCGACATCGGCCATCACCTTTTTTCATTCTTAACCGGCAACAGACTGCCCCAGCCGCCGACTCAGTCCCTGGCCGGCCGATCGACACGATCCGCCGGCCGGGCTCCCCTATTTGTCACCATTTCTTCACTACAAAATCGAGCCATAATGATTATGCTATTTCGATCCGCACAACAGTCGTTCGTCCGCAAAGGCCGGGCGCTCGCTGCCGCCGGGGGACTCGCCCTCACGGGGCTGACGGCCGCCTGGTCCAGCGCGCACGCGGCGGAACTCGACCGGACAGGCACCCTCTGGGCGCCCGTCCTTGAATGGAGTTTCGACAATCCTTCCTGGTCGGGAAATCCGTTTGACCTCGAAGCCACCGCCACTTTCGTCCACACCGAAAGCGGCGAAACCATCAAAACCGGGTTCTTCTACGACGGAGGCAACACCTGGAAATTCCGCTTTACCGGAACCCGCGTCGGCACCTGGACGGTCGTAACAAGCAGCAGCGATCCCGACCTCGACGGCAAACAAGGGACCGTCCAGATTAATCCCAACCCGGATCCCAATGCCAAGGGTTTCATCGTGGCGTATGGCGACAAGTTTGCAAAGCAAGTCGGCAACGACGGCCGCCTCGAGGGATTCGTACCGAATGTCTACATGAACTTGCGGAAATACGGCAACCCGGAGAAATGCGGATGGGTCAGCGTGACGCCAACGTACAGCGATCCAGCGGTTTTTTCCGATTACCTCGATGAAATCGAGGAGCACGGCTCAAACGCCGCATTCGTTCTGGTCGCGAATCAGTGGTTCCAGGCCGGCGCCGTGTCGTCGAGCGATCACGGCAGCGAGAATCCGGATCCGAAGACGTTCCGGGCACTCGAGCAAGGAATTCAGATGGCGCACGGCCGCGGCATGCATGTCCACATCTGGGCGTGGGGGGACGAGTCTCGCAACTGGACTCCAACCCGCGTCGGCGGCGTCAACGGAACACCCGACCGCCGCGTCCAGCGCTATATTGCCGCCCGGCTCGGACCGCTTCCCGGCTGGACGATGGGATACGGTTTTGACCTGAGCGAATGGGCCGAGCCCAAGGAAGTCGCCTCCTGGGAAGACTACATCAACGGTCACAGCGGCTGGGAGCACCTGCTGATGGCGCGCGAAGACGGCAAATTCCCGGACGTAAAAAGTCTCCCCGCCGGCGGTTACGACGACAAGCCGTCGAAGAACTTCTACGACGCCGCGATCAACCTTCTCGGCAGGGTTAAAAACCGCCCGGCTCAGTTTGAGCGCCGTTTCAGCTACCTGCGCGATGGCGTCTGGACCATGGACAACACCCGCCGCGCCTTCTGGCAATTCACCCTCGCCGGCGGCACCGGATCGGTCTGGGGGCTTTATCCGCCGGACTGTTCCGCCTATGTCAAAGGCACCTATCCCGAACCGCACCAGATGCGGACTCACCGGGAATTCTGGCGCCACCGTTTTCTGGTCGACATGAAACGCGCCAACAGCCTCAGCGATAATAGCGATGCGATGGTCCTCCGCGATGGCGACCACGCTGTCTTCTACCGCGAAAACACCACGTCGATCCACATCGACCTGTCCGGCATGAGCGGCCCCCAGCCGGTCATCGCGGTTGATACGCTGGGCCACTACGAGGAGATCCCGGTCGGCACGCTCGATGCACGGGAACATACTTGGACGGCGCCGTATAAATCCGACTGGGCGCTGGCCGTGGGAACGTTCTCTATAGAGATCCCTGATCCAACCGAACCGGCGGAACCGGCCAGCCTCACCGCGGTTTCGTTCCCGGAGGAACGGATCGATCTCTCGTGGCAAGCGCCCAATAACGGCGGCTCGCCGATTACGGGCTACCGAATCCAGCGTAAAGAGGCGGATGCCGGTTCCTTCACCGACCTCGTCGCCAACACGGGAAGCACCAGCACGACCTACACTGACTCCAGTGTCGCCTTGGGCGTAACCTACGCGTATCGGGTTTCCGCGATCAACGAAATCGGCGAAAGCGGCTTCTCCAACGAATCGCAGGCGACGGCCGGCGAGATTGACGATTCGATCCCCGATCTCAAGGAATTCGGCGCGGTCGGTGACGGCTCAACCGATGATTCAGCCGCGTTGCGCGAAGCGATCGCCTGGGCCGGCGCGGAAGGTCTGCCGGTCATGATTCCGGCCGGACGTTTCTTGATCGCCGAGGATATCGCGATCGGCAGCTCCGTGCAATTCATCGGGGTCGGCAACGACAAGTCGATCATCACCTCGAACAATGGTTCGGCCAGGCTTTATGTTCGCGAGAGCGGCACAGCCTTCACCGGCATCGGGTTTGAGGATATGATTGAACCGATCGTGCTGGAAAGCCGCAGCGGGTATGTGCTGAGCAACGTCACATTTGACGGATGCCGCTTCGAAAACCTCCAGTCCCTGAACCGCAATCGCGGGGTCATCGGGCTGGTGTCCGGAGGCTCGCCAGACCGGCCGCATCGTATTGAGAATCTCGTTATTCAGAACAGCGTTTTCCGGAATATCGATGCAAGCGCCATCAATGTTCGCGGCAACATTGGGGCGGCGCAAATCGTGAACAACCAGTTCATTGATCTCGTCAACGATCCCGACAACGCAACGGACGCTGATACGTTCGCCATCCGCCTAGGAGATCCGGGCGACGGTTATATGGACGGCCAAGGCGGGCATTTGATTGAGAAGAACCTCATCCGCAATCTCCAAAAGAGCACCGCGGACGGCAATCTGATCGCGATCCTCCTCTACGGCGATAACTCGATCATCCGCGACAATGTCATCGAGCAGATCGACGGAACCGATGCCGGCGAGGATGTCAGTGCCATCTTCATCCGCGGCGCGAACAACGAGATCGCGAACAACACGATCCGCAATGTTCGGGGCACGGCGAGGTTCGGCGCGATTCATCTCGAAGGAGGTATGGCGACCGCGAGCACGGGCCACCGTATCGCCGGTAACACCATCGAGGATGTTTACGGCAAGGCGGCTATCGAAGCCCGCACGTCCGATCTTGAGGTAACCGGCAACGAGATCTCCAACGCGGAGGCAGGCGGACTGGTCCATCGCTCCGGCAACGGAATCTCCATCAGCGGCAACACCTTCACCCGTGCCGATGTCACTCTCGAAGGCGAAGGCGGGAGTGCGGCGGTTTCCGAAAATGACTTCCTTGAATCGCGAATCACCCTGTCGCAATCCGCGACAAACCCAGCCGACCGCGAGGAAGTTTCCATCACTGGAAACCTCTTTCGCCGAACCTTGGCTGACACGGCGGTTCCAATGATTCAGCTCACTGGAGACGTCGCCGAACGCGCAGTCACCATCCGCAACAACCGCTTCGAAAACTTCGTCGAACTCACCGGCAGCGAGACCCTCGTCGACCTTGCCAACGGCGGCGCCGTCGCCCGAGTCGAGATTGTCGACAACAAGGTCCAGCAAGCCGGCGAGGAACGGGAGGTCTTCGCGGTCGATTCTCCGGAAGAAGTCATCTCCGGCAACGAGATCACCTTCGGCAGCGAACCGGCCCCGAATCCGCCATCCGAGACGGGAATCGGTCTGACCCTGACGATGGGAAGCGACGGAGACACACCGTCCCTCGCGTGGAACAGCGAAACCGGCGTCACCTACCGCGTCGAAACCTCACCCGATCTCAAATCGTGGGATATACACGGCGATCCGATCACCGGTACCGGCGATCCGATTGTCGTCGACGATCTTCCGGGATCCGGCGAGAAATCGATGTTCTACCGCGTGATCATTGAAGACGTCGAAGGCTGATCCGGACAATCCTCCTTCTCTCCTCCTCCATCCAGGGGCGGCCTCATCCGAGGCCGCCCTTTTTGCTGCCGAACCGCACAGGGCAAATCCGCCTGCCTACCTGTCAAAGAAAAAAGGGCGACCCGTTACGGTCGCCCCTCTTCTTGCTCGCTGTTATCAGGATTGGTCTACCGTGTTCCAATGGGCTTCGAACCCTCGGTGCGCGGATCCGCCCGCCACAGTTTACGCGCCCTCTCAGCGAAAAAACTTACCGGTGAATATGCGTAACCAAACTTTCGATAGACCACATAATACGCATACAGCCTTATCGGCATCGGAACTCGCCGCACTTTCTTGGCATAGTTCTTCTCGCACATCAGCCGAATCCCCTCGCGCCGAAAGTAATCCTTTCGCTCCGGCATCAATTCACACATCACATCGATAATTTCCAGCGAATCGTCACACCAGTTGCAGATGCTGTGCGTTGAACCGAGTTTGGATCCATGGATGCGATACGAGGACTTTGGCTCCTCAATCTCAACCCGGCCGCGCAGGTGCGCGACTCGAATATTGGCAATCACGTCCTGAAACGCATAACATCGTGAATGAAATCCGCCAACCCGGCGTAATGTCTCCGTGTGATAGAGCGTGTTGCAAAAATAGGTCACCGCCTCCCCTCGAATCACGGCATCGAAATATTCGAATAACGTGGAGCGCCCGTGCGGATTCCGCCGGATTTTTATCAAATACCCATCGGTATCGATCTTTCGCACTCCCGTATGAACCAGCCCGGCCTCCCGCCCGTCCAGCGCGGAAATACATGTCTCGATAAAATCCTCATCCAGAACGTCGTCATCATGAAGCAGAATAAAGTACGTTCCCCGGGCTTCCCGAATGCAGTATTGAGCATTCTTCTCTGGCGGCAGCGGATCCTCCTGCCGAATATAGCGAAGTCTCGAGTCGTTCAGCGACTCGACATAATCGCGCGTTCCGTCTGAAGAACAATTATCCGACACAACAATCTCCAGCCGGGGATAGCTCTGGGCAAGCGCGCTCGCCAGACTCTCACGCAAGTACGTCGCGGCACGGTTGTAGGTCGGAATCCCGATTGTAACCTCTGGAAGGTTATTCGTTTTGGTCATAATAATTCTATTGGCCGGATTGAATTACGTGCTTTTCACCACAGCCATTGCCACCCGACCCGGACCTTTCTTTCTTTGCCGTCTCCGGCGGAACCGAAACCCAGCCGCCAGCACTCTCATCCCAGCGCCTGATTACCCGTGCTGGCGATCCGACAGCAATCGAACGGTCGGGCACATCGCGGGTGACAACGCTGTTGGCCCCGACAATCGCCATTTCCCCCACCGACACACCGGGCATGATCACGACGTTTTGCCCGATCCAGCTCCCTCGCTTAATAACAATGGGAGCAACTCGGACCATTCCTTGGTATTTGTAGGGCAAATCAATTCTCTCGTAGCCGTGGAGCGCATCGGACATGAAAACATTCGACGCAAGCATTACATCATCTTCGATCGTGATTTGCTCGTGCGCTGCAATATGCAACCCCGCGGTGGCAGATACGCGATTGCCAATGACGATTCGTGAATCAAACCGTTGCTCAATGTGCCGGCCGTCGTCGCGCTTCATCAGCGAGCCCGTGCCCGTGATCGACTTAAGCGTGCAGTTCGGACCGAGGTGAACTCCGTCACCGATAAAAATTCTCTTCGGGTTTCGGATCGAGCGGGGATAGTTGATGCTGAGATTGCGCGGTTTGTTGCCAAAGCGGATCGGCAGGATCCAGCTTTTGATGCGGCGACCGACATACTTTACGGTGCGTAATATGCTCATAAGGGTATACTGGCAGGTGATCGGATGATAACATTATAGCAGGCCGAGGCTCCGGGCCTTTCCCGTCCCGTCCTCGGTGAAAAATCGAATAAAGATCCGCTGCGCGACTTCCGGCTCAATAACTCCGTTTCTAACGAGAGGCCATCGCTCAAGGTCACGCAGATCGACGACGCGGGGAAAGTGGGCCTTGAACTTCACCCGCAAATAATCATGACCAAGCGCCGACAATGCCGCAGTGCGGTGAAAGCCGGCGCGGATGAGAAACCGGTAGTCTCCATCCATCCTCAAAAAGTATCCTCGAATTTCCCCGTCTGAATCGCGTGTGGGACGATATCCGCGGCTGCGGATTGACCTGTAGGTTTCCAAGAGACGGCCAAATTCGTAGCGCCCTTTCTTATCGGATACAGGACCGAATCCTTGAAGTCCGTCGGCGACCGACAAGCCGCCTTCCCCGCGCATCGGAACAAGCTTCGGATCCCAAGGCAGGCACGGGTACTGTTTGCCAATCGGCCATCGACCCAAGGTAGTTGATTCAAACTTACGCCGTTCCACCCCTTCAAAAAAAAGGTCAAGAATCGTTGCGGGATGGAACGTTTTGTAATACCGGCAGAGGGTTGAATCCTCGAACGTGATCGCCGGATTCTCCATGTGCTCCCGGATCGTAACCACAAACGGGTGCCAGCCTTCAAGTCCGTACGAAAACTGGTACGTATATTTGCACTTGTTCGCCGGAACCTCGAATATCACGTCGGTCTGGCTGAATATTGCTTCCGTCGGATCCTCGAAGCGCGTCATGGGACGAGGGCGCCCGAGTGTTTTAATCAAACCGCCCATCGCCAGCTGACCAGCAACGCTCTTGATCTGCTTCTTTAAGGTTTTGGTCATGGCGTATCAGGCCTCCTCAGGGTCAGCGATCCCGAATCGGCCAGACGGCCAATTCTCCCCTCAATAACGTTCCCGCTCATTCCTACGGTTGCGGGCGGCCCGTCTATCCGAAGAACCTCGTCCACATGTACCGAAGTTGCCTCGTTTTGAATGCGATTGTTTCGAAAATCGATCACAGCCTTGGGTTCATGACCGGTCACGACGAAAAGGGTCTCCACCTCGGTTTTCGAGGAAGCAGTCGCCGCGATTCGAACGACATTCTGTTCAATGGTCGAGAAGGCCGAGGTCAGAATCGGGCCCCGGAGATCGCGTATTACAATCTCATTTCGTGAAAAGGCGCCGGCCCCGGCCGCCGGCCCTATGCGAAACAAGAGCGGGTCGCCTCCCGCCTGATCAACCCGGTTTCCAATAATCTCCGTTTTTTGAACCGTTCCCCCCGACACCAGGTCGACCAGAGATGCTTCTTCAGAATCGCTTACCGGAGCGAGGTTCCGAAAAACGTTTCCCCGAATCGACACAACGGCCTCGTCAACGTCGTTCGCGAGACCGATCAGCGGGAGGGCCGTTTTTAAATCGGTTCGCTGAAAGTGATTCCGCTGAATTTCGACCGCCTCTCGATCAGCCGGATCGGCGTTGCGTCGCTGCTCAAGCGACAGACGCGAATCAATAAACCGGTTGCCCGCGACGACCGCCGTCCCCTGTTCAGTTCGAAGAATGCAATCGGCATGGACAAAGCGATTGCCGGTGACTGTTACATTGTGCCCGAGTCGATGGTAAAATCCGCGGGTGGGCGAATTGAGGATGTCGTTCTCGACGAACAAGAGGCCGGTCGTTGAAACCTCAACCGCTGACATGCCGTAAATGTCCTCGATCCGGTTGGACGCGATCACGTTCTCCCGGTTTCCGCTGGCCATACCGCCTTTCAGGGAAACCGCACCGTCGTCGTCCGCGCCATGAATTCGGCGAATGGTGTTGGAAACAACACGATTAAACGAACCGCGCATATAGATCGCATTCGTGTCGAGTCCTTTGTCGGTGGAATCAATGTCTTCAATGAGATTTCCGCGCACGACATTGAAATCGCCGTATAAAAGCAGCCCCATGAGATTCCCCTCGACGGTTTGCTTTCTCATCCCGCGAATCACATTCTCTTCAACAACGTGCCCGCCCTGCGATGAAACCGGGGACGAGTCCGCCCCATGCTCCTCGGAATCGCCCAGCCGAATCGCGTATCCGCCACTTGGAGACGCGCTGCCGGGACGATTAACAACCCCCAGGAAAACATTTCTGACTATCCGCGCGTTCCGGATGTTTGCCCGAATATTGATCGCATGGGCGTCGATGTTTCGAAAAACGCAGTCGCGCACCACCACCCCCTCGACGCGGTGCATTCGCTGACCTGAACTGCCGGAACTTAATCCGATTGCACCTCGGTTGGGATCGCGGACTTCGATCCCCTCAAACCGGCACTGCTCAAATTGAATGTTTCGGAGCACGTAATCTTCGCGGCTCACCAAGCCGATCGGTTCAACCATCTTCTCAAATCCGATTCCCCGAAACGAGGTGCCGCTCTCGCGCACAAGGATCCTCGCATCGGTACCCTCGCTGGTCAGAACGGATTCCTTGTGATTGACGCCAACAACCTGGACCGCGTCATCGATGACCAGGTCCTCTCCAAGCAAATAGCGTCCCGGCGGCACCTCGACCGGCTCCCGCGAATCAGCGCCCGCCTTGATGGCTCGCAGGAATGCGCCAACGTCGTTGGCGACGCCATCGCCAACCGCGCCATAATCGCGAACCGACACAGCATTGCCCGGAACGGCCGCCAGCAGCGAAGCAAGAAGAAATCCGAGGATCTTTATGCGACGGCATCCGCGGCGCGGGTTCGTCGCAAATCCCGCGCGGAGGCAATATCTGAACACGGTGACAATCATTGCACGGATGAGTCCTCAATGACCAATCGGTAAAACGCGGGCTCGCTCCATGGCTGGGGGAGCTCCTCCACTTGGATCGTTTCGCCCGTACCGTCTATTGTCTCTCCGAAATCGAACCAATCTTCCAAGTCGGTCGAATATTGTGCACGGTATGATTGGTTTGGAACGCTCGTCCAAATCAGCGCCACATCAGAATCCTTCTGAATAAGCCGCAAATCCTTCGGCATGATCGGTCGCTCAACCGGATACTGATTAAATACAACAACATTATTTAGTACAAGCTCATCGGCTGAGGAAATCCGAAAGACCTGCGTCTCGCTTCCATTCTGCACAACGTAATTCTCAACGATAGCTACCTGCTGAAGAGTTCCGTTGCCGACAAGATCGATGATCACACGGTCGACCGGCTCGTAGCTGGCATTCTCAAATCGATTCCCGCGAATCGATACGAAGCGTTCCTGAACATTGTTTGCCAGTCTGATCATTGGAACCGCCCGGCTCCGGGCGCTGGCGGTAAAGCTGTTTTCATGAATGTACGTGGCGAGACGAGCCGACGGAGATGTGGTTCGCTGACTGAGCCACAGGCGAGAATTGATCAGCTCATTATCCAAAATATAGGCAACGCCTTGCTCGGTGCGCAGATCGACATCGGCACTCCAGAATGTGTTGTTTGCCACGAGCACCCCCTCCCCCGTTCGCTGCATAAACCCGCGCGCCGGAGCGTTGAGAATAAAGTTGCCGTAAAATTGCAAAGCGGATGAGGAAACCTCGACCGCCGACATCCCGTAAATATTTTCGATAACATTATAGGCAATCGTGTTTCCGTAGTTGATCTCGGAAGCTCCTTTAAAACTGATTGCCCCATCATCATCCGAACCTCTTACTTCACGAATCTGGTTGAACACGATTTGATTGTAGCCGCCGCGAATATAGATCGCGATCGTGTCATCCCCAAACGACTTCCCATCAAGATTCTCAATCGTGTTGTTCCTGATCACGGTTGAGTTCCCGTAAACCAGAATGCCCATCAAATTGCCCGCCGTCGTTTTCTTCTTCAGGTTGCGGATCGTATTTTGCTCAATGCGATGCTTCCCCTGGCCCGACAGCTCGTCAGACTCCCCCGTTTCATCCGTCCCGAGCCGAATCGCATAGCCGCCAAGTTCGCTGGGAGGCGCCTTCTCATTCCGACTGTTTACAAGGCCGATAAACTCGTTGCCGATGATCCGTGCCTCTTCGATCTTCCCGCGAATGTTGATGGCATGAGCGTCAATATCAAGAAACGAACAGTCGGTAACCACGAGACTTCGCAACGGATAAAGCTGCTGCGAAGCGTTCCCTGAACTCAAGCCGATTACACCTCGATTCCGATCGCG
The DNA here is from genome assembly GCA_964645585.1 of uncultured Opitutales bacterium. Classification (GTDB taxonomy): domain Bacteria; phylum Verrucomicrobiota; class Verrucomicrobiia; order Opitutales; family T3Sed10-336; genus DATGSL01. Next base: position 29,246 of record CAZYAN010000003.1, read on the forward strand.
AATGTGGACTCGCTGGAACCGGCAGCGCTCGATCGTGATATTCTGGAGAAGGTAGCCTTGACGGCTGACGAGCGCGATGGGTTCGATCATTTCTTCGAACCCAAGGTCCCGAAACGTCGTTCCGCTTTCGTGAATATAAAAACGGGTCGGGCCGTAACCAGAGGTAATGACCGACGCCTCGCTCCCGCTTCCGGAAATCGTCACCGCAGCCGAAATGTCGATCTCTTGAAGCACCAGGTACCGTCCCGGCGGCACCGCCACTTCCTCGCCCGTGATGGCCGCCTCGGCCAGCGCCGCGAAAAATGCTGGAGTGTCGTCCGTGACTCCATCGCCAGCCGCGCCGAAATGCTTCACGTCCAACGCTTCGATCCGGGAAGCGAAGAGAAAGACCAGGGCGACAGAGAGCAGTGTTTCGTAACGGGAGGGTTTACTTGGCACGCTTCGCGTAATACTTGGCGTATTTATAATTTCCATACCCGTAGCCCGACCGGTAATAGGCCGCGACTCCGCCTTTGGGCATCCCGTTCATCACGACACCGAGCAGGTTGGCACTCGCTTCGTCGAGACGGCGAATACAGTTCTTCACCTGCTGCCGCTCCACTTTTCCAAAGTGAACAACATAGAGCGCCTCATCGATCAGCGGGGCCAGCGCAAGCGCGTCAGGAAAGATACCGAGCGGCGGCGTGTCCACCAGCATCACATCGAATTCCGACTTGAGAGCCGCGATCAGATGCCCAATGGATGGATCCGCGATCGCCTCGGTGGCCCGCTTCGTTTGTCCGCCGGCCGCCAGCAGGTAGAGATTCGGCAGGATTTCGACGATGCCCAGTGCATCCTCGTTCCTGGGTGTCGCATCCGTATGCCGGTTTTCGAGCCAGCGCAAAATGCCAAAAGCATTCGTCCGGCCGTAAAACCCGTGCAATGCCGGACGCCTCAAGTCGAAGTCGACCATCACAGTGCGTTTGCCATGCGCCGCGAAGCAAGCACCAAGGTTGCTCACAACAAACGACTTTCCTTCGTCCGGCATGGTGCTCGTGACCAGAATGGCCCGTGAGGTGACGGATCCGTTTCGCAGGTGCAGCTGTCCAATCAATCCCCGGAATGATTCGCTCGTGGCATCATCGAGATCCATCGAAACAATGTGCGGCCGCTCGAGCCGTTTGACCCGGCGAATCACCGACACTTCGCCCACCAGGGTTTGTTCGAGAAAGCTCTCCACGTCCTGGGCTGACTTCAGTTTCTTGTCGAACGCGGCAAGGCCGATCGGCGCGCCGATAAAGCAGAAGCCGCCCAGCACGGCCATTAATAACGCCACCTTCACCAAGCTGGGCTCCGCTGGGCTTCCGGGGACATCCGCCCGTTCGACGATCCGAATATTTCCGCCTTCGAGCTGGCTGGTCACGATGGTTTCATTTAACCGGTCGAGAATCTGGGAGTGCGTCTGCCGCGCGACCTCCACCGCCCGATTCAATGCCGAGTACTGGATTGTCAGCTTGTCGATCCGGAGGCTTTCTTCTTCTGCCTGCCGCAACTCCTGGAGAAACCTTTCTTCGCGGTCTCGCGCGTGAACGAGCCGGCCCTGCAGCTCCGCGACCGCGAGGGCGATATTTTCCTGGATCAGGTTCTGCGCCGCCTCGATCGCTTGCTGATTGGCAATCATTGCCGGGTGGCGTTCGAGGTATTTCTTGCTCATCACCTCGCGCTCCTGACGCAGCGCGTTCAATTGCGTCATGACCTCCGGCGTGGAGCGCAACGAGGCAACCTCGAGCTCCAGCAGGTTGCCATCGTTGTCCTTGAGATCCCGCACCTGGCGGATCCGCTCCTCAAGATCGATTCGCTCCATCCGGGCCGCCGTCAGCCGGGAATTGATTTCGTTCAGCCGCTGGGCAATGAGATCCTTGTTATCTTGAACCGAGATTAAGTTGTGCTTTTGCCGGTACTCCTGCAGTTCCCTCTCCGCATCCGACACACGCTGCTCCAAGTCCCTTGCCTGCTTGCTCAAGAATGCGATCGCCGCCTCGTTGCCTGTCGCGCCGCGCCGCTGGACAAAATGAATATAGCAATCGACATACCGGTCAGCAATCAGCGCCGCGACTTCCGGATCCCGGTGAGTTGTCCGAACCTCGAGAATGAACGTATTCGGGAGATTTTCTACCTCCGTCTGCGCAAGAATGCTTTCCAGAGAAGGAACCGGCTCCTCTTCGGTTTCGGGCAAGTACGGTTCGATCGCCTTCTGCCGTTCTTCCTCCGTGAATGAAGACGCGACGTACTGGATAAAATCCCGGCTGATAAGCTGATTGACATGATTCTCCAAGAGCACCCGCCAAATGCCTCCACTGCTCTCCAGCCTCGTGTCGACCACCTGTTGCATATCCACGACACGCTGGCCTTCGTGTTCGACGAGGAGCGAAGCACTCGCTTGATACAGAGGTGGACGGCTGAGAAGCATGTATCCAGCGATGCAGGACACAACAAGCGCACATAGTAAACCAATGATCCATCGCTTGCGCACCATGACGTAGTAGTCGCTGAGCTTGAGCAACTCGAAGTCATGCAGGCCTGCGCCCCCTGAGGGGCTTTTTGAATGCTTATTATTGTTGGAGCTCATGATGAATTTCGCATTAAATCGGTGACGGTCCTACACGCGAAGCGGCCGCGATTCGGCTCCGGTTTCCAGCGAAGAGAGCATCGCCGACACCACCGCTTCGCGTCCGGCTGCTCCGAGTTCAGGATAGATAGGAATACTCAGCACTTCATTCGCCAGCCTGGCCGCCACGGGACAGTTCCCGCTTTGCCCGAGGTTTCGGAAGCAATCCTGAGAATCCATCGGTTGAGGGTAATAGATCTCCGAGGCCACGCCCTGGTCCGCCATGTTCTGTCGGATCGCATCCCGACGGCCGTCCGCGATACGCACGGTATATTGATTCCACGTGTGTTCAAAACCCGCCTCCTCCGCAGGCAAGTGAACGAGTCCGTTCGCGGCAAACGGCTTTAGGATCTCATTGTAGGAGGCAGCGTTCTCCCGGCGGGCGGCAATCCATCTTCTCCAGTGAGGCAGTTTCACGAGCAGCAAGGCCGCTTGCAATGTATCCAATCGAAAATTACCGCCCACATAACGATGGTAGTATTTCGGCCGGGAACCGTGTCCTCGCAAACACCGAGCGCGCTCCGCGAGTTGATCGTCGTCGCAAACGAGCATTCCGCCGTCGCCAAAGCCGCCGAGGTTTTTTGAGGGAAAGAAACTGAACGCTCCAAAGGTGCCTATTCCGCCCGCCGCGCGACCGCGACAGGTCGCGCCCATGGACTGCGCGCAATCCTCGATCACGGCCAAATCATGATCGGAGGCAAGTTTCATGACCGCGTCCATATCGGCCATTTGTCCAAACAGATGAACCGGAATGATCGCTTTCGTGCGCGAGGTTACTTTTCGGGCGGCGTCTTCCACATCGATGTTGAAGCTGCTTTCGAGCGAGTCGACAAATACCGGAGTGGCGCCTGTTCGAGCGATACATCCAGCTGTGGCAAAGAAGGTGAAACTCGGACAGAGCACCTCGTCTCCGGGGCCGATCTCCAGCGTCATCAGGGCGAGGAGAAGCGCATCGGTCCCGGAGCTCACACCAATCGCATGCCGGACGCCCGTCAGTTCCGCGATTTTCTCTTCAAGTTCACCAACTTCCGGACCGAGGATGAACCGGCCCGAGCGAATCACCCGTTGAAATGCTTCCTGAAAAGCACTCTCCAGCGGCAGATTCTGCGCATTAACGTCAAGTAATGGAATTCTCATAGGTTCAAAGTAACTCGCTGGTCAGGGCGGCACTCCGTGCTTCCGCGCGCCGGGCTTTGCATTCGTCGTAGGAAAGCCTCCCCACACTGAGGGACTCCGGCAGCGGCGCCTCCTCGTCGAGATCGAGACAGCGCATCTGTTCCGTTCCCCCTTCCTTGCGCTCAAGCAGGTAGCGAAATCCGGATTCGGGGCAGCGGCATCGCCCATCCGGTCCAAGCTGCAAAATATGTCCGTGTCGGCTCATCCACCCGCGCTGGCGGCCGGGCACACCCACGATCCACGCGTAGTCCGGCACGTCGCGCGTCACCACCGCTCCGGCCGAAATAAAACAATACCGGCCCAGTGTGATTCCGCAGACAATGGTGGCATTCGCTCCAATCGTCGCGCCGCGACGGATTCGCGTTTCCTCGTAGAGCGTGTGGCGCCGGACTTGGGACCGCGGATTGGTAACGTTTGTCAGTACGCACGAGGGCCCGAGAAAGACATCGTCCTCAACGATCGTGCCCGTGTAGATCGCGACGTTGTTCTGAACCTTTACATTGGTGCCGATCACGACGCCAGACGCGACCATGGTGTTCTGTCCGAAAATGCAATTCGCACCGATCCGGGCTCCTTGGCAGATGTGAGAAAAGTGCCAGATCCTGGTGCCATCGCCGATCTCGCACGGGTAATCGACGACCGCTTGAGGATGCACGTAATAATTCGCGTTCATGATCTGTAAAAGGGATCCAAGAGCGGCTCCGAGCCCCAGAAATATCCGCAAACGTTTCTAACCTGCCGCTACGCTTTCGGGCTCGACTTCGGGCGCTTCCGGAAGGCGCACCGGCCGGCCGTGCGATTCCATTGATTCCTGACAGGCTTGCAGCACACGCAGAACATCCACACCGTTCCCGGCATCGGTCAGCGGCTGCTGACGTGATCGCACACAATCCAGAAAATGGCTGCACTCGTTCCGGAGCGGCTCCGAGGGTTCATATTCGACCGCGCTCGCCGCCCCGCTGTGGAGATGCGGAATGTGATTTCGCAATTCGACACGCTGGTCGTAAAGGAGGAGTTTGCGTTCGACCTCGACGTCATTGAACACCGCCATCCGGCGATCCCCCACCACCACAAGTTTCTGCTCTTTGAAGGGATTCAGCCAGCTAACAAAGATGTGCGAGCGTATTCCCCCGCCGAAACGGAGACACGAGAGCGTCACATCCGGCAAGTCCGGCGTCACAAAGCTTCCGCCCGAACAGGTAACTTCCTCAGGCAGGTCGCCCGCGAGGCGAAGAATGACGGCAATGTCATGCGGCGCGAAGCTCCAAAGCGCGTTCTCTTCTGTGCGAATTTTTCCGAAATTCAGACGATTGGAGTAAATGTAATTGACGGTTCCCAGCTCTCCGGCGGCGATCAGCTCTCGCAGTTTCAAAACCGCCGGATGGTACTCCAGCAGATGCCCCACCATCAGGATCCGTCCGGCCGCGGCCGCCAGCGACTCCATCTCCAGGCCTTGCCGAAAATCAAGGGCCAACGGTTTCTCAACAAACACATCCTTCCCTGCCCGAAGCGCCTCGACCGCCAGCGCGCAATGACTTTCCGCGGGTGTCGCAATCACGACCGCGTCGATGTCCGGCCGCCCAAATGCATCAGAGAATTCCGCCGAAATCTCCACCTTCGGAGCAAGTTTACGCGCGGTTTTTCGCCCGGGCTCCCCCGGATCACATACGAGCGCGAGCGCTCCAAGGCTGTCGAGGTTGCGAACAAGGTTTTTCCCCCAATAGCCGCACCCGAGGACCGCCACAGTCGGAGTCGGCCCCGTTGCCCAGCCGGTTGCTGAAGGAGCCTCGATCATGCTTTGACCACCTTTCCGCCATTGACGCCGACTTTGCTCATCGCATTCCGGGTATCGACGATACAGTCGCTCCACTCAGCCAGTTCACGGTAATCGACAGCGCTATGGGCCGTGCTGATGACGACACAATCAAACGGTGCGATTGCCGTCTGGCTCCACGCAACCGACTTCGCTCCGGCCCAATGCTCGTGCTCCCGCGTCGGCGGCACTTCCGGAATCCACGGATCGTAATATGCGACTTCCGCGCCGCGTGCTTGTAATTGATCCATTAATACAAGCGTCGGCGACTCACGCATATCGTCGACGTCAGCCTTGTAGGCGAGACCAATCAGCAGGATCCGGCTTCCGCGAACCGGACGCGCTTTCTGATTTAAAGCTTCCGTTACCTTCCGGACAACGTAGGCGGTCATCCCGGCGTTCACCTCGCCAGCGAGCTCAATAAACCGCGTGTGCTGCCCGTATTCGCGAGCCTTCCACGTCAGATAAAACGGATCGATCGGAATGCAATGTCCGCCGAGCCCGGGCCCTGGATAGAACGGCATGAATCCGAACGGCTTCGTCTTTGCCGCTTCAATCACCTCCCAGATGTCGATTGCCATCGCCTCGTAGACGACCTTGAGCTCGTTGACCAGCGCGATATTCACACTGCGAAAGATATTTTCCAACAGTTTGGCGGCTTCCGCTGCCCGGCACGAGGAAACCGGCACAAGGTTCTGAATCGCCCGGCCGTAGACCGCCATCGCACGGCGTCCGCACTCAGGAGTGTAGCCGCCGACAATCTTTGGAATCGACCCGACCTTGCTGCCCGGATTCCCGGGGTCTTCCCTCTCCGGCGAAAAAGCCAGATGAAAATCGACGCCCGCGATCAGTCCCGATCCTTCCTCCAGCACCTTCCGCAAATCCTCTTCCGTGGTGCCAGGGTAAGAGGTCGACTCCAGCACGACCAATTTCGGCTCCGGCACGTCTGACGGCTCACCATCTCCAATAGATGAAAGCCGCCCGTCCAGGTGAAGCCCGCCATCGCCATCAAGCACGCCGCCAGCGCAGGCAAGATCGCCGATCTTGCGTCTCACCCGCGCTCCAAGATAGGGTGCAATCGTTCGACCGGTGCTGAGGACGTAAGATACGTCCGGTTCCCGGTATTTATTCAAGGGTGTTGGAACGCAGATGATCACCGCCGAAACATCCGCAACCCGGGAAAAATCAGTCGAGGGGTCGAACATACCGCCCGCGACGGCTGATGCGATCGATTCGTTCGAAATATGCTTGATATAACTCCGCCCGGAGCGGAGCGCTTCCACCTTGGCCGCGTCAACATCCAGACCGACCACCTTCACGCCAGAGGCAATGAATTGAAGCGATAGAGGTAACCCGACGTATCCAAGTCCTACGATGCCAATTTTCATTGATTGTTCAGGGAATTGATATTGTTGTTTCGCTTCTCTCAGAGAGCTCGTGGCGCGGTAACAACGCCCGCTTCTTCGAAAAAATTTTTGGGTTCCGCCCCCAATCAGAACTCCGCCAGACCTGCGCCTTCCACGGCCGAACATTCCAAAATCGCGGGCGGGAGGTCGCGCGGACCGTAATAGACACGGCAAAGCCGTTCGCGCACAGCGTCCACCGCATCTTCTCGCGCGAGAATCATCAGGCAGCCCCCAAGTCCAGCCCCGGCGATCTGGGCGCCCGCAACCCCTTCGATCGCCTTGACCGTGTCAGCCATGCAGTCGATCTCCGGCGTGCTGCATGCGTAGTACCCTGGCTGATACATCAGTTGGGCACCGCCGACACGCTCAGGATCCTCACTCGAAAGGTCCGCGAGGAGACGATACAAATCACCATCCGAGCATCCGCTCGCGTGCGGTATCTCCGACCCGGAGGCATCGCTGGCAACGACGCGATCCCCATCGTGACTGAGGTTCATCAGCCGCCCAAATTCCGAAACCCTGCCCTCGCTAAAGAGCCGAATCGCTTTCCTCGCACGCGCGCACTCCGCAATGCCGAAAAGCAGGACGCCGCGAATGAAGTAGTGTTCCTGTTCACGATGGCTCGAAAAACTTCTTTCGATCAACTCGGCGTGTTTCGTGCCAAGCGCGTCGCGGATCTCCCGTCCGGTCATCACCTCGGGAACCTTCAACAGGATCTGGTAGATCTGACTCGTCTTAACCCCCAGCCTTTCCGGATCGATATCACGCAAATGCTCAACCCGCGATGCGATTTCGGGAACCCGCTCCTTCAGGAGAGCGAATCCGAGATTGTACGACGCGATCCGCGAGTTGAAGAGGTCGCGCGCACTCGCGCTCTTGGATGCCTTGATGTGACTGTTTGCAATGACAACACGATACCCTTCCGGCGCATCGACCACGCCGTCCTCTACAAACGGAAGATTCGCGACACGCACGATCTTGTTTCGCTGTCCCAGGTAAATGGCCGCGTGATCTCCGGCACCGCCGCGCGAACCGACAAACCATTCGCCCTGACCGCACAGATCAATGAATCGCGCGCTGGTCAATTCCAGGTTGTTCAACGCGATCGCCGCTTGTGACACGCCAACCACCAGCGATGAACTGCTGCTGAGCCCGGCGGCCATCGGAATATTGCCGGCGACCGCAAGATCCATTCCTAAAATCCGGATGTCCTGATAATAATGCTGCAACCGAAGCAAAGCTGCCTTCAGGTAATTGCCCCACTCCCCCGGATGCCCGAGCAAATGGCTGCGAACCCAGTCACTCTCTACAAAATGAATCCACTCGCTCCAGGCAAACTGCCCGAGGAGTTCACGCATGCTGAAGTCGATCTCGCGAAAACTTTTTGCCAAGGCGCTGACGCCGACGACCCGATCATCATCCCGCTCCCCCGCCACCACAAAGGTCTCCCGGTCCAAGGCGAGGAAATTATTAGAACCGCCTCTATGATCGATGTGACGGCCCATCAGGTTAATCCGTCCCGGCGCGCGAACAATGACTACTTTCCGGTCATACCCGAACCGTTCGCCAAAGACCCGGAGCACGCCGCGGATTTCATCGATTTTTTCATGATGAACGTTCGTATCCGGTCCGTAAATACGCACGAGCCAGTTGTAAAGAGAAACCCCCGACGCATCGAGCCGACTCAGCCACTCCCGCACGCTCGCCCGCTGACTCGGAGGCAGCGCCACCCGGCGGCGCCGCTCGACCTCCCGCTCAATCGTCGCCCGCCGTCCCCGCACGTAATCCTGAATACGAAGGAGTTCGCTCGGGGAATTGAATCCTTGAATCCAATCGCCCCGGTCGATCATCACGGTGCGGACGCGGAATCGCGGCTCTCCCTCCTCGTCTTTAATTCGCGGAAGATGCCGAACAAAATCCGTTACATAAAACTCCTGCTGCTCGTTGCGGTTATCCAGGAGACGAACCCCCGCTCGAAACGCCTCAAACTCGAGCAGATAAAGACTCGGATTCGTCGCCTGACAGCGCGCTTCAATTTCGCTTGCCGTGTAAAAGACGCCGTCCACCGCCAGCTGGTTCGCGGGATCATTGACAAACCGCTCGACCCGCTGCCGGTCGAATGGGACTTTGCCATCCGCCATCTCAAGCAATTCGGTGCCGGACAATTTACTTTTTGCCTGGTCCGGAAAATGTCTCTCGATCACGGAATTCAATTCGTCAACGCCGAAGGGCTCGTTTCGTTCGAGCCGTTTCTTGATCTCATCGACAACCGCTTGTCTCGCGATCGTCATGTATTCGACAATCGCGACGGCCTGCCCGGTCGAATCCAGCAGGACACGCCCTTGTCTCTCCTGCAGGCTGCTCCCCTTCTTCAGGGTGAGCAGGGTGAAGTCCGCCCGCTGGCGGATATGCCCGTCAACAAGCGCGTCAATGGCACCTTGTTCGATGTATTTGTCACCCGGAGTTACCAGCACGGGTCCGTCATGCTCCCACCTCTCCAAGGCTTCCGCCGCCGCGCGCGCGGCATGACCCGTTCCAAGGAGCGCCGGCTGAAAAGCGAACATCGCTTCAGGATGATCCTTGGCAACCGCCGCCATCACCTGTTCAGCGTGCGAATTGACAACAAGCAGAAACTTGCGGAACCGGCTTCGTTTGAACGACGCGATCATCCGGCTGATCGCCGGCACGCCATCGATCTCCGAATTTACTTTCGCGAGGTCGGCCCGGCCCATGCGGGAGCCGCGACCGGCGGCCAGAATGACAACCATGGTCCGCGACACAAACCCGCGGGCGTTGAGACGTTCGTCCGCGGGACCGCGTGCCACGCTTCCTGACGGCTGAGAAATTGTTCGGGTGATCATTTCGGCAGGTTTGATTTGGGGCATCAATTCCGTGAAAAATTCCGTCAAATCGCCGTTACTCGGCGGAAAACTGCTGGAGCATCGGATCCCAGCCGTCGTCAGGAACGATCGGGATTACGGACGAGATAGGTTTTCGTGAATCGCTGTAAATCAGGCGCTGCGCGCGCGGCGGACAAAAATGTTCCAAAGCGCGACGCAAGCGTATCGCAGATCAGTCCGAAATGGCGCCTGCTCATATGCGCGCAAGTACTTCAATTCGGAGGCGACGATCTCATCAAAGGTTTTTGGAAGATCGGCGTAGAACGGAGGCAGCAAGCCGGGAGTGTACCGATTGCGGATCTCCTGCGCCTCCGGCGGATAGAGACTGAAGTATTGCTGGCTTAACGGTCGAACCCCGACCAGTTTCATTTCCCCTCGCAACACATTGAGGATCATCGGAATCTCATCCAGCCACAGACGCCGCAACCACCGCCCCCAAACCGGGATCCGAAAATCATCTTTGAACTTTCCGCCTTCTTGAAGGTTGTTGCGCCGATACACGTACTCTTGCAAAAATTCGGCGTACGGGTGCATCGTTCGCAATTTATAAACGACAAACATTTCCCCGCCCCGACCATGCCGCTTCAGCGCGCAACACGGACCATACGTCGGATCGCGCACGAACTCCGCCTCACGAACTTTCCGCACGACAAAATGCATCAATCCGCCCTGGTCGCGATGCTCCACGATTTCAAATCCGCACGAGACGAGTCTGCCGAGGGCTTCGGCCTCTGACAGCGGTCGACTATGTCCTTTCGTGCAGGCAAAGTAGCTCCTTCTTAGTCCCGGCAGTTTCGGCCAGACGCGATGAACGAGCCAATCGACAAAATAAATTCCTGTTGCGAGAACCGGCGGATATTTTCGATGAATTCGTTCCCGCCGCTGCGCGTTGGTTTCAAAGCAACCGACGAACAATCCTCCGATCTTCAGCCGAGAATTAACCGCCCGGAAGAATTTGTTGATCCACCGCGAATTGTTGATCTTCTGCAAAACACCAATGGCGTCCCACCCCGGCGCCAGCGCCTCGACATGCGACCGCTTGATACTGCCGACGAGCCGCACACGCTGAGCATCGGGATCGAGGCGGCCCCGAAAGAACGCGTCCACCTCGGACGGTGTCCGCCCGCCTTCGGCAACTCGCGGCCGATCAGCCACCGGCGGAGCGAACAGCATCGGCGTATCCCAAACCGAAAAGAGCGGCGGATCATCGTACTCAACAACTGATGCCCCCGGAAATGAATTGCGCCTGCGTTTTAGGAACCCGCGACGCTGCTGTCCCTGCCTTCCCCCACCGCTAAACGGTCGGATCGAAACACCCGGCAATCTTGCTCTCATTCAACTTCCTCCCCTTCTCACACATCCCGTTCACAGCTCCCGTCGCCTGCTCAAAGCGGTCGCTGATAAACCCGCGGCCGCCGAACAATCGCCGGCAGAAACCCAAGAGCCACACCCGATACATTAAATAAAAAATCCATCCCGCTCATGGTTCGCTCGGGAATCAAGAATTGTCCTCCTTCCGCAAGCGCCCCGGTCAAAAGCCCAAGCACCAACCAAATCATCCCCCGCCGAAACTGCCCCTCCGGCGTGCGCACGACAAAGCCGCGCCCGACAAAGGCCCATGGAAGAAACATCGCCAAGTGCAGCAAGTGGCTCGCATCGATCCAAGACAGAAGCCTGCTGCTGGCCACACTGCCGACGGGCATCAGGTGCAGAGCAAAAACAATCATGATGTAGATCAATGAGAAACGCGTGAAGTTCTTCATCTAGAATAAATACCGGCGCGGAAAACCATGCTGCTTCCGCAACTCGTGCGCGTCCTGTCGATCGAATATTCACATGAAAAAAGCGATCACTGGACATGCTCCGCCATGCGAGCTCCGCGGCCGGTCTCTTCCCGTCGCGATTCTTCCCGAAGCTCTCGAACCGTCTCCGGATAGCCTTCAAACAATCCAGCCATGAATGCCGCGACATCGATTTTTTCCTTCAGCATCGCGGCGCGTCGGCGATCCCATACTTTCTTTGTGCCTGGTTTTGAGTAATTCTCCACCAGCCGAAACATCCGCTCCGGTTCATTTGTCCGGACGCCATAAGTAAGACCGTAACGATCTTCCAACTCTTCGAGGTATCCAATCTCGCCGACAAAATCATTAAACCTGATCGCCGGAGTTCCCAGCACCGCGGCTTCGGCAGCCATCGTTTGACTGTCCCCGACATACAATTCGGCAAACGCCATCGCGTGATGAATTTTGTCAGGAGCAATCTTAATTCGGTAACTCTCAAACTCTGGTTCGAGTTCCCTCTCGGACGTAATGTATACGGCCCCGCGGGTCTCAAGCGTACTGACAAGACGCCGGGCAACTTCACGCCCGATTCCGCGGCGTCCAGCGTCATGATGCGCGGCGAGCTTTGCGAAACGGATAAGAAAGTACGGCCCTTCCGCTGAATGAAACGTACGCACAACGGACCGATCGGGAGTAAAATGATTCGGGTGCAGGTAGGCAAGCTCATGGTACCCGCGATAGCTAATCGTTTTACGCCGCCACCGCCCCGTTCTGCAGGATTCCGGAGCAAGTATATAGTTGCAAAACGGATACGCTAATTTTGCAAAAATCGGCACCACATCCCAGTCGTCTTCGTTCACAACGATACTCGGGATCCCGAGCATACGTCCGACATGGCCGATCTCGGCACAGGTTCCAACCATAAGGTTCGGCCGGTCGCGCAGCGCTTCTCGAAAGATTGCCCGCTCCCGAATCAGCATGGCGCCCATCATACCCGCTGTTGTATCTTTGCGCCCCCGAGGCAAAACGTTGATGAACGGCAATTCTTCCGCGTGCAGAAGGTCCTCCAGAACATCCTTGTTTCGCGCCAAAATGGTTATTTGGTGCCCGTTCTTTCGCAATGCTTGGATCACAAAACGAAAGAGATGAAAATGGGCCGGATGACCGAGGTAGATCAGAAGTTTCATTCGGAAACCTGCTGGTTCAATAAAGACTTCCGCGCCGCGCTGAGTTCAACGAGCGCCAGAAACATCCATGCCTGCCCCCAGCGCATATACGGTATCCGGTTCTTTCCCACCGGGAAAAGCTGGTAACAGAAATACCCGCGCACACTGTACATATGCCGGATGGTCCAGCGCGCAATGATTCGAGCGAACTTCGCGTAATCCGGCTCTAGATGGCGCAAGCGGGAAAAGCTCAAAATGCCTTGCGCCTGGTTATGTATATCCGCAGGCCATTCTTTAGGAAGTCTCCATTTTGCCCTGCCCGACGGAAAAAACTGCTCGCGGCGATAAAAAGCTGCCCCCCGCTCGAGGGCTTGCAGGCTTTCCGAGCCGATATCGCCGAGCAAACGCCGTACGCGATCAATGGAGTCGAGCAGGAAGCCTTGGTGAAAGTCAATTTGCACCCGTTCCTGTTTCGTGACCGGATCGAGACTGTAGTTCCACCGTCCGTCAGCATGCTGGTGAGCCACGGTGAATGCGAGCGCTTGCCGCGCAAGATCTCCCCACTCCGCGCTTCCTCCGAGCGCCGCGCCCGATGCGAGAATTTCCGCGGCCAGCATATTGGCATTGTAACAGCAGTCCCGGTGCAAATGCGTGTAACTGAAACAGAGGCCCGCCGGCGTCTCGGTCCGCGGTAAATTTTCTGTCACGTACCGGCAGCAGGCGAAGATCGCATCTCTTGCACGCTTGTCTCCGCTCAATTCAAAGTAGTCGAAGATACCGCGAGCGACAAACGCGGTGACCACCACCGATGGCACACCGGCCGCCACGCGTTTTATAGGATTTACCCAATCGAAAGGATAGCCCCAGCAGAGCCCGGAAAAGCCTTCGGACCGATTGGCCAGCAGCCAATCAAACAGCTCTCGCGCTACCGATCTCAGCTCTTGGTTTTCGTCCGCCATTGCCCATCGGCTGTATCCCGAGAGAAACAGGCCGATCGCCTTCGGATTGCGCCGCTTTCGAATGCCCATCACCGGTCGCAGATTTACCGGGTTGCGCTTGTGAATCTGGGTGGCGACAGCCTGCGTCCAGCGTCCGCCCCAATGAAGCGGCGGCCAACCGGTCAACGCGTCATAGGGATCGTAACCGGCGAATTCTTCAGCTTCAACATAGGCCCGAAGCCGAGCGAGCACCGCGTCCGCCGGATCATGCGCGACCCGGCGCGGAGGTTTCTCCTGGATTTCCGTGTTCATGGTAAACTGATTCGGCTTGGAGGAGCTGCCCAATCGACTGGCATCCGTCCGGCTCAAACAGCCGCCGCACCCGCCGCGTGTGTTCCAAAGGCATTTGCCCTCGCCTCTCGCTGGAGCGGGAGACGCGGCAGAGCGTTCTGCCCCAGGCGGACGACGCAGTCACGCGTGCGGGAGAAGGTCATCCCCGGCTCCCGTGCCAGTCGCCCGAGGAAGCGGTCAAAATTCCCGAACGCATAAAAGCTCTTGGAGTGGGTCAACAGAATGAGCGGCGTCTCCTCGATGCCGCGCCTTCGTGCCGCCTTGCACGCCGCTCGCGCCATGCGAAGAAGCGTTCGATGATGCATGTATCCAAAACTGCAATACGTCGCGCGCTCCGCGAAAAAGCGGTCTCGTATCGAACGGCGCCGATCGTCCGCGGGCCGAATCGCCGGTACGAAGGTCCGGGCGCGATCGTGTCGCCGCTTCCGCGCACCCACGGCCAAGTAGTGCAGAAGTGCTGCCGGTCGATCGCGCAAAAGATGAACCGCGAGCGGCACCCGGCAGGTCTCCGCAAAGGTGGGAATTTCTATAACACCCGTTCCTGGCGAGCCGGCCTTCGCCACGTCGTCCTCAGCCGTCCACCACGGCAGGAGCCGGTCGGCAGTCTCACGGAAATCGATTTCGCCATGATCGCGGTAAGCAATGTACTTCCCCGGAACCACGCTGCAGTCCGCGATCAGCCCGGCTCTGCGCATCGCACGAATCAGGGCCCCAGACGGCTGCGCCATCCAGCCCCCGGCGCGAAACGCCACCGTCTGATAGTCACGGCTAACCGGCTGCAAAAGGTGCTCCAAATAGGTTTTCCCGCGCGCGAGCCAATGATAAATTTCTTCTTCCGGCAGACTGGCCGCGCTCCATTTGGTATAATCGAGACGCCAGCGGCCTCGTTCGAATGAGCTTCCGATCCATTGCGGGTGGAGGTGCAACTGAACATCGTGCCCCCGCCGAACCGCATCGCGAAGGATCTCCTCCCATTCCGCCGCCCACTCACGGTGCCGCGCGTGGCTCGATTCGATCATTGCAAACTGTTGCATGACTTCCGCGAAAAACGTGTACCGAGCCCCGTGCCTGTCGCAGACCGCCAGCAGCTTCCGCGCGGGCGCGAACATCAGCTCTACCGGATTGCCCGTGCCGTCACCATTGATCTCCCAATCGTCGTGCAACAGAATGTTCAAACGCCTCCTCCCCCGCTGGAGACCGCTTCCGGCGCTGCCTCGGTGAATTTGCGCAGCCAAGTTTCCCCCTCGGCCTCATCGCCCGAGGATTCTCCAACCTTTTGCCAGATTCCTCGCAAACGCGCCGCAACTCGGTTCGCTGCAAAATGGGTTTGCGCATAATCGACATTGTAAGCACCGATCTTCTTGCGCAGGCCCGGGTCAGCAACCAGTCGCTCCAGCGCGGACGCCAATGCGTTCGGATCCGGCGACAGCAGCCAGTAACCCATCTTCCCGTTTTCGAAAAACTCGGGAAGCCCGCCCACAGGTGTGGTAATGACCGGAAGACCAAATGCCATCGCTTCAAGAACCGAGTTTGGCATCCCCTCGCCGTGAGTTGACGGAAAGACATAAACGTCCGCCTGCCGGAAAGCCTCTATCTTTTCACCGCCGACACGATAGCCAAGAAACTCCACATGCGGCACACCGCCCCTCCGGACAATATCCCGCGCGCCCTCGGATTCTCCCCCTTCACCGACCACGAGCAATCGCGTCAATGCCCCTCCCCGAAGCAGTTGTTCGTGAGCTTCGATCGCAGTATAAATGCCTTTGTCACGTTCCAGTCGGGCAAGAAAGAGGATGTTGCAACGATCTCGATCTCGCTGCTTCGGCCTCCGCGCGGCATTGACCAAATCGGATCCAACCGTGGTCGTCTCAACCCAAATCGGTCCTCGGAATCCCCACCTGCGGATGCGCTCCTTAAACTCACTCGAAAGGACAATCATTCCGTCGGCTCGGCCAAAAATCCGATAGAAAACTCCCCGCCAATGGCGGTCGATGGCACCCGCTGCTTTCTCGCTCCATCCCCGAAAGAAAACCACAACCTTCTTCCTCCGCCATTTCGCCATCAGGAGAAGAAGTCCGTCGCGCATCAGCCCGGATGCGCCGAGCGAAGGGTTCAGGTTCACGAGATCACAATCCCGGGATTCCCGCCAGAATCGGAAAGAGTCCGTTACAAGGCGAAACAGATCATCCAAAACCGATTGCCTTCCCTCACGCTTTCCAATCGTGAAGTAGTGTACATTCTCGCCTAGATGCGGACGCAACGCCTTGTAATAATGCGCGATGCCGCCGTAGCGTTTGCGGCGCTCAAAATCCTTTAAGGTAACCAGGACCTTCATTCGTCGTCACTGCAGTCGATTGGCTCTCGCCATAGCCGAAGGCCGTCCGTGCTCGAGCCGTCATTAAACTCACGAGCCGTCGCTCCCATGGCCGCAATGTCTTGATCCCGCTCGACGCCCGGGCGGGATCGACGCCGCGCACACTAATGCCGGTGTGACTGGATTCTTTTCCCGAAGCGCTGAGCATCGCATCTTCGAAGGGCAGTTCACAAAACTCGCACACTCGCCGCACGGCTTCCACCGGCGAGTGGACCAAATCTTCGTACCGAACCACCAGTATCGGGTAGCGTTTCTTATATTGAAAGATCGCTCTCGCCGTGCGCCTGAACTCAAAGAGGAAGAAGAGCAGGATCACCAAATGAATACCTGGCGCGAGAACCGGATGGTCAGCTTTTCGTCCGCGCGTGCCGGGGCTCTTCAATTTCGACGCGCACATGGCAAATGGATCGCGGACAAGAAAAATACACTTCGCGTCAGGGTACCGTTCAATCACATCTGAAAAATGCCGGAAATGCGCAAAATTCTTAGCCCCGGCCCGCTCCTTCCCCTGCGTTCGCCGTGTAAACTCCAGAAAGGCATCTACCACACCCCACGCGGTTGCTTCTGTCGTCCGTACTTGATCGAAGATTGCTTCCAGCGGCATTTTTTCACGATCAAAGTAGCGCCAGAATGCTCCATAGGCTTCGCACGCATACAGGGCCTCAAGGCCGGACCGCAACCCGCTGTCCGTTGTGAGATCGTACTTCGCCAGCACGTCGAACAATGTCCGCTGCCATGGATTCAGCACAACCATCTCATCAACGGTCATCGCCACCCGCGAGTGCAAGTTGAGCATATTCCGCAACAGGGTGGATCCTGTACGGTGCTGACAGAAAACAAAAATTGGTGACTTCCCGCTCACACCAGGGATCGTTGAAGTTCTTGTTTCTTTTGATGCTCCGGGGCATCCCCGACGTCTTCCTCCTGAATTTCGTCCGAGGGTACCGCCAGCTCCTCGATCGAAGCGAGCAATGCTCCCCATAGTGAAAAGACGAGAGAAAGCGAGGACACCACGTAATACTGACCGGAGAACGAAATAATAATATAGGCTGCAATAAGCCCGATAAAAACACCTGTAAATTCCCGGGCTAAGGCCGCCCGCCTGACACATCGAAGCCGTCTCCAGTAATCCAGCCAAAGCGCGGGAATGATCGAAAAGTATAGCAGGAATCCAATCAGTCCCGCGCTCAGAAGATAAGCGGCATAATCCGTATGAAGGTCCCGAAAATCGCGCGTAACAGAGACGTAGTTGAAGAGCTCTCTTCCGAATAGAACTTCTTTAAGCTCCCCGTATCGAACCAGCTCAATTCCATTGATCATCTCCTGAACCCGCCCAATCTGATCCGGGGTATCGGTTTCTCGCATACGATCTTCCAAAACGCCGTACACGTGATGAATGTAAAGTGGAAGTGTGGCAGCCGCCAGAAGTGCAGCGACCCCGATCGCCCCGAAAACACGCGTCTTTTTAGGCGTGAACACCGTATAAATGACCAAACCGGCGAGAAGACCTAAAAGAGCACCTCGACGGCCGATCAGAGCCAGCGGAAAAAGAGCGAATAACATGATTGTCGCCTCCCACCAGCGGATTCGAAAGGGTTCGTTTCGGTAAAATCCGACGAGCGGAGAAAAGATCAGCAGGTAGGCAATCAAGTAGGTCTGCTGCACATTCCCCGCCCCAGCTTTGAGACCCTCCTCGTAATAAGGGTTTATCCCGATTCCGAAGATCTGAGCGATGATAAAGTTGATAAAGAACAGTGCGAGGCAGATCGAAACCAGCTTTGACAGTTTCCTTCTCGCAGCTTCTCCGCGAATATAGTTGTACGCCATCACAAACATCAGCAGACTGATGGCGACTTTCGCGACAACATCGAAGGTCTTTACGGGTGCCGACGAGAAGGGAACCAGGCAGATTAAATAAACCAGACAAGCGAAAATAGCCGCGGCGGTCCATGTCAGCCGCACTCCGTCGATCATCAGCAGCGGAATCATTAACGCCATGAGCGCGGCACGCATGATACCAATGTGCAGGTAGTCTGACGTAAAAAAACCCGCCGTCAAAGATACGAGAACATTTATTAGTATGATGAACAGGACAATATCCGCTCGCTTGAAGATCATTTGGATTCCTCCAGCCTTTCGGCTTGTCTCGCCCCGAGAACAGGCTTGGGTTTACTCAATCCGCCATCGATCGTATCTGCGGGTCGCCTGATGCGCGAGTAAAGCGAACGGTAAGCTAAATCTATACGATCGCCTGAAAACTTTTCCATAACGCGCTCGCGAGCGGCCCGTCCGGCCTCCCCAGGAGCATTTCGCTCGATAACGACCGCCCGGAGAAGGCCCGCCGCCAGGACGTCGGCATCCGCCTCCCGCACGATGTATCCGGTTTCACCATCTTCAATAATCGCTTCGGTGATTCCGTCGATTGCAAGCGCCACCGGCGGAATCCCTGATGCCATCGCTTCAACAAGTACGTTCGGGAATCCTTCCTGACGGGACGGAAGAACAAAGAGATCAGCAGCCTGCATATACTCGCTCACGTTCATTCGCCAACCGGGATAAAACAGACGTCCGGCCAAACTCGTTTCCCGTTCCATCCCCCGGATTTCTTGTTCCCACCTTGCACCTTCATCGCTCTTGTGGGCCGGGCCAACGATCACCAGTCCTATGCGTGAATCGAGCCCAGCGAGTTTGCGAAAGGCAGGCAGTAAAAGGTCGATGCCTTTTCGCCGCAAAATACCTCCGACAAACAGGATCAACATCAAATCCTCCGGCAAACCAAGTTCCCTCCGGCGTTGTTGCTTTCCTTCCGGACCGGCCGGAGAAAATCTTTCCGTGTCGACAGCCCGGGGAATGACGGCCAGCTTCTCGGCTGGAATCCCGGAGCGAAGACAGACGCGTTCAAGTGCGGGCGAGAGACAGACGATCGCATCGGCCATCCGGAATTGAAGCATTTTGCGATGATGGAGAATTCGGGCGCGGTTGTGCGTGACCGAGCCGGGACAATCCCCTCCCAGGAGAGTGATCTCGACAATCAGCTTTTTTCTTAACGCCTTCGCCGCCAGCCCGGCGAAAAGGGAAAGCCAGGTCGGTGAAAAGCAATGAACAATGGAAAAATTTCGCCGAGTTCGGAAAAGCGTCCAAAAGGTGCGCACACAGCGAATGGTGTTTTCGGCAAGTAGACGAATGCCGGTTTTGATTCTTCCGGTTCCGCCGAATCCGACATGGACCGTGCTCTTCTGAATAACGTCCATGAGTTCCGCATCGCCGAGATTCCAGTCCGCCGCTGGCTGGGGTGCTGCTGTCAAAAGAAATGCCAGCTGTCCCTCCCGGTCTAGGCGCTGTGCGTATTTTAAAGCTGAATATCCGGCCCCGGAATGGGCAGGCGGAATCATCGATGCCACAACCACCACGCGGTTCGAACAATCTTCGCTGGAATCCGCGGACACGGGAGATTTTTCCAAAGAAAGAGCGATAGCCCTCGCCTGACTGCAAGGGTCGCTTCATGAAAGGTCAGTCAGAACTGGCTCGCCTGCCCCGAAGGAACGGGTTCCAGCAGCGGCGCCTTCAATGCCGCTTTGGCACGGCTCAGCGCCACGGCATCATCATACAAAACGCGATCTCGCGCGCAGATGCGCAGGATCTCCTCGCGAATCTCCGGAGTAACCAGCTTCTCCCGCTCCTGCCGGGAAACTGGGCTGCGATTCCTCTGGCCAATCGCAATCTTCAAGCCGGCCTGGATCTCGAGCTGCCGCGCAAGGTTCGCTGTATCTTCAATTACCCCGCATATTGAGAATTTCCTTAAATTCTCCCGCGCTCGATCAAAAGCTTCGTCACTGCTATAACAGCCATCCTCGCGAACACCGCCCAGAAACCGGACGTAATCAACGCCCAGTCGGCGGCCTTCCGGACTGCGAACGTACGCATCCAGGCTGTCTTGGATCTTCCATGGCGAGTCATCGTCCTTCCGGCTGTTGAAAAAATAGCTCGATAGAAAGCGCGACACCGGATCGCGAAGAACCGTCATAAACAGGTACCGCTCCCGGTGCCGGTTGTACGCGCGTTCCGAGAAGGCGTAATGTCCGCTTACAAAACCTTGGCCTTTTTCTAGTTCATACAGAAGAAGTTCTTCGCGAAAGCGCAGGACCGCGGCATAGTCATCCGCAAACGGATCGTCGAAGCCATGAATGATCCGCGCCGCATCGAGGGATGCCCGGGCGTTGAGGCGTGAATAGGAGATCAGGTACTTTCGACGGATCGCCTGATTGATCGAGACGCCGCCGCACTTCGCGATGTGAATGAAGCAGAGCCGCGCCGCCGGTTCGATCAATCCAGCGGACATGCCTTTGAGTTTGCGAAAAATCGTCATGATTATTTGCGGGGTTTTCCGTTCAGCGAGCGTTGACCATCGAGCTGAACGAACCATTCATTTCGAGCAGTTGATCATAGATGCCTTCCTCGACGACATGTCCTTCCTCCACGACAAAAATCCGGTCGCATGCCTCGACGGTTTTCAACCGGTGGGCGATCAGAATTACCGTTTTCGTCAAAGCGCTGCCATGGATAGCTTCCATCACTCGGTTCTCAGTCAATTCATCAAGAGCACTGGTCGCCTCGTCGAAGATGAGAACTTCCGGATCATGATAGAGTGCCCGTGCGATCCCAAGCCGTTGACGCTGGCCGCCGCTCAATCGAACTCCGCGCTCGCCGGCAACCGTCTCATATCCATTTAGCGTCTCGTTTTGAATGAAGTCGTGAATCTGCGCCGCCTTTGCCGCACGAACGACCGCATCCATATCGATTTCGCTGGCCGGCAAGCCAAAGGCGATGTTCTCCGCAATGGATGTATCCGACAGGAAAATATGTTGCGGAACGTAGCCAATCTTTCGGCGCCAAGCGGAGAGGTTCTGTTCATCGAGCCGAACTCCGTCGATCAGAATCTGTCCCTCCCGCGGAAAGAACAAGCCGAGCAAAAGATCGACAATCGTGCTCTTCCCCGAACCCGTGGGGCCGCAAAATGCCACCACACTGCGACACGGAATCGTAAAACTAATAGCACAGGCCGCGGGACGATCCCCGCCTGGATAGACAAATGTCACATTCTCGAATTGAATCTCTCGTTCGAACGCCAACGGCACTTCGTCTTTCGTTTCTTTCCGCGACGGAGTCAGTTGTTGCGGAGAACTTTCAGCAATGTTCTTGGCGTCACGGTGAAGGTCCGCCACCAGCGTCTGGTGGAAACGCAATGTCGCAAGCGAGGCGAAACAATGTTGAAGAGCCGGCATCAAGCGGTACCCGGCAAACGCATACATACTGAGTACGGGAATGACGCGCGAGAATTGATCCCGCGTGAACACAAGGTAAAGCACCAAGACAACCAGCCCGCCAAACGCCAGCAGCTCCAGGAGGTAACGCGGCAGCCCTTTAATCAGCATCGCCGTGACCATGTATCGACTGAACCGCCGCGTCGGCCGGTCGTACTCCTCAACAAAGAAGCCTTCGCGTTCAAAGGTCTTCATTTCCTTGAACGCGCCAAACCCTTCCTGGACGGCTTTGAATCGAAGCTTGTTGGCACCGTTCCGTTTCTCGCCGATTACCGCCAGACGCGAACGAAGCGTCACGTAAATCACACTGTAAGTGCCGCCGAGAAGAAGAGTCGATACAATCGCTGTCTTCCAATCGACGACGACGATCAGGATTAGCAGACAGATTGCCGTTGTCCCTTTGACCAGCAGTTCGACGAGCGGCTGAAGGAAATGCTTGGTAAACCGCTCGACCTCGCTGAGGATATTTTTGCCCGCGTCAGCACTCCCGTGAGCGACAAACCACAGATACGGACGGGCGAGATACTTCGTCAGGAGTTTGCGCGAAAGCATCGAATTGACTTCCCAAATGAACCGGCTGCTCAGCCAGACGCCCAGGGCGGAAGATGCGTTCGTCGCGACGAGGGCAAGGAGAACAATTGCTCCCAGAAGAACAAGGAAGCCTTTCTCCTCGAGTCCAGAGGCATTGTACACCCATTGAAGATAGACATTGCGGTCGATCATCCCCGGGTCGGCCACAACGGCCATGAAAGGCATGATCGAGGTGACGGCCCCCATTTGCATCAGCCCGATCCAGAGCATCACACCGATCAGCACAAGCGCCCGGCGGCGTTGCGAACGCGTCAGAAGGTCATATACTTGAAGAAGTGTCGCGTGCATAGATTTCAGCAATCCAACCCAATTTCAGAGCGACGCGGGTAAGCTTCGCCCCGTCACGTCCCCAGCGGGAAGATCAGTCGGGTTCCCAAAAAAGCTGCCGGGAAGAGGCCTTCCCGGTCATGGCAGGAAGAGTATAAATCACGGCATTCGCACCTGCTATCAGGCGGCTCCCCGTTCAGTCATTGAGGTTTGCATCCGGGCAGCTTAATGTTTTTTCGGGCCTCGACCGGCAAGCAGCCTGAATCAAGGTAAGCGCAAACCTTAGTCGGTTTTTCTGGATTGCCGGGTGGACACGGATCCGCCCTTTCAGGGGGGTAACTGGGCCCCATCACTCCCAAGAAATCTCGGGATTCGGGGACAAGAAACCAGCGAAGGAAGCTGGATTCGAGAAGCCGGCAAGATTCCAGCAGGAACGCGTCACAAATATTTCAATACAATCACGCCCGAGAATCGAAGCGCGTTGCCGATGGTGACGGCCAGCAAACGTCATCCGGCCGCGGTACTGGCTGTTTGCGGATGAAAGCACCAGGCAGTGCCTGGTAACCGATCGCTAGGACCTCAAATGTTCCGCGATAATTTCCGCAATCCGCTGAGGCCCCTGGGCGACCGGCGCCTTCTCGACGTCACCGCCCGCTCGGAGCTTGAGTTCAACGATTCCTTCCTTGAGACCGCGCCCGCCGACAGTCACGCGCAAAGGGATCCCGATCAGGTCGGCGTCTTTGAATTTTACTCCGGGCCGTTCTTCGCGATCATCGATTAGCACCTCCGCGCCGGCGTCCTTTGCGGCACGCGCAAGTCCAAGACCTGTCTCGCGAACGGTTTCGTCAGACGGATCGAGAAGAACAATCTCCACATGGTACGGTGCGACGCTCCAGGGCCAGATAATGCCGTCGGCGTCATGACATTGCTCGATCACCGCTTGAAAGGTTCGGCTGATTCCGATGCCGTAACAGCCCATCACGATCGGCCTGGCCTGTCCGGACTCGTCGGTATAGGTCGCCTCAAAAGCTTCGGTATATTTGGTGCCAAGCTTGAAAATGTGACCGACCTCGATGGCGCGGCGAATTTGCAGCGGCTTCCCCGAAAGCGGACACGGCTCGCCCGCCTGCACGCTCCGGAAATCGCCAAATCGGGTGATCGCGAGGTCGCGTTTCACATTAACGTTGCGCACATGGAAGCCGTCCTTGTTGGCGCCGGTCACGCCGTTGCCAATCAGCCGAATTGTTTCGTCGGCAAACACGCCGGCCAACTTATCCGGATTTCGAATCGTTCCGCGAATGGCCCCCAGGCTTCCAGGCTGCGCGCCCATCACGTCAATCACTTCCTCCGGAGTCGCCGGACGGAACAGCGAGAATCCGAGCGAGCCGAGTTTTGCCTCCTCCAGCTCGTCCTGACCGCGCAAGATAATCACGACCGGTTTGCCGTCGCAGATATACACGAGCGTCTTAAACTGCTCCCCCGCCGGAATATGATACGGCGCTTCCTCGAGACCGGCGATCGTTGTCACTCCGGGTGTCGCAAACTCTTCGAGTTCACCCACCGGTTCCGCATCCGCGAACTCTTCGGGCATCAAACCGCTTCGCGCCTTTTCGCGATTGGCCGAGTAACCGCTTTCTTCGCAGTAAACAACATCGTCATCGCCGATCTCCGCGGGCACCATAAATTCATGGGAGAAGCTCCCGCCCATAACGCCAGTGTCCGCTTCGACCATGACAAAGCGCAAACCGCACCGGCTGAAGAACGCTTCGTAGGCACTCCGCATCGCATGATACACCTCCGTCGCGCCTTCATCAGTCGCGTCGAAGCTGTATCCGTCCTTCATCAAAAACTCCCGTGCCCGCATCAGGCCAAACCGCGGCCGGATCTCGTTTCGAAATTTTGTCTGAATCTGGTAAACGTTTTTCGGAAGGTCGCGATAGCTCGTAATTTCGTGACCGATCAGCGGAGTTACAATCTCTTCATGAGTCGGCCCGAGCACCTGCTGAATTTCGTGGGCCTTCCGTCCCTCGCCTTCCGCACTGGCATCGCTCACCGCATACATAACTTCCCGCGCCGCGTCCCAGCGCGGACCGCGCTGCCAGAAGTCGACTGGATGCAAAGCCGGCATCAGCAATTCCGTCGCTCCGGCCCGATTCATTTCTTCGCGGCAAATCTTCTCAATCTTCCGCAGAACGCGAAGGCCGAGTGGAAGATAGGCATACACCCCCGCCCCGATTTTCCGGATTAGACCCGCCCGCAACAACAGCTTGTGCGAGGCGATTTCCGCGTCAGCGGGACTTTCCTTTAAAGTCGGGATCAAGTTCTTGGACCAGAATTCCATCGGTAAAATGGTTGAGTGACAAAAATGAAGATAAAGAGCCAAGCATGCGCGCAACACCGAAGGCGACGCAAAAGTAAACTGGCGCTGAAGATTCCCAAGTGGAAGGTGAAACGAAAAGGCGAGAACGACAAGCCGCCGGCTTTGCCCCGCTTGGGAGCCGTGCAGTGGCGTAGCTGGCTGATTCCGGCGACTGCCGGTCGCTTCTCCGCCGTCCAGAGGGTAAACTGTTGCGGCGTCGTTGCTGGTTCTCTACCCATTGAGCCTGCGTGAATCTGTTTCAACTTGATCGGTCGGTGGTGCTGACAGGCCTTACTGTATTCGGGATGCTCGTGGCGATTCTTGCTCTGTTTCCCGTGTCGGAAAGCGTTGCCGGTTTCACATCCGCCGTCGGACTCTCGCTTGTCTATATGGCGGGGGGGCTCCCGGCCGGCTGGCGGGCGACGGCCACCCTCATGAAAGAGAGGATTCTCGATATCGACCTCCTCATGGTCGTCGCGGCCATCGCCGCGGCCGCGGTCGGAGCGCCTTTTGAGGGAGCGGTCCTGCTCACGCTCTTCAGCATCTCGACCACACTGGAAGAACGCGCCCTCGGCCGGGCCCGGCGCTCTATCGAAGCATTGATGGGTCTCCGCCCGGAAACCGCGCTCCGTAAAAAGTCTGACGGAACGGTTTCAGAAATTCCGGCCGAGGATCTGCGGGTCAAGGATACTATCGTGCTGCGGCCCGGCGCACGCGTTCCCGCGGACAGTGTCATCATTCTCGGACGAAGCTCTCTGGACGAAGCCAACATTACTGGCGAATCGCTTCCCGTGACAAAAGGGCCCGGCAACCCGATCTTTGAAGCGACGGTCAATATCAACGGCGTGCTTGAGGCCGAAGTGACAAAATCGGTCGAGGAGAGCACGGTCGCTCGCATGATCGCCCTGGTGACACAGGCGCAGGCGGCCAAAGCCCCTTCGGAACGATTCAGTTCCTGGTTTGGCCAGCGCTACACGATCGCCGCCATGACCGGCTCCACCCTGGCCTTCGCCGCTTTCTATTTTCTCGGACGAGGCTGGGAAGACGCGCTTTACCGAGCGGCGACCCTCTTGGTCGCGGCAAGCCCGTGCGCCATTGTGATCTCGGTTCCTTCCGCGATCCTTTCCGCACTCTCGTCTGCCGCGCGAGGAGGCGTCCTTTTTAAAGGCGGCGGCGCGCTCGAAACGCTCGCGGCAGTCGACATTTTTGCCTTCGACAAAACCGGCACGCTCACGACCGGAAAAGCTTCCGTAACCAAGCTGGTCGCACTCGATCGCGACGAACGGCGATTCCTCTCACTCGTCGCGGGGCTTGAAGCTCAATCGGAGCACCCGAGCGCGGCAGCCATCCGACAAGAGGCCGCCCGTCGCGGAGTCGAACCGGCCGGCGTACGCGATGTCGTCAACCGGCCGAGCGCCGGGATCGTCGGCGACGATGGAGCCGGTCAACTGTGGGCGGGCAATCCTCGATTAGCGGATCAGATGGGCGCCGCCATCGACCACCCGGACCTGCGAGCGCTGGCGGCGGAAGCGGAAACGGTTATCTATGTCGGCCGGGACTCCGAGACTCTCGGTGCGTTTACCGTTGCGGACTTGGCGCGCCCTACCTCCAAGCCGGCGCTCGCCGCGTTGCGCGAGGAAGGCGTTGGGAAAATTGTCATGATGACCGGCGACCGGCGTCCCGTCGCTTTGAGAATCGGGAAAGAACTTGGGATGAAACCGGAGGACATTCATGCCGATCTGCTGCCGGAAGACAAAGTTCAGATGACGGGCGATCTCGCGTCCACGAGCAAGGTGGCGTTCGTCGGCGACGGCGTCAACGACGCGGCCGCTCTCGCCCGAGCCGATGTCGGGATCGCCATGGGGGCGGCGGGTTCCGACGTCGCGCTTGAGGCGGCGGACATCGCGCTCCTGTCAGAAGACATGACACGGCTTGCGGATGCGCACCGTCTCGCGCGCCGGACAGCGGCGATCATCCGCCAAAACCTGCTCTTCGCGATGGGCGCCATGGTCATTCTTGTCGCCAGCGGATTGTTTTTCGACCTGCCGTTGCCGCTTGCCGTGGTCGGCCACGAAGGCGGCACGGTTCTTGTGGTGCTGAACGGATTACGGCTGTTGCGCGATCCGATCCGGGGCAAAGGTAAAAAAGAGAAGGTGAGCCAAAAGAAGCCTCTCATGGCCGGAGCAACCCCGCCAGCCGATCGACCGGTCTTCCACAGAAGAATCCCGCGCCGCGGGGAGTAGGTCCGAACTGCCGCGTTCTTTGTTTCTTTCGCTAAAAAAGCAAAAAATACCCGACGACCCCGAACGTGCCGAGCGTCACGGTGAAGGCGATCAGCGCAATCAGTCCGTCACGTGCGACGACGGCCAGTCCGAAAGCCACAAGCGCCGCCCCGGCGCCATTCGCGCTGAACGGAACCACTTCCATAAACGGCATCACCGCGCCGATCAGCATGCAGACCAGCGCCAAGACCCGCACGCCGGTATTGCCGGTTATTATACAGAGGCGAGGACGGAGCAGACTGTCGATAAAATGCGCCGGCCGACGAAGCCAGCCGAGTCCTTTTCGAAGCGTTTCCCGTTCAACGGATCGCCGCAAAAGCCAGCCGGGGAGCCATAGGTGGTCACGTCGCACCAGCATTTGCGCCGCCACAATGATGACTAAGATCCCAAGGATTCCAGGCACGCCGGGAATGTCTCCGATGACCGGCATCATCGTGATCAGCCCGGCTAGCAGCAGCAGCGGCCCGAATGACCGACGGCCCACTTTGTCTAAGACCGCGTCCAAGGTCACACGCCCGTCCGCGTCATCAGCCTCATCCAAGAGGTCGAGCAACTGCTCGAGGTCCGTAATTTCCTCCCTCTCCTTTTTGCCCCCCATCGCCGTCCCGGACATTATCCCGCAAAAGGCGGGGCTCGTAAAGCCGGAGCGGAAACTCGGGCATGCGAACAACTCTCCCTCGCACCAGCCACGCCGCCACGCGGCAGGCGGGATGGCGTTTGCTGGAGGGGGGCGGCGTTGTTTTACTTCGCCATCGTCGGCTTCGCCCGAATCCGGCTTTTCACGGTCGCCTTCAAGTACTGACGATTGAGCATGCCGATGAAATCCTCGCTGATGCTCTTCGGACAGACGGCTGAACACTCGTAGTAGTTAGTGCAATTGCCAAAGCCGGCTTCGTCCATCGCGGCGACCATCTTCAACACGCGCTGGTCCTTTTCCGGCTGGCCCTGCGGCAGAAGGTTCAGATGCGCTGCCTTGGCGGCCACAAAAAGCATCGCGGAGGCGTTCTTACAAGCCGCGACGCAGGCCCCGCACCCAATACAGGCGGCGGCATCCATCGCGAGATCCGAGGTATCTTTTGGCACGAGCGTGGAATTCGCCTCGCTCGCGCTTCCCGTGCGGACCGAAATGAATCCGCCGGCCTGGATGATCTTGTCGAACGCGCTTCGGTTGACGACCAGGTCCTTCAGGACCGGAAAGGCTTTGGCCTGGAACGGCTCAACCACAATCTCGTCGCCGTCCTTAAAGTGACGCATGTGCAGCTGACAGGTCGCCAGCCCCCGCTCGGGTCCGTGCGGAATACCGTTGATCGTGCAGGAGCACGAACCGCAAATACCTTCCCGGCAATCGCTGTCGAAGGCAATCGGTTCCTCGCCTTTCGCGATCAGGCGCTCGTTAACGACGTCGAGCATCTCCAGGAACGACATGTCCGGAGAAATGTCCGGCGCATCGTATTCAACGAGCGTTCCCGGGCTGTCAGCGTCTTTCTGTCTCCAAACTTTTAGTTTGAGATTCATTATTTGTAGCTCCTCGTTGCCATTTCCGCCTCTTCGTAAACCAGCGGTTCCTTGTGGAGCTCGGCCGGCTGGCCGACACCCTTGAATTCCCAAGCTGAGACGTGCGAATAGTTTTCATCGTCGCGCAGCGCCTCGCCATCCTCGGTTTGGCTTTCCTCGCGGAAATGCCCGCCGCAAGACTCTTTCCGATCGAGCGCGTCCTGACAGAGCAACTCGGCAAACTCCAGGAAGTCAGCCACGCGGCCCGCCCGTTCGAGTTCCTGATTAAGCTGCTCGTCACGGCCCAGTACGCGCAAATCCTTCCAGAATTCTTCGCGGAGTTCGGGGATCAGGCTCAGCGCCTTCTTCAGCCCCTGCTCATTGCGCGCCATACCGGAGTAGTTCCACATGATCTTCCCGAGTTCCCGATGAAAATCAGTCACGCTTCTCTTCCCGTTGATCGAAAGCAGGCGCTTGGTGCGTTCGCGCGTTTCGTCTTCCGATTTCTTGAATTCAGGATGCGCGGTGTCCGGGCGGTTGTTCTTCTGGGTCGCGAGGTAATCGCCGATCGTGTTCGGCAGGACAAAATAACCATCGGCCAAACCTTGCATCAGCGCGCTCGCTCCGAGGCGGTTGGCGCCGTGGTCGGAGAAGTTGGCCTCACCCAGAACGTACAGACCCGGGACGTTGCTCATCAGGTTGTAGTCGACCCAAAGGCCGCCCATCGTGTAGTGGACCGCCGGGTAAATCCGCATCGGAACATCGTAGGCGACTTCTCCCGTGATGCTTTGATACATGTCGAAGAGGTTGCCGTACCGCTCGCGGATCGTGTCTTTGCCAAAGCGCTTGATCGCGTCGGAAAAATCGAGATAGACACCGAGCCCGCCGGGGCCCACGCCGCGGCCTTCGTCGCAAACCTCCTTGGCGCTTCGCGAAGAAATATCGCGCGGCGCGAGATTTCCGTAGCTCGGATATTTGCGCTCGAGGTAGTAGTCGCGATCGGCCTCCGGGATCTCGCGCGGGTCGCGTTTGTCCCCTTTTTTCTTCGGCACCCATACGCGCCCGTCGTTGCGGAGCGACTCGCTCATCAGCGTGAGCTTCGACTGGTGATCGCCACTGACCGGGATGCAAGTCGGGTGAATCTGCGTGTAGCACGGATTCGCGAACAGCGCGCCCTTCTTGTAGGCGCGGTAGGCGGCGGTGACATTGGATCCGCGCGCGTTCGTCGACAGGTAAAAAATGTTCCCGTAGCCGCCGGTGGCGAGGACCACGGCGTCCGCCGCATGCGAACGAATCTCGCCGGTCGTCAGATCGCGGACAACGATGCCCTTCGCATGGCCGTCGACCAAGACGAGGTCGAGCATTTCGGTGCGCGGAAACATCGTCACCGTGCCGGCCGCGATCTGGCGGCAGAGCGCCGAATAGCAGCCGAGCAGCAATTGCTGCCCGGTTTGACCGCGCGCGTAGAACGTCCGGGAAACCTGGGCGCCTCCGAAGGAGCGGTTCGCGAGCGTGCCGCCGTATTCCCGCGCAAATGGCACACCTTGGGCGACGCACTGGTCGATAATGTTCCGACTCAAATACGCGAGACGGTAGACGTTCGCTTCGCGGGCCCGAAAGTCGCCGCCCTTCAGCGTGTCGTAAAAAAGCCGATACACACTGTCGCCGTCATTCGGATAATTTTTGGCGGCATTGATCCCTCCCTGGGCAGCGATACTGTGCGCGCGGCGCGGACTGTCCTGGAAGCAGAAGCACTGGACGTTGTAACCGAGCTCGCCGAGCGTCGCCGCCGCGGATCCGCCGGCCAGTCCGCTCCCGACCACGATGATCTTGTATTTTCGCCTGTTGTTCGGGGCGACGAGCTTGATGCCCTTCAGGTGGTTGTCCCACTTTTCCGCAAGCGGGCCGGATGGAATTTTGGCGTCTAATTTCATGGACAAGCGGTGGGTGGATCAACGGCCGTAACCGAGCAGAATCGCCAGCGGGATCGAGGTGTTCCCGACAAAAATGATCGCGGCAAAAAGCCATGAGATCGCCCCAATTATGCCGCGCGTGCCGGAGCTGCGCAACCCGAGCGTTTGCAACATGCTGGCGATGCCGTGACTGAGATGCATCGCGAGGAGCAGCATCGCCACAATATAAAAGGCCGACACCCAAAAACTGCTGAAGCCGGCAATCACCATCCCGTAGACATCGGGGCGCCCGGCACTGTCGAGCATTTCGCGATACTCCGGGTGCGTAACCTGCACGGTGAAATGCATCAGGTGATAAATGACGAACGCAAAGATGATCACGCCGCTCCAGCGCATCGTGCGCGAGGCGTAGGTTGCCTGAATCGTCCCTTCGCGCTTGTAATTACTCGGCCGCGCCTGACGGTTCTCGATTGTCAGGCTGACAGCGGCCCAGATATGGAGACCGGTTACCGCCAGCAGTCCGAGGCGCGCGACCCAGAGCAAAGCCGGCATCGCGTGGAGTTTCGCGGCATAGGCGTTCAGTTGCTCCTGCCCGATAAAAATCTGCAGGTTGCCCAGCATGTGCCCGATCACGAATCCAAGCAGGGCAAATCCGGTGACAGCCATGATTATTTTCCTCCCGATGGAGGAAGTGAACAAATTGGCTCCTGATTGCATCAATGTGTCATGATAACGGTTCTATTGAGACCGGCAACCCAGCAGGGCCAACCGGGATCCCCATTCTTCGCACGCGAGAACCCGACTCATCCGCGGACCCAAACGCTCGGCACAAGAGGCCGAGGCAATGGCAAGAAACGGCACGGCGAAAAATCGTCCCAAGGGACCGGGTGCCAACGTAACAACTGCCTTCGCGCGGTCAATGAATGAAATCTTCTTATTAGTCCCCGCATGCGCATACAACGATTCTACTAATAGCCCTCGTTCGTATCGTGATTCCAAATTTCTCGTTCCCGTTCATCCGCTAAGGAAACCAACCAATCGCCGCGATCCCGCCTTCTATGGCTCGCGCACCCCGGTTCCGGTCGGCGAATCGTCCAAATGGAAACGCGCCGCAAGCATGTCACGATGCCGCGCCACGATCTCGGCGTATTCAGGATCTCCAGCGAGATTGACGGTCTCGCCGGGATCATTGACGTAATCAAAAAGCTGCCGAGCCGCGCCGTCGTCGCCGCGCGCCTGATACTCCACGTAGCGCCAGCGAAGTGTGCGTATCGAATAACCGAATCTTCCTTGCGGCGTCACCGTCTGCGTCACCGCCCCTTCCCGGCTTCGATGATCAGGATCATCGAGGACCGGCCGCAAGCTGATGCCGTCGAGGTATTCCGGCGCCTGCAAACCGCACAAATCAGCCAGCGTCGGGTAGAGGTCGAGCAGTTCCACCGGATGGGGAGCACGGCCGCCGCTGGCGGCAGCACCCGGCACTCGGATGATCAGCGGAACGCGCGCGGAGTTTTCGAAAAGGCTTCGCTTCTGCCAGAGCCCGTGCTCTCCGAGGTGATACCCGTGATCGCTCGTAAAAACAACAATGGTGTCGTCAGCGAAACCGAGCCGTTCGACCGCCTCCAGCACACGGCCAACCTGCGAATCCATATAGGAAATCGACGCCCAATACGCCTGGCGCGCCTGCAGCCGCTGCTCGTCGGTCATCCTGTCTTCCCTCCGGTGCGCGCTGAACCAGGCCACCGCCGGTTCCCGCGCCTTGTCTTGCTCCGACAATTCTGGCAGTCCGACCTCCTCGAGCGGAATTTTCTCAAAATAGCGCCGCGGCGCCACGTAAGGTGTGTGCGGAAGGTAGAAGCCGACCGCAAGGAAGAAGCGGCGGCCCTCCACGCGGTATCTCTCCAGTTGTTCGACCGCCGCGGAAGCGGCGACCGCGTCGGTTAGCGGCGGTTCATGATTTTCAGTGGCAAGCCAGCTCAAGGTCGCTCCGAACGAACCGGGATTGAGCGAAAAGATCCGGTCGGTAATGTCGCGATCGTGTCCCCGCGGGTTGACGGTATAATTCCAGCTCAACGGATCATCGGTGCTGCCGGTGCCGATCTGGTTGGGGACATTGTAATGATACAATTTCCCGATCCGCGTGCTGAACCACCCGGCCCGCATGAAAGCTTCCGGAAGCGTGACCGTCGCGGGAATGTGTTCACGAAAATGATTCAAGACACCGGTCCGGCCCGGGTTGGCATGGATGCCGGTGGCATGGGGCATTCGGCCGGTCAAGATTGAGGCCCGGCTCGGATTGCACAGCGGCTGCTGACAGTACGCGCGTTCAAACAAAACCCCGTCCGCGGCCAGCCGGTCCAGGGCCGGAGTTTGCACCAGCGGATGACCGTAGGCCCCAAGGTCGGCATTGAGATCATCCGCCATGAGCAGCAGGACGTTATATGGACGCGTTTCCACCGCTTTCGCCGCGGCGGGGCCGAGCGTTGCCAGAGCAACAACGATACTCGCCAAAGGAGCCGCGGCGCGGCCGGCGAAACGGGAGAAGATGTGGCGGCAGAATGAAATAATCATGAGCGAGCGGCAGGAAAAACAACGGTTCACCGACCTGTCACGAATGCATCAAACTGTCAAAGGGTTTCGGCTACCGTGCTTCGATCTCGCGCCACAGCGGCTCGAAGAAAAAGAGCGCATTCAATACGAGCGAATGAAGAATTTTCCCTTCCCGTGCCCAGCGCAACGTCTCGGGAACCGTTGCGAGGCTGACTTCGATTTCCTCGTCCTGATCCCAGCGCGTCTCCCTGCGGAGTTCCGCGTTTTCCACCAGAACAAAGAAGCAGCGATTGTCGAGGATGGCGGGATTCGCCCAGACCGATCCGATGATGCGGGCATTCGTCCCGACGTAGCCGGTCTCCTCCTCAAGCTCCCGCAGGCCCGCCTGCACCGGGTCTTCTCCTTCGTCGAGCATGCCGCCGGGAATTTCCAGAGAACATTTCTCAACACCGAACCGGAATTGATTCACCAGCACGAGTTCCTTCGCCGGCGTCAGCGCCAGGACATTGACCCAATTCGCGGAATGAATCGCAAAAAAATCTCGCTCGACCCTCCGCTCCGGATGGTAGCAGCGCTTCCGCAGCACCGAAAACACCCGGCAATCCGCATGCGGTTCCACTCCGCGAACTTCCCAATCACACAGATCGGATCCTGACTTCGACGCGTCACAAGACATTCAGGCAAACTGGCAGCCGCGCCGGACTGGTTCAACTCAAACCATCAGCGGGCAATTCTCCCTCCGTAAAGTGCGGGTTCCTCCACGATTCCGCTGCCCTCACGGACGCGGAACGCGGATCTCCTGCCCGACTTGCAGCCGGCGCGGATCGACATCCGCATTTGCTTCCAGCAACCGCCCCAGCGGGATCTGATAACGCGAGGCAACCGCCGAAAGCGTATCACCGCTTCGAATCACATAAACCTCCATCTCCGCGCTCGCCGCGTTTTCCGATGCCCTCGACGATGCCGGACTCTGACTCTGAGCGACCGCTTCCGCCTCATCCGCATCAACAACTTCCGCTCCCTCGTGTTGCGCGGGCGCGGACGCGACTCCCCCGCCCCGCTGCAACCCCGTCAGCCGTTCCTGCAGCGTCCGCGCAAAGGAGAGGCTTTCATTCAGGTCATTTCGCACTCGGGTCAACTCCGCGCTCACCTGGTTAAACGCGTTCTGTGTGCCCTCGCGCAACGCGTCCACCTCGCGCTTCACACGCGCGGCGCCCTCGGAAATGCCACTCGAAACCTCCTCCACTTCCTGGATTTTCCCCATCAAATCCCGGACCAGCGAAACTTCCTCGCGCAACTCGTCCGTCTCCTGCTTGGTGCGGTAACCGTAATACAAGCCGGCAGCGCCCAAACCGACGCCAAGCAGCGCCAATAAACCGAGGAGAAACTTTGAGCCGCTGTCCATCGCGGTAATCGTAAGAGGCTTTGAAAATGGAGAGTACCGTCGGCAGCGATCCCGAGCCGGCGCCGCCAGTCGCGGGTAAACCCGCAATTCAGGAAGAAATGGTCGGGGCGGACGGATTTGAACCGCCGACCTCCTGGTCCCAAACCAGGCGCTCTACCAGGCTAAGCTACGCCCCGAAACCGCCCTGACAATCGACTTCATTTACCCTCGCTGTCAAACCTTTCCTCCGCCCTCAAACCCGGCTTCGTTAAACTCGTTCCCCCCGTGACTCCCGTTTATGATCATTTTCCGTTACTCGTCAAAAATCGCGATACAGACAGAAATGAACTCGCGTTTCGAAGCCCGCGGAGTAGAACCCGCCGTCAGCCTTCCTTCTCTTTTACCTATGCATCACTCTATCGGGTTTCAGCGCAATCGGCGGACAGCGCGGAGGCCGGGCGGCTCGACGCCATCCTTTTCCCTTTCAACCATTCTCACGGCAGCCGCGAGCAGCATTCTCCTCTTCGCCGCCGGAGCAAACGGTGCGATTACCAGCCGCGATCACGTCTGGGACATCACTTTTCCCGTGGAGAAGGGCGCCGTGACCTACGAGCGGATGTGGCACAACTGCCGTGATTCCGGATGCACCCGCGCCCACCGTGCGGTCGACCTCCATGGCACGCCCGGTACTCCGGTCTATGCGGTCGCGGACGGAACTATCAAATGGCAAATGACCTCAGCGTCGAGCGGCTGGGCGATGTATTCTGGTGCTGGATACACGATGTACATGGACACTCCAGACGGCGCCTTCCGGCACTCCTACGGGCACTTCGGCCCCAAGGAGCGCGATCGCGAACACGAAGCGTTTGCGGTCAACCCGGCGACCGGCCAGCTCTGGAAGGTCGGCGATTTCGTCCGGCGCGGACAAGTGATCGGCTATCTCGGAAGCTCGGGGGCGACCGCCTCCGGCCCTCACCTGCACTTTGAGATCCGCTCCATTAAGCGGAGCCTTCCTCACGATGACCCTGGTCCGGATGCGATCGAGGGCCGCAGCTATGGCGACCCGAACGCGACGCTCGGCTCCTTCAGTTACCTCCGCTACGATCCGTTTCCCAGCCTGCAAGCAGCTGAGGCCCGCGGGGATTATCCAGGAGGACCGCTGCAGGTCGGCGATTTTGTCATGGTTTACGGTGTTGCAGGCAGTCTGAACGTCCGCGGGCCAGACGCGTGTGGCTCCCCGATATCCGGCGCCGCGAAACCCAAAGGGTCCATCGGCCGGATCATCGGCGGGCCAGCCTCGTGTCCGCAAATCACCCAGCACAATCTGTGGCAAATCCTCTGGGAGGATTGCACGGTCGGCTGGTCGTCCGAGCGCTACCTTATTCACTCGCGAATTCCCGACACGTTTTGCGAAGCCTACGAGGTGTCAGTCACAGTTCAGGGTGCAGGCAACATCACGCGTTCGCCGGACCAGGCAATTTATTTTCACGGGCAAACCATCGAGCTGCACGCGCAAGCGGAACCGGAGTTCGCATTCGCCGGATGGCTGGGATCGACAATCAGCATGGACAACCCGCTCAATCTAACGGTTGGCAGCAATCAATTTCTCCTCGCCCGCTTCGTCCGCAGCTACGACGCGTGGACGGAATCACGCTTCTCACCCGCTGAACAAACCATACCTGGTTTCACGGATCCGGACGGCGATCCCTATCATCACGGAATCGCAAACCTCGCGGTGTTCGCATTTGGACTGGACGCGCGGCATCCGGAGCGCGACAGCCTGCCGCGGGTGGAGCAAGCCGGCGACCGTCTTCTGTTCGTATTTCACCAGCTAAAAGACGATTCAGATGTCCGGTACATCGTCGAGCAATCTGCCGACCTCCAGAATTGGACCCGGATCAATCGCGGCGCGAGCTGGGAAACCGTGGATCTTCCCGGCGAGATCGTCAAAGAAATCCGTGTTCCGCTCGAATCAGACCCATCCGGCGCCACCCGCTTCGTCCGCCTCCGCCTCGAACGCTGACGAGAAGGACGGGCTCACGCTCTCACGAACGCGGCTGCACGCAGCTCCCTGCGTGAGCCGATAGACAATCTGGTGGAAAACCCGCCGCCTCGCTTTCGTTGCGGGATCAGCGACTTTTATGACCGCACGATCAACGATTCGCCGGTCATTTCAGCGGGTTTTGGAAGTCCCATAAGATCCAAAACAGTTGGAGCTATGTCGGCGAGACGGCCGCCGGAACGGAGCTTGAGCGACTCACATCCTTCTCCGGCGACAAACAGCTCAACAGGATTCAATGTATGCGACGTGTGCGGGCCGCCGATCGCCGGATCCCAAAGCTGGTCCGCGTTGCCGTGGTCGGCCGTGATCACCGCCTTCCCTCCGACTTGTTTCATTGCTTCGAGAAGTTCGCCCACCGCCGCGTCGACGGTTTCCACCGCTTTGACCGTGGCCTCGAGTGAGCCGGTGTGTCCGACCATGTCCGGGTTGGCAAAGTTCACGACGATCAATCCGTATCGCTTCGACAAAATCGCCTCGCGGGTCGCAGCCGTGACCTCCGCGGCCGACATTTCCGGCTGCTGGTCGTAGGTCGCTACTTTCGGACTCGGCGCCACATGGCGGTCCTCCAGCGGAAATGGCTCCTCCCGGTAATCGTTAAAGAAAAAAGTCACGTGCGGATACTTCTCCGTCTCGGCGCAGCGGAATTGCGGAATGCCGGAATCACTGACGTAGCCGCCGAGAATGTTCTTCATCTTCTCCGGCT
This sequence comes from uncultured Opitutales bacterium, assembly GCA_964645585.1. Lineage (GTDB taxonomy): Bacteria > Verrucomicrobiota > Verrucomicrobiia > Opitutales > T3Sed10-336 > DATGSL01. The sequence continues at coordinate 66,724 of CAZYAN010000003.1, forward strand.
TCGGGAAGAGCACGTTGACCGGCAGGCCCGACTCATATTCGGTCATCGTCACGTAAAACAGGTCGAGCTTCGCGCCGCGATCAAAGCCGTCAAAGTCATCCAGGACAAATGCCTTGGTCAACTCGCGCGGGCGGTCTCCGCGATAATTATAAAACAGCACCGCGTCGCCGTTACCGATGATGCCGACTGGCTCGCCAGCTTCGTTGCGTATCCGTGTCGGCACGACAAACTCGTCTCCCTGCCTCGAGGCATCCAGCGGGTTTTGGTAATACGCTTCGACGGCCTCCGCCGCCGACGCGGCCGCCGGCGCTTCCCCGCGGCCGGTCAGGCAGTTGTACGCTTTCTCCACCCGCTCCCAGCGGTTGTCGCGATCCATGCTCCAAAACCGGCCGGAAACGGTCGCGATTTTTCCGATGCCGATCTCACGGCACTTTTCCTCGACCTGACGGATAAATCCCAGCCCGCTCGCCGGGCTCGTGTCACGGCCGTCGGTGAATGCATGAATGAAAACCTTCTCGACGCCCTCGGCCTTCAAGATCCGCAACAGCCCGTACAGGTGTTCGAGCATTCCATGCACACCGGCGTCGGAAACGATCCCCATCAGGTGGAAGGCCGACCCGCGGCTCCGGACACGCTCCACGGCCGCGACAAACACCGGATTTTTCCGCACTTCACCGCGCTCGAGCGCTTTGTTGATACGCACGAGTTCCTGATCCACGATCCGGCCCGCCCCGATGTTCTGATGGCCCACTTCGCTGTTGCCCATGATCCCGTGCGGCAACCCGACGTCGAGGCCCGACGCGGCCAGCTTTGTCACCGGATAGCGCGCGCGCAGCGCGTCGTCGCACGGCGTGCGGGCGAGCTTGACGGCGTTGAACGTGTCATGAGCCGGGTTGGGATTGGCGCCCCACCCGTCGCGAATGATGAGAATAGTCGGCTGATACGATGACATTGGAACGGAATCAGTTTCTGTGAAAAGTGAAAGAAGCGAAGCGACGAGCGTTACCGTCGCTCGGTGCGGAAGAACAGCCAAATGCCCAACCCCTGAAAGAGGATATTTGGCGCCCACATCAAGAGGTCCGGGCGCAGGTGCGGCATGCGTTCGAACCAGGCAAGAACCACCATAAGAAAATAAAACGTCAGCGCGAGAATCAAGGCAACAAACAGGTTCGCCGACGTTTCCTTGCGCTGGATCGTAATGCCGAGCGGAATCGCCAAGGTCGCCAGCGACAAAATGGCGTACGCCATCGCGAATCGCTCCTGGATCGACATTTGCACCCGCATCATCGCGGCGAACCGGTCGCCGCCGCGCAGTTCTTCCTCCGGCGTCGCGCGCACGGACTTCCGCTCGTTCACGAGCTGACTGAAGGTCATCCGGGACAACTTTGGCTTCCCGCTTTTCCGACCCAAGATGTTTTCCAGCGGAAGCCGCACACTCGTCCGCTCAAACTCCAGAGGCGGCTTCCCGCTATCGCGTACATTCTCCGGATCGTTGCTGTCGCGCACTTCGGAATACCCCCGGTCGAGTGTCAAAAGCAGGGACTCCGTTCGCGGATCGTATCCGAGCGCGCCCTCCTCCGCCTGCACAAAAAGCCGTACCCGCCGCTGATCATCGAGCTCCCAGAGCCAGATATCTTCCAGCCGCGACTCCTCTTTCTCGCCAACGTAAAGAACATAGCCCGGGAACTGGTCGACGAAGGTTTTTTCGACGATGAAATCGAGCGGATTCATCCGGACCGATTCAGCCAGGTCGCGTCGATACTGCGCGCGGGCCGCCGGCGCATACTCGAAGTTGATGATGATCGAAAACACGAGGCCGGCGATCGCGAGGAAAAAGATCGGTGACGCGATTTGAAAGAGGTTCATCCCGGCCGAACGCATCGCGGTGATTTCGCGCTGGGCCGACAGCCGGCCGAGCACGAGCAAAATCCCCGTCACGATTCCCATCGGCAGCGCGTAGGCGACCACATACGGGACAAGCAGCAGAACCAGGCGTAGAAACAGGCCAAAGCCCAGCTGCCCGTCAGCCAGCAGCCCGACCGCGTCCCGGAGGATGTTGCCCACCAGCAACACAAACGCAAAAAGTCCGACAGCCATCAGGCTGGCGATCGTGACGCTTTTCAGAATGTAACGGTGCAGAAGAAACATGTTTGCTGGCTGCAGGATGCAAGCCCGTCGACCTTGAAACGACCCGCAAACGCGGCCAACCGTCGACGACGAGCGACGCCAAGTTTTCCCGCACTGGGCCGGCTGTCAACCGCGCCCGTTATATGATTGATTATGGGTGGTGGCTTCAGCCGCTATTTCCCGAGGCGCTGAAGGCGCTGGTGCCAACTCATACCCGATGCGTTTCGCTCAATAGCGATGGCGGCTCAAATTCGGCTTTTCCTTCTTCAACAGTGCGCGCGCTTCGTCGATCACGTAGTCCCATTGAAAAGCGGGACCGGGGTCGACTTTGTTGGTTTGGATATGGTAATGTCCGAGCACACCCTGGTACTCTGCCAATACGTCGTCCGGGAGTTTTTGTTCGATCAAATTGCCCTCCTCGTCGCGCGGATAATCGCACTCGATTTTTGGGAAAACCCGGCTGAGCGTCGCGGTCAACTTGATCAGCGAATCGTACTGCTCCGGCGTCAGGTCGTATTGCACGAGTTCGCGCCCTTGAATCGTCCCGGTCACCGGCTCGTTTCGCGCCGGCCTTCCGACGAAATTCTCCGTCCGCACACCTCCGTCGCCCAATCGCTCGGGCAAAGTGATTCGCGTCCCTTGATCATCCTCCGCATACCAGTTTGCGAAAGGATTGCTGCCGCTCGTGTCGTAGGCGCCGATGTTGGCGATCTCGATTCCAATCGATCGCGAATTGGCGATCGTCGCGTGCCAAGCCCGTTCTTTCAGGTCGAGCGTCTGGTAAATCGTGCCGTCGATATCGAGCAGGAAGTGAACGCTCAGCCCGCGGCGGTCGTGGAGAATGTCGAAACAGCGGCGGGCGGTTCCGGCGACGTCATAGTGGATGACAAACTGGTCGACAACTTCCTGTAAGAGCGGTAAATCCCAGCCTCCTCCCCGCACCTGCTCGAGCTGCTCCGGAGTCAGTTTTTCGCGCCGGATGTTGTAACGGTTCGGTGCGTTCAGGCCGGCCGCCTCGGAATCGGACCAGCCGGACTCTTCGATCGGACTGAACCGGCGCTCAACCCGATACGCGTCGTAGCCGCCCGGATCCATCCAAAGCACAACGGGAGCGCCGGTCCGGAAAAATTGGCCGGCGGCGACAATTTCATCGCCATGACGTTTTACGCGGGTTCCCGGGAGCGGCTGAGTCGCGCACCCGGACAGGAGCAAAACAGCGGCCGCCAAGGGTAAAAGGGCACCCGGGACGGGACGAAAACGCAAACGGGATAGTAGAATCATAACGGCAGGTGAAATTAAACGATTTGGAAAACCGCAGGCTATGTCGAAGGTTCCGCGGGCAGCAAGTTCTTTAGCCAGCAAACGGAAATACCGAGCGATCAAAAACTCCCGCTTCCGTATCCTCGGAGTTGACACCTCGCTTTACGCAATTAACCGCGCACGGCGCCCAGGTCCAGACGCGTTCCCATGCCGGCGAGGCCGAAGATCCCTTTCCCGCCGGACCGGTCGATCTCGATCCCGGGCGCCAGATCGCTTTTACGCTCCAGTCTCGCGAACCGGTCGTGATAACAAATTTCAACGAGGAAGAACGTTTTGAACCGCCCGCGTTCCTTCCGCGAAACATCTCCAGCGGCATGAGCTGCACCGTTTTAGGCGAAGGCAAACATCCGTGGGGTGTGCTCGCCGTGTACGCGGATTCCCCGCGCAACTACACTTCCGATGATGTCGCCTTTCTGCAAGCGGTCGCAAACATCCTCGCCGGTTCCGTGCAACGCAGCTTTACCGAACGGCGTTTTCAGCTCGCTTTCGCGGCGGCGCCTAACGGCATGGTGATGGTTAACGAAGAAGGGATCATTCAGATCGTCAACGCCCAGATGGAGCAAATGTTCGGCTACTCAGCCGATGAGATGATCGGGCGCCACGTCGAAATGCTCCTTCCGGACCGTTACCGCGGCAAACATCCGTCGCTGCGGACGATTTTTGGCTAATCCCCGGAAGCCCGCGCGATGGGCCGGGGCCGGGACCTGTTTGGACGCCGCAAGAACGGCACTGAATTTCCCGTGGAGGTCGGACTCAATCCCGCCGAAACCCCCGAGGGCATGGTCGTGCTCGCGGCTGTGATTGATATTTCAAAACGTAAACGAATGGAATCCGACCTGGCCGAAGCCCACGCGCGACTCGGTCAGCGTGCGCAAGAGCTGGAGTCAATGGTCGCTCAGCGAACCGAACACCTCGAAGAGACCATCGCCGAACTGGAAAGCGTCTCCTACAGTCTCTCCCACGACATGCGGGCGCCCTTGCGCACGATTCACAGCTTTTCCGAAATCATCCTTGAGGAGGCCGCCGGCCAATTAGCTCACGAGCACCGCGACCTCCTGAAAAAGGTGATCAATGCCGCCTCCCGGCTCGACCGGCTTATCCGTGACGTCCTGATCTACAGCCGCGTCTCGCGGGTAGAAGTGAATGGGGAGCCGATCGACATCGAGGAAATCCTGGGCCAGATTATCGTCGAGCGTCCCGAATTCCAGGAGCCTTACGCCGAGATTACCATTGAAAGCCCGCTCGCACCGGTCTGGGGACATGAAGCTTACTTGACCCAATGCTTCACCAATCTGCTCGACAATGCTGTGAAGTTCGTCGCAACCAACGTGAAACCTCGCGTCCGCATCTGGACAGAAGAGGCGGAACAGACCATTCGCATCTGGATCGAAGACAACGGCCCCGGCATCCCTGAAGAAGCCCGCGAACGCGTCTTCGGTATTTTTCAGCGCGTATACGATGACAGCGCGTATACCGGCACCGGCATCGGCCTCGCAATCGTCCGGCGGGCCGCCGAACGAATGGGCGGCAAAGTCAGGATCGAAGCCGCTCCTGAACAAGGCAGCCGCTTTTGCCTGGAACTGCCGCGAAACCCAAAATCGTCATGAACCAAGCGATACCCATCCTGCACGTTGAGGACCGCGAGGAAGATGTCTTTCTGCTCCATTATATTTTCAAGCAGGTCGGCATTTCGAACCCGATTCAGGTAGTCGGTGACGGCCAGGAGGCGATCGATTATATCGCGGGCAAAGGTAAATTTGCCGACCGCGAAGCTTACCCGTTTCCGGGCGTGGTCCTTCTGGATTTGAAACTTCCCCAGAAAATAGGGCTCGAGGTGCTCGAATGGATCCGCGGCAACCCCAGCCTCCGATGCCTGATCGTTATCGTGCTGACCTCTTCGATTTATGACCAGGATGTGCAGCGTTCCTATGACCTCGGCGCCAACGCGTTTTTAGTCAAACCGTCCGGCACCGACGAACTCAAATCGATGTGCCAGGCATTGAAGGATTTTTGGCTCACGCACAATCAGCCCCCCAGCTCCTGCGGCGATCGAAGGCCAGGAACCTGACGCTGTGCCTTCATGGCAGGAGCCGAATCTTGCAATCGGCAATCCTCCAAGCCGCGAAGACCAGCGTACTGCACGTCGCCCGGCGAGGGCGCTCAGCCAGTCGGCTCGGCACCCCGCCCGCGGCCTTGCCGGCCAGCCGCGGAACGAGATTTGCTTCCAGCACCGCGTATGATCCATGTCTCCACTCTATTCTCCTATTCCTCACGCGGGCGCCCGCGCCGGTCACCGTTGCGGGTTTGGACGGCGATATGCTTGATCGGCTGCCTCGCGGCGCCGCTCGGATTCGCAAGCGACGCGGGGAGTGAGCGCCTTCGCGTTGTCTACGAATTCACGCGCGGCGGCGACGAGGTGGTCGACGCCTTCCTTGCTGATATCGAGGGCCTTCAAAAACACTCCGGCGATTTTGCCAGTATCACCGTGGTCGCGTACGCGAATGGCGTCACCCTCCTCCAAAATGGCGAAGACAAGCGCGCGCGCCGTCTCGCGCGCCTCGCCGACAAAAACGTCGATTTCGTCGTCTGCCAAAGCAGTCTGGAAGAGGCGGCGCTGACCCCGGCCGATCTCCTCGGTTTTGCGCGAACGGTGAAGGAGGGAACCAAGGAAGTGGAGCGTCTGGAGAAACAAGGCTGGGCACGCGTCCGCGACGGGGAATCGTATGTCAGTCATTTATAGCAGCTTCGGGATGTCTGGCAGGGAACTTGATTTGCGAACAAATCCAAACTTCGCCGGCAAAACCCCAAATACCTCAACCTTTATTGCAATTCCATCCGGAGTTTGGTTACACTTTCGAAATCATGAAGAGTTATTCTCCTGACGATGTTGTGTTTCCGCCATTCAGCCTCACGCGGCTTCTTCGCACGGTCTTTGCCCCGGCCAAGGGTTCGAAGATCTGCATTTTGATCGATCTCGAAGATCCGAGCGAGATGAAGGACTTCGGCTTTCTTACGCGACCCGAGCTGACCATCCAGCGGCACGCGCACGACGTCTTTTTCCAAGGCCTCAAGAACGCAACCCTCAGCGAACTTGGCTTAGAGGGCGGCGAGATGTACGCCTACCAGATCACCGGCGGCAGCAACCTCGACCTTCCCGACGAGGCCTGGGATGTCGAAGGCCGGCAAATCAGCCTGGAACGCGACGTCTACCCGAACTACGACATCATCCTCTGCATCTCGACCTACTCGGCGACCGCTCCGCTCACCGTTTTTGCCAAAAAGTACGGCTTCCGCGGCGCGACGCTGCACGGGGTCAACGACATCATCCTCGCCTCCGGCCTCGCGGTCGACTACGACGAAGTCAGCCGCAACGCCGAGAAACTTCGCCTGGGCATGACCCGCGCCGACTGGGTCGAGATCGATTTCTCGCTTGAGGGGACGACACACACGCTGAAGCTGATTCTCGACAAGCAGGAAGCGCAGAAGAGTCACGGCCTTTGCCGCAACGGACCGGATGTTGCCAACTTGCCGGCCGGCGAAATCTACTACGTCCCGACCGGTGCGGAAGGCACGTTCCCGATGCGCTACGAAGATGGTACAATCGGCCTCATGCACGTCAGCAACGGCCGCGTGACGAAAGCGGAGTTCATTCGCGGCAACGAGGAAACCGTCACGGCGCACAACCAAAAACTCGCTTCCGACCCGGTGACCGGCGAACTCGGCGAACTCGGTTTCGGCACGCAGGTCCTGCCGGTTTCCGGCCGCGATATTCAGGACGAGAAAGTGCTGGGCACGGTCCACGTCGCCACCGGAAGAAGCGATCACCTCGGCGGCCATTTGACACCCGATCTGTTCGCCGAGGCTTCGCACGCGACGCATGACGACATTCTCTTCTCCCCGAGTAAAACACCCGAAATCCAGGTCTCCCAGGTGCGGATGCACCGCAACGGCGATACCGAAGTCCTTATCGAGAACTTCCAGCCCTCCGCCTACATGAAGTCGCTGCTCGAAAACTGAATTCCGTGGGGACGTTTTACGAATCCGAAACCATTCTTTCGTCGTATTTACTGTTTCACTACGGGAGCGCCGAAGAATCGCTCCCGTGGCCGGACGGGCCGGAGGAGGCGCTCGACTTTCCGGTCCGGTGCGTGAGCGCCTGTCTCGATTTCGATTCCCTGCCCAGAGAGGCAATGGCCCTCGACCTCGGCTGCGCGGTCGGGCGCTCGTCCTTCGAACTCGCGCGGCACTGCTCCCGGGTGACCGGCATCGACAGCTCCGCGCGGTTCATTGAAGCGGCGCGGCAGCTGCAAGAGCGCGGCGCGCTCTCCTATCACTGCCGAACCGAGGGAGACCTTTCGGTTCCGCTCGTCGCGAAAGTTCCCGACGGGATCGAGCGGACCCGGGTCTCCTTCGCCCAGGGAGATGCGCTCACGCTCCCTCTGGACATCGGAACGTTCGACGTGGTGCTCCTTGCCAACCTGATCGACCGCCTCCCGCGCCCCGCCGCGCTGATCGGACGTCTTCCGTCGCTCGTTCGCCCGGGAGGCCAGCTGATCATCGTTTCGCCCTACACCTGGCTGGAAGAGTTCACGCCGCGCGAGCATTGGCTTGGCGGATTCCAGCGTGACGGAAAAGCAGTGACCACGCTGGACACCTTGAAGGACCTGCTGGAGCCAGCTTTCAGCCTGACCGCCCGAAAAAACCTCCCGTTTCTCCTCCGCGAACATCTCCGCAAATTCCAGTGGAGTGTCGCCGAAGCAACGGTTTGGATGAAACGGTAAACGCAGCCGTCCGTTCTTCGCTGAACCCAGGCGTTATCGATCTCGGCGGAAACTCGCGCCTCGCGGGTAACTCACCGATGCCGCACCGCTGATTGCCGGAGCGCCCCGCGCTCTCGCGAGCGCGACTGCCCAGGGCCGTCGATCATCCTTACAAGGCTTCGAGCACGGCGCGGAGTTTCACCTCGGTTTCGTTCCACTCGCGGTCCGGGATGGAGCCCTCCACGATTCCCGCCCCGGCGAAAACTCTCGCTTTCGCTCGGTCGATCAGAGTCGAGCGAATCGCCACGGTGAAATCGCCGTCGCCTCGGCTGTCAACCCACCCGACACCTCCCGCGTACAGACCTCGGGGAAACGGCTCCAGCTCGCGGATCGCCGCGGCAGCCGCCTCCCGCGGGGTTCCCCCAACCGCCGGCGTCGGATGAAGCGCGCCGAGAATATCCAATAAGTGGATACCTTCAGGAATTTCACCGGCCACCGCCGTCCGCAGGTGCTGCACATTCGCCAGCTGCAGCAGGTCTGGCGCGGACATGACTTCACAGGATACTCCCAGACCCGCAAGCCGCCGCGAGATGGAATCAATGACGAGCTGGTGTTCCCAGTTGTCCTTGACGCTCCGCAACAACTCCCCCGCCAGCGCGGCGTCTTCCGAAGCCGATGTTCCGCGCGGCGCTGAACCGGCGAGCGCTTCCGTGTCGAGGAGCGAACCGCTCCGCCGGGCCAGCCGCTCCGGGCTCACACCGATCATGCTTTGTCCGCGGCCGTTGGCGACGGAATAGGTAAAGCAGCTCGGATAAGCGATCCGCAATCGGTTCAACGCGTGCAGCGGATTCAGTTCTTCCGGCAGGTCGACATCCAGACACCGGGCGACCACAACCTTCCGCAACCGTTCGTTCCCGATTAGCGCCAATGCCTTCTCGACGGTCGCCTCAAAGCGAGCTTTCGACTCCGGATTGACAATCGGCCGCGCGGCTCGGCCAGCCGGAGGAGAACTTTCCACCGGCTGCCGGCGATAATCGAACGAGGAAAACCGCTGGTGCGCCCGCCAGATTTTCTCCGCAAGCGGTTCGATTTTCGCATCTGGATCGATGCGAACATTCGCTGTCGCCGTAAACGTCGACCCGCGGCGCGCCACTTGCCAGCGCGGAACGAAAACCGTCACACCTGGAAATGGCGACTCCGGGCCGGGATCGTCGAAGAACGTGAACGCGCAGAAAAAGAGCGGCCCGCTGAGCGGCGCATCCAAATCTCCGATACAAACCGTGCGGCTGAGCGCGTCATCGATGAACGCGCGCGCGTCCGCGAACCGGTTGGCGCCGCCGCCCGTAAAGCCAACGATGCCGTCGGCGCCGGCGATCGCCTCTTCACTGCCGTTTTTCTCCAAGTAGAAGTGCTGCTCGGCCGGCTCAAAAATCGACTCGAGAACCGCGAGCGGATCGATGCGCGTTACGCGCAGCGAAATGCTGGCGATTCGGAACGTTTGCGCCCGCCGCGCTTCCTCCCGGCACTTTCGAAGAAAGGCCGCCAGATCACCAAAATCACGCCGTTCCTTAGGAGGTGACGCGAGCGTCTTCATGCGCGCTCAGACCTCCTCTTTCTTGGGCCGTGGAAAGAGAATCACCGGCTCCGAAACCGCTTTTCCGTGCAAGCGATCCGACCAGCGCAATTCCTCGGCAAAATGGGCCGCCTCCGGAGCGCCGAAAAGTTCGAGCAGGCGGGCCGCGATTGTCGGCATCACGGGCGATACGAGCGTCGCGGCCAAGCGCAGCGACTCCGCCATCGTCGCCAGCGACGTTTCCAGCGACGCGCGATCCTTCGGATCATCCGATTTCGCCAGCTTCCACGGCGCACGCGTTTCCGCGTACCGATTCACCGCGCGAATGAACCGGAACGTCCGGTCGAGGGCCGAGTGGAATTGCAGACCTTCGTACAACTCGATCGCCTCGCCGACCGTCTCGTCCCACAGCGCGCGCAATTCCTTTTCCGGCGCCTCCTCAACGGTCGCCGCGGGAACCGTCCGGTCACAATAACGGCCAATCATATTGAGCGCGCGGCTGACGAGATTCCCGAGGTCGTTGGCGAGGTCGCTGTTGTAGCGGCTCATGAACAGGTCGAGCGAAAAATCGCTGTCCTGGCCGACATTCATTTCGCGGATCACGAAGTAGCGGAACGGGTCCGGACCGAATTGCTCGATCAGTTCGAGCGGGTCGATGACGTTGCCGGTGCTTTTTGCCATTTTTGCCCCCGAGCTGAGCCACCAGCCGTGAACCAGGAGCTGCCGCGGCAAGTCGATTCCGCACGCCTTGAGCATGATCGGCCAATAGACCGCGTGCGGCGGCACCAGGATGTCTTTGCCGATCACGTGAAAATCCGCCGGCCAACAGTCGCCAAACCGGTCCGTCCCGTAGCCGACGGCCGAGATGTAGTTCACCAGCGCATCGAACCAGACATACGTCACATAGCCGTCGTCGAACGGCAGCGGAATCCCCCACTCGAGACGGTCACGCGGTCGCGAAATGCAAAGATCGTTCAGCGGCTCCTTAAGAAACTCAAGCACATCGCGCTGCCGAAACCGGGGGAAAATGAACGTTTCATTTTCTTTCAGAAACTCGACCAGCCAGCTTTGATACTGGCTCAGCCGGAAGAAGTAATTCGACTCCGTGATCTCGGTCACCTCGCCGAATATTTCCGGCCATTCGCCGTCGATCTTGTCCTTCTCTTGAAGAAACTGCTCCGCCCGCGTGCTGTAGTAGCCGGTATAGTCGGCCTTGTAAATCATCCCCTCGTCGAAGAGCTGCTGCAGCAACGCACGAACGACGGTCTTGTGACGGTCTTCCGTGGTCCGAATAAAATCGTCGTTGGAAATAACGAGCCGCTTGCACAAACCCTGGAAGGCTTCCGCGGCCTCGTTGCAGAGATCGATCGGCTGGATGCCGCGTTTTCTCGCCGTCTGCTGCACTTTCTGGCCATGCTCGTCGAGCCCCGTGACGAAATGCACCGAGTCTCCCTTCAGCCGATGAAACCGGGCAATAACATCGGTCAGCACCTTCTCGTAAGCGTGTCCCAGGTGCGGCGTGCCGTTCGCGTAGTCGATGGCCGTTGTGATGTAGAACTTCTTCATGCAAAGGGAAAACCTCTACAACAACGTACCGCCTTCTCTCTGGCGAGATTCTTTTCCGAAGCGGCAACGGTTCCCGGCGCTCTGTCAATCGAATCATTGCGCGGCAAACTCGCCCGGGGCTGCGGAGCCGGGCATTGTTTCACCGTTCTCCAAGATACTCCCAAAGCCCGCAATCGAGCGCGGGGAGAGTCAGCTCATCACCCGCGGCCAGATCACCGTTTGGCAGCCCGCGCGGATCGAGCCGCTCCGCGTCCGCGAGCCGCCGCCAAGGGCCTCCGCCGAGCACATCCCCTTCCCGTCGAATCGTCACCGGATGTTCATGCGGGTTGATCGCCAGCAGAAGCCGTTGCGAGCCCTGCGATCCGTCAGCATTGAAGACGACAGCAAATGCCGAAGCATGGTCGGCAAACGCAAAATAAAAATAAGCCTCCGCCGGCCGCGACCACAGCCGAAACATCCGCCCCTGCTCCGATCGCCGAAACCGGATCCACGCGGCGAAATAGTCGTGGGTCGACCGAAACCGCTCCAGCCGCTCGTAGTCGAGCGCATTGAGGTCGCCGCGCTGATACGTGTTCGACACCCCGTGCTTCGACCGCAGGAAATCCTGCCCGGCCGCGATCATGGGAATACCGATCGCGCTGAATAAAAAGGCCGCCATCAGATGAGTGCGGCGCCGGTCCGTTTCGGTCGGATGCGAGCCGTCGTGATTCGCGTTCTCGGTAATTACGTCGATCCAGGTCCGGTCATCGTGTGATTCGGTGTAATTAACCGTCTGGGCCGGCCACGCCGCCAGTTCCGTTGGAGAACCGGTCAGAAAAAACCGAACCGCGTCCGGGTGCGCGTGACCGCGAACAAATCCGCGCATGAAATCGCGGAAGGCATCGTTCCACGAACTGAATCCGGTCTCGCGCAACTGCCGCCCGATATGTCCCCGGAAGCTCCACGGTTCGGCAATCAGCACGACGTCTGGCTTCACTTCCTTCAAACGCCGCTCGATCTCCCGCAGGAGGTCGATGCCGAGCAATTCGGCCAGATCGAAACGGAAACCATCGACCCCGTACAACTCCACCAGATGAACCAGGCTGTCGACGATCAGCCGGCGCACCATAGCAGCACCCGGACGCAGATCGTTTCCGCAGCCGCTCCAATTCAAAAGCCGTCCATCCGCATCGAGTTCAAAATAGTACTGTTTGTCGATCAGGAGAAGGTGGTTCGGCACGCCGGCGTGGTTGTAAACGACGTCGAGAATCACCGCCATGCCGCGCTGGTGGAACGCCTCGACGAGCTTCTGAAATTCGCGCACTTGGGAGGCGCGTTCGGGGTATCGGGCATACGCGCTCGCCGGGGCAAAGAAATTCACCGGCATGTAGCCCCAGTGGTATTCGTCGACAGTGGCGTTGTCGAATTCCTGGATCGGCTGCAATTCGACCGCGTTTATCCCGAGTTTCGCCAGGTGAAATTCGTCGCTCAACACCCATTTCCTCAATCCGGAGAATCCGAGACGGTCCCGCGGCTCGATTCGAATTGGCGCACGCGCGATCGCGTCGCGAACGTGCAGCTCAGCGATCACCAAGTCCTGCCACTGGGGGGTCCGAAACATTCGCTCCGGCGCCGGGAGACGGCGCCGGTCGAGAATGATTCCCGGTCCTTCGCGCCTGACCAGCGCGAGGGCGTACGGATCGGCGATCGGAACGCCGGGCAGACAATGGAGCGAACGGTTCCGGACGCCGTCGACGGAAATCGCGTAATACCAGCCGTGGAGGTTTTCGCGCGCCGTCCCTTGCCAAAGCCCGTCCCCGGCTTTTCGCAGTTTGAGACGAAGGTGCTGTTCACGGGAGCTGTTGAGATCTGAATAATAGTGAACCGAGACTCGCCGGGCTCGCGGGGCGAACACCCGAAAGGTCGTCGAATCGGCATCGACGATCGCTCCGAGCGGCTCTTGGGATCCGATCGCATAAAAAAAATCGCCGGGAACCGCCAAAACCGGTTCTCCATCGCCGGCCAGCCGCAGGAAAAGCTCCCGGCTCAGGTCGGCGGGTTTCTCCAGGCGGAACGCGTACCGGTGATGCCCCGTGCGGGCCGGATCGATCTCCAGATTCTGGTTCCAAAGATCGTTGCTGGCACGGTTGGGCGCCTCGTCCGGCGGCGAAAGCCAGCGATCCCTGCCCGCGACGAACTTAAACTCGGTTTTTCCGGACGAAAACTCAGGCGCATCGGGAAAGGTCGCCGCCCATGCGGCCTTCCCTGCGATCATCGTTTGCCGCAGCTTCCAGCGGTCGCCGTCAGCAAAAGGGTTCCATCCGTTGAACTCGCCCGCCAGCCGCACATCCTGGGCCGCCTGCCCGAGCCATGGGTAATGGACCGGATCCAGGACGAAGGTGATCGCGCCGTCGGCAAAAAAATAGCCGCTCTCCAGCGCGAACAGTTCCGGCGAAACCTTTTCGAGCGACTCCAGCCGGGTCGCGGGAAACACTTCCACCGCCGGCGGATCCCCTTCCGGCCAGTCCTGATCAAACTCGATGAGCCCGGTTTCGAGAGAAGTCAGACTGACATGAAGGATCCGCGGCTTTTGAAACATAATTCTCCACAGCCAAACCCGCCTCGCCTCCCGGCGCAACCCGCAACCGCGTCTGGCCGGGCAGACTGCTCCCTAGGGCATCCACCGAGAAAAAGACGTTTGCAAAATTGTAATCTATCAGGAAAAACCTTAGAAAATTTCCGGCGATTTCCTGTATTGCTGGCGAATGTCTGTGCCGCACGCATCGCATGGTTATGCGGGCGGATTTAACTCAGGACACCGGGAAAACCCTTCGCGCTAGACACACATGAAGCTCAACCGATTCATACCGGCGGGGATCTCTCTCCTGCTTTTCACCGCGCAGGGATATCCCTTTGGCATCCGCGTCGACGACAAGGATGCCTTGGCAACCGCTCGCGGCAACGCCTTCACGGCGACCGCCGACAATCCATCGGCTGTTTACTACAATCCGGCGGGCATCACCCAGATCAATGAGCCGACGGCCCTTGGCGGCGGCTATGGAGTTTACTTCGACGTCGACATGCGCGACCTGAACGGCCAGTCATTCAGCAATGACACCGATTACCAGTTTGCACCCCATGCGTATTTCACCATGCCGGTGCGCAAGCTTCCGGTTACTATTGGTTTCGGGTTCTACGTTCCGTTCGGGCTGGAGAATAATTGGCCGGACGGCACGACCTTCAGCACCCTGGCCACCGAATCGAAGTTCGAATACCTCCGCTTCAGTCCCGTCGTCGCCTGGGAGATCACTCCGACGATGTCCGTCGCGGCCGGACTCGCCTTCGATCACGGGAAAGCCGATCTGCGCAGGACCGACCCCTTGCTGAACAGAATTCACCTCGAAGGGAGTGATCAAGACATCGGCTACATTCTCGGATGGCATTGGCGCCCCTCTCGCAAACACTACTTCGGCGCCACCTACCGCAGCCGCACGACATTTAACCTGGAAGGGGAAATGAACGCCGGTCCGTTTGAAACCGATATTCGCGCGCGTTTCCCGTTCCCCGATGTCATCGTAGCCGGCTATTCCTACCGGCCGTCGAGAAACTGGAATTTTGAGTTCAATCTCGATTGGACAAACTGGGACATTCTCGACTCCGTCGCGATCAAGGCGGACAATCCCGCCATGAACAGCGAGATGCCGTTTCACTGGAAATCGAGCTTCATTTACAAGTTCGGCGCGACCCGTTTTTTCAATCGCGGCTACCGCGTCAGCGCCGGATACATGTTCAGCGAAAACTCGATCCCCGACGAGCATTTCAACCCGGCCGTTGCCGACTCGGACCGGCACCTCGTCAGCGCCGGCCTCGGACGGACCCACCAGCGGATCCATTGGGACGTGGCCTATCAATTCGGCTACTCCCCGACGCGCAAGGTTCGCGGGAGCGAGTCGCCCACAACTGAAACAGCCGACGGGGATTATAAATCCCAGGTCCACGCCGTGTCGTTTTCTGTTTCCTATGTATTCTGAAAACAGATACAGGAGATCCATGAAACGCCGCGTGCGCTTTCTCTAATCCCAACCATAAAACATCTATGCCAGACACGATCCCCATCATGGTTGCCGCGGTTCTCTACCTGACGCGTATTCGCGAATTTTTCGTGAAGCGCGACACGGTGAAGGGAGAGATCCGGGAGAAAACAACCTTCCTCCTGCTTTTCGCGGGCGGGACGCTCGTAACCGTCTTCGCGATGATTGAGCATATCGCCATGAACAAGCCGGCTTCGGCCCTGCACGTCATTGCCGGAGCGGCAATTACTATCGGTGCATTTGCCTACCGCAACTGGGCGATTCGGACTCTTGGCAAGTTCTGGAGTGTCCATGTCGAGATCCGCGACAACCACGAGCTGATTGAATCCGGCCCCTTCCGCCGCACCCGCCATCCGGTGTATTCCGCGGCGATACTTGAAGCGATCGGAATCGTACTGATCCTTCAGGCTTACCTCTCCTCTTTGATCATTCTGCTGGTGATTTTTCCCGCTATTCTCCTTCGAATCCGAATCGAAGAACGAGGCTTAATCGCAAAATTTGGTGACCGCTATCGCGACTACATAAGCAGAACCGGGTGTATTGTCCCGAGATTATATTGATGACGACAGGCAGAATGCCAGCGGATAACGGCCGGCGCCGAACCGTGATCACCGGAGCGGGTGTGATCGCGCCGAACGGTCTCGACCTCGAAACTTTCTGGAGTTCGGTTTGCGCCCCGAAAAGCGCGGCTTCTTTTATACAGCGTTTCGATACGTCAAATTTCCCCACAAAAGTCGGCTGCGTCCTCGATGGTTTCGACGCCAAGAACTATATGGACGCAAAAATGGCCCGGCGCTACGATCCGTATATTCAGTTCTCCGTCGCGGCCGCCGTTCTCGCTGTGCAGGATGCGGCGATTAATCTCCGTTCGCTGGACCCGAATCGCATTGGGGTCGTCGAAGGCACAACCATCGGCGGTCTCAACACAGCCTATGGCACCTATGAATCCTTGGCCAAACGCGGCTATCGAGGAATCAGCGCCTATGACCTTCTCAATGGATACACCGGAGGCGGAAGTTCCGAGATCGCAATCAACCTGGGGATCACCGGTCACGCAACGACTATCTGCACAGCCTGCTCCTCGGGCAGCGATGCCATCGGTTACTCCATGGGTCTGATCGCCGAAGACGATGTTGACGTCATGATCGCAGGCGCATCGGAAGCCCCGATTCTGCCAGCTTATTGGGGCGGCTTTTGCGCATCGCGCTCCATGAGCCGTGAGACGGAGGTTCCCTCACACGCGATGAAGCCGTTTCATAAGGATCGCGACGGTTTTATCTTGGGTGAAGGCGCGGCGTTTATGGTTCTTGAGGAGCTTTCGCACGCGATCGCGCGCGGAGCAAAAATTTACGCGGAAGTGGTCGGCTATGGCCGCGGTTGCGACGCCTATCATTCGGTTGCGCAGGATCCCGAGGGCAGCGGGGCTCGACTCTCCCTCGAAAAAGCCCTCCGCCGCGCCCGCCTTCACCCGACCGAGGTCGATTATATCAATGTCCATGGTTCAGCGACGGCCACGAATGATGTCATCGAGACCAAAGTCATCAAAGACGTCTTTCGCGAACACGCCAAACGCTTGCAAATCAGTGCCACGAAACCGGTAACCGGCCACATGGCAGGTGCAGCCGGCGGTGTCGAATCGCTGATCTGTGCATTGGCCATTAAAACGGCGACCATTCCGCCCACGATGAACCTGACGGATCCGGATCCGGCTTGCGATCTCGACTATGTGCCGAACACACCGCGAAGTTATCCAGTGCGAGTGGCGGTAAACATGAATGCGGGGTTTGGCGGCAAAAACGCCTGTGTGATTCTCAAGCGGTACGAATGAATTTTTTTGTCCTAGCTCCCCTTACCGCGGCGATTATCAACTCATTTCTTGGCGTGTTCGTGTTTCTCGGGAACCCGCGCGCCCATGCCAACCGTGTCTATCTATTCTTCTCGATCGGGCTGTCTCTCTGGAATTTCGGGGTGCTCGCCATGTTTTTTACGAAACAGCCGGAGACAGCCCTCTTTGTGTCCCGCGCGTTGCACATTCCGGTTATCTTCCTGCTGTTTTTCCTCATCCACATCGTGCTCCTCCTGTTCAACATTCCTTTCAAGAAGATCTACTATGCTGGCTACCTGATTCCGATCTCGCTCGGCGCTACCGCCTTCTCATCGTTTATTATATCCGATGTGACTTTTTCCGGTTATTCCTACTATGGGATTGCCGGCCCCGGCTTTTATATATTCACCGTCCTTCTCGCGACGGCATTCATCGCTTTCATCCCCATCGCCCTCAAGAAACGTAAAAAAGCGACGGGATTTGAAAAACAGAAGATTCACTCCGTCATCCTGGCCTACTTCGTCCTCCTGTTCTCTGGTCTTCACGACACGCTCCCCGTATTTGAGATATATCGATATCCGCTGATCGGAACAACAGTGTACCCCCTTGGCACAATCGGCAGCATTGTTTTTGCCGCCCTGCTGGCTTACGGCGTGCTGCAGCACCAAATCCTGAACATTTACACGAGCCTTGGGAGGATTGCCGCCACATGCGCGAGGCTGTTCCTCCTCTTCATGGTGTTCTACCTTTCCCTGCTGGCAATCGCCCTTATCTTTCCGAACAGTTTCAGCTACTTTTCGCTTTTCAGTTCTATTCTTCTATTCCTGCTGACGATTACCATCGGCTCGGTTCTCTTTCCCAAATTGATTGGGATCGACGAGGATCGCTTCGAAAAGAGACTGCTCGGAGACCGGTTCGAGTACCAGGACAAAATTCGCAAGTTCAGCAAGGAGCTTCTTTATTATGACGACGAGGCTTCATTATTCGATGACCTTAAGGAGACACTCGTTTATGTATTCGGATTCCAAACTTACTGCCTTTTTACGCTGGATGAACGAGCCGAATCGTTTTACCTGCACGATTCCCATCCCAAGTCCGCTCGGGACAACACGATTCTCCTTCCGGTAAACTCGGCGTTCATGCAACATATTGAACAAGCTCGCTATTCGATTCTTAACCCCCACCTGAGCGATCGCCTGGTCGATCTCGACCGGTTGAGCGCCGATATCAAAGAGCCGCTTCGGAATTTGCCCGTAAAGCTCTGTTTTCGGCTCAAAAACGGGACCGATCTGCTCGGCTTCCTGATGATCGGCGAGAAGTCCGGCGACCGGCCCATTACGAACTTCGATCTCACGCTTCTTCTCGAACTGACAAGCAACCTCGGGCTGTTCATCAACCAAGCCCGCCTGAAGAAGCAGATTGCCCGTTCCCAGGAGGTGGAGCTGCTTGGAAACCTTTCGAGGGGCCTCGCGCATGATTTGAACAACCTGATCACACCGATCTTCACCTATTGTCAGCTCACCGAAGACGCGCCGGAAACGAGCGAAGATCTCCGCAGTTTTGCCGCCGTGGCCAAGCGAAACCTCCACGCGATGCAGTCCTACGTCCGGGAGTCGCTCTTCTTTTCGACCAACCATGAGCCGAAGCTTCGGCCCGTCAACGTGGCTGTTTTGTTGCGGCAGCTTCACGGCCTGCACGAGGCGGCATTGACGGCTAAGGGCGTCGATCTCAAGATCGTCTGCCCGGAATCACTCGAAATGAATCTCGACGACGTCCTGATCCAGCGCCTCCTTTCCAATCTCATCCACAATGCGCTGGATGCCTCCCCGGAGAACTCGGTTATTGAGATCATTGTGACCAATCTGACCCGATCGTTCCAGCGGCGGAAATGGGTTAGAATCACCATCCAGGACCATGGCATCGGCATCCCGGAAGATCAGCTCGAAAAGATTTTTACGCCTTACTTCACAACCAAGGGAACCGGCGACAACCGCCGCGGCGCCGGTCTTGGACTGCCAATTTGCCGCCGCATCGTCGACCTCCACCAAGGATCCATCTCCGTTTCCAGTAAAGTTTCGGCCGGAACCCGCATCGATCTCGATCTTCCTTCCGCGCTGACGCCCGCGCCGACATCGCCCATCCAATCAGAGGTGTCAGCCGTCAACACGGACGCAGCTCAACAATGATCCAGTTGCTCATCATTTCAGAAAACCCCGCCATGCCAGACTCGATCCGGGCGATTCTGGCCGCGCCGGAGCGAGTGGAATGTCACTACAAACGCGATGTCGAGACAGCCCTTCATCTGCTGGAGAGGCCGCTGTTTGATGCGTGCCTTCTGGATACGGACCTGACGACGATCCGTCCGATCCGTGCCATCGAGGCCATTCGAAAGGCCAACCCGAAAATCCCCATTCTTGTTGTGGCTGGTGAACTCACCGCGGAGTGGGAAGAGGAGGCCGCGCTCATGGGGGCCGATTTCATCCTCCGAAAGCCGATACGCGGCACTTTGTTCAACAATCTCTTCAGCAAACTCGTCACCGGCGGCGCGAAACCGAACAGTCCGACGGCGAGCGGGTCGGCGAGTCTGCCGTCGAAGGCCGGCCTCGGGCGCCCCGGCCCTCCACCGCCCAACTCACTGCAAACACTCGAAATTCTTCGCGATTTTTCCCGTATCTTCTCGTTTTCCCTGAACCTGAAGTCCTTCGCCTACCAGTTCGCGTTAAAGCTGCGGGAAATTACCGGCGTCAACCGGATCGCTATTTTCCTCGAAAAACCGCCGCCGTCATTTCTCGGGTCGACCTCGGTCAATCGCTCCCATCGCCTCCAATGTCTCTGCTCAGTCGGCATCGAAGCCGAACTGTTTGAATACCTGACGCTCTCCACGCGATCCGGAATCGGCCAAACGGTCCTCCGGTCCGGACGGATATTGCGTCACAATGACGACAGCGGCAGCAGCCTCGTCCCTCCCGACTTCGAGGTGGAGCGCGAATTCAATCTGCTCGGCTGTCAGATTGCCATTCCCATCCTGGACCGCGAACGGGCGATCGGCGTCGCCGCGCTCGGCGACCGTCTGACCGGCGAAGCGTTTTCCAACGAAGAACTCGAGCTGTTGTTCCACCTGATGGAAGAACTCGGGATGGCGATCAAGAGCAATCTGCTCCACGATCACCTGCTGGCGAACCACAAGCTGATCTCGAGCGTTTTCGCGCGCCTCAACAGCGGGTGCCTCGTCGTCGACGAGGAGCTGAACATCCTTCACGCCAATCCCGCTTTGCTCCGCTTTTTGAAACTGTCACCGCCCGTTCAGCTTTCTTCGCTTCCTCGAAAATTGGCCAGCCTCCTCTATGAATCCGCCCATGGCGGGAAATCGCACGAACCGTTCCTGTTCTCCCCGCCTGAGAGCGGCGAGAGTTTCCGGGTCTCCATTTTTCCGTTTCAAGAGGAGAACGGCGTCGCCGGCGCCATGATGTCGGTCGAGGATTTTACACCGATTGAAGCTGCCAGGAAAGCCGAGGTGCAGGCGTCCAATTTCCGGCTGACCGCCTTGATCGCGGAACGCTTCGCCCACGAAATCCGGAACGCCCTCGTTCCGATCGAAACGTGCCGCCAGCTGATCCCCGAAAACCGCGCCGATCCGGAATTCAACAAAACCCTTGCAACGACCCTCCAGCACGAAACCCGCCGAATCTCCCGTCTGGCGGACCAATTGCTGTATCTGTCCAAGCAAGACCTCGCCTTGGTCGAGTCCCACACACTCGAACAACTCCTGCGTGAAGCGTTTGATCAGGCAAAACCGCTTATCCAGGGCGATCCGAAACTTGTCTGCGAAAAACTGCCGCCGGACTGCCGCGTTCAATGCGATTCCGCCAGCCTCAAACATGCGTTCTTCGAGCTCCTGCTTAACGGGTTCCAAGCGAACGCCGATGAGCCGCGGGTCACCGTTTCGGCCGCCGTTACTCCTGGATCGAACGGCAACGGGATGCTGACCTTGACCTTCCGCGATCAGGGCGGCGGGATTCCGCCCGACTTCTCCGAAAAGGCGGCGGAGCCGTTTTTCACCACCCGAAACGTCGGTGTCGGCCTCGGGCTGAGCGTTACGAAAAAGATCATCGAGCGCCATGAGGGCAAACTCGAGATCCGCAACAGGGGCACCGACGGCCAGGGCAGCATCAGCATTTCGCTGCCGGTGAATCTGCACGCTAACTGATCGAGTAATGACCGGGGGGAATCTATTACCAAGCCTGCCGCGAACCGGTTGCGGCGGGCATCGCTTTGACATCTTTTTTAGCGAATGCCCGCCTTCTGGTTCTTGCATTCTGAACGACATGCTCCTCAGAATGTTCGCCGCGGACAGTTCTGCCCCGGTTGCATCTTTGGATCTTTTTACCAATGACGACACTTGGTTTGCTTCTCATTCAAATCCACATCGCTTCGCCTGCTGGTTATCACAGTGGATTCGCTGACGGTCTTCCGGGGCCCGTTCCCCGAATCGTCCGCGGATCCGTTGCCGCCGCATCAAGGCGTCGCCCTTGGTGCCCTGCCATAACCTGAGGCCTCCCGCCCCGCCCCTTATGAAAGCTGTGCAGCCTCCTTTTCCACCAGGCTCTATTCCATTCGTAACGCAATCAGCCGACAGTCCAATCGCTCGCGATTTTTATCGATTCCCCAATGAACGGCTGAATCTGCGATCCCTTGTTGAAAGCTTTGGCATGAAGCTTCGCGAAGTTGCGGGCGTCAATCGGGTCGCGGTTTTTCTCGAAGAGGCCGCGGAAGGAAACGGCACTTCCAGCGGCCCCCATCACCAGCGCCTGCGACTCATGTTTTCGGTCGGGATTCCGGCAGACATCCGGGACTGCCTCGAACTGTCGCGCAACGGAGGCATCGGGAATTGGATCATGCGGCACGGCCGCATGCTCCGCGCCGATCAGATGGGCGGCATGCTGACGCCCGGCGAAATGCCGCGCGCGCACCATGAGTTCGAGATTCTCGGGTGCCAAGTCGCGGTTCCCATCACCGATCGTGAAATGACCATCGGCGCTGCCCTGCTCGGCGGTCACCTGACGCGAGCCAGTTTTTCGGACGAGGAACTGCATCGCGCCTTTCGCCTGATGGAAGAGTTTGGGGTAGCCGTCCGGATGCACAGGACGCGGTTGCATGCCGCCGACGAGTATCAGTTACTTCGCGACATTCACGCCTCCTCCCCTGCCGGCACGTTTGTTGTCCGTCCGACGTTTGAGATCACCAACTCCAACCCGGCTGCGATCCGGTTTCTCAAAAGCGGCGCAAGTGCGACCGCATTCACTTTCAACGAGCTGCCATCGCCGATCGCCCAGCGGATTCGCCACGCCGTCGAGAAGGGAGAGATCGCCGAGCCCTTTTGCTTCGAAGAAGGGAACGGAAAAGGAAGGACTTTGCGCGTCTCCCTGACGCCTCTCCGGACCGACGAGCGAGAGCTTCCGCAAAGCGTCCTCGTCCAAGTGGAGGAACTCCCGGAGCTGCGCGGCGCGCGCAAAGCGGCGGTCGAAGCGGCGAACGCGCGCCTGACCAGCGCGATGGCCAAGCGGTTTGCCCATGAAGTTAAAAACTCGCTCGTCCCGCTGATCACCCACCTGCAGTTGATGGAGGACCGCTACAGCGAAGCTGATTTCCGGGAGTCGCTGGAACATTCGCTGCGGGTGGAAACCACCCGGATCTCTCGCCTTTCCGAGCAAATTCTCTGCCTCACGATCCCGTGCGACGCACCGTCCACTTTGAGCGGTATCGAGAAGCTCTTGCGAGAAAGTTTCGCAAAAGCCCAGGAGGCGGCCAGAACCCAAGGAATCCTGACCGTTCACAACCGCAGCAACATCTCCAACATCCGCTGCCGTCCCCAGTGCCTCAGCCAAGCGTTTCAGGAGATTTTCCTAAACGCGCTGCAATCCGATGAAAACCCGCAGGTTGTTGTGACCATCGAGCAAGTGGCCGCCGACGGAAACGCCTCAATCCGCATCGGTTTCCGGGACAGTGGACGCGGCTTCACCCCGGAAAGCGCCGCGCGCGCGACCGAACCGTTTTTTACTGCCCGGAACTCCGGACTCGGTATCGGTCTGACCGTTGTCAATCGAGTCGTCCTTGATCACGGCGGACAGCTCGAAGTTCATCCTCGGGTTGAAGGATCGCAATCACCCGATGTTGTCCTCTCTTTTCCTTCTGGAACCAACCATGGGTAAACTCGAAACCGCAAGACAGAAATACGACAGGCAATCAGAGCCTCACGAACCGTTTCGGCTCGACCGTTACAACCGGGCCATGGCAACCTTTCAGGGAAACTACCTGCCTACTACGAACACCCTAACCAAACCCGACACCATGCCTCCACCGATGAATCGCTCCTTTCAATCGACACCCACGCGCTCCGAGCCAGAGGGCGGCCCTCCCAAGATTTCGCCGAACGACGTGGAAGGAAAACATCACTTGCTAATCGTCGACGACGAAGACGGCCCGCGGCAGTCTATCCGCATGGTGTTTCGCGAGGAATACAATATTCACCTCGCGAAAAGCGGCGAAGAAGCGCTCGAAATCGCTGCAAGCCGGCCAATCGACGTCGCGGTTTGCGATATCCGCATGGGCGGAATCTCCGGAATCGATGTTCTCCGCGGTCTGAAGAAAATCGACCCCGCAACGGAGGTCATTATTCTCACCGCTTACGAAACGCTCGAAACCGCGCGGCAAGCCCTCCGGCTGGGCGCCCGCGATTACATCGGCAAGCCGTTCGACGTCACAAGTCTCCGCAGCGCCATTGCCAACGCGATGGCTCACCGAAAGATCTCGCAAAAGGTTGCCGACGCCGAACGCAAACTGACCAGCGTATCCTCGGAACTCGAGGAAACCATGACTCGCGCCGAGATGGCGCGGACCATCAATGACGTCTATGCCGGTGTCCTCCACGACATCAACAATCCCCTCACGATCATCAACTGCTTCCTCAACATATTGATCGACCGGATTTCCAGCAGCAAAAACATCGAGGAGGGCGAACTCGTCCAGATCCGGGAACAACTGGCGACGATCTCCCGACAGATCAAGATGTGCTCCGAAATTTCCAGCCGGCACCTCAACTTCCTCCAACGCCCGGCTGTCACCTCATCCGCGTTTACCTCTGTCAATCTAATCCTGTCTGATCTCCGAGAGCTGATTAAAGTCCACCCGATCATTCGAACCGGAGACATCCGAGTCAATCTGCTGGACCCCGATGTCAAAGTGCGTATCAGCAGTGCTGAACTCACTCAGGTTCTCCTCAACCTGATGATTAACGCTCTTCAGGGCAGCGGACGGTCCCAAACGATCGAGGTTGAAGCGCGTCTCGCGCAAGAGCCGATCGACATCGCCGAGCTTACCCGCGAGCCCGGAACGAAATTTCTGCACGCCGACGTCTTTTCCAATAAACCGCCTTTCATCTCGATCGCGGTAAAAGACGAGGCGGGCGGCATTCCTCACGATATCGTCGACGAGATTTTTGAACCCTACTTCACGACGAAATCCCGTGACAAAGGCACCGGCCTCGGTCTCTCCATGGTGTCGCGCCTGCTCCACAACTGCAACGGTGCCCTCCACCTTCAAACAGCGTGGGGCGCGGGCTCGACCTTCACGATTTTCTTGCCGCTGGAATAGTTATCAGGTATTCAGGTATTGGTTATTGAGTTATCAGGTCTTGAAGACTGAATTGAACAAACACAGATAACGAATAACAAATAACTGATAACCAATAACTTAATCACGCAATAACCACCACCGGGGAGTCTCGCGCGCGAGGCTGAGATTTGGACACGCACGGTCCGTCAACCCTTGAACCTGATGCGGGTCATGCCGCCGTAGGAAAACGATCTCACTCGATCTCTGCCTGCACGGTCCAGGACCCGCCCCAACTTTGGATCTTTTATTATCATGGCAGAATTATCCGGCTCTTCGGCAAACGCATACGCCTTTCCAAGCTCCCAGCGAATCTATATCACCGGCTCCCGTCCCGACATTCGCGTCCCGATGCGGGAGATTTCATTGGCGCCGACACGCAACCTTCTCACCGGCGAGCTCGAGGAAAACGAGCCGGTGCGCGTCTACGACACCTCCGGCCCGTGGGGCGATCCGGAAGCGAATCCTCAGGTTGCGGACGGACTTCCGCCGATGAGGAAGCCGTGGATCCTGGAACGGGACGATGTGGAGGAATACGCCGGACGCGAAATCCGGCCGGAAGACGATGGCTACCTCTCCGGCCGCCATGCGGGCCATGCCGAAGAAAAAGGCGCCCTGAGGCGTTTCCCCGGTCTTCGCCGCCGGCCTCTTCGTGCAAAGCCGGGTAAAATCGTCACGCAACTCCACTACGCCCGCGCCGGAATCATCACACCGGAAATGGAGTTCATCGCCATCCGGGAAAACATGAAACTGCAGGCGGCACGCAAGGTGGAGATGGATGCCGGCGCCCCGTCCAACAGTCTCTACAAGCAACACCCTGGACAGTCATTTGGCGCTTCGATTCCCGATGAAATCACGCCTGAATTCGTCCGGGACGAGGTCGCGCGGGGCCGGGCGATTATTCCCGCCAATATCAATCACCCGGAAAGCGAACCGATGATTATCGGGCGCAATTTCCTCGTCAAAATCAATGCCAATATTGGCAATTCCGCCGTCGCCTCCTCCATCGACGAGGAGGTGGAGAAAATGCGCTGGGCTATCCGCTGGGGCGCCGACACGGTCATGGATCTTTCGACCGGAAAAAACATTCACGAAACGCGCGAATGGATCCTGCGAAATTCGCCCGTCCCCATCGGAACCGTGCCGATCTACCAAGCCCTTGAAAAGGTGAACGGCAAAGCCGAGGAGCTGACGTGGGAAATCTTCCGTGACACTTTGATCGAACAATGCGAGCAAGGCGTCGATTACTTTACTATCCACGCCGGCGTCCTCCTTCGCTATATACCGCTCACCGCCCGGCGGATGACCGGGATTGTTTCCCGCGGCGGTTCCATCCTCGCAAAATGGTGCCTCGCCCACCACAAGGAGAATTTTCTTTATACAAACTGGGATGAAATCTGCGAGATCATGGCCGCCTACGACGTATCATTCTCAATTGGTGACGGCCTCCGCCCCGGATCGATCGCCGATGCGAACGACGAAGCCCAGTTCGGCGAGCTGAAGACACAGGGCGAGCTGACCCTCCGCGCTTGGGAACATGGCGTCCAAGTCATGAACGAGGGCCCGGGCCACATCCCCATGCACATGATCCAGGAGAACATGGAAAAGCAGCTCGAGTGGTGTCATGAAGCACCGTTCTATACACTCGGACCCCTTACCACCGACATCGCGCCGGGATATGACCATATTACCTCGGGAATCGGCGCGGCCCTCATCGGCTGGTACGGCTGCGCGATGCTTTGTTACGTCACGCCTAAGGAACATCTCGGGCTGCCAAACCGCAAGGATGTCAAGGACGGCGTCATCGCTTACAAAATCGCCGCCCACGCCGCCGACCTCGCCAAGGGACATCCGGCCGCCCAATACCGCGACAATGCGCTGAGTAAAGCGCGGTTCGAGTTTCGGTGGGAAGACCAATTCAATCTCTCCCTGGATCCGGAGACCGCACGTGAATTTCACGATGAAACCCTTCCGCAGGAAGGAGCAAAATCGGCCCACTTCTGCTCCATGTGCGGACCGAATTTCTGTTCGATGAAGATCACCGAAGACGTTCGCCGATTTGCCGCCGAACGGGGCCTGACGGATCAGGAGGCCCTCGAGGAGGGCTTGCAGACGAAATCAAAGGAGTTTCGCGACAAAGGCGCCGAAGTTTACGTAAAGTAAAATCGGGTAAGAGTGGGGACTTCAGCCCCTTTTTCCGGACGCCCTGAAGGGGCCTGAAGGGGCCTGCTCTTACCTTCGCCCTTGCAAGTTGCGTGGCGGCATCCCCGGCGATCCGGCGGAACGCAAGATCCGAGATTGCAGAGATCCTGGCTGCGGAGGCGGCGCGGACCGCCTCCGCTCGATCCGTCAGGCGGCGCTCTTCGCCATCCGATTGATTCCGCCGCGGGCGAGCTTCGTCAGGAGCTCGTCGGTTTCCTCTTCCTCGCTCAATGTCTTCCCGAGCAGGTCTTTGACCGCGGTCTCACCCAGGCCTTTTGCCCACTCGGCCAAGGTGCCGTACGTCGCGATTTCATAATGCTCCGCCTTTTGCGCCGCGCCAATCAAGGCAGCGTCGAGAATGTCGCCCGCATCCTTTTGCTTCAAGAGGTCCTCGCCTTCCGCGATAATTCCCTTCATCGCTTTGCATGACGTCGCGGACGCCTTTTCCCCGAGCTTCTCAAAGCATTGCTCAAGACGGCGCACCTGTTCTTCCGTCTGCTCACAGTGTTCGCGAAACGCCGCTTTTAAATCGGGCGAGGCGGCCTTCTTCTCCATCTCCGGTAAAGCTTTTAGCAATTGCTTCTCCGCGTCGTAGATGTCTCGCAACTCATGGATAAAAGCATCCTTCATCGAATGGAATTGTTTCATAGGAATATTCTGGCTCGTTGATTTCGGTTGATTCTTCACCCGCATCGAAGACTTCCGAAGCGGCTTCTGCCCGTTCCACAAGCTGGATCTATGCCGGAAAAGCAGGTCTTTGGTCCTGAAGGCGACCCGTTAGACGGACAGGCACGGACAAACAAAGACCTTCGTTCTCATTCGACCCGCAGACGAATGAATGCCCGTTCTTCGAAGGTGTTTGGCGGGGATTCGAGGGTCACGCGTTCGGTGCGGCCGTCCGGCTCCGGGACGACTGAGGTTTCAGTCAGGACACCGTTCGCCGGCTGCCAGTCGATCAGATTGCTGGAAAATTCGATCTGGTATTGCAACCCGGACTCATAACGGAGCCGCGTGTAGTGAAGAACCAGCTTTCCATTATCGACCTCAACCGACGGGAGGCGCGAGCGATCCGGTTGCGCAAAGTTCATTCCAAACGCGTATTTCAATAGATTTCGAATGCCATGGCCCCGCGGGTCAGCGTCGGGCCCGCTTACGGCGGGGTCGTTGCGCTCTTGTTCCGTGAAGGCCGCTTCGCTCCACGCCTCATAGGAAAAGCCGAAGTTCGCGGTGAGCGTTTTGTCGCCGTCCATCCAAACAAGGATCGGATTTTCCTCATCGGTCAGGTCGCCGGTCCAACCGATAAACGCCCACCCGGGCGCGGGAACCGCAAGCGCCTGCACTTCGCTTCCTTCCGGATACTCCGCCTGATCCGGTGTCAACTCCACCGTTCCTTGCCCGATCGCCGCGGTTGTCAGGGTGTGAAGCTCATGGAAGACGGCCGTCACCTGACGGTCGCGGTAGAGGCGAATAGAGGCGGACTCGCTCTCCCCTTGCAAATCCCCTTCCCAATGCGAGAATGCCCAGCCGTCCGCCGCTTCCGCCGTCAATTGAACCATTGCTCCGTGAGGATACGTCGCCGCGGCAACGTTCCGCGTCACCGTTCCGCTCCCGTCAATGTCAGTGGTCAGGATGTGCTCGGGAGGAGAATCGCGGAGCACCCACCGCTGCGCGTCGGCAATTGTCACGCCGGTGCCGTTATTGGTAATTCGGACGAAACTGTCATTGCCCGCGTGATATTGTCGCCCTTCCAACAGCAATCGCCAGACGCCGCCGCCGGTGGGCTGGTCGATGAACACGCTCTCTTCGCCCCCGGCATGACCGATGCGATGTTCGACGTTAACGGCTCGGCCTGCTCCATCCGCGTACATCGTATACACATCGTAAGCACCCGACACTGGAAGCACCGGACGAAAAGTCGCGGTCGCCCCACTCGCGCCCGCGAATGACCGGGCATAGTTGTCGCCGTAAAAGGTTCCGAAGGTTGCGGTATCCCAGCTTCCTGTCTTGGAAAAACCGGCGTCTTCATTGTCCACGATCACTTCTACCGCCGAACCGGTCTCATAGCTGTACCAATTCGACGAATACGTTTTCGTCCCCGCACGTGCGTGCAGTCGCAACTGGTATTGATTAGCACTCTGCAAGCCGCTGATAGTCACCGAGTGTTCGGTTGTCATCGTCGTCGTTTCCTGCGTCAGGTCGGTCGTCACCCGCGACGGGCCATACTCGACTTGCACGACGGATGGACCGACTGTCTCCCACGTCACGATCGCGCTTTCGCTGCCGGCATAAACTATCGGGTCTTCAAAAAAATCCGCGGGATCCGGATCGGCTTCAATCAATTGAAACCGCACCGCGTCCGCGATCACCGCGCTTCCGTCGGCATTGTTTCCGAGTCGCACATAGCCATCGGTGCCCGCCGCGAAATGGATGTCCGACACCAGCAGCCGCCACTGACCGCCGCCGGTCCGCTGGTCAACGGTCACCGTTTCCTGTCCGCCGCTGTGCACGATTTGATAGAGGGCATTGGATGCGCGGTTGGAAGCGGAAACGTACCAGGCGTAAATTTCATAGGTTCCGGGAATTGAAATGATCGGCCGAAACGTCGCCGTCGCCGTGGGCGCTCCAGCTGCGTCAATTGTCCAAGCTTGCCGGAAATTCGCCCCGAACTGGCTCGGATTCGAGCCGGTTACCCAACTTCCCGCGAATTCGGCTTCTGGGTTATCGATGATAATTTCCGCGGCCGGAGCGAACTCAAGGGTCAGGTCGGCCGATGCCACTTCTCCCGCGACTACCGAGATCTCCGCCACCGCCGGGTCATAGGGCAGGTCCGGCATCGAGGCGGTGATCGTGTACGTGCCTGGCAGGAGATCGACAACGCCATAAAATCCATTGCCGTCCGTACGGACCGTCCGCGTCTCCGGGCCGGTCAGCTTCACCTCGGCGTAATCGAACGGCCAGCCGTCGTTGCTCGCTGTGACGATTCCCATCGCATATCCGCGATTCGGACTGACCTTCCAGGGCATCGTCGGAGTCGGAACCTTTTGCGGAAACGGTCCTCCCGCAGCGGAGATTGTGTTGAGAAAGGTCGTCCGGGAGACGTTATCGGTAGTGGTCCGGGAATAGTTGTAGCCCGAAATGCCGTCCGCCCTGTGTCCCGCGGCGGTCGTTTGCCGCGTTTCATCAATCTGCCCCAAGGTGTTGCTGACCGAGTTCAGGTACCAGGCGGCACCGATCGCGAGGTGGCGGCCATACTTATGGTTTTTCGCAAAGATGTTCCAATTCGTCCAGCCGTGCGCGAAGGAGCCGTCCTGATCATAGTAGAGCATCGGCACATTCAGATCGAGGATCCCCTCTTCCATCCACCCGCGCCAATCCTGCAGTCGCGCGTTGTACGGCGTGCTGTTCGGCCATTGCGAAATCGAAGTGATGCCGCCCCCCTGACCGATCGTGGAAGCGGAGATCACAATATCGGGTTTTACATGAATCGCTTCGAGGTAAACGCGACGGACCAGTTCCGTGACGGCGTCCCTGCGAAACTGGCGCCACAAGGAATCGCCGGTTGCGGGCGTTCCCGACCGTCCGTATCGGTCGTTGAAGCGTTGCACCGAAACAGGGTTGTATCCCCAGTCCGGACTCGGGTACCGGATGTAGTCGAAATGAAACCCGTCGATATCGTAGCGGGTGATTATATCGAGCGCGACCGCGAGAATATGTTCCTGCACCCCAGGGTGGGCCGGATCGAGCCAGTATTCGTTGCTGACCTCGGTCGCCCCGCCCGCCGATTCCATGATCCAGTCCGGATGATTCGTCAAAACATGATCCGGATGGCCCGTCCCGCTTCCGGCCGGGTACGTGACGATCCAGGCGTGAACTTCGATCGGCGGACTTGCCGCGTGAGCTTTGGTCAAGAGATAAGCGAGGGGGTCGAAATTCGCCGGCGAAACGCCGGTGTTTTTCGGCTCGATCGTGCTGTCATAAAAAGCGTCCGCCCGTCGCCGCACTTGGGGAATGATCATATTCAGATTACCGCGTTGCGCGTCGGCAATCAATTGGTCGATCTGCGCCGCCGACTTGAACCCGGCGTTCCAAGTGTCTACCCAAATCGCTCGATACTCCGGCGTCGTCTGCCCATGGAGCAACACCGCCGAGAAAACGAGGAAAATCGCGGCAAGCAGAGATGGATGGAGTTTTTTACTCATGTCAGATGGACCAAAGCGGGTATCGATTTTAGAGGTGATGCTGAAAATCCTTCCAGCGCGTGACGCGAAACTATCCGAAAGGTGATAAGAGCAGAGCAAGGAAAAACCCGCCGCGCAAACGATTGACATCCGGTTTTGTTACCATCAAGCATTAGACAAAAGTTCGATGCCCCGGGAATGGAAAAGCAGGTCGCAGGGAACGAGCTGTTGCAAGAAATCTCTGGGGAGGAATGAGATTTCCGCCTGACGGGAGCGAAGATGTGGTGATCGCGCTTTCAGTCGGGCGGGGAAACCAAAAGTCGTTTCGCTTCATTACGACTACTGGGGAGGGGCGTCTCAACGAGGCGCCCCTTTTCTGTACCCGGATTTTCCGATGCGCGGAACAAGCGATCATCCGAGATCAGATGAAATTTCCGGCGCAATACGTATGGTAAGAACCAGGAGGTTTGGAGACGACGGCCGCAAAAAAAGCCGAGGCGGCCGGCCCTGTCTCCCGAAAAATTTCGTTGTATGCGCGCGGTTTGGAAAGGTTCCGTCAGTTTTGGGCTCGTTAACATCCCGGTCGCGCTCTATCCCGCGACCCGCCAGGAAACGGTACGCTTTCGCCAGCTCCGCAAGAGCGACCTGAGTCCGATTAAATACAAGCGAGTGGCCGAGACCGATGAGAAAGAGGTTCCCTGGGAGGAGATTGTCAAAGGCTACGAATACGCGAAAGACCAGTTCGTCGTCCTCACCGAGGAAGATTTCGAAAGCGTGGATGTCGAGGCCACACAGACCGTGAACATTCTCGATTTCGTGGAACTGGATAAGGTCGATCCTATTTTTTTTCAAAAGCCGTATTACCTCGAACCGCAAAGAGGCGGCGAAAAGGCTTACGTTCTTCTCCGCGACACCCTCAACGAAACCGGCAAGACCGGAATCGCCAAGGTCGTGATCAAAACCCGGGAATATCTCGCCGCTGTAAAGCCGAAGGATAACCTGCTCGTGCTCGAGCTGCTTCATTTCGCCGACGAAATCACGAGCGCGGACGACCTCAAGATTCCGAGCGAGGCAAAGGTGTCGCGCAAGGAGCTCGAAACCGCCAAATCCCTCGTCGAAAGCCTCACGGTCGATTGGGATCCGGAACGTTACGAAGACGATTACCGCGTGGCGCTCATGGAGCTGATCGAAAAGAAGATCGCTGGCGGAGAACCGGTAACGGTTCCGACTCGCAAGCGTGCTCCGACGACCGAGGTGGTCGATTTGGTCAAGGTCCTCCAGGAAAGTCTTTCCCAAGCAAAAAAGGGAGAGGCGAAAGGAAAAGCAAAGAGCCAGCCGGCCAAAGCCAAAACCAAGAAAAAGCCTGCCGCGGCCTCCGCTGCAGCGTCCAAGGCACGAAAGCGAAAAACCGCCTGACGGTTCGAACCAAGTCGTCAGCCGCACCGTCCCATGCCGCGCAAAACCGCAACCCGCACCGACCGACGGCGCCGCTACGAGTCAAAACGCAATTTCTCCCAATCGCCCGAACCTCCTTGGCAATCAACTCCCGCCAAAACCAAACGCGCGAACAGGGCACCCGCGCAACGGAGGTTTGTCATTCAAAAACATCGCGCCCGCCGCCTCCATTATGATCTCCGGCTCGAAATCGAAGGCGCCCTCGCCTCTTGGGCGGTTCCGAAAGGATTTCCTGAAAAGCCGGGCGACAGACACCTCGCGATCCGCGTCGAGGACCATCCGCTCGACTATGGGGATTTCGAGGGCAACATTCCTCAAGGCAACTACGGTGCCGGCGCCGTCATGCTGTGGGATCGCGGCTTGTATGAAGTTCTCGAAGGCGATCCCGCCGAAGCGGTCAAAAACGGCCGGCTCTCCATCGTCTTCGCCGGCGAAAAGCTCCGCGGCAGCTGGCTGCTCGTCCGCACCCGGGCCAGCGCCAGTGCGGCCGCCGACAAGGAACAGTGGCTCCTCCTTAAAGGAAAGGACAACACGTGGCGCATCTCCCAGCGCGACGACGACCGGTCCGTTCTTTCCGGCCGCACCCTCGCCGAAATAGCCGCCGAAAACGCGGACGAGTCGCTGAATAAACCGGATGCGCGGCGGCAGCCGAAGAAGACTCCGCGCCCGTCCCGGAAAATGGTTCTAGCTGTCGCCGATCTCCCGGCCGCGCGGCCCGATTTCGTTGCCCCGATGAAGCCGACCCTCGCGACACGGCTTCCCGAAGCGGGCGACTGGATTTTCGAAATCAAGTTCGATGGCTACCGGATCCTTGCCGTCAAAAGTACGGACGAAGTGCGGCTTTTCAGCCGGAACGAGATCGACATCACTCGTGAATTTCCCGCGATCCGCGACGCCGTTGCCGCCTTGCCCGCGGATGAGCTTGTCATCGATGGCGAAGCCGTTGCCCTGCTGGAATCCGGAGTTCCGTCTTTCCAGCGCCTCCAAAATTACCGCTCCGGCGGCAAAGACCAGCCGATCTACTTCTATGCCTTTGACCTCCTCAATATACACGGACACGCCACCGGCGGACTTCCCCTCCGGCAACGCAAGGAAATGCTCGAACAACTGCTCGCGGCCGCGCCGGAACCGGTCCGCTTTTCAGCCAGCATTCAAGGCGACCCCGAATCGTTTCTCGCACAGGCCGAACGCCTCGGACTCGAGGGGCTGATTGCCAAACAGGCTGACTCCCCCTACCTGCCCGGACGGCGCACGCGAACGTGGCTGAAAATGAAAGTCCAGCAGCAGCAGGAATTCGTCATCGGCGGCTACACCGAACCCAAGGGGGCGCGATCCCATTTCGGCGCCATTATCGTCGGAGTCTACCATGGCCGCGATCTTCACTATGTCGGCCGTGTGGGAACCGGCTTCAATGAGCGCTCACTCCGCGATGCACACCGCAAATTTCAGCCGCTGAAAACGAAAACTTGTCCGTTCGTCAACCTCCCCGCCGCACGGAAGCGATCCTTCGGCGGCGGCCTCACAAGAGCCGAAATGAAACACTGCACCTGGCTCAAACCCAAACTCGTTTGCCAGATCCGCTTCTCCGGCTGGACCGACGACGATTCCCTGCGCCACCCGGTCTTCCTCGGATTTCGAGACGACAAAAATCCTCGTGAGGTCGTTCGCGAGATTGCCACCGCCGCCGCGTGAGGGCCTCACGGCGTCCGCGCTCCGCCTGCCGGCCAATTTTCCCTTTGCCGCAGCTCCGTGGATCCGCTACCAGATCAACTATGCCGCTCTTCCGCTTCTCCCGCATAAACGCTCCGCACATCGCCCTTCTTGCCATCATACTTTCTTGCCTCGCCGCAGGCAGTCGGCCGGCCGTTTCAGCCGAAACCGCAAATCGTCCGCCGAACATCGTGCTGATCGTATCCGACGACCAAGGTTACCACGACTTGGGCATCACGAACGACGAGCTGGTTACGCCGAATCTCAACCGGCTCGCCAACGAAGGTATCCGCCTGACCAGTTTCTATGTCCCCTGGCCCGCTTGCACACCGAGCCGCGCCGGATTCCTCACCGGCCGCTATCCGCAGCGAAACGGGATCTACGACATGATCCGCAATGAGGCCCCCGACTACGGACACGAGTACAACGCCGAAAGTTACGCGGTCAGCTGGGAGCGTATCGGCGGTATGGATACGCGCGAGATCACAGTGGCGGATCTTCTTCGAACGGCGAATTACTACAACGGCATTTTTGGCAAATGGGATCTCGGCGTTCACCGGCGTTTCCTCCCGCTTCAGCGCGGCTGGCACGAGTTTTTCGGCTTGGTGAACACCGGCATCGATTACTACACCCACGAGCGATACGGCGTTCCGTCGATGTACCGTGACAACGATCCCACCACGGAAGGCAAAGGCACCTACGTGACGAGTCTTTTCGAACAGGACGCCATCCGGTTCATTGACGAAAACCACGCCCGCCCCTTTTTCCTCTACGTCCCGTTTAACGCACCGCACGGCGCCTCCAGTTTGGACCCGAAAATCCGCGGCCGTGCCCAGGCGCCCGACCGATGGCGAAAACTTTACCCCGGGGACTACGATAACGAAGCCTACGTCGACGGCCGCCTTTACAACGAACCCGCTCAGCGGCCGAACCGCGCGATGCGCCGCTCGCACTATCGAGGCGCCATCTCGGCGATGGATGCTGCGATTGGATCGATCTTGGATCGCCTCGACCAGCACGGGATTGCCGAGAACACCTTCGTCATCTTCTTCTCCGATAACGGCGGCGCCGGCGTCGCCGACAATGGGCCGCTGCGCGGCGGCAAGGGAGAGGTCTTCGAGGGCGGCATCCGCGTCTGTTTCCTCGCGCGCTTTCCCGGCCGGATTGCACCCGGAACAACCAGCGACGCGTTTCTCACCGGCCTCGATCTGATGCCGACACTGCTCAACCTCGCCGGCGTGCAGCCGCCGTCCGGCCTTGTCCTCGACGGCTTTGACATGATGCCCGTGCTAACGGGTGAAGCGCCTTCCCCGCGCAAGGCGATGTTCTGGAAGCGACGCGAGCGCGAGGCCGCGCGAGTCGGCGACTGGAAATGGATCCGAAACGGGAAGGGCGAATTTCTCTTCAATCTCACTGCCGATCTCCGCGAACAAAATAACCTGTTTGCGGAAAATCCTGAGAAAGCGGACGAACTGCGCCGCGCGTTCAACAGCTGGCTCCGCGAAGTGATGGTGGAAGCCGAACCGCGCCGCCCGTTCAAAGACTTTTGAGGCGCATCGGAGCTTTGTTCGCGTTTAAGTAATCCATCGCCCGATCGCTGCTCGCCGATCCCCGTGAACCGGATCGGATGGTGCCCGATTTCCCTGCTTAGCCGGTTCGGTCATAATGGAACGCTATGAAATCGCGTCGCATCCCCGGTATCGTTTCTTCAATCACCGTATCAGGAGCCGCCGCAACAATCGCTTTCAGTATCCATATTTTTTATACAGGCGGACTGTCTTTCGCGAGCGACACTGCCGCCGAGCCGGTCGCCAACAGCGTCACCCCTTCGAACTTTTATCCGTGGCTGTTCGAGAATTTCCCGGGGATGAGTGTTTCGCCTGACGATGACCCGGGAAATTTTGGCATTCCGCTTCTCGCC
Source organism: uncultured Opitutales bacterium (assembly GCA_964645585.1). Classification (GTDB taxonomy): domain Bacteria; phylum Verrucomicrobiota; class Verrucomicrobiia; order Opitutales; family T3Sed10-336; genus DATGSL01. Next base: position 103,099 of record CAZYAN010000003.1, read on the forward strand.
CGCTATTTCTTCGGTCTCGATCCTCACCTGCCGCAAACAAGCGGCTTTCAGGAAACGAAGATGGTCGAACTGGAAGGCGTGCAACATCTTGCCTTCCGGTTTCGCCAGCGGTCGCAGCACGATGTGACTGCTGTTTTTGAAAGCTCCGCCGACTTGGTCAACTGGCAGCCGATGGATGAACAGGTCATCGAAATCGAAACCGAAGGAAACCTGCAATGGGTGACGGTCGCCGATCTCACGCCGATCGGGTCCGACGAAAAACGCTTTATGAGAATCACCCTGATACCACCGTCCCATCCCGGCGAGGCTGAGATGCCGTTTGATGTTTCCGTCATCCGCTTGAGCCGCCTCCGAGCCGAAGTCGACTGGGAGACCGTCGACGTGGACAGCTATGTTATTCAACGAAGAACGCCAAATTCCGATTGGATGGTCCTCGCCACAACCTCGGATCCCCCATTTGTCGATGACACGGAGCGAACGCCTGGCACGACGTATCAATACCGTGTCATCGGCCGGACCGCCGGACTTGCGGATTCCCCGCCCACGGCAGCGGTCGAAACCACTGTTCCAGCCATCCGCCTGACCATGATCGGCGACTCCAATCTGCAGCGGGGCGCAAATGAGAACGACAGAGTTGTCGTCAAAAGCTACGTCGGAAACGGCTCGCGTCCGGCCGTCGATCCCGACGACTATCCCGATCACCCGAGTTTGATTTCCGGCCGAATCATGCTCCTCCGGCCAGACATTGAAGCCGTCAATCATGGAATCGACGGAACCGAAAGCGGAACGGGCCTTGGCAACACGAACCGAGCGAACGCCCTGCGCGTGATCGACGGATTCACCAGATTCGAAGCCGAGATGCTAGGAAAAGGCTATCCGTGGAGCGAGGATGGCGTTGAGCGAGTGAACGCCTTCACCCCGACGGCGGCGGACTACGGCTATTTTTCTTTTGGCGTAAATGACATCCACGATGGCCATTCCCCGGAGGAGATTCGCGACAATTTCGCAACCGCAATCGATCTGTGGGAAGCGGAAGGCCTTTCCGCCTCCCGCTTCATGATCACCACGATCACTCCGCGGCCCGAGGGAAAACATCAGGCGAACGTTCCGATCACCAACAACCTCCTGCGAGAACTCGCCAGCGCCCGCGGGGCGATTCTCATCGACACCTGCGGTCTGGTTTCCAACGACAACGGTCTCTCGTGGAAGAGTTCCGCCTACCACACCGACGGAATTCATTTTTCCGCCCTCACCTGCGACTTGGTCGCCGCCGAAATCATTTCCAAAATTCCCGCCCCATGAAAACGCAAGGTTCCCAATCCAAAATCTAAAATCCCCAATCCAAAATTTCAGTCGCTCCCCCTTGACTTGATCCATCGCTCCGGCAGGCTTCCTCTTCTCATGGAGCGCCTTAAGTTTCTGTCTCCTGGCGAGGTCCGCAGCCTGCGCGCCGACTTTAACACGCCGGCGTACGTGTATGACGAGTCGACGCTGCGGCAGTGCGCCGCAGCCGCCCTCGCCTTTCCGAACCCCTTCGGTCTGACCGTGCGTTACGCGATGAAGGCGTCGTCCAATGCCGCCATCCTCCAGTTGTTCGACCGGTGCGGGCTGCATTTCGACGCGAGCACCGGATTCGAGGTGCATCGCCTCCTCAAAGCGGGAATCGCCCCCGAGAAGATTTCACTGTCCACCCAGGAACTTCCGGCGGACTTCGCCGACCTGGTTCGTGCCGGGATCACGCTCAACGCCTGCTCCCTTCATCAACTGGAACGCTACGGACGCGCCTTTCCCGGCGGCCGTATCGGCGTGCGCTTCAACCCCGGCCTCGGCTCGGGCCACAGCAATCGCACCAACGTCGGCGGTCCCGGCTCAAGCTTCGGCATTTGGCACGAGAAAGCCGATGAAGTCCGGGAGGTTCTGGAGCGCCACAACCTCGACATCTTCCGGATTCACACCCATATCGGCTCCGGAACCGACCCGGAGGTCTGGGCTCGTGTCGCTGAACTTAATATCAACGTCCTTCGCCAATTTCCCACCGTATCCGTCCTCAACATGGGCGGCGGCTACAAGGTCGGGCGCATGCGTGGCGAGAAGTCGACCGACCTGTCGGTTATTGGACAAAAACTCGCCTCCGACCTGGTCGCGTTTGCCGATGAAACCGGACGAAAAATACAAATTGAGATCGAACCGGGCACGTTTCTCGTCGCTAACGCCTGCGCGATCGTCAGTACCGTACAAGACATCGTCGACACCGGCCCCGAGGGGTACACGTTTCTGAAAACTGACACCGGCATGACCGAGATCTTGCGCCCTTCGCTCTATGGCGCCCAGCATCCGCTCGTGGTCGTTCCGGCTGACGAATCACGCGACGACGCCAACGAAGCTGCCGATTATCTCGTCGTCGGCCATTGCTGCGAATCCGGCGACATTCTGACCCCTGCACCGGACGAACCTGAGGTTCTCCTCCCTCGCCGGCTGCAAAAGGCTGAAATCGGCGATCTTCTCGTCGTCGAAGCCGCGGGTGCCTACTGCAGCGCAATGCCGGCGAAAAATTACAATTCTTTTCCCGAGGCGCCGGAGATTCTCCGCCGCTCGGACGGCTCCTTTACTCTCATCCGCAAACGCCAGACCGTTGATCAGATCATTCAAAACGAGATACAGCCTGAGTGAGCGCAGGATTCGACTGACAACTTCCAATTTCTGACTACCCTTATTGCCAATGAACTCATTCATCAGGTCCACCGCACTGATCCTCCTCGGCGGGATGCTGACCCTAAGCGGATGTTACACAGTGCCGGAAACCGGCCGCCGCGCTTTTATTGCCACTCCGCTGAGCCAGGAGGTCGCGCTCGGAGCGAGTGCCTTTCAGGAGATTAAACAGCAGGAACGGGTTTCAACGGATCCTGAGGCAATTGCGCGCGTCTCGGAAGTCGGACGCCGAATTGCGGCTGTCGCCGCCGACGACATGCCGGACCTCGAGTGGGAGTTTGTAGTTTTCGATGACGACGACACGATTAACGCATTCGCTCTTCCAGGAGGAAAAGTCGGGGTCTACACCGGCCTTCTCGACATCGCCGAAACGGACGATCACTTGGCGGCGGTCATTGGCCACGAAATTGCCCACGTGACAGCCCGGCATGGCGGCGAACGGATGACCCGGGCCATCAGCCTCGCTGCCGCGGGTATCGGCCTCGGCATAGCGACGCGGGACTCCGAGCACCAAAACGCGATTATGATCGCCTACGGTCTCGGCTCAACGCTCGCCGTCGAGCTCCCGTTTTCGCGCCGCGCGGAAAAAGAAGCCGACGAAGTCGGCATTATGTATGCCGCCCGCGCGGGATTCGATCCGCGCAAAGCCGTCGATTTCTGGCAGCGGATGCACGCTGTCGCTGAGGGCCGCCCGCAAGTTCCGACACTCCTTTCGACTCACCCGAGTGACCAGCAGCGCATTGCGCACCTGAAATCGCTGATGCCGGAAGCGATGGAGGAATTTCGGCGAGCGACCGCGGGAGCGGATCAGCCGTCTCAGCCGTAGCCATCGCCCTTCACGGCGGAGGTATCGGACGATTTGCGGTCCGTCGCGAATCGTGCTACTCGTGCCTTCCCTGCTCTTGAGGAATTTTGCTCGGATTCTCCGTCATTGAGTCCTCCTTTAGCCGCGCAAAACCGGCAAAATCCTGAAAGGACACAAAAACAACGAGGGTTTTTCCTCTGATCGGGGTTTTACTTCGCCTAACCATGCCAGCCACGAACGACAACGATAAGCTCGACCATCTGCTGATGAAGTGGGAGTGTCCGCTTGCTCCCGACCCCAATCTTGAACGGGAGGTTTGGCGAAGGATCGCCGCGGATGAAGGACGCCGGTCGCACTTTGGAATCTTGTCCGGCTGGTTCGAACACACCTTCATCGGCCCGGCGGTCGCGGCCGGTTTTTTCCTCCTTGCCATGCTCGCCGGGATCGGGGCGGCCGAGTTCCGCCTTCAGCAGCGTCACGAAATTGCGAAAGTTCCATCCGCCGAACGCGCGTATTTTGAATCGATCAATCCTGTCGCGCTCGCTCGGCACATCCAGCACTCCGACTGATGAAGCGTTTGCTTGTCCTGCTTTTTGTCACGGCCGCCTCGGCAGTCGGCGCCTTCGCCGGATATTCCTTCTGGCAACAGTGTGCTCCGGAACCAGATATCAGGATCACGGGAGAGCTTGAATGGCTTCGGATGGAATTCGACCTCGACGCGGAGCAATTTGGCGAAGTCGAACGCCTCCACGCGGAGTACTGGCCGGTATGCGAGAACTTGTGCGCGAAAGTGATCGCTGCGCAAAATCGATTTCAGGAGGAGCTGCTGAAGTCCAACGAATACAGCGCCTCCGTAGAGGCTGAACTGGCAAATCTGATGCGCGTGAAGGAGGATTGCCACCGCGCCATGCTGCGCCACATCTACGAGGTAGCGGCGATCATGGAACCGGAAGCGCGCGCGCGTTATTTAGCTGGCGCCGGGGCTCAAGTCATGGGCAGCGGACGTCCCCACGGGATTCTCGCGACTGACCCGGAATCGCTGGTATCCAGCCGCTGATCACCCGAACAGCCAAAAATGCCCGAAACGAACCAAAGGGATATTGAGCTGATGGCCGAATTGTGCGCGGGCAGGGATCATGCCCTCTCCCTCCTGATTGCGCGATGGGAGCGCCCGCTTCTCGCCTTCACCTATCGATACACCCAAAACCAGACCGACGCCGTCGAAGTCACGCAGGAAACATTTGTCCGCGTCTATCAGCATCGCGATCGTTTCCGGCGCGACGCTCGCTTTTCCACGTGGCTTTTCACCATCGCCGCCAACCTTTGCCGCAACCGGGCTCGCTGGCGAAAGCGTCATCCGACAACACCGTTAGACGCCCCGGCAATCGACCGGGACGGAAGCGAGAGCCATGACAGAACTGACTGGATTGCCGACGAACGCGCGCAGCTGCCTTCCGATAAGCTGGCCAAGGAAGAAACCGTGCGTGCCGTTCGTGCGGCAATCGACGAGTTGCCCCACGATCTCAAGACCGCGCTGCTCCTTTTTCAATACGAAGGAATGTCCTACCAGGAGATCGCCGCGGTCGTCGGCTGCTCGACAAAAGCGGTTGAAACGCGTCTCTATCGAGCTCGCAACCGCCTGAAGAAAACGCTTGCCCGCCACCTCCTCGACGATCTCCCTGACAGGACGGCCGCGATCAAATCGCCATTGACGAAAATCCTCCGTCGACAATGATCTCGGCCCCCGTGATAAACGATCCCGCGCGTTCGGAGGCAAGCAGGAGGGTCGCCGCGATCAGCTCATCCGACTGACCAAACCGTTTCATCGGGGTGTGGCCCATGATGCTCGCCACCCGGTCCTCAGTGAGGAGCTTCTTGTTTTGTTCCGCCGGAAAGAATCCCGGAACGAGCGTGTTCACCCGAATGCCCATGGGCGCCCAATCTCTCGCGAGATTCTTGGACAGATTGTGAACAGCGGCTTTTGTCATCGAATAGGTGAAAACGCGCGACAGCGGCAGGACCGCGGCCATCGAACCGATATTAATGATCGATGCCGGTTTCCCACCTTCGATCAGGCGGCGGCCGAAAATTTGACACGCGAGAAAGACCGACCGGAGATTGACCTCGAAGATCCGTTCATATTCCTCGTCCGAAATATCGAGAAATGGCGTCGATCCGTTGACACCCGCTCCATTGATCAGCACATCAACGGTCCCATACCGTTCAAACAAAACATCCGCCAGCTCCTCAATATTCTCGCGGGTGGTAACGTCACTGCGGATGAAACTTCCCTTGCCTCCAGCCGACTCGATCGCCTCCAAGCGCGCCTTTGCCTTCTCCTCCGACCGCCCGATCAAGGCGACTTCGGCGCCGGCCGAAGCCAGACCGGCCGCCATCGCTCCGCATAACTCCCCCGTGCCGCCGATCACGGCAGCTACTTTTCCGTCGAGAGAGAAGAGTTTATCTATGTATCCGTTTCTCATGAATTCGTCCGCTGGAATCGTGTTGAAAATTCTTTCCTCCGAATCTCGACACTCCCGTCTGGGCCGCAGCTCCAACTCCTCGTTGATTCGCCCCGTTTGGCGACCAGTCCCGACGTTTTGCCCGTTCGCGAACCTGACTCAATTCCTCTTCATATCGCGGATGGGTCGTTCCCATGACTATGTCCCAAAAGCGAAAGTAGATGGAGTAGTTTCCGCGGGAGTAGCGATGATGCATATCGTGATTGGTCGTTGTATTGAAAATATATTTTCCAACTCCCTTATACACCCACGCCGGCAGAATCTCGAAACCGAGATGGCCGAGTACATTGAACGTCGTCATCCAAAACAGCCAAACAAGCAGCGCAAGTGGATGAACCGGAAACGCGAACGCAAAGACAATGATCACCGCTGCCTGCACCGCCGCCTCAAGCGGCCCGAAAGCAAACGTCGCCCATGGAGATGGACTGTGTGAGCGATGATGGCAGGAATGAAACAGCTTGAATAGACGCCGGTGGTGCATCAAACGGTGTGTCCAGTAAAACCAGGTGTCATGAATGATAATCATTAACCCGATACTGACGGCAAACCAGGTCCACCCGTGCTCGCCTATATTCTTGTACAGTTGAGTATAAGGCCTGACCCACGGATTATAAATTACCCATGCGACCAGCGTAAAAATCAGCAGACTGCAAAGAGACCAAATGATTTCCCGGCGGTAATGACGCCATCCCGGAAATTTATCTTGAATTTTAAAACGGGAAAGCGGTCGCCGAAACAAGACATAGAAGATCAGAAACGCCAAACCCGAAAAGAGAAGGTAGCGTACAAGCTGTGTCCCGTACGCCGCATAGACAAAGCTAATAAAGCGATCCAGCATCCGTATCTCTCCAGTCAGCGCAAGACCGTCACTCGCCCTGCACTTGCTGTCGCCCTGCCCGCTCGAAACACGTAGTCACCTGGCTCATCCAGCTGAAACACAGCTTCCCCAAAACTGGAAGTCCGCCCCACCCTCACTCGTTCCCCTTCACGCACAACCTCGATCTCCACCCCCGCGGCCGGGCCCGGGGGTTCATTGTCGTCCAGTGCAACCACACGAAAAGCCTCACCCGCACCGACGGTTTTTGGAAGGCGAAGCGTCACGTCTCCCGTGTACCTTTCAGTAACCGGTGACAATTCACTTTCCCACTCCCCTTCGATGGGCGGCATCCCTTCCCGAAACGACGAAGCATCCTTCGCGTACCGCCAGTAACGGTAAAGAAAATCCGAAGCTGCCCGCTGAACTCCCTCCGCGTCTCCACCGGTCACAAGCAGCCAGGTTCGCTCTTCAAAAACGGGATTCGGCAGAGTAATAATTGCGCCTTCGTTCACCGAAAAAGTATCGATCATGTCCCTTACATCTGTATCCAACCGCGAAAAGAGCGGATTGGAATCCGGTGTCCCGACAAGAATCAAATCAGACGACAGTGCGGTTGCCTCGGCTCGTTCATAGTCGAGTCGGAGAAGCTCGCTGCCCGTTGCACTCCGTAAACTCTGGTACAGATAATACGTCCAGTTGATCTCCAAGGCGGGAGCGTCTTTCCCAAAAACAACATAACGAAAGCGCGATAGATCGACATCAGCCAAAGCCGAAAGCCCCCCGTGATAGGTCACCCCGTTCAGAACCGGGCGATCGAGTTCGAGCCGCGGCCGCGCCGCGTGCCGCGCCGTAACCCAGCCGTAATGAACTTCACCGTTATACTCCAGCCGCTCGAAGATCGCATAGGCTCCCGGCATCAGGTCTTCCCGCACCCGGGCCCGGCGGTTCAATACACGAACTTCTCCAGGCTCCAGTGCAAAAACGCTGGTATCATCGCCGTCGAAGGAAGCGAGTGCTCCCGAAAGCTCGGCGTGTGCGAGGATTCCCAGCGTTTCCTTCGTCAGGTTTCTCACGCTCACGGAATACTCGATCTCAGCTCCCGGTGTGAGATCAAACGGCTCAATGGTCACTTCCACCTGATTCAGACGATTGCTTGCAGCCCCGAACTCGCGAATCAGATCGCGATAGGCACCCGCTTGAGGCTTAGGACTTCGGTCGACTCGGAGCAGCTCGTAGTGCCGCAAAGCTCCGCGGGTTCGCGGCGGAACCGTGAACGTCTCCTGGAATTGAAATTGGAGCAGAAGCGGAATGTTCTGTTGCGTGAGGAGATTCCGCGAAATCTCAGCAAAGTGCGCCGCCTGGTATTCTTCGGCTTCCCGCGTAATCATGCGCCAATTGAACTCGGAATTTAACGGCATCCGTCCTGTCCGTGTCGCATAACCACCAAGCGATACGGCAATGTCTCGGAAATATCCCGCGGCTTCGCCCCGGTCGACATAAGCATGCTGCCCAACTGCATCGCTTTCCACACCTTCATCGAGAAGCGCCTCGTACAAAGAATAAAACTGCGGACCGCCTGTCAGAAACACCGGGGCATCAGGCCGCTGGCGACGGATTCGCTCGCGTACTTCACGCCAGTAGTCGAAACGATCCTCGTGTGCGCCAGGAATAATCAGCACTTCGTTCTGCATCTCAAAGTACCGAATCGTGTCGCCAAAGTGTTCCGCGACACGCTCGGCATCCGCGGGACTTAAGGAGAAATCGAGAAAGATCCCAAGCCCGGTCTCACGCGCGGCTTCAACCATGAACCGAAGATATTCCCACATCCATTCGTCCTCGTCCGAACCTAGGTGGTCTTTCCGAAAATCCGGCGCATCGAAATGATGGATACGAATCCATTCCAGCCCAAGAGCGTTTGCGATCCGGAAATCGCGCCGAATGTCATCCTTGAAAAATTGCCAGTGGGCGAACATCGGCCAAAAACGATCGACAGGACGAAATCGGCCGCTCAACCCGGCACTCCGCCAATGATCGAAATTTTCCCCAAAGGTCGAGTGCGGAAAATAGCTCGTTCCAAAACTTGCACTCTCCACGCCAAAGTGAATCGAGATCGTCCCAGGTTCCTCCTCATGAACCGCGCGGTAACCGGCATACCCGATGAACGCGTCGTCAATCTCGTCATGGCTACGCGCGGCCGGAGGCAACAGCCGATGCTCCAGCGTGAGCGTTTCGCCCGGCGCCGGTATAAGTAAATCGCGGGGAATGTAACTTTTCAGTTCGCGATTCTCACGGGAAATCTCGCTCAACAGAACCCACTTGTCGCTCGTCCCAACCAGGTACTCGTTCACAAAAAAGTCGTTCGCGTTGCGAATCGCCCCATCGATCTTCCGTGTCAGATTCGGGATAAACCGGGCGAACATCGCGCGGTTCCAGCCTTCCTCCTCAGACCCGATCGCGAGCCAGCTCACGTCCCGGCCCCATGCATGAGAGCGCACCGTGCGAGGCGGCGAGGATTGCCCGGGCGCCACCGGAACGCGCTCTCCTTTCCAGCGCGTCCAGGCATCCTCCCCAGGCACTGCCGCCAGTTCTTTCGCAATCGCGAAGTAGCCGCGCTTCTCAATCGTCTCGAGCGTTGTGACCGTCAGTGCTGTATCCACAATGCCAGACGAGCGAACCTGGTAGACAACATCAAGGCGGTACCGATTCCCAACACCTCCCTCGCCGCGATAGTGCAATTCCAGCGCTTCCGGCGAACTCCGCCTCACAGTCTCGCGAAAGTTAATCCGGGCACGTCCGTCACCTTCCAGCGCTTCGCGAATGTGCCGATCACGGTTTCTCACAAAGGTGCCGCTGATTCTGCTTCTTGGGATTTCGACAATCGACAAATCAAAGAGCGGCACTCTCCCGGCCGGGGTATCAAATACAGCCGGCAAGCCGCTCGCATAATGCCCCTTCACTGCAGCGACCGGAGTCGGATTGGACGGCACCGCAACGGGCTGCACCGTGAACGCTGCCTCCTCGCCCGGCTCCAGGGCGATTTCCATCCATCCCCAGTTCGTCCCGCCGCGTTCGCTCTGATGGAGAATTCGCGGAGTATTCGAATTGTATCCGCTCTTTTTATACGCGGCGACGGCTTGATTCGCCATTTCGTCTTCCAGCGGGATTTGAATCCACTCCCGGATTGAGAAATGGTAACGGTTACGGATCTGGAATGCCTTCGCCGCGCCGGCGTCTTCCAATCTCACGTACTCGGGAAGGTCCGGAAAAGCGCGTGATTCCGCACACATGCCCGCGCCCGGAACCACGCCAGCCGCTACCGGAAGAACGGCGAAATAAAGCCAGTTCTTGAATCTGTGTTTTCTAACGTTTCCCATAATCGCGCTGCAGCGGACTTCTTTGCGCGGACCCGCCGCCCGGCTTCCTGAGCTTCTCTGTCCCTCCCGGGATTCTCCGACTGTTCGCCATACGTGCGCTCGCCGCAATGACCGGTTCGGTCAAATTGTTGACCCGCGCCTTCCGATCACCAGGTCTTCGGTGCGCATTCGAGTCCGGGATTCGCCCATCGGCCGTTCGGCACAAGTGGAAACCATTCCGGCCGGCCGGGATCCCGGTCATACGGGTATCCGCCAAGCTCCCGGTAGAGTTCGGCATAATGCGCGAGCTTGTCCCGGTCGAGCCGCACACCAAGGCCCGGGCCGCTAGGAACCGCTATCGAGCCATCGGTATACGGGAGCGGTCCGCCCTCGATGATATCGTCGGTGAGGTGATGATAATGCGCGTCCGCGGCAAAGGTGAGGTTGGAAACGACGCCGCCCAGATGCAGCATCGTCGCGAGCTGAATTCCGAGTTCACCGCTGGAATGCACCGCTACGCCCAGTTGAAATGTTTCACATACGCCCGCCGCTTTGACGCAGGGACGAATGCCGCCCCAAAACGTGGTGTCGAGCAAGATAACATCAACCGGCGGGCGCCCGGTGGCACCGCTCCGCAAGATATTTTGCGCCAGTTGCTCAAAATTGACGACGACCGTGTTCGTTGCGAGCGGCACGCGAATCAGACTGCGCACCCGTTCCATCGCGCTCAACCCGAACGACGGGTCCTCCAAATAGTCGTTGTTCAGGCCCTCGATCGCCTGCCCGAACCGAACGCCTTCCTCGACGCTCAGCGCGCCGTTCGGATCGTAACGAAGGCGGTCTTCCGGGAACGCCTCCGCCAGCGCCCGGTAGCAATCGAGTTCGTAATCCGGGGGAAAAACGCCGCCTTTGAGCTTGTGAACCGAAAACCCGTGCGTCTTCCGCAGACGCCGCGCCTCCTCGACCAGTTGCTCGATAGTCCGAACTTCACCCGAACCGTCCTCAGCCGGGTATCGAAAAAATAGATACGAGGCAAACGGAACCCGCTCCCGGACCGGTCCGCCCAAAAGATGGGAGACCGGCACCCCCAGGTGCTGTCCAATGATATCGAGACAGGCGAACTCGATCGCCGCGTGGAGCTGCGTGCGGTTGTTATACAGGCTGGCCGTCGGATTGCAGATGCGGAACCGCAATTCCTCCAGCCGAAAAGGGTCCCAGCCGATCAAGTACTCCCGCAATCCCCGGAAGGCGGCTTCCGCTGATTCCCCCCCGCCCCCCATTTCACCAAGCCCGATCAGGCCGGTGTCGGTTTCAACTTCAACAATGGTTCGCACAAAGCGGCCCCAATGGCAGCCGTTGGCATGGCGCAACGGCGCGCGCAGAGGCACGGTGACGGTTGTGCTGCGAATATCCGTAATTTTCATAAAGGCAGATGTCCGAATTTTGAATCCGTCCAAAATATTTTTCTCGCCGGGGATCCGCGCCTCCCTTCGCTCATTTCGCGAAGAGTGCCGGAAGCCAAGTGGAAAGGCCCGGCACGAACGCCGTCAGCAACAGCGCGATCACGAGAGCACCCAAGAACGGAAGCAGCGGCCGCACCAGATCGGCAATCCCGCAGCGCGCCACTCCGCACGCGACAAACAGAGACACTCCGACCGGCGGGGTGCATTGTCCGATTGCCAGCGCAACGGTCACCATCAGACCGAACTGAAGATCGGGCACCCCGACTTCGCGCACGATCGGGAGGAACACCGGCACGAGAATCAACATCGCAGGCGTCAGGTCGAGAAAGGTTCCAATGACCAAGAACACCACCAGCATCAGCAGGATGATCGCCGCACGGTTCCCGGTCAGTGCCAGAATTGCCTCGGCGAGCTGCTGCGGAATCTGCTCCACCGTCAGCAGCCAGGCAAATGGCGTCGCCGCCGAAATACAGAGCACGACCACCGCGCTGATCACCGCTGTCTCTCGAAAGAGGGCCGGAAGATCGCGCCATCCAAGTTCCCGGTACACGCCGATGCAGACCGCAAGTGCGTAAAAGACCGCAACCGCCCCGGCTTCCGTCGGAGTAAAAATGCCCCCGACGATCCCGCCCATGATGATCACGAGCGTCATCATCGGCAAAAATGCCTGCAATGCCGACCGCCAAAAGCCGGGTACCGATTCCACGCCGTCTTCCTGCTCTCCCTGCGCAGCCTCTTTCTTCCGTCCGCGGAAGATGGCAATCAGGAGGCTTGCAATCATCAGCGTCACTCCCATCACCACACCGGGAACGACACCCGCGAGAAAGAGGTCGCCGACACTGATTCCGGCGATCACGCCCATCAGGATCAGCGGCACACTCGGGGGAATGATAACTCCAATGCAACCGGCGGTCGTCTGCAGGGCCGCCGCACGGTAAAGATTAAATCCGCGCGACTTGGCGAGCGCGGGAATCATGACCGACCCAATCGTCGCCGTCGTCGCCGCCGTCGAGCCGGAAATCGCGGCGAACATCATGCTCGCCACCACCATCACCAGCGCAAAGCCGGCGGGAAGCCGACCGACAAGACTGTGCGCGAAACCGATCAGTCGACGGCTCATCCCCCCTTTCCCCATGATCAAGCCGGCGAGGATGAAGAACGGGATCGCTACGAGCGGAAAGCTGTTCACCCCGCCAACCATCCGCTGGACAATAATCCCGAGCCCGAACGGTGTCGTCGCCGCCATGGCAATCGTCGCGGCACCGATCAGCGCAAAGGCGATCGGAACGCCGAGCACCAGGAGCCCGACAAAGACGAGAGCTAAAGCGAGAGCCGTCATGGCTTGTCGGCTTCTCCCGGCTGCCCCGATTCCGCGGTTCCCGTCGTTCCTCCGCGCCCGACAAGCATCGGCAGCGCCCTTACGATCATTGCCAGACAGCTCAGCGGCAGAGGCAGATAGGTCCAGCCGACACTGATCTCAAGAATATCGGTCCGCGTGCGCCACTCACCAACGACGTACGAAAATCCTTTCCAGAGAAGGGTGGCGAGCAACAGGATCATGAACACCGCCACGAGCTGCCGAAGCCGGTGCGCGACTTCCGCGGACGTCCCGCCTTTCTCCTCCAGGCGGATGATAAGAAGGTCGACCGCGAAATGCCGGTTCTGCTTTAACGCGACCGCCGCCCCGAAGAAGGATGCCCAGATGAACAACAGCCGCGAAACCTCCTCTGCCCAGATGTACGGGTCGTGAAGGACAAAACGCGAAAAAACTTGCAATCCGACCGTGATACAGAGCGCCGCAATCAGCGTCCCCGCGACGATCTCCTCGATATGTCGTACGCAATGCCGCACCGCTCAACCTTACTCCACGGGATCCGCGATCATCGACGCGACGGGCGCCGGGACCGCCTTGCGCGCTTCCTCGACAAGAGCACGAAACTCGGAGCCGTACCGCGCAAATGCCTGCTCATACACAGGCTCCACCCGGGCACGAAACGCGTCGTCATCAATTTCGTAAAACCTCATTCCCTGTTCCTCGAGCGAGGCGACCGATTCGCGGGTAAACGTTTCCCAATCCTTCCACTGCTTTGTGATGGCATAGGCGAATGCCTCTTCGAGGAGCGCAAACTGCTCCTCGGTCAGGCGTTCGCGCAGCCGTTCGGTCGCGACAATCACATCCGGGATGATCAGATGCCGTGTCCAGGTGAAATGATTAGCGCCTGTTTCCGCCATCCGGTAAAAGTGCGCGGTCGGGGGATTGTTTTCCCATCCGTCAATTACTCCCTGCTGCAGGGCACTGTACACTTCGCCCATATCCATCGACACCGGGCTGCCGCCCATCGCCCGTATCGTCTCGACGAGCATGTTGCTCTCCATTACCCGGACATTCAGCCCGGCAAGATCTTCCGGGGTGCGCACCGCCTTTTTCATCATCAGGTTGCGGGTCCCCGCAGTGAAAAATCCGATTCCGAACATCCGTTCCTTCGCCAGCGACGCCAGCAGTTTCTCCCCGAATAACCCGTGCAGGGCCTCGCGCTGATGCTCGGTATCACGGAAGAGAAACGGCAGGTTCAGGACGTTCATCTCCGGCACGGTTCGCGCGAGCGCCGCCGCCGAAACGACACCGGCCTCAATCTCCCCGGACGAAATCAGCTGCACCTGGTCGACAGATGAACCGAGCTGATTGTTCGGATAGATGCGAACGTCTATGTCCGTTGCCCCGTTTTCCGCCAGATAATTCCGCACATCGAGCAAGGCAAGGTGAACCGGATGGTCCTCCGGCAGTCCATGCCCGATCCGCACGATCGCGGCTCCGCTGCCGCCCCCGCATCCCGCGATAAGCATAATGCCGGCAAGACAGAAAAGACAGGCAAGTATTCGTCGCGTCATCGGCATCAGTTGAAGCGTCCTTTTTCGACGGCGAAGTCGTCTTGAGTCAGTTCGTCGGGGCCGCGTGCATCGACATGTCCATCAAGCCACAGGAAATGGGTTTTTCCATTCGACCAGCGGTAAAACCGTTCATTGGCGCCGTGGCTGGTCCCAACAAAATTCCAAACATATCCGTTCGCGAGAAATATCGTCCGGCCCGGTTCTTCGATTGTACTCATCGGACGGCCGTGCGTATTATTGGGATAATCCTTATACCCGAGATTGACATTATTTGTAAACGGCTGCCACGCCCCAGGGCCATTGATCCAGTACCACCACCGGATCTGCTCGCCCCCGGGTGTCACAGTGGCTTCGCTTGTATAATAGCCGTCTCGCAAATTCTGGTCCCATTGCAGATTGTAATCAGCACCCGGTCGATAAAAAATTTCCGTGGATTCCACATACGGATAGATGACGGACGGCCACCATCCGCCGCCGGTCGGCTGGGTTGGCAGATGGTCATCGTGATCAGCGGCAAAGAGGAGAACCGCCTGCCCGAGCTGACGAAGGTTATTAATGTCCGCGGCCTTGAAACCGGATTCACGCACTTTGCCTGCCACCGGAATAAGGATCGCGGCAAGAATGCCGATAATGGCGATCACCGTCAGCAGCTCAATCAGCGTAAAAGCCCGGGTAAGCTTGCCTTTATTCATAGGTTCCTCCTTTCGGATGTTCTAAGGTTCGTGAACCACAGCGACTCGCAGAAAGAGTCGGCTCAACTGCCCCAAATCAAGCTCGGCGACGACATTCTCGACTTCTCCCGCAGCCGTGATCGTTTCACCCATCGTGATTTCGTCCGCGGCGGTCCACACAAGCAAATCAGTCGAATACTCCGCATAGACGTCGATATCCGTGATCCCAGCGCGGCGCTGCCAGTAGAGGGCAGCACCGTCTCCATCCGTCACCAGTTTCGGCAGGGCGGCGAGTGCCGGTTCCCGTGGAGACAATCCGATCGCATAACGCAAGAGGTTCGAAACGCCCTCGCCGGTCAGGTCCGCATCGGGACCGCTGACAGCGTCATCTGCTTGTTCGGCCGGCGAAAAATGCAGGACTCGCCATTCCGCGTAGCTCCGCGGCGCCGCCACTTCGATCAACTCGAACGCGGCGATCCCGTTGTTCGCCGACAAGGCGTACACGCGTCCTGCCGGTGTAAAGACCACCGCGCCCCAAGCCGCCGCGTTGCTGTGCTGCGTCGCAAACACCGCCTGATCCATCGCCTGATTGGTTCTCGCAGAGGACAGCGTATCCAGATCGTAGATCAAGAAAGCTTGCGGATCGTTTTCATTCCCGCGCGTAATGGCGCCGAGAATACGCCGTGTGAGATCGACCCCGATCGGCGAAACGTCAAACGGGAAGAGATCGTTCTCGGAAGTGAACGAACGGACGACTTCCGCCTCGCCAGTCTGGAGATCGTATTCAATCTCAAGCAAGGGCCGGTCCGGCCCCAGGTCGCCTCCCGTCGATTTCGCGAAGAAGCGGTTTCCATCGCTAAAAGCCAGTCCCCGCTCCATCTGGCGCTCCTCCACTCCCGCCGGCAGAAACGCCGTACTGGTGAACGTCGAGCCGTCGACCGTCGTCCAAACAGCCGCCAGTGTTCCGCGGGTCGTTGCAACTATTTCCGTTCCCGCGCCCGAACCGCGCACCGCAAAGGTTTCTCCAAACCGGCGGTTCCACGCATTCGCGTCGCCTTCACTCGGGTCTCCTTCATAGACCACCGCCGGCGTCGCGGATTCGTTTTCCCACCGGTAAATCGTAAACGGACTGGCCGCGCTGTCATTGACCATATTGGCGGCGTAAATCGCACCGTCGTCCGCGGTCCCGATCAGACTGAGCGCAAAGGTTCCGCCCTCGACGCCGTCGACCGAAAGGGTGCCCGACGGTGCGCCGGTCTCTCCGTCCAGAATGACAACCTCGACATCCGAATTGGTAATCCGGTTGACGAGAAACACGTTGCCGGTAACCGGCGACACAGCCAGACCGCGCTGCCGGTTGCCTGAATCGCTCAGGTAGTCAATCCCGGCGGTTTCCGAAAGATCTCCGTAGCGGTACAGGCTGAAGGTGTTGTCGCGAAGGACCGCGCCAAGCAAATCGGACGCCGGGTCGTAATCGATTGGAGAGGCGTCTCCTGGAAACAGACCAGCATCCGCGGAAAACCGGCGCGCGACTTCCCCGGTCTCCGTCTCGAGATCAAACGAAATTTCGAGCAGCGGGCGATCGCCAGTCCCTCCAGTCGATTTCGTAATAAAACGGTTCCCCTCACCAAACGTGACCGACCGCTCCATCTGGCGATCTTCGATTCCTGCCACCGCGACGCGCGTGCTCGTAAAGGTTGTTCCGTCCTCCGTAGTGAAGACCGCCGCGAGCGTTCCGCGAGTGGTTGCCACCCACTCAGTGTCCGTCCCGCTTCCGCGAACCGCGAACGCATCGCCAAAGCGCCGGTTCCAATCAATCGGATCCGCTTCGCTCGGATCTCCCTGGTAAGCAACCGTCGGCAGCGCATTTTCATTCTCCCAGCGATACACCTTAAAGGCGTCGAGGCCGCTGTTTGAAACCAGGTTCGCCGCGTATATCGCGCCGTCATCCGCGACGTCAATCAGACTCAGGGCAAACGATCCATCACGAATCCCTTCAACCGACAGCTCCCCCACCTGCGCTCCGGTCTCCCCCGAAAGGACCGGAATCACAACCTCCGTCGCAGAAATCCGATGAACGAACAGAACGTTGCCCGTGAGCGGGTTGACCGCCAGTCCGCGTTCCGTGTAACCGGAATCGCTCAAAAACTCGGAATCATCCGGCGTCAGCTCCCACTGTTTGACAAGTTCCTTCCCGCCGGGCGCCTCGGCGATTTGAAAAGCGAGAATGCCGTTATTCGCGGCGAGCGCGTAGACACGATCACCATGAAACGCGACAGCGCCCCAGCCGGATGTGTTGGAATTGTCCGCGGCGAAGGCAGCTGTATCCAGGGGCATGTTCAATTCTTTCCCGGCCGACTGTTCCCATAACGCCTCCAGGCGCCACGAAGCGTCGACGAGCGTCAAGGCCGACAGGAGGAGCGCGGCCGGTGGAAAAATGCGTGTTATCATCCTTGAGGTCCTTTCCAATTTCCCGGGTTCCTGAATAGGTTATAGGTCGCACCATACCCGGTGCAGTGACAAAGCAAAGTTGAGTCACATCGTTGACATAGGTTGCGTTCGCATCGCAATGAACTCGTTCAAGCGAAGAGCGGCAAATCTTCCCCTTCAGCACGCTCCTCTTCGCGCCGTCATCAGCCGCTAAGATCGTTTACGGTGAAGTTTCCTTCTCGGCGGTGCTGATCAGCCGGTCCATGTGCAGGGACCGGATTCACTCTCAGTTTGCACCGCGGGTTGTCCAAGTTCTGGTCCGCCGGCACCGGAAAACGTATCCATCACGCTGATTCGAAAGCCGCCAATGACAAAGCGAATTCCAGCTAGCAGCGGGCACGGCTAACAGTCGAGACAGACCTCCATATGATACACCGGTTCCCCATAGCTTCCGTCCGGCTTCTTCGCCTGGTGCGAATAAACGGCCCATCCGTAGATCCACGGACCGTTCTCCGAGGCGCGGGTTTTGCCGTAAACAGCGGTGACCCGGCCGACCTCCTCATTAGAATTCCGCCCGTAGGCAATACTGTCAATTTGCTGGATCGGACAGCGCAGAAAGTGCTGCCCGTCTTTGATCAGGGCCCGCACCATTCCCCCGCCGGGGCTTGTTGTTCGCCCGTCGCCGCGGTGAAGCCAGCTCCAGAGCAGGTAGGCGTACGGCTCGGTCCCTTCGCCCATGCGTGAACCGGCGTCGGCGTATTTCGCGAAATAGGGCGCCCCCTCCTCGCCGGGTTTGTACTGCCATCCTTCCGGCAAAGCGTCGGGAGTTCCCATCGGACGAATCCGGAAGCGCAGATGAAATTGCGGATCATCGACCGGCTCGCATCCCCGGCCGTTTCGCTTCTCATGATCCCATTCATACCGCGTCCCCGGCACCAGACTCGGGATTCCGTATTCCGGCGGCAGCTCCCGCGGGCGATGAACATCGATCAAGTCCGGAAATTGCAGATCGCTTTCCAGGACATGCCCGTACGGCACGTTGGATGCCTGCGCATAACCTTGGCCGCCTTTGTGCAAAAACAGACGGCCATGTTTCGTTTCCAGAACCTCGTGCGCGTCGAGTCGAATCTCACCCGCTTCTCCATACTGAGGATGGTCGGAAGGCGAACCGTGATATTCCCAATTGGATGAAAGACGATAGTCGCCGTTCTCGCTGATCACACTCCCGTCCGCGTACCGAAGCGGCGCCGAGGAACCCTTCAGACGAGCGTAACGGAAGTAATTGATGTTCGGATAATTCCAGTTGTCCGCCCGATCAAACTGGACAGGATTATGCTTCGCCCCCGGACCTTGGCTCCAAAGCGGTTTCAGCCGCCACGAAGCGCCGGCAACCGCACTGGCCGCTCCCAGAAACGCCAGCACGGCAATCAGACCGCGGGAGATTTTGATCCGCTCATTCATGGATTCGTTTGTGAACACCGGCCAATCGCCATTCTGCACCACGGCGCCGATTCATCAGCCGATTATTACCTAAAACGTCTTTGAAAGGCGACGCTCCCCGCGGCGACAGCAAGCCCAAGGAAAAGTGCCACCGTCGACGGTTCCGGAATGACGACAAAGCGAAGGTCCGGAGATGTCTCGCCCCCAATCGAGTTATCGATCCGGATCCGGTGGGTGCCGGTGGTCGTGCCGCCCGGGCTGAGCCGAAACCAGATCATCGCGTTCGTCGAAGTCGGTGTTCCGGTTTCATCATAAAAGTCAGCGAGCACACCACCCGGAAGAAATGCGGCCGTTACATCGACGGTCACCGGACCGTTAGGAACGGTCCGGTCGACGACATTGGCGGAAAGCAAGCGAACATCGGATGAGCTGTCCGGTTCCAGCCCCATATGATGCACGGACGAAAAGTCGGGATCCGCAAGATCCCGCGGATTGACACCTGGATCGAACGCATAGAGCTGACCGCCCCAGTCGAACGTGCCGTTGCTGTTGATCTTCGTGAAGGTCAATGTCACGCTTTCAAGGGATCCGGGCAGAACCGGCAATTCAAAGCCCCAAATGAGGTTCCCGTTTCGCAACGTTGCACCGGAGCCTTCATTGCCAAGCACGTCATAGTCGCTGCCCTCCTGGTAACCGACCGTCTCGGCGGGATCGCCGGAGCCGATATGAATGACGACGGCATCGTTCGCCGCGAGATTGGCGACGTAGACTTGGGCGCGCGTTTCGGCGGCCGACCCGGCAAGGATCACACCAGCAGGTAAACAGACGTAAAGGAAGAAAGCTTGACGGTATACACTCATGGCTATTGTTGCTTCGATAGTGACTCGGACTTCTCGGACAGCAGCGGCCCGATCCGCCTGCCGCCGTGAAAAGGATTTTCCCATCCAATGAACCCGATGCCTGTTCCGGGCAAAAGCCTTGTAAGTCATATCGTTGACTCCGGCGGCACAATCACGTATACCTGAAGTCCAATACGATCAGACGGATGGTCGAACAGACGTCAGCCGATCCCTGCACACCCTCACCGCTTCCGTCTTCATCAATGGAATGAATAAACCACCTTCCATGAAAGACATCGCGCAGCGCGCCGGCGTCGATGTTTCGACTGTTTCGCTCAGTCTGCGGGGCCACCCGCGCATCTCGCAGCGCACGCGGGAACGCATCAAAGCGCTCGCCGTTGAAATGGGCTACCGCCCCAACCCGTACGTCGCCGCGCTCATGCAAAGCCGCCGTCGCGGATCCCTGCCCGCCTGTCCGCCCGTTTTGGCATTCGTCACCTTCTTCCCCGAACGCGATGGCTGGAAAAAGCGATTTCCCGGCCTGGTGCAGACCTTCAAGCACGCTTCCGAACAGGCCCGCTCCCGCGGATATCAGCTTCAGGAAATTTGGGCGCCTCTTGACACGGTACCTCCTAAACGTCTCGGCGAAATACTCCGGGCTCGCGGAATCGGAGGCGCCATTTTCTCCTCCTTCCCTTATGCGGTGGATTATTACAATTGGCAGTGGGAACGTTTCTCAACCGTTGCAATCGGACCGAGTCTTCGAGACCCGCGGGTCCACCGCATCAGAAACAACCACTTCCAATCGATCATGACCGCCATGGATGAGTGCCGAAAGCTTGGCTATAAGCGCATCGGACTGGCCATGGATGAAGAAATGAACCAGCGCCTCGATTACCGGTGGATGGCTGGATACCTGGCTAAACAGCACGAATGGAAGCTGCGAGACCCTCTTCCTCCCTTGCTCGCCGTCGATTTCTCTGCCGGCGTTTTCCTCGACTGGGTCAAGGCGCGCCAGCCGGACGCTGTGATTGTCATTCGCCCCGAACAACCAATCGAATGGCTGACCAGTGCGGGTTATCGTGTGCCGGAGGACATTGGGGTCGTTACACTCGATCCTCCCAAGATGGGAAGCCGCTACTCCGGCGTCTACGATAATTTTGAGCTCCAAGGCGTTCGTGCGATCAACCTATTGATCGACCTCCTGAGCATCAACGACACCGGGCTTCATCAATGCCCGAATATCTCCCTCGTCCACGGTCTCTGGAACCCCGGCCAAACCGTGCGCCCTCAACCGAAAAGCGAAAAGAAAGAGGAGATAAAAAGGATAAATAAAAAAGGCC
>CAZYAN010000004.1:0-116575 GCA_964645585.1 uncultured Opitutales bacterium
TCCGCAGGATATCACGCAGGATCCGGACGGGGACGGAATCGCAAACGGCTGTGAAGTAGCAGCAAGGGGTCAGGGCGAAACATGTTACAAAATCACGTCGCAGGATGAAATGTAACATGTTTCGCCCTGACCCTTTGCCTGTGAACCTGCCGGCCTTTCCCATCCCGTTTCCCTGTCTCCAATACTTCCGTATTAATCGCTTCCATCCCGGAAGCATATCGA
This sequence comes from uncultured Opitutales bacterium, assembly GCA_964645585.1. Classification (GTDB taxonomy): domain Bacteria; phylum Verrucomicrobiota; class Verrucomicrobiia; order Opitutales; family T3Sed10-336; genus DATGSL01. The sequence continues at coordinate 223 of CAZYAN010000004.1, forward strand.
AACTCAGCCCCCTTCATAGGGGGACCCTGACCGGACGCCTACTGCCCCCCGGCCGCTCCTCTCCATAATTGGGCGTTGCTCAAAAAAAAATTACAGCAAAAAGTGAGGGCTGGCCCGTTCCGTCCGGCCGTTCAGTTTTTTGGCGTCCTGCCACCATGCCCCTTGAACGGCGCTCCTAGTCTGTGCAGTTCCTTAATATCCACCTTGAGTTGAATATTCTGGGTTGTGTTACGCAACAAGCGGATACCACGAGTTTCGACCTCTCCTTCCAGAATATCACCAATCTTTACCGTCGCCGGCTCGATGACGGTAAAAACAATCTTATTGTGCTCGGTCGTCGCTGAATAATAGCCGAGCGCGGCATTGAGATGGATCACCTTAGCCTTCATTTCTCAATTCCCAGGAGGATGCCAGTAGCCGGTCGAGGAGTTGTAATTCCAACCGCGGCTTTACAGAAGATTACGTTCAGCGTTGAGATACATGCCACCGATATTGCCAGGAGATGCATCCCGAATCGGGATTCCCTTCCCCATTTCTGTCCGCAAAAGTCCCGCGTTGATCTTCCATTCAGACCGGGTGGTAGCCGTAGCTGGCCAATTCAGCCTGAATTCATTCGGTGCCAGAGCAAATGGGCGATTCAAATCGGCACCGCGTCCGATTACTAGTCCCCCTTCAGCCTGTCGCATTGGCGGTAAAGCCAACTGTGCATTCCTTGCGGCGCTCTTGGTAACACCGACGTACGTTCCAAATCCCGGGACCGCGACCGCCAATGAAATCCCCACGTTTCTGTACTCGCCTTCAGCCAAATAGGCAATCGCGTTGGCGATGTCAGCGAGGGTGCCAATTCCTTCGATCAGTCCGATGGTGTCAAGGGTGTCATGGTACCCGCCGTTGCGGAAGGTTGCGGAAGTCGTCCTAGGCGTTGCGGATGTTGTCCATCCCCGCTTGATACCAGGGTTCGTGGCAGGGCGGATCTTCGCCGATGTCCTTCCAGAGTTCCTCGATGAGGTCCTGCTGCCCGCGGTTGCCCATCCACAGCCCGAGATAATCCCACCAGTTCACCGGATCGTTCTCGACCATCCCATACAGATTCACACCGCCCTGTTCACCAATCGGATCGCGGTTCAGCCACCGGCCCATTTCGGGGCTGTAGTAGCGGTATCCGTAGTAGTAGAGACCGGTCTCGGCGTCTTGGTACTTTGTGCTAAAGCGGAAGGGATTGACTTCGGCCGCATCGCCGGTCGCCCGGACGGTGTTGCCGAAGGGGTCGTAGTCGTAGCGGGCGGCGACTTCACCGGTCTGGCCGTCCCAAAGAGCGATGATGTTGCCGTTGGCGTCGCTCGTGGGATAGTAGATTTCTCCGCTGGGGAGGTCGTGGATCAGCAGCAGACCGCCGACATCACCCGCGCCGCCGAGTGTGCCGCTCTCGTCGAGACCCCACCTGTAGTGCTGGGTGCGCTGGCCGTCGAGTGAGCCGCCTTCGCGTCCGGCCAGCATCCAGCCGTCGTAGAGGTAGCGCTCCCACAGGACGAAGACCCAAGAGGCGCCGTCCCATTCGTAAACTCTCTTCATGAACCGGCGGCCCATGAAGTCGTACTGGAAGTCGATGCGCTCGCGCACTAGGTTCGCCGGCAGGTCTGATCGCGTTTCCATGCGGGTCAGGCGATTCTCACCGTCCCAGGTGTAGTTCCACCGGCCGTCACTTAAGAGGTTGCCGTCTGCGTCGTAGGTGAAGGTTTCCGGCGTCTGGGGGAGGAACCGGTGACCGGTCACCGTCTCAACCGGAATGCCGAAAATGTCCTCGGTCTCGACCGTCACTTCTTCATACCGGGCTGACGAGCGTTCGGGAAGAGGAGCTCGCGGTAAAAATGGTCGCGCTGGCGGCTCGCCGTCTGGCCGTTGACGGTCACGGTCCAGTCGGGTTCGGCGATGCCGAAGACGTCGACGGCGCCGGGGACTTCGCGGCTGGTGTACTGGTTCACCGCGTTGCTCGTCCATGTCGCGCTGCGTCCGTTGGTCGCCGTCGAGACGCGGTTGCCGATGTCGTCGTAGGTGTAGCCGAGGCCGTGTCCGTCGATAGCGGTCGCGTCGTACAGGAACTTCTGCGCGCTCGTCACCTGGCCGAGCCCGTCGTACCCGTAGTCCCAGTAGGTGAAACCTTCTCCGGTCGCGCGGGTGATCTGGTTGGCGCTGTTGTGCTCGTACTGGCGCATCACCTCCGCGATCAGCGAGCTGTTGTAGCTGTAGACGGCGGTCTGGCGGCCGAGGCGGTCCCAGCTCTTCCCGGTACTGGCGACCGCGCTTTCATCTTTGAGGAAATGGATCTCCTTTACGCGGCCCGCTAGGAATTGATAGGAGTACTGAGCGGCGAAGGGATTGGCTTCCTGGTCGTTGTAGGTCACGCGGCGGACGCGCCCCGCGTCGTCGTAACCGTAGCTGTAGCGCCATGAACTGCCGGACATCGGCTGGAAGATTTTGTGATCGATCCGGCCGGCGCTGTCGTAGTGGTGCTCGACCCAGCTCCAGGTGTCGCCTTCGCCGACAAGGATGTCGTACTGGGGCCGCCCGGTCAGATCGTACATCCAGGTATGTTCGCCGACACCGCCGGAGGCGCTTTCCTTCTGCCCGACCCGGTTGTAAGTCACGCTCACCGCCGGAGTGCCGTCCGAGTAGGTGACCGACGAAAGCTCGCCCGCGTTGTTGTAACCGTAGGTCGTGACGACACCGCGCGCCCAGGTCCGCGTCTCCACCCGGCCAAAGGCGTCGTACGCGTAGGAGACTGTCCGGGAATCCGGGTAGGTTTTCGAGAGCAGGAATCCGGTCTGCGGGTCGTAACTCCAGGTGGTCGTGGCCGCACCGGAGAGGCCGGATCCGGCCGACTGATCGAATTCCTTCCAAGTCCGCAGGGTTTTCATCCGGCCTTGTGTGTCGTAAGTGTATTCCGCCGGCACGGTGCGGCTGCCCCAGGTCTTTTGAAGGTCGCCGGTCGGGAAATAGGCATACCGGGTAACGGCCGAATCCGGATGCGTGACGTGTGTGACTCTCCCGCGGGAGTCGTATTGGTATCCTGTCACCTGACGCCTCCCTGCGCGTGAGCCGGGGCCGTCACGGAGACGACCTCGTCCGCGTCGTTGTAGGCATACAGCGTCTCCCCGGACCGGGTATCGACGGCCGACTCGAGCCGGCCATGGGCATCGTAGCCGTAGGTGACCTGTGTCACAACCGAGCCAGTGGAATCATATTCCATCACCTTCGAGAGGCGGTCGCCCGTGTAGACGCTCGCGGTGCTCGTCTGGTCCGGGCGTGTCACCGTGACAACCCGGTCACCGTTTGGCTCGATGCTTTCCGTGGTGTGGACCGGATTGGAGATACCGTTCTTTGTCTCCCAGACATCCCGGCCGTTCACCGAGCGCTCGATCACATTGTCCAGCCGCCCCGTGTCCGAGTTCATTTCCCGGTGGACGTAGGTGGCGGTCCAAATAGAAGCCGTGCCCCGGGCGGTGGAGACTCCGGTCTGGGTGCGGACGATCCGGTCTTCCCCGCTGAAGTCGATGACGCCGTCGCGATCCATGTCGAGAACCGTGTACTCGATCTCGCCGCGCGGATTGTATTGGAAAAGCGTGACGACTCCGTCGGACCCAGTCTGGCGGGTCAATTGCCCGCGAGAGTTGAATTGGCGAGTTTCCACACGCCCGTCCGCGAACTCGACGCGGTGCTCCTGTCCAAGGAAATTGCGGTAGGTCTTCGTCCACTCGGAGTCGCCTCCCGCTGCATCGAGCCGGATTTCCCGGGTAAAGAAACCGTGGGTGGAATCGCGTGAAATAAGGCAGGTCAGCCGCTAGAGCCGCAGCCGGATTTACCGCGGCTAAACCGATGCAGCCTGCTATGAAGGCGCGGCCGAATGTTGTCCAGAAAGTCATTATGGCTGTCATTTCAATCATGCCTCAGCAAAGAAATCATGTCGAGGCGCTGGAATGGGTGCCCAGCGATGGGAGTCTGTTCCGAAAAAATTTATAATTCCGGCATCAGGCTTTCGAAAATCTCTCTATCTCCCTGGAGCGGATGGGACCGTGCGCAGACTCCATACGCGCGACGCCCTTTCTGCCGGCGAATCCAGTGATCGCATCAGCGTCCTGCCGGCTTGGCGGGAGACCGAATATTTCAACGCGAAGGAGCGAGCCGGCCTCGCGCTGGTCGAGGCGATAACGCTCATCGCGGAGGGACAGGTTCCGGATGCCGTTTATTCGGAAGCCGCCAAAACGCTCTCCGCCGAAGAGATCGCCGCCATGGAGTGGCTCGCGATCATGATCAACACGTGGAACCGCGTCGCGATCGCAAGCCGGTATCCGGTCAAATAGGAAACCGCATGCCGAGCTGCTGCATCGTGCAAGGCAAGCAGCAATGGGCCGCATGAATGCACGCTTGACCGGGCGTTCTCCGAAAAGTTTGATTCACGGAATGCCCACCGAGTCTGCACCCATCTTTTCTTCCAAAAAATTTTTCGCCAGCTCCCTCGCACCGCTCTGCACAGCTGTTCTCCTGACCGGAATGCTGGGCGGGCTCGCTCTGTCGCGGGCCCAGGCGCAGACGCACGGAACGCCGTCCAAAGCTGAGCTCGCATTAAAAAATCTCGAGGTCGCCGAAGGACTCGAAGTGGAGCTTTTCGCGTCCGATCCGCTCCTCATGAATCCCGTGGCCTTCTCCATCGACGAAAAAGGCCGCTTCTTTATCGCCGAAACCCACCGTTACAAGGACGCTATTTTCGATATTTGGGCGGCGACCCAGGAATGGAAGGACGCCGACGCGTCGTTTAGAACCGTGGAGGAGCGCGCCGCCTTCCTCGCAAAAGAGTTTGCCGGCGATCCCGAAAAACTCACCAAACATTCCGAGATCATTCGGCTCGTTGAAGACCGCGATGGCGACGGCCGCGCTGATCATCAATCCGTCTTCTCCGATGGGTTCAATGAAGCGGTCGCCGGAACCGGCGCCGGAGTTCTCGCCTCCCGCGGTCAACTTTGGTACACGTGCATTCCCGACCTCTGGCGATTCAGCATCACGGACGCCGGCGAAGCGGCGGCCCGGGAGCGCCTCCACACCGGGTACGGTGTCCACATCGGCGTCAGTGGACACGACCTTCACGGTCTCGCGCTCGGTCCCGATGGCAAACTTTACTTCACAATCGGCGACCGCGGCGCGCGTGTCCGCACTCAGGAGGGCCACCTGCTCGATTTTCCGGACACTGGCGCTGTGTTTCGCTGCAACCCGGACGGCAGCCAACTGGAGGTGTTCGCGTTTGGTCTCCGGAATCCACAGGAAATTGCGTTCGACCGCTACGGGAACCTCTGGGCGCACGACAACGACACGGGGGGTGCCGACAAATCGCGCGTGATCCATGTCGTTCAGGGGGCCGATTACGGCTGGCGTTATTCCTATCAGTTCATGTCCGGGTTTGGCCCATGGGTTCAGGAAAGCGTCTGGGAAGGCGGCATTGACGATGTCCTGCCCCATGCCGGCTACGGTGCCCAAGGTCCGTCCGGCCTTGCCTACTACCCCGGCGTCGGGCTGCCGGCTCGGTTCGACAATCACTTCTTTGCCTGTGATTTCCCGCAAGGAGTCCTGACCTATACCATCGAGCCGAGCGGCGCCTCCTACACAGTCGTAAACCGTGAGAAACTTCTCTGGAATGCCGGGCCGACCGACGTGGACTTCGGCCCTAATGGCGACCTGTATGTCAGTGACTGGGGCAGGACCTACCAGATGACAAATGCCGGGCGGATCTACCGCCTTTTCGATCCGAAACAGACAGGAAGCGCCGAAAAGGAAGCCTTGGCCCAATTGCTGGGTGAAGGAATGGCGGACCGGCCGATCAGCGAACTGATCACACATCTTGCTCACGCCGACATGCGGGTGCGCACTGCGGCGCAATTCGAACTGGTTTCACGCGTTTTCGAAGCAAATACGACGAAACTGGAGATTCTTGGCAAGCTGACTGAAACGGCGATCCAGGCGCCAAACCAGCTCGCTCGGATACACGCCATCTGGGCCCTCAATGCCATCGGCGATTTCAGCGACTCGGTTCTTGCTACATTTGGAAACCTGCTCAGCGATCGCGATCCAGAAATCCGTGCGCAGGCGGTGCGGGCGGCGGGAAATGTCGAAACCGACGCTCTCGCGGAACCGATCGCCGCGCTGCTCGACGACGCAAATGCCCGAGTCCGTTTTCATGCCGCCCGCGCTTACGGAAAAACTGCCGCGCGACACTCAGCCGTCCGCAATCAGGTATTTGCCAATCGAATACTCGATTTTCTCCGCGCCAACGACAACACCGACGCCTACCTGACCCACGCGGGCATGATGGCGCTCCTCGACGCGGGAGATCGCGCCGGTATTGAACGCGCGGCTGCTGATTCGTCGGCGGCGGTTCGTCGCGTCGCTCTCCTTTGTCTTCGCCGGCTCAAGGATCCGGCCATCGCACGATTCCTCGCCGATCCCGACCAGGGACTCCGAGTCGAGGCAGCACGAGCAATCAACGATGCGCCGATCAGCGACGCCATGCCCGCACTTGCACTCGAACTGGAGAAGGCAGATTGCCCGGAAGCGATCCTCACGCGCGCGATCAATGCCAACTTCCGCTTGGGCGAACCGGCAAACGCGATCCGGCTCACGGCGTTTGCCACGCGGACGGATGCCCCGGAAACGGCGCGTGTCGAAGCTCTCAACGCCCTCGCCGCCTGGAAAAATCCGCCCGCACGTGACCGGGTCGTCGGCTTGTGGCGTCCGCTGGAGCCGCGCGATCCATCCGCCGCCCGCGAAGCCCTCACCGCGGAAGCCGAAAACATCCTCAGCCAACGGAGCGCGGCCGTTTCAGTTTCGCTCGTCAAAGCGGCCGGGAAACTCCGCGCCGTCGCGATCGCTCCCCGGCTTTTGCATGTCCTGCAGAATCCGGATCAACCGGTTGAAGTGCGTCGAGAAATCCCGGCTGCTTTAGCGTTACTCGATCCGGAAACCCTGCCCCAAGCAATGAAAACGGCCCTTCTCGATAGCGATTCATCCATTCGCCGCGCTGCGGTCGAACTTCTCGATCAGGTCGAAGTTCCTAATGTCGCGGGCCTGCTCGAAGAGCTGATCACAACGGAAGCGGATTATCGCCTCGCGCAATCCGCTCTCACGACGCTCGGCCGTATCGAGTCCGCGGAGGCCGATCAGGCTATTTCGCGACTGCTCACCGGGCTGGTCTCTGGCGATCTCGACCAGAAATTGCACCTCGAACTGCTCGAAGCAGCGGAAGCACGCACGGCACCGTCTGTTCAACAGCAACTCGCGCGCTACAAGACGTCTCGCGACGAAGAAACAGCCTGGACGCCAACGCTCGTTGGCGGTTTTGCGGATGCCGGCAAGAAGCTGTTTGATGAACGCGATGAACTCGGCTGCGCCCGCTGTCACGCGATCAACAAGCGAGGCGGCAATGTCGGCCCGGATCTCGCCGGAATCGGCGCACGGCACGGTCGGCAATATCTGCTGGAGTCGATCATCGAACCGAACAAGCACTTCGCACCCGGCTACGAGCGCGTTGTCCTCGAGCTGGCTGGCGGTGCCAGCGTGGCCGGAGAAGTGAAGACCGAAACGGACACCGAGCTGATCCTGCTTACCCCTGAGGAACACCGGGTGGCCAAAGCGGATATTCTCGCCCGGCACACCGCTCCGTCCGTCATGCCGCCAGGTATGGAAAATCTCATGACAAAGCGCGAACTTCGCGACCTCATCGAATATTTGGCAAACCTTCGCTAAACCGCGAAACTCTCCGCTGTTTTCATCCAAAAGCTTCCGCGGCCGCGCTCGTGAGAGGGTGTTCTCCGACAGCACCCCGCCGCTCGGTTCCGGAGCGACAATCCACAATTTACAATCCAAAACCCGAAACTTAATTACCGCCCGTCAGCTGCCAATTCGCGAAACGCGTCGAGTCGGCTCATCCACTCCCGCTCCATCTGGCGCACCTTCTCCGGGTAACGGAACGCGAGATTCTCCGTCTCCGCGCGGTCCGTTCCGAGATTGAAAAGTTCCCAATCGCCGCCTTTCTCGGAAACCAATTTCCAGTCGCCAATCCGGATCGCGCGGTGATCGTCGTGAAACCACCACAGCGCTTCATGCGGACCTGCGCCATCTTCCCGCAAAACCGGCACTATGCTCCGTCCGGGCGGAGGCGGCACGGGGAGATTCTTCCATTCGCCCGGCCACTCGCCGCCCGCCAACTCCAGAATGGTGGGAGCAATATCGATCACATGTCCGGGCGCATGACAGAGTTCGCCCCGCGACTGAATTCCCTTGGGCCAGTGAGCGATCATCGGGGTCGCGATGCCGCCTTCGTGAACCCAAGTCTTGTGACGGCGAAACGGTGTGTTGCTAACGCTCGACCATCCGGGCCCAAGGCAGAGATAACTGTCCGGGCCGCCCGGCGCGGCCTCCGGATCGTGGCCGTCGCCTCGAATCATGATCTCCGCGCTCGCGCCGTTGTCCGAGAGAAACAGAATCAGCGTATTCTCGAAAGCGCCCATCGCTTTCAACTGATCGATCACGCGTCCGATGTCCCTGTCCATCCGATCGACCATCGCGGCGTGAATGGCCATCTTGACCGCCTGGAAGGCCCGTTGTTCGTCCGTCAGATCCTCCCACGGAACCGGACGGTTCACTTCCGCCTCGCCCAGTTGCTCCCAAGCCTTTGGAAAGTCGTACGGCGGCCCGACATCGCGTTCCACCTCGGACAGACTGCCTTCGACAATCCCGAGCTCTTGCACGCGTTCCCACCGCGCCTGCCGAATCGCGTCCCAGCCGGCTTGATACGTTTCGCGATACCGATCGATATCTTCGCTCGGGGCGTGCAAAGGAAAATGCGGCGCCGTGAAGGCAAGGAAGTAAAAAAAAGGCGTTCCGGCATGCTCGTTCGCGTGTTCGCGCAGAACACGCACCGCGTGATCCGCAATCGCGGTTGTCGAATAGTAACCGCTGTCAGGCTCGACCGCCGGAAGTTTCTCGTCGTCCTCAAAATGATTCCGCGGCGAGAAATGCCGGTTGTGGTCGTCGAGACGATACGAACGGTCGAAACCGTTTTCGAGAGGCACCCCGTCAACGTGCCATTTGCCCGAATGGTAACTGCGGTAACCGAGCGGCCTCAGCAGCCCAGGCAGCAGCGGCGCCCATTCCGGACGCACTCCCCTGCCGCCGGTCCCGGCGACGCCCGGAATTGCATCGCGCCGGACCTGTTGCGCGTAAAACCCGGTTAACAGGGCTGCACGCGTCGGCCAGCATCGGCCGGTATTGTAAAACTGCGTAAATCGCAGACCGCCAGCCGCGAGCCGGTCGAGATTGGGTGTCTCGATTTCGCCGCCATAGCAACCGGCATCGGAGAAGCCCATATCGTCAGCCAGAATAACGAGAACATTCGGCCGCGATCGATCGTCCCCTAAGGCGGCCGCGGCGAGTCCGCTCTGAAAGCAGACCGCGGCTGCCAAAATAATGATGAACAAGATCGGTCGCATAGGATAAAACCAAGAAACTTCGCACCATTTCATACGGCTCTTCTATCTTCGTACGAGGGCATCCGGCCAGCCGTTTTCTCCAAGGTAATTGCGCTCGTTTGACGGGCAGCTTGAATCAAGCCATGATGAGAAGGACGAGGTGCGTTGGGCGCAACCCCCTTTGAGCTCGAAAATGATGGCCGATTACTTGGAACTGCTTCTTGGACCAGGCGAGGAAGCCTTTGACCTGAATCTCCTTCAGGTCAGTCTTCGTGCCGCGCTCGTTTATCTGTTCTCGGTGCTGCTGGTGCGCTTTGGCAACAAACGGCTCATGGGACGCGGCAGCGCTTTCGATCTCGTCGTTGGGATTATGCTCGGATCGGTCCTGAGTCGTGCGATTACCGGCCAGGCGCCGATGCTTCCAACCGCGGCGGCCGGAGCCGTCCTCATTCTCATGCATTGGCTGGTCGGCTGGCTCGCCTTTCATGCGGACAGGATGAGTCCGCTCATTAAGGGAAAGCCGCGAAACCTCATCAAAGACGGGAAGATCGACTGGATCGCCATGCGTAAGAGCCACGTTGGCAAGCGCGACCTTGAGGAGGCCATGCGGATGGCTGGACAAATGCCCGATACCGTCAATGTTGAATCAGCCTTCGTCGAGCGCAATGGTTCGATCACGGTGATTCCAAAGCGATCTCAACCAGATGTGCTCGACGTCGAAGTGCGCGACGGCGTCCAGATTGTGCGAATCGAAACCAACCGCTAAGCGCTGCTTTTTGCATCTAGATCACGGGGACAAACTCAATGCTCTCCAACCCGTCGAGTCGGTGATTTCCAAGGTTGCTTTTATGAAGGACTACCCTCTTTGATGGAGTGGTTGCCTCGAAATAGCGATGAAACACTGCCCGAAAGATCTGGATATCCTGACCAGCAACGAGCTGCACAACTACCGCTATTTCTCATGTGGACGCTGCGGAGGTTACTGGATTCCTGGTTCCGCCATCACCGCTGCACTTTCCGCACGCGGACAATCGACCCTCGGCGCGATGCCGATTGCCGAGGGCGCTGCGAGCGGCTGTTCCTGCCCGGACTGCCGTTCCGACTGCGTTTCGATTTTCATCGCCCCCTGCACGCTCGACGTTTGCCAGCGCTGTCACGGCGTTTGGTTCGACGCCGGTGAAGTCGAGCGAATGAAAGAGCTGTTTCCTCCCGGTTCCGCAATCGTCGATGCCGCCAGCAGCGAGATTCCGCGACCTCCTGGCAGCGCCTCCTTCATTCTTCTCGATATCGTGCTGGAAGTGATCTTTACGATTATCTCCTCCTGACAACCGTCCCATTTGAACGGCACCAGCATAAGTCAATATTAGCCGGTGGCTTCCAGGCGCTGATCCGTATAACAAAGCGGCAAGATGCAGCTTCCGCTCCCTTCGGCTTGCATTTCTCGCGAAACCATTCGCTGCCGCCGAATTCGAATGCGAACGCAATCCGCTCGCGGTACGGCTGCTTCCCGGAAGGTCTTGACAATGGAGCTTCACCCGCGCGACTCCTAACGGCATGAATCGACCGAACCGAGACGCACGGCGTCCGCCGGAGTTTTCCCTTCCCAGCCTGTGCCAGCGATTGGGGGTTGAAGAGCCGGAACGGTTTCGTTCCTCTGGCTTTTCCGGTGTCACGTGCCGTGGAAGCGAAACCCGCCCGGGCGATCTGTTCGTGGTGATGGATGAATACCTTCGCTACAACATCTGGGAAAACGGAGAACAACACCTCACCGAAGCTCTCGATCGCGGTGCCGTCGCTGTCATTGCGGAAAAAGAACTCCCTGGCGTCCCGGTTCCGGTGCTGAAAGTCGCCGACGCACGACTCGCACTTGCCGACGCCGCGCGCCTCGTTACCGGCGAACCCGACCAGGCGATCGACTTGATCGGTGTGACCGGCACCAACGGAAAAACGACAACCACAGTCCTGACGGCACATCTGCTCCAAGTCTCCCGCGGCAGCGCCGCCAGCATGGGCACTCTTGGCGTTTTTCTGAACGGAAAAAAGTTCGAAGAGGGCGAGTACACAACCGACCTCATCCACATCACCTGCCAACGGTTGGCGCGGCTCCGTGAAAAAGGCGTCCGCGCGGCGGCGATGGAGGTCTCCTCGCACGCGCTCGCGCTCGATCGCGTTGCGCGCCTCCAATTCCGCGTTGCCGTTCTGACGAACCTCACCCGCGATCACCTGGATTTTCACGGCGACATGGAGAGGTACCAAGCGGCAAAGCAGCGGCTTTTTGCGGAACTCGGCCCCGGCGCGACGGCTGTTCTGAACGTTGACGATCCCCGCTGCGAAGCCTTCGCACTTGTTTGCAAAGACAGGCGGGTAGTTCGCTACAGTGCATCGGGAAAAACCGCGGATCTTCGCGCGAAACAAATTACATGCTCACCTGCGGGCACCTCCTTTGTATTGGAGGCAAGAAACGAGCGTTATGAAGTGAAGAGTCCGCTAATCGGACGGTTCCAGGTCGCCAATATCCTTGCGGCGCTGGGCGTCGTTTACGCGCTCGAATTTCCTCTCGGTCCAGCCGTCACCGCCATCGCGAATTTCCAGCCGGTGCCCGGCAGGATGCAAACGGTTCCCCTTCCGAACGGCGCGACCGGAGTTGTCGACTTCGCCCACAATCCGGACGGGCTTGCCAACCTCGTCGAAAATTGCCGCTCACTGACCTCAGGAAAGATTCACCTCGTCTTTGGTTGCGGCGGTGATCGTGACCGCGGCAAACGTCCCATGATGGGCGCAGCGGCCGCCGCGGGCGCGGATGTGTGCTGGATAACGTCCGACAATCCGCGTACCGAGGATCCCGACCGGATCATCGCCGACATTCTCGAAGGCATGCCTCGCGATCCGGCGCCCAAGATCGAGCCGGACCGTGAAAAAGCGATTCGCAGCGCCTACGCGGCGACCAAGCAAGGAGACCTTCTGGTCGTGGCCGGCAAGGGACACGAACCGTATCAGCTCGTTGGTGACAAAAAAATTCCATTCAGCGACCAGGCGATTTTGACATCGCTCTCCGTCCAATAAGCGTGATCGTACGTCGCTCTCGTCAGAAAGTCAGAACCCGAAGCCGATAAAATGCCGCAGCCGTGTCACCGACGGGCACAATCTGGTGAAATGGGTAACCGTCTCCGGCAACCACCTCTCCCAAGGTCTCCCACTGAAGCAGATCTTGCGACCGCTCCAGAACGTGCGACTGACCGACTGCTGTTGGTCAACAAAGGATCATTGCGGACGTCGAAGCTTCCAGCCGAACAGCTTCCAAGGCATTTCCAGTCGTGACAGAATCGGCGGCCGGCCGGGTCGGGTACCAATATCGATTTTCGCCGTCTCCTTCCGCGAAATGTTCCGCGCGCGCAATCGACGCGAGCAGCAGCTTCAAAACGTTGCGGATGATAACTTTCGTACGGTGGAACGACCGGGTAAATTCAGGGGCAAAAGAACGCATAGAGCCAATGGGTTGCCCCAAACCGCCGCGCTTCCGTCAACGGTTGTTCCAAAGGGAAGAGGCTTGCCACGACTCATCTTATGAAAAATGTTTGCGGGCTATGTTATCACACCGGCTTCCTCGTAACTCTCCCCGCCTGCTTTTCTCGCTTGCCCTCGTTCTCGGCATGTCGATCGCTCATGCCGCCGTCGGTGCCGAAACAGCCCGCGGCGTGGTGTTTCACGACGTCAACAGCACCGGGAAATTTGATTCTGGCGATCGCCCGATCCGCGATGTCGCCGTCTCGAACGGCCGCGATATTGTCGTGACGGATGCCCGGGGACGCTATCAATTGCCGGTCCGGGAAAACGACACGATTTTCGTCATCAAACCGCGCGGCTGGCAAACCCCGGTTACCGATGACCAGATTCCGCAATTCTTCTATATCCATTCCCCAAACGGAGCGGAGGGCGGCACGGTCCCCGGTCTCGCGCCCACCGGCGACCTTCCCCGCTCGGTTGACTTCCCGCTGTACCCGCACGAGGAACCGGATCAGTTTGACGCGCTGGTCTTCGGCGACACGCAGCCGCGCAACATCGAAGAGGTGTATTATCTTTCTCATGACAGCCTTCCTGAACTGACCGGAAATCAATCCGCTTTTGGAGTCACGCTCGGTGATATTGTCTTCGATAACCTCGCCATTTTTGACGACCTCAATTCAGCCGTTTCCACGATCGGGATCCCTTGGCGGCACGTCATTGGCAATCATGACGCCGACCGGCGCGCGCCTGACGATGCCGGTGTTCTCGGCGCGTACAAGCGCGTGTATGGTCCGGATTATTACGCGTTCGAATACGGTCCGGTTCATTTCTTCGCGCTGGACAATATTCGCTGGGCGCCGCACGGCAACGGCCGGGCGTACAAAACCGGACTCGGCGCCGACCAGCTGACATTTGTCCGAAACGCCTTAAAGCGCATCCCCAAAGATCGGCTCATCGTCTTCATGGCCCACATCCCCTGGGTTCGATCGACAGCGTGGGCGGATGAGTCCGAACGCGCCGAGTTCTTTGCCCTTCTCCAAAAATATCCGAATTCGATCTCTCTCGTTTCGCACGCGCACATGCATTACCATGACTTGATTGGCGAACGGTTCGGCTGGCCGAAGGATTCACCTCACCATATGGTCGTCGTCGGAGCCATCTGCGGTTCCTGGTGGGCCGGCGCTCCCGACGAGTACGGTATCCCTCATTCAATGATGCGCTGCGGCACCCCGACAGGCTACGGATTTTTGGCGGTCGACGGCAGCGATTGGAAATTCCGGTACCGCGCCGCGCGGAGACCTGCCAGCTTTCAGATGCATATTCACGCGCCGAATTCAGTTCCGTCCAGTGCGGGAGACACGGAGGTGTTCGCCAATGTCTTCAATGCCCTTCCAGACGCGCGGGTCGAAATGCGAGTTGGCTCGAACGACGAATGGATTGCGATGGAACGCGTGCTTCAGGTCGATCCCGTCTACGCCGCGGTCCGGGCGAAAGAAGATAAGCTGGCGGGAAAACCGCCGGCAAAAAATCTTCCGCCCTCGCGCCACCTTTGGCGAGCTCGGCTGCCAGCCGGATTATCCCGCGGATTTCATGTCATTGAAGTCCGGGCACAGGATCGCTGGGACGTCTACGAAGGCCGCCGTTTGATCCGCATTGAACAACCGGAAAGAGAATTAGAAGCCGCGAAATGAATTGGACGCCCCCGCGCGCCGCCCAGCAAAAACACGCTCACGTATCCCTTACGCGCTGACGCAGCTCCTTTGTGCGGCTGCGTTCGATTTTCTGTTTGCGACGCTTCTCCTTGGAACCTCGCGTCGGTTTCGTCGGCTTTCGTTTCTTTTGCGGAACGCCAGCGGCCCGGACGAGTTTCTCCAGCCGGGCGAGTGCGGCCTCTCGGTTTTTCTCCTGAGTCCGATGCTCCTGAGCCTTGATGATGAGCACACCAGCTTCTGTGATGCGTCGATCCTTTCGTTCGAGGAGACGCTGTTTGTAGCTCTCTGGAAGCGAAGATGCGCGAATATCAAAAAAGAGTTGAACCGCGCTCGCCACCTTGTTGACGTTCTGCCCTCCCGCTCCCTGTGCCTGGACGGCTTGTATCGTGATCTCCTTCTCGGGAATGCTCACTCTCGACGAGATCCGAATCATAGAACCCCTCGTAGGAAACCGTGCTGGATTGTCAACACAGCAGGTGACAAGCCGAGCGGTATGGCTACGATAGGTCCTTTCATGGAAGGAATGACCTCCAACACCAAACAATCGATCCGAGCAGGCGCAGGTCTCGGCCGTTTCCTCGAACTCAAGAATCGCGAGCCGCTGAACAAAGGGCACAGCCGCCTGGTGTTTGAACACCCCGATGACCCGACGCTGATCGTGAAAGTCATTCGCCCCGACGTGGTAGAAGATCGCTTCGGAAAAGGAACACCCTGGTACAAGCGCCTGCGCCGCTATGGCCGTTTCCTCTCCTACGCGCGGGAGGCACAGGAGTTCATCGCCGTTCACAACGCGCATGGCAACAGCCCGCCGTTTCTTCAGCGGGTCGTGGGATTCGTTGAAACCGACTATGGCCTCGGGCTGATCACGGGCGCCGTTCGCGGGCGGGACGGCAGCATCGCCCCCAGCCTCGCGATGCTCATCGACTCCGGCCGATTCGACGCCGAGGCCCAAGCAAACCTTGCCGCTTTTGTTAAAGAGATCCTGGCTTGCGATGTGATAATCAGTGACATGAACCTCGGCAATCTAGTCTATGCATTCGACGAGGAACGCGGTGACCACTTCGTTTTAATCGACGGACTCGGAAACGCGAATCTGTTTCCGTTCAAAATTCTCAGCCGCCGCATCAATCGCCGCAGCAAACGGAAACGCTGCGAGCGTCTTCACGCTCGCATCGACCGGCGTCTCGCCAAAGCCGGTTATCCCCCGGTCTTTTCCGCCGCGTCCGCCAGATGATCCGCGTCCGAAACATCGCTCGGTTGACCGACGGCGATCTCGCTCATCTTGCGACCTACTTTTCTCTGCCCCCCGAACGGGCGCTGGTGACCAACCGGCGAAAAAATCAATACGTCTTCGAAGCTACGCTGAACGGATCCGCGCTGATCGTGAAGCAATACCTTCATCGGACCCTCCAGCATCGCCTCGCGTCCTTGCTGGGCTTCGGAAACGCGGAACGCTATTGCTCAGCAGCCCATTTCTTGAGCGCCGCGGGCATATTGACGCCAACGCCCTTGGCGATTCTCAAGCGCTTTCGCGGGCCTCTTCCCGTCGAAACCTTGTTCGTTATGCGGCGGGTCGAAGGAAGGATGCTTTCCACGATGCTGGCGGAACTCGAACAGAACCCGGAGCGCAGTCAGGTTCTCGCAAAGAAAATCGCCGGCATCATCGCCGCCCTTCGTGAGAACGGAGTGGTGCACCGCGATTTGAATACAAAAAATTTTTTGATCGCGGAGGATGACACAGTCACGGTGATCGATTTCGACGCGGCTAGCCGGCATGCGAAAAGGAACCGCCAGCTCGCGCGCCGGCACGCAAGGGATGTCAACACCTTCTTATCGACGTGCACGGCGGGTCCGCGATTTGCCGAAGCGGTGGCGACGCATCTCCGTTCCATCTCGCCCGCGGACTCGGCGCCGGTTAATCGTTGAAGTAACGGCCCGCGTAGGCCGGCAGGGCACCGAGCGTCTTTTCAATCAGCCGCAACTGATCGGAGGCCAATTCCTTTCGCCAGCGCTCGTCGAGAATCAGCGTATTCTGCCCTTTCCGGTAGCTCGATGTGCTCGATCGTACAAAGTGATGCTCCCCGTCGCCGGGCGCGAGCATATCCTCCGAAAACGCGAGGCCGATATGATCGCAAACCGCCCGAAGCAGCCCGCGCGGGTCCGTGACGAGATCCTCGTAGTGCAGGCTCAGGCCGCGGTCGCCGACAGTCCGCTCAAAACGGGCAAGCCGATTCGTCCACTTCTTATGAATTTTCACCCGTTCCTTCAAATCGCCTCCTTTCACCGCGTGCGACCGAAGGGCGCCGCGGGGATCCCGGGTCAAAAAGATGTATCCAGTTCGCGGATCGCGCCATTTGCGAGACAAGCGATAGGCGCGCGTTTTGGACAGGTCCACCAGCACCTTTGCCCCTTCGCGATCGGCCATCGCCTCCAGCAAGCGAGCGGTCCAGCCGGTGTAGTTGCTCTTCACCTCCGCCGGCAGCGCCTGCAGCCGCCGATCCCAAACGTCACACAATTTAAGAGGTGCGCCGCATGAGCACGGCGACGAAGGGTCGGCAAGAGCGTCTTCAAGACGAAGAAGTTCGCCCGGACAAAGGACATCCGGATGCCGGTTCAACATTCGCCCGAGCAGCGTGCTGCCGCTGTGGCCGATTCCGAGAATGAAGATAATTGAAAACCTGGGCGCTGCATTCATAATCGGGGAAAGACGGCAGCATGGCCGTAAGGCACCGTCAAGACCCGAAGCCCGCCAAACCGATGGCGATACCAGAATCGCCGCGCTTCGCTGAAATACTTGCCAGCGCCGGTTGCGCGCTCTTCACTACACCCAACATTCAAAAGCGCAGCGAAATCGCCGACGCCTTCGCGGGAACTCGATCGATTCCTGTTTTGCATGACGAGTGAAGAAATAAAGAAAAACGACCCGGTCCGGAATCTCTCCGAACACGAGCGCTTGGAACTGATGGCCCAACTGCCGGCCTTCATCACCTATCCGCGAACAGGGTCCCAATGGCTCGAAGCCGTCATGGAACGCTACTTTGACCGGCCTTGCTTGCGCGAGCGCCGAGCCACGCTGATTGATCCCAACCGGACCGACTGGCTCTTCTTCCACGATCACGACATCGACCTCAAACTGGAGCACGACAACGTCCTGTATTTATACCGGTCGCCGGTTGAGACCGTTTATTCGTTTCTCACCTACCGCTTTCATTCGACCCGGCGCAAATCGTGGTGGGGCCGCTGGAGACAGCGAAACGATCGCCCTGTCACGCCCGAGAAGGTTTGCGAGATGTCGCTTCAATACCGGGATCATCTCGAAAAATGGCTGCTCTCGCCAAACCGCGCCCGCGCAACCGTTCGCTACGAACTGCTTCAGAAAAACCCGAAGGACGAGTTCAAGCGCATCTGCGACTTCTTTGACCTTCCCTTCGATCCGGAACGCGTCGAAGCGACTTTCGCCGCCGCGAGCCGGGAGAGAATGGTCGCGGTCGCCGTCAAAAAACGAGCACTCAGCGAATCCCTTTTGTCGGAAGAATATAAAATGGGACGAGGCGAATTCACTGAGCGCTACGGTTCGGTCGTGCGCGATCTCGTGATCACCCCGGAGCTGGCCCCGGCCTTTTCGTATCTCAACGACCTCGCGTGAGCGCACCCGCAAAGCTCAACGGCATTTCGCCTATCCCGCCAGCCCCATGAAGGTGCTCGCGCTCACGATCGGCAACACGACCGTTGCCAGCACCTACTACCGGCTCGGACAGTTTGAACGGGCACTCGCGGAACGCGGTGTTTCCTTGACGATCGTCGAGGCAAAGAGGTTCACTGATTGGTATTCGTTTAACCAATACGATCTGGTCGTTCTGCAAAAGCGGCTGATGCGAACTTCTTGGATTCGCCGCGTTCGCAAAAGGGCCAAATGTTTTGTTTTCGATACCGACGACGCGATTTGGGAGGCGCACGGACATCAGCACTCCTGGTGGACGCGCGTCCGAACCGATCGGCGGTTGCGCGCCACCCTCGCCGCCGCGGACTTGTGCACCGTTGCCAACGAGCATTTAGCGAAAGCGCTCCGCCCGCTTTCCAACCGCGTCGAAGTCGTCCCGATGGCTCTCGACGAGCAGGCATGGAAGCCGAAATCGGAACGCCCGCCGGGTCAGATTCGCCTCGGCTGGGCCGGCGCGCCGGTCAACCTTTCCTATCTCACCGCGCTCGGACCCGTTCTCGAGGAGGTTCAAGCCGCCCGCCCCGACACCGAACTGATCGTCTATTGCGGCGAACCCCCGGCCTGGACGCATCGCGTCAGCATGATTCACAAACCGTTCGAGCCCGGAACAGAGGCCGACGTGGTCAGCGGTTTTGACATCGGTCTGCTTCCGCTTCCCGAAAACCGATTCGCCGCGGGAAAGTCCCCGATCAAGGCTCTTCAATACGCGGCGTGCGCAATCCCGTGTGTCGGCGCCAATCACGGGGCGGCCGGAGAAATTTTGATCGATAATCAAACCGGTCTTGTCGCCTCTAATCCGGAGTCCTGGCGGCAGGCACTGCTCCGTTTGATCGACAGCGAGCAAGACCGGCGGCGTTTGGGTAATCAGGCGCGCAAACGCTTTCTGGCCCGCCATTCCCAGTCAGCCGTCCTCAATCGGCTCATCGATGTCTGGACGGCCGCGATCAAATCGTCAAGACCGCCTGATTAGGTCACATTTACCGCGTCGACGTCGAGCACTTGCACGATGCCTTCGGGCCAGGAAAAGGTCTGACGGAGTTCCTGGAGACGCGGGATTACGCGGGAGACGGACGCGCAAAAATACCAGGCTTGGAATCGGTAATTGTCTTTTACCTTTTCCAGCGGCGAGGGCGACGGGCCGCGAATTTCGAGTTCCTTTCCCAATTCGCGTTCGACGAGGCTGACCCACTGACTGGCAAAAAAGGAGACTTTCTCCGGGTTTTTTCCGTGGAAGAGATGGTGGATCAAATGCCGGTACGGCGGGTACGCGTACTCACGCCGGATCGCGAGCTCGTCTTCGCTAAAGGCGTCAAATTCACCGCGCCGAGCATACTGGATCGGCGCCGCGTGCGGCGTAAAGGTTTGAACAACCACATCGCCTGATTGATCGCCGCGACCGGCGCGACCCGCCACTTGCACGAGCAATTGGAACGTCCTTTCGCTCGCGCGAAAATCCGGAATATGCAGCGACAAATCGGCGTCGACCAAGCCGACGAGCGTCACGTTGGGAAAATCGAGCCCTTTCGCGATCATTTGCGTGCCGACAAGCACATCGATTTTACCGAGACGAAAGTCGGCCAAAATCTCCCGAAAGCGGTTCTTCCGCGCCATCGCGTCGGTGTCGATCCGCTCGACTCGCGCCCGCGGGAGGACCTGCTGCAGCGCCTCCTCGACTCGCTGCGTCCCGAAGCCGCGCCAGCGGATTTGCGGGGAGTTGCACGACGGACAGCCGCGCGGCGCGGCCCGCTCGCTCCCGCAGAGATGGCATTTCAACGTCTCGTCCGACCGGTGGTATGTCAGCGTCACACTGCAATGATCACACTCGCAGACGTGACCGCAGCCCGGACAGATCATACTCGACGAATAACCCCGGCGGTTGATGAAAAGAATCGTTTGCTCACGGTCCTCGAATCGCTGCCGCATCATGTCGGCCAGCATGCGCGACAGCGGCAGCGAACCTTTTTTTATCAACATCTCCAGGCGCATGTCGACGACGTGGACAAGCGGCAATTTCCGGTCGTCGACGCGTTTGAGCAGCCGGTTGGAACGGTATTTGCCGCGGGCGACGTTGTGGAGCGACTCGAACGACGGCGTCGCGGATCCGAGCACGCAAACGGCTCGATTCAGCATCGCGCGGTAAACAGCCGCGTCGCGCCCGTGGTAGCGCGGCGTCTCCTCCTGTTTATAAGCGGGTTCGTGCTCCTCATCGACCACGATCAGGCGGAGGTTCCGGACTGGCGCGAAGATCGCCGAACGCGCGCCGACGACCACTCTCGCCTCGCCGGACGCAACGGCGTCCCAAGCGTCAAACCGCTCGCCCTCAGAAAGATGGCTGTGCCAGACGACCGTTTTGACTCCGTTTTCCTTTTCGAGCCGCCCGCGCAGCCGTGCGACCGTCTGCGGAGTCAAAGCAACCTCCGGCACCAAGACGATCACGCCGCCTCCGTCCTGGAGCGCCTGCTGAATCAGCCGCAAGTAAACTTCGGTCTTTCCCGAACCGGTGACGCCGTGCAGCAGATGAACCGCGAACTTCTGGTTCGCGAGGGAACGGCCGATGTCGGCAGCCGCGGCCGCCTGCTCCGGATTTAATTCGGGCGCGATCGAGTCAACGGCCTCGGCTGCTGACAAATCGTCTTGGTAGGCGACGCGTTCAACACGGCGAAACTCCTCGACGAGCAAACCCTTCTCAATCAGCGCGCGAGCCACGGCATCCGAAACACGCAAGCGATTCAGTAAGAACGATTTGGGATACGACTTCCCATTCGAGCCAGCCGTTGTCACCGCCCGATAGAGCTCGGCTTGGCGCGGCGCGCGGCGGGCGAGCTCCGCAAGTTCGTTCGGCGCCGGCTCGCGCCCCGGCCGCAAGTATCGTTCCCGCTTGGCCCCCATCCCGCGCCGCACCGGCACCGGGACCATCCGTTCGAGAATCGATTCCAGCGGCGCCGCGTAATAGGTGCGCATCCAGCGGGCGAGCTCGATCAAGTCGGGGGAAAGCACCGGATCCTCGCGAACCAACTGCCCAATCCACTTGAGCTTTTCCTTCGGATAACTATCGTCGGCATCCAGACGGGAAACCACCGCCAAGGCCTGCTTGTTTCGAATCGGCGCCTTTACCAGCGAGCCGACCGAGACGCGCCCCTCCAATTTGCGAGGCAGGCGGTAGGCGAGTTCTCTGTCAAAACCGGCGAACGGAAGGACACTGACGATGTTGCAATCCATGCAAAAGGCGAACCGGCCGAGGCAGGCGAAGCCTCCACAACAACGAAGATTGACAGGACCGGACGAACGAAAAGACTCCCAAGTTGTGACGATCGAAGATTGCAGAGAAAGGTTCAAGGCTTTCCTGAACGAAGGGGGGCTCCGGGTCACCAACCAGCGCCTGGCGATCTTTGAAGCGGCCTTCCGGTTCTCGGATCATTTTACCGCGGACGAGTTGCTTGACCATGCGCGCTCGATCGACAGCTCCGTCTCCCGCGCGACGGTTTACCGGTCGCTGCCGATCATGATGGAGAGCGGACTTCTCCGGGAAGTCGATGTCGGCAAGGACTTTAAGTATTACCGGACTGAAAAGGGCGAAAGCAACCAGCAGGCCCAGGTGTTCTGCGTCGATTGCGAGAAGATCTTCGAGATCGATGCGCCGTTTTTGGAGTGGTACAGCAGCACGGTTTCTTCCAAGTTTGGTCTGACACCGATTTCGCAGCGGCTTCAGATTACGGCGAAATGCCGCAAATACCGAGAGACGAACGCCTGCGAACACCACTCCTGAACCCGTTCATGTCGAGAAAACACGATTTCGAAATCGAGTTCTACGAGTCGATCCTGAAGCGCAACCCGAAATACACGGATGTTATCGCCCTTCTCGGGGAGCTCTACACCAGAACCGGCCGGATCACCGATGGCCTCCGGATGGACCGGCGCCTCGTCCGGCTTCAACCGGAAAACGCGACGGCCCATTACAACCTCGCTTGCAGCCTCGCGCTGAAGAAGCGCCGCTCGGAAGCGCTCAGCACACTCCGAAAAGCGATCTCCCTAGGGTACGACGACTTCGACTGGCTCCTCCAAGACCCCGACCTCGAAAATCTCAAGAACCACCCGGACTTCCTGCAACTCCTGAAGCCGCCCCGCGGATGTTCGTAGGCGGTTGGCGGTGTTATTGGTTATCAGTTATTGGTTATTGGTATTGCTGAGTAGGCCTGTGGTTCGATCGCCAGTAATTGGAGGGCGCGGCTTTGGTTCGGCGATTTCAGGACGAATCAGTGACACCGACCTCCGACCTCCGTCATTCTTGATTGGTGTCAATTTTCGTTCCTTTCGACATCAATGGCTCTTCGCCTGGCATTGACGTTTTTAGTAATTCCGCTTCTTTTGATTTCTTCCCATCACCTGACGACATGAGTCAAACACTCGATTACGAACCATTGGTCTTTCCGGCCCGCACCGATCCGAGCGAGGAACCGCTGACGCCGATCCAGGAAGAGATTCTCGCTCTGAAAAAGGAGCGCAACGCGATCATCCTCGCGCACAATTACCAGATTGACCCGATCCAGCGTATCGCCGACTACGTGGGCGATTCGCTCGGGCTGGCATATAAGGCCGCCGAGACCGACGCGGATGTAATCCTTTTTTGCGGGGTTCATTTCATGGCGGAGACCGCCAAAATCATCAATCCCGGCAAGACGGTTATTCTGCCCGATCTCGATGCGGGCTGCTCGCTCTCGGATTCCTGTCCACCCGCGCAGCTCAAAGCCTACAAAGAGGCCAACCCCGGTCTCTATGTCGTCGCCTACATCAACTGTTCGGCCGGTGTGAAGGCGCTGACCGACGTCATTTGCACGAGCGGCAACGCGGTCAAAATCGTCGAACGAATTCCCAAAGACCGGGAGATTCTGTTCGTTCCGGACCAGAATCTCGGCCAGTGGGTGATGGAAAAAACCGGGCGTCAAATGCGCCTTTGGCCGGGCAGCTGCTATGTCCATATCCTGTTCACTGTGCGTTCGCTCGAGCGATTGCGGATGGAATATCCGGACGCGCCGATCGTCGCGCACCCGGAATGCACCGAAGTGGTGCGCGACATGGCCGACGAGGTTTGCAGCACGGAAAAAATGGTCGGTTTCGCGAAATCGCATCCGGCCGACACGATGATCGTGGTCACCGAGACTGGCATGCTGAATCGCCTCCGGCGCGAAGTTCCCGGCAAAACTTTCGTCGCGGGACCGACCGACACTTGCGCCTGCAATGAATGCCGGTTCATGAAAATGAACACAATCGAGAAAGTCCGCGACGCCCTCCGCGACCTTTCGCCGGAGATCACCCTGCCCGAAGACGTGCGAAAAGCGGCCCTCGTCCCGATCCAGCGCATGCTCGACTGGAGCCGGTGATCTTGATTGTAAATTGTAAATTTTAGATCGGATTTGGGATTTGCCCGGTGTTTGCCCGGTTTTCCCATAAAAGGCTGGAACCTGAAGCGGTTTGGTATCACTAAGAGTGTGTTCGTTCCACCAACCGGAACTTGCATCAGCTCCACTTGTGTCCGAATCGACTATCCAGGTAGAAAAACTCGTTAAAGCCTACTCCGGAGTCACCGCGGTGAATGAGGTTTCCTTCACCGTGGACAAAGGAGAGATCGTCGGCTTCCTCGGCCCCAACGGCGCCGGGAAAAGCACGACGATGCGGATCCTCACCGGGTTCGTTCCGGCGACCTCCGGGCGCGCGGCGATTTGCGGCCATTGCGTCGCGACCGAACCCGCGCGGGTGCGAAGACTGATCGGCTACATGCCGGAGAACAACCCGCTCCCGGAGGATCTGCGGGTTGAAGAATATCTTCGTCTGCGCGGCAGACTCAAAGGCCTGTCGCGAAAACGCCTTCGGCCGCGCCTCGAGGAAGTCCTCGAACAATGCGACCTGACGCGCGCCCGGCGGCGCATCATTGGCACCCTTTCCAAGGGCTTCCGGCAACGTGTCGGGATTGCCGACGCCGTCATCGCCGAACCAAAGGTCATCATCATGGACGAGCCGACGATCGGGCTCGATCCGCACCAGATCGTGATGATTCGCGACCTGATCTCCAGCCTCCGCGGCCGGATGAGCATCATCATTTCGAGCCATATCCTTCCCGAAATTGAAATGACCTGCGACCGCGTGATCATCATCAACAGCGGGCGAATTGTCGCGTCCGGGACACCGGAAGAGCTCCGAAGCGAATTCATTAACGAGAGCACCTACATCGTCGAAGTCAGCGGACCAGAAGGCTCCTTCGCCGAGGCAATCAAAACCGTCGACCCGAAACTGACGATCGAAAATGAAGCAAACGGCGCCCGTGATGGTTTCCGGACGATCACGCTTACCACATCCGAACCGGACGACGCGGGCGAGGAACTGCTCCGCGCGCTCCAGGCTCAGCCCGAGCTGCGATTGCGCTCAATTCACCGCGCCAAGCCGAGTCTCGAACAGGTCTTTATGGCGGCGACGCGGCGAAGCTGGGAGGTGCTGATGCCGTTAAGCGGCGACAAGGGAGACGGAAGCGAAAAGACGGACTGACGCATCCAAAGCAGACGGCACCGATGAGGCACTTTTTTATATTGCTGCGACACGAAATCCGAAACGTATCGATGGCCCCGGCCACGTATGTTGCCGGTTTCCTGTTCCTGCTCGTGATGGGCTTCAGCTTCCAATG
This sequence comes from uncultured Opitutales bacterium, assembly GCA_964645585.1. Taxonomy (GTDB): domain Bacteria; phylum Verrucomicrobiota; class Verrucomicrobiia; order Opitutales; family T3Sed10-336; genus DATGSL01. Next base: position 25,345 of record CAZYAN010000004.1, read on the forward strand.
GATTGTGGAAGACTTCACCCAGAACGCGCACGAAACGATCCCGGTGGCGATCTTTCTCCAGATCTTCTGGCTCCCGGTTTTCTTCATGGTGCCTCTCCTGACCATGAAGAGTTTCGCCGAGGAGAAGCGTATCGGGACATTGGAGACGCTGCTGACAACTCCGGTGACGACGGTCGAAGTCGTCTTGGCGAAATTCGTCGCGGCCTACGTGCTTTACGCGCTGCTGTGGGGAGTGACTTTGGGGTTCAATTACCTGCTTCTGCGTTTCACCGGGGATGCCCGTCTCGTCGAAAGCGGACCTCTTTTCGGAAGTTATCTTTTCCTTTTTCTCAGCGGGCTTCTGTTTATCGCGATCGGAATCTTCTCCAGCTCGATTACACGTAACCAGCTTGTGGCGGGGATCCTTTGCTTCACCATGCTCTTCGCTTTGCTGATTGTCAGCCGCTACCTCGCCGAACTCGCCAATTTTGGCATGGACTATCTCTCACTCTCGAAATCGGCAATCGATTACCTCCAGGTGTTCCAGCACGCTGAGGACTTCAGCCGCGGCATTATCGACACCCGCGCGATTGTGTTTTATGTCAGTACGGCCGGTCTCTTCCTCGTGTTGAGCATCCTGACCATTGAGAGCAAACTCTGGAGAAGCTGAGGCATGGCCAATCGAAAACCGACCGATTTCAAATTCGCCCGCTGGACCGGAAGCGCCAACGGAGTCGCGCAAGTCCTCCTGCTCCTGCTCCTTTTCGGCGGGATCAGCTACTTCGGCGCCCAATATTTTAACCGCGTCGATCTCAGCAGGCAGCATCGTTACTCTCTTTCTCCGGAAACCGCCGCCTACCTCGCCCAGCTCAAGCGTCCGGTCCAGATCTACGTGACGATTACCAGCGACCACGAGGACCCGAACCTCGAAAGCCTCTATAACGACGTTCGCGGGCTCCTTCGCGAGTACGAATACGCCGCAAGAACGGCGGACGGACGCATGATCGACGTCGAATTCATCAACATTTACCAGCAGCGGACGCGCGCGAGTTTCCTCGCCAAAGAGTACGGCGTCGAACAATCCGACCTGATCCTTTTGGTCTCCGGCGACAAGCAGCGCGTCGTCTTCCCCAACGACCTGTATGTCACCGAAGGGCGCGAGCGGGCTCAGTTCCAAGGCGAAAAAATCCTGACGGCCGCCGTCCTCGACGTCGCCGGCGATGACCAGGAAAAGCTGTATTTTATCACGGGGCACGGCGAAATGCACATCGACACGGTCGACCCGATCCGCGGCCTTTCACAACTGGCCGACACGCTTCGTCACCGCAATTTCGCCGTCGCGTCCCTCGATCTCAGCAAAGTCCGCGAAATTCCCGCCGATGCTGACATGGTCCTCCTGATTTCGCCGCAGGGTCCCCTCCTCCCCCACGAACAGGAGCTGCTCCGCCAATATATGAGCAATCAGGCCGGCCGCCTTCTTGTCATGGTCGACCCGGCGCGCCGTCACGGACTCGAGGATCTCTTTTTCGACTGGGGCGTTATGGTCGACGACGTCATCGTCCTGGACAAAGGCCCCGATTTTCTGGCGACCGGAAACGATCTGCTCCTGCGCCGGTTCGGCGATCATGAAATCACCCGGACGCTCATCGACAACCAGATCCCGATCATCACCGGCTTTTGCCGTTCGGTTCGTCCTGATCCGGGCCGGCCGCTGACCGACTCGCTTCAGGTGCAGGCTCTAATCGGCACATCCGAAGACAGCTGGGGCGAACGGACATTCAACCAAGAGGGCAAATACGACCCCGGCGTCGATCTGCCCGGACCGTTGAGCGTCGCAACCGTTTCAGAGCGTCAGGTTTCCTCCCAGCTCGGAATCAATATTCCTGGCGGGCGGCTCCTTGTCTTCGGGACCTCCGACTTTATCGCCAACAACCGCATTGGCGCGCTTGGCAACCTCACTCTCTTCCTCAATGCCATCAACTGGGCGACAGGGCGCGACAGCATGGTCAATATTCCCCCGCGACCGATCGAAACGGTCCAAGTCGTCTTGAGTCGCGAGGCAACCAACCAGTTGCGTCTTTCCCTGCTCGCGTTTTTCCCCGGCGCCGTCGCACTTTGCGGCGTCGTTATTTATTGGATACGAAGGAAGTAATTACCGATGCGCACGCGAATCACTTTATCCCTGCTGACAGCGAACATCCTGGTGTTCGGCCTCATCTTCTACCTGCATAACCAGGGACACCCCGACCGCCTCGCCCGCGAGCAAAGCCGAAAGGTCTTCGGTCCGGAAGCCGCGAACGTCGATTTTCTTGAACTCAAGCTCAAGGACGAGGAGCCGCGCGTCCTCCAAAAAGAACCGAACACCGAACGCTGGCGGATCACCTCGCCGGTTCAATGGCCGGCCAACTTGTTCGCCGTCAATCGCATCCTTCAGCAAATTGAGTTTCTCGAAAAGGTGACGAGTTTTCGCACTGACGATCTCAAGAGCACCGGTCAGGGTCTAGCCCAATACGGTCTGGATGACCCGCCGGTGGTCCTTACGTTTGGTCAAGGCAGTCGCCGCTACGAGGTGCGAATCGGAAAACCGACCGACCTCGGCGACCGGCTCTACATCTTGGATCCGAGCGGCGACTGGATCCACGTCGTGCATCACAATTTCGCCCGAAGCGTTTCGCTCGGCCTGAATGAACTGCAAAGCGATTCGGTTTTCCAGATCCCGCTTTTTGAAGTGCGCTCGCTGAACTTGCAGCTCGGCGCCCACAGCAAGGTGCGTCTCGCGCGCGATGACAATCGCTGGGTTTTCGAAACCCCCTTTCAGACCGGCGCCGACCGCGAAGCCGTCGACGCCGTGATCAATCGTCTCAACGGTCTGCGCATTCGCCAGTTCATCCGCGAGCCATCGGGCGACTACGGGCTCGACAACCCGACTCTCCGGGTGACGCTCGAAGGCAACTCGCGACGGGAAACGCTGCTCGTCGGAAAACCGGCCCCCGCGGCGGGCGACCAGGAACTCGTCTACGCCCAGCTTGCCAGCAATCCGACGATCTTTACCGTCGAAGCACAAGCACTCGGAGCGCTCGAAAACGCGCAAAGCCTGCTGCGCGACCGAAAGTTGCTCGAGTTTTCGCCGACTAGCGTCAGATCGGTGAAAATCGAATATCCCGGCTCCTCCGAAGTCGTTCTCCAACGCCTCGAAACCAGCCATTGGCAAATTGTCAGCCGCTACCCTGACCAATCCGTTCGTATCCTTCCTGCCGATACGACGCTCGTCGACCGGCTGCTCAGCGGCCTGAATGAGAGCTACGTGATTCGCTTTGAAAACGATGCCCCCTCCGATGGCGATCTTGCGCGCTATGGATTTAATCGTCCGCAGCGCATCATCACGCTCAGCGGCGAAAAGGAGGTTCAATTACTCCTTGGCGCTCACGTGCCGGACGCTCAGGGAGGCGCGATCTTCGCCAAACTCGGTGAAAGCCGGTTCGTGTACACCGTCGATGCCTCCCTGCTGCGGCAGTGTCCGGCAAGCACCGATTATTTTCGCGACCGGCTCCTTCTGCCGCAGCCGGACGGCGCGATCATTACGACAATTAAAATTCGCGACTTGGCTTCGGGTGCCAATCTCTTTCAAACCTCCCTTCCCTCGCCAAACGCCGAATGGCAGGAGGCGACCGCCCACCTTCCCGAATCCGAGGCAGCCGCCGTCAATGCCCTCCTTCCCGAGTTGCGGAGTCTCCGGGTCGACCGCTACATCCGAGACGAGTTTTCCCCATCGATCGAGATTGACGGTCAGGATATCTCGTTTGCATACGCGCTGGAAGCGGACCTCTTCCTCGCGGGCGGCGAATCGCCCGGACAGGCGCGTATTGAGATATTGCTTACGGATCGGCTCGGCGGGCAAACGGTCATCGGCGGGTCCCGCGAACTAAACGTGATCTTTTCCCTTCGGCAGAGCATGATCGATGCTCTCACTCCCCTTATTTTTGATCGCACGCCTCCGCCCGAGGCATCGGCCGCCGCGAACAGCAACGGTTAATCCGCGGATCCTTTCGATGGTATGGGAATCTCAGAGTCATCGCCGAAGGGACGGTGCTCCAGGTTGGCGTAGCCTGCAGTTGGAACAACGAAAATGACCGCCGCCGCTCGCACGAAATCCCGCGCGTCGCCGCCACCCGGCCAGCACCGGTTACGCGCCCTGCTCGCGAGCTTCGTCCGGGCAGGTTTAGCGCTTCTCCTGCTGTTTCAACTGGTCTTTCTCCTCAAACCCTCTTGGCCGGTGCCGGAATTTCTCTTGGCGGCCGTCGAAAGCGAACTCGCCGTCAACGGCCTCGATGGCGACTGGAAGCAAATGCGCTTTCTTCTTCCGGCAAAACTGGCCGTGGACGATATTCGCCTGAGGGAGCACGCGGATGACGGGCGCGATTTTCTTGCGATCGATTCGGCGCAGCTTCAGTTGTCGTTGCGCGGACTGCTCACGGGAGAATCCGTAATTGATAACATTTCGTTCTACGGCGCCTCCCTGCACTGTCCTGCCAGGCTGTCCCCAACCGGGCGCCGTGAGCTGCTGGTTGAACAGCTCCATGCGGTTTTCCGAGACAACCGCGACTCGTGGTCGCTCGAAAGCGCGGCGGGGAACGTCTTCGGGATCCAGATAGCCGCATCCGGGCGTTTTCCCAAACTTCCCGACAAACCGGCAGAACCGATCGACTGGCGTCCGATCGTCGAGGAATGGCTGCCGGAATTGGTTCGCGGGCGCGATCAAATTCGCGCGGCGGAGAATCCAGCCGTGCGTATTCGCTTATTGGGCACAGGAAACGGTGAACTCCGGGCGGAGACACTCATTTTCGCCGACCGAATCGAACTCCCCGAGGAAGTTCAGATCGAGTCGCCGCTGGTGGCGCTTGCCGCGCATTTTGATGGCGACTCTTGGCGACCGGTGAAAGCGACAGTCACGGTGCCGGCCGCGATATGGGCAGGGCGATTGCGAAGCGACGGAATGCGCGGCCTTATTGTTTGGCCGGGAGACAGCCCTGCCGACCGCGACTCGTATTTGCCGGAGCGTATCGAAATCAGCGCAAATCGCATCGGTGCAGCCGATGGTCTTTTCTCGGCAGACGGTCTGCATGCGATCATCTCGCCGTCGCCGGACTCCCCCAGACGAGCAAACGTGCGGTTCATGGTTTTTTCGGAAAATGAGCCGGTCCAAGGAACCGGCTTTTACGATTGGGAGCATGAGACGGGCGAGCTCGCGGTTCGTTCGCGAATCAATCCAACGCCGTTCCTTCAACACAGCTTCGCGCGCGAGCTTGGCCTGAAGCGAGATTTGTATTTTCATGAGCCCGTTCACGCGAGCGGCTGGGCCAAGATCGAGAGAGGAGAGCTAATGGAGGCAACGGCGCGCGCATTTACCGGTCGTTGCGAAATCGATGGGGTGGTTCTCGATCGCGCCGTTGCCCAACTCGAATTCGTTCCGCACCTCTTGCATGTCCCGGAAATGGTCCTCGCCTTTGAAGACTTTGAGACGATCGGTTCCTATGAGCTGGATCCGGTCAGTCGCGATTACCGCTTGTTTTTCAAGGGCAGTTTGCGGCCGATGCATATAAGCTCGTGGTTCAATGACTGGTGGCCAGATTTCTGGCAGGATTTCTCGTTTGCGGAAAGCCCGCTCGAGGGAGATGTGGAAATCCGCTCGGTTCACGGCCGGCCCGAGGAAGTGGAAGTGACCGGTTCGGCACGGGCGGAACATTTTTTCCTGCGGGGTGCGCCGTTTGCCGCGGCAAAACTGAACCTGTTCGTAACGGAATATTACGCGGATTTGTTCGACGTCGAACTTGTCCGTCAAGAGGGCGTCGCAAAGGGCCGCGCACGGATTTGGCAAGATCCTGAAACGGGCGATCTTGCCAAGCTGCGGTTTCACGTCGACTCCACTCTCGATTTAGGCGACATAGCCCAGGTCTTTGACGACGACGGCCGCGAGATTCTTTCCTCATTCCGATTCACTGAACCTCCCGAGTTCGCAGCCGCGGGGATCGTGACCTGGCCGCCCCGCGAGGAGGGGACGCACGTCGTGCTTCGGGGCAAAACCAACGCACCGCTGGAATACGAGAATGTCGCGCTCGACCACCTGACGATCGACGGGCACATCGATGGACGAAACCTGATTTTATCAACTCTTTCCGGCGGGATTGCGGGCGGCGAATTTACCGGCAACTTGCAGAAGTGGTCGGAAGGCGAGCGCGATCTTCTCGACTTTGCTCTTCGCATTGTGGACGCGGACCTTGAGATTGCGATCGCCGCCCTTTCAGACTGGGATCAAGGAGGAGCCGTCACGCCGGAAAATGCAGGGGAACCGGCTGAGGGTGACGGAGAGCGGAGGCTGACGGGTATTCTTGACCTCGATGTCAATGCCTCCGGACTGTACGGCAATCCGCACAGTTTTTCGGGCAACGGGCGCCTCGCGATCCGGGACGCCAACCTCGCCGAGATTCACCTTCTCGGTATTCTGTCCCGCATCCTGAGAACAACACCCCTCGGCTTTACGTCGCTTGAGTTTAACGATGCGAATGCCCGGTTCCAGATCGAGAAGGAAACGATCCGCGTGGAGGAGCTGTTTGTAACGGGCCCCAGCACCACGATCAGCGGTTCGGGCGATTATGTTATTCCCGAACAGAACCTGGATTTTAATATTAAGGTCCACCTCCTCCGGCAGAGCAGAATCCCGCTCCTCGCGATTGTGCTCTCGCCATTGACGGAATCGCTCGCGCATGCGCTGGAAGTGCGTCTCACCGGCACAATTGACGAACCGGAATGGCGTTTCCTCCTCGGCCCCCGCAACCTCCTTGAAGGGATTTCGACCCCCAATCGAAATGAAGAACGCCCGCGACCAAGGCCAACCGCCGGCGCCAAAGCGGATGACGGGGAATCGCCCTGATCGTTCAGGGATATTTTATCGAACGCGCGGACGGTCCTGCGAACGCGACGGCTCGCCTTGTTCGCCCAAAGGCGGATGTCCGAGTTTCGTCGCAACAAGCGCGGACCGGATCGGGTCGTAAAGCTCCGCCTCCCAAACAATGCCGTCCCCATCGATCTCTTTCGTCTTTGATCGCATATCATACGGCGCGATAATCACGGTCACATTCCGCTCACCAATCTCAGCAATTAGCAGGAAGAGCTCTTCGATCGCCTCATCACCGATCGGGATGCACCCGACCGTCGACGCTTTTCCGTGAATAAAGATATCGAAACCAAGCCGATTGCGGCCATCCTCGCGACCGCGGGCCCATCCCGCCTTCTCGCGGCCCAGTCAAGACGCGGAAGAGCGACAAGCCCCTTTTTCAGTTGTTTGTCGCAACAGGATTGTCAGAGTGAAGCGACCTATGAGCCGGAAGAAACTCACTTTTCAGGTTGGAGCGCATGTTTCGATCGCGGGCGGACACGATAAGGCGCTCAAGCTGGCGCTGGACCTCGGCTGCGAGGTTGTTCAGGTGTTCACCAAGAACAATATGCAGTGGCTCGCGAAACCGTTGAGCGACGCGCAGGTCGCCGCTTACGATCGCGCGCGCGATGAGACCGGGCTGACCAATGTCTTCGGTCACGCGGGCTACCTGATCAATCTCGCCGCTACCAATCCGGTTAATCTTGAGAAGTCGCGTCAGTCGCTTTTGCTCGAACTCGAACGTGCAACGCAGCTGCGGCTGCCTTTCCTGGTGCTCCACCCGGGAGCGCATCTCGGAACCGGCGAAGAGGCCGGACTCGATCGGATCGATGAGTCACTCCGATGGATTTTTGAACGCTACGACGGTCCGGTTCGCGTTGCCCTCGAAATGACTGCCGGACAAGGCACCTGCCTCGGCGCCCGCATCGAACATATCGCCGGACTTTTCAGCCGCGCGCGCGAGCCGGAACGTCTCGCGGTTTGCCTCGATACATGCCATCTGTTCGCGGCTGGATTTGATATTCGCGAGCCCGAAGGAATCGACGCCTTTATCAAGAGCTTCAAAAAGCAACTGCCATGGAGCCATGTCGTCTGCTTGCACATCAACGATAGTAAAGGCGCCCTCGGCTCCCGGCTCGATCGCCACGAGATTCTTGGCAAAGGTAAAATCGGATGGACCTGCTTCGAAACGATTCTGCGCCATCCGGCGTTCGCGAAGATCCCGCTTTGCCTCGAAACTCCGAAAGGCAAAGACAACATCAACGACCGGGAAACTCTCGTTACGCTCAAAGCCGCGCGCCTCGCGTAAGTGCTCCATCCGCCGTTCGGTCGATCGATTTTTTCGAACAAGTTTGCCATACGATCAAGGTCACCGTTACAGTAAGGCAACTATGAAGAAATCAACAGCGATCTACGGAATCCTTATAAGTATCTTTCTTGGCCTTGGTCAGACCGGCTGCAATCAAGCGGCGGTGGAGACGGCCAATCGCGAATCGAACGCGCAAACCGGAGGTGAAGTTGTCGTAGCGATTGCTGAACTTCAGCCGACGGAAGGCAACCAGGCAAATGGCATCGTCACCTTCACCAAGGTTGCCGACGGCATCCGGGTCGATGTCGATATTACAGGCCTCGGCGAGAATTCAGAACACGGCTTTCATATCCATGAAAAGGGCGACTGCTCAGCGCCCGATGCAACTTCCGCCGGCGGTCATTTCAACCCCCATCAAATGCCGCACGGCGCCCCGCACGACACGGAGAGACATGTCGGCGACCTCGGCAACCTCACCGCTGACGAGAACGGATCCGCGGAGAAAGAGTTTGTCGACAAGCATCTGACGTTTGACGGTCCCACTTCTATTATTGGTCGCGCGGTTGTTGTCCATGCCGATCCCGACGATCTTAAATCGCAGCCGACCGGCGCGGCCGGCGCGCGCATCGCGTGCGGTGTTATCCAGGTCGCGGAACTGAAGCCGTAATCGCCAGCCGCGGTTGCAGCCGCGCCCTTCCGAGCCGCGGCCCCGCGGGCCGATGCAGAAGATCGAGAACGCTGCGACGGACGATATAGCGTCGATCCGGCCCTTTTATGCCGGTCGGCGCTTTTATCTTTTTTTGACGGTAAAGTCAAAGGATAAGCTCGATTTTGTAAATAGAGATGCTAGCGTTCGAGCTGTTGCATGATCTCACGTTTTACAGAAACACTCCGGGAAATGACCTTAGTTCAGATTCTTGAGAACAGTACGCTGTTCATCATTCTGATCCTCGGTCTGATCATGTTTTTCAAAAGTTCGTCCCCGTTTAATAAATACTTTATCCCGATCGTCTGTATTGCCGCGACAGTCCTCCGGCTTGTTCATTGGGCACAATACGGGAATCAGCCGAACTTCATGACCCCGGTCGTCGAAATTGTCTCCAGCTGGCTCTCCTGAACGTATCTGGAGATATCTGTTACGCGGTATCCGATCGGCTCAAAAGAGATTTCGGTCCGTCTATATTTGCAGGCGTCCGAAGCAGCTTCTGTCACCGAGAATACTCCTGAATCGTTTCACCAAGGCTTTGGATATCCTTTCCAAACCCTTCGGCTGTTTGACAGCCGGACGTCAGCAAACTGACCAATAACAATCCCAAGGCTGCTAGAATCGTTTTCGACATTTTCATCATCTCCATGGACCCCATTGCAAGCGGCTGAAAAGCCGGCGGCGCCGCGTCAACACTCCCTGCCGGATATTTCGCGCGGCGCACCTCTTGTTTTACGTTTCGAGATGTTGATTCGGGACCCGCGCGCGCGCAAGAAATTACCCGGCAAAAACCGGGGGCGCCGAGGAGACAAAGCCGAACATCCGAACGCTGCGGCGTGGAAACTTGCCGATTCGTCCGGTTGCCAAGCCGGCGCTTCCGCATTCGCTGCCGCCGCACTCTTGTCAGCAGGATGCTCCGTCGTTCTTGCCATTGGTCTTGAATCTGCGAAAATGATTGAGTGAAAGAGCTCTTGGACGATATTTCCAACTCGGTCAAAAGGCTGTACCACGAGGTGCTTGATCCCGTGGAATCGCGCTTCGCGTTTGAGAAGCGCCCCTCTGACGGCGAGATTGCCGGAGGACCGATGGTGTTGATTGTCGGCAACCACTCCTCCGGGAAATCGACCTTTCTCAACTACATTCTCGGCGAGGCCGTTCAGCGGACCGGCATGGCGCCGACGGATGACAGCTTCACCATTCTCCGCTACAGCGAGCAGCGTGAGGAGCGCGACGGGATGGCGATTGTGACCAACCCCGAGCTCCCGTTCGGCAGCCTCAATAAATTTGGCGAAGACTTCCTTTCGCACTTCCGGATGAAGCTGCTTCCAATCGGTTTCCTGCGCGACGTAACATTGGTCGACACTCCGGGCATGATCGACGCCGCCGACCGGCAGGCAGGTCGGGGATATGACTTTTCCGCCGTCGTTCGCTGGTTCGCCGAGCGGGCTGACGTCATTCTCGTTTTCTTCGATCCGGACCGTCCCGGCACAACCGCCGAATCGCTCACGGTGCTCACCGAAGCCTTGACCGGTCTCGACCACAAGCTGCTGGTCGTGATGAACAAAATGGACAACTTCCGCAGCATGCGCGACTTCGCACGCTGTTACGGCACCCTCTGCTGGAACCTCGGAAAGGTCATTCGAAAAAAAGATATTCCCCAGATCTATACCACTTTCGTTCCCGTCGAAGGCGCGCCCGAATCCGTGCTTCCGTTAGGCGATTTTGAAGTCGCCCGCGGGGAATTGATCAACGAGATCAAGCGCGCGCCCGTCCGCCGGGTCGACAACATGATCACCCACGCCGCGCGTCACGCCGAGCGCCTTCGCATGCATGCGCGCATCGTCGACCGAGCCCGCTCCGGTCTTGCCGCGTTTCGCCGGCGGCTCTACTACGGACTGATTGGAATCGTTGCCCTCGGCCTGCTCGTCGCCGCCTATTATTTTCGAGAACAAGCCTGGACCATTGCAATCCCGGCTGTCATCGGCGCCCTCGCGGTCGCATTCGCCGGCCGCCTCGGTATTCGAGCACTCGTCCAGCGTCGGCAGGAACAGGTTGTCGACGATCTCGACCGGGTTTTTGAGGAGATTTATCAGCGCGACCTGGTCGTTCAAAACCGTCCAGAAGACCTGCTGATGAGGTGGGAAGATGTGAAGCCCGTCACCATTCGGACGATCCGCAAACTCGGCCTCCTCTCGATGCCCAGCTTGCGCGGCAAAGACCTCAACGGTCTCAATCGCTGTCTCAACGACGATATCCCCACACTCCGGGCAAGGCTCCACCGAACACTCGAAGAGCGTTCACCCCAACCGATGGTCGAAAAAGGTCTGGTTCGCTGATCGGCCGCGCCTCGACAAGAACCCGCTCGATTTTCAAGCCAAGAAGACATCGTCAGCTGAAACGCGCTTTTCTACTCAACAGGCTCAACATACAGCCGGATCGTTGTCGCCTTGCTGTTGTTGACCGGACGAACGTCTTCAATTCCAGCCGCGATCAGGCGGGAGATGATATCCACTTCCGAAGCGTCGTCAAAAAGCCCGTCCAGCGGGATCTCCTTCGCTGCCGCTTCACCCGCACCGAGACGCTCGACAGGAAACCGGTGAACCTGATCGCCGGCGGTGACCTCAAGAATCACATTCCCGGTCGGCGCCGTGCCGCGGTTCTCGACATTGACCAGCACCCGCGGGGTCTCCCCTGACAAGTCGAGATAATGATCCGCGACCGCGATATCATGCAGCCACGGCTCATTTCGCCACTCGATCCGCTCAACGTCGACGATCCCGTTGCCCAAAAAAGCATCCGGGCCCGGCGGGCCGCCGTCGTTCGCGGAATCGCTCAAAATCTGAACCGCCTGCTCACCCGACATCGATTGCAGCAGGTACGCCAACACCCCGCTCACGAGCGGGGTCGCGAATGAAGTCCCGCTCGAAAGCGAAAACGAACCGTCCGGCGCGGCGGTAAAAATCGCGTAGCCGGGAGCCGCGACCGTAATGTTGTTTCCTCGATTGGAAAACGGAAGATGCTGTCCGTTGGCGTCAACAGCGGCTACGGCGACCACTCCGGGGTAAGCGGCCGGATACAGCAGCTTACCCGCGCCAGCGTTCCCAGCGGCCGCCACAAGCACGACCCCGCGCTCACGGGCGTAGCGCACGGCGTCGCGCAGAACACTGCTGTCGGTCTCGCTGCCCAGACTGAGATTGATCAATCGAGCCCCGCTGTTAACCGCTTCAACAATGCCCATCGCCAAATGAAATCCGTTGCCGGCACCTTCTCCATTCAGCACCTGGATGCTCAGCAACTCAGCGCCAGGCGCGACGCCCTGCACCTCGCCGCCCCCCACAAGAAGAGAAGCAACCGCGGTTCCATGCGAACCGACGCCGCCTTTTGCCGCTTCGTCATCGAGAATGGTCGAGTGGCGAACCGACGCCTGCATGAAGGCATTGTGATCCGCGACTCCTGTATCGAGAACCGCGATACGCACTCCTTTTCCCCACTCCCGGTTGCCAATCGGAATACCCATCCACGCGAGCGCTTTGTCACCAAATGGAATGTACTGCGCCGCGATGCCGTCCATCGGCGGAACATCCGGGACGTTTACCTCCGGGTTGAATGCAAATTCCGCGTCTCCGGCCAAATCGCGAAGACGGCGCAGTTCCCGGTCATCCCGCACCCGCACCCGCACAAGATTGAGTGCCGGAAGGACTTCGACAGTCAGCCCGGCACGGGCGGCTTCACGCTGGAATGCCTCCAATTCACTGCGAGTCGAAAACTTCAGAATCACCTCGTTCGGAATCACGCCCTCCGGCCACTCAAACGCTTCCTCCGGTGCCGGATCGGTCTCCGGCGCCAAAGGTGCCGAAACAGAGGAAACCTCGTCGAGAACGGTCAACGGCGCCTTGGGAGCGAGGTCCAGCTCCGGACGCGTGGAAATCGCCGGCAGATCCTCGCCCTTGGCGAAAAACCAGAGGGCAACCCCCGCCGCCGCGAGCGTGAGGACAACTAGAAAGAGTCCGTAGCGTATCGATTTCTTCATGACGTTCTTTTTCTCCATCGGCCGTCGCCAAATCACGAGCCGTCGCGCAAGCGCTTACCCGATGCCAGCAGCCACACGGCCAGGCATCCGGAAGCGAACACGAGCGCCGCGACAATGGCCATCCCCCAATACACCGGCACATCGCTCACCCCGGTCATGCCGTAACGCAGGCCGTTCACCATGTAGAGGATCGGATTAAACCGGGAGACAAACGCCCACGTATCAGGCAGCATTTCTATCGAATAGAAAACCCCGCCGAGGAACGTCAGTGGCATCAAAAGAAAACTCGGCAAGAAATTCACATGATCAAAGTCGCGCGCCCAAATCGCCACCACCAAACCCAGCAAAGCAAAGCCGAGGGAGGTCAGCATCATGAAGATGATTGTGACGAAAATGTTGTGGAGCGTCGACGCGCCCATCACGCCGGCTACAATCCAGATCATCCCGCCGGTCATCAACGCGCGCAGAACGGACGCGCCGACATAGCCGGTCATCATCTGCAAGGGCGTGAGCGGGGTCACCAGCAAATCGACAACCGAACCATGCACCTTGGAGAGGAAAAGCGAGAAGGCCGAGTTCATGTAGGCGTTGTTGATCAAATTGATCATCACCAGGCCCGGCACCAAAAAATCCACATAGGGTATCCCCCGCACTTCCTGCAACCGGGTCCCCAGCGTGAATCCAAAAACGACAAAGTAGAGCATCGTCGTCAGCACCGGACTGACAACGCTCTGACCCGCCATTTTCATAAAGCGTTTTGTTTCGCGTCGAAATAAGATCGCGCTCCCGTGCCAGCCGCTCTCCGCGCACGCGCGCTCCGCGGCCTCTTGAATTCGCCGCCGCGCGGCCATTTCCGCGGTCACCTCCGGTTCTTGAACAGCCGCCGGGCCTCTGCGTAACGGCTCAGCCATGGGAATTGACCACCTCCCGGAAGATTTCTTCGAGCCGGCTCAACCCGCCCTCGACCTCGTCGATGCGCAGCCCTTCGTTCGCCACCGCGACCTGCAGGCGATGCACCGGATTCCCCATGGCAACCGATGCTTCGGCATACTCGATGCGCAACCGCCGCGGTCCCGCTTCTCGCGGATTCAAGCCGTCGAGCGACTGAAGCAGCGCGGGCGTGATCTCCCCCGAGAGAGTCACTTCCACCCAGCGCCGGCCGAATTCCAGCAGCAGTTTCCGCCAGTCGGCCACCCGCAGGATGCGGCCGCGATGAATGATCCCGATCCGGTCGGCAAGCCGCTCCGCCTCTTCCAAATAATGGGTCGTCAGCACGATCGTCGTTCCGGCTCGCCGCAAGTCCTCAATGTAACTCCAAAGTTCTTCGCGCAGGTCGACATCGACCCCCGCCGTCGGTTCATCGAGAAACAGCAGAACCGGTTCGTGCATCAGCGCTTTGCAGACCATCAAACGGCGCTTCATTCCGCCGGACAAACTCCGGGTATTCACCCGCGCTTTTTCCGTCAGCCGAAACGCCTTGAGCAGCTCGTCGGCCCGCTGATAGCGATCCCGTCGCCCAAAATAGCCCCCTTGGTAGGTAAGTGCCTCGCGCGCGGCAAAAAAGCCGTCGAAATTCAATTCTTGCGGCACCAGCCCAATCAATTGCCTCGTGATCCGCGGATGGCGCTGGACATCGTACCCGGCGACGCGGATTTTCCCCGAATAACCGGTCATCAGCCCGCAGACACACTCAATCAGCGTCGTCTTACCCGCGCCATTAGCCCCGAGCAGTGCAAAAATCTCACCGGGTACAATTTCGAGCGACACGTCATTCACCGCTGTCAAATCGCCAAACCGCTTGGTGACCCGGTCAACGGAAAGCAGACAGGACTGGTCGAATGCGGAAACCATATCCAAGCAGACTGAAGCATTGTTTCGATTGTGCAAAAGGGAATTTGAAATTTCTCATTCGGCTCCCGGCAAAACCCCGCCGGAGCTGGAAATGAATCGGTAAATCAACTACGTTATCGGCGATGAAGGGAGGAATGAACAATGCCTGATGTGGGGATGCTGTCTTCAATGAAGCCGCTCACCAAGGATCACAAAGTGGTGATCCGCTATTCGGTCGAAGTAAACGGCCTGCCGGTCTACAACGAGAGCTACGATGTCGATACACTCGGCAAAGAACTCAAGAAGAACGAGGAAGCGGTTATCAAGCAGTGGGTCCATCGGATCAAATGCGCCGTGTGCTGTCGCCGGCGCGGCGGCTTCTCCGCATGCCTCACCCGCTGCCTGATCGACGGGCGCTGCTGCGACGAAGGCCACCGCGACTGTCAAAACGCCGGCAAATAGCGAGCTGGATCGGCGAACTGCTGGAGTTTTCGGTCGCAGCCGCGCCGCCCCTGGCACCAGAATAAGCCTGAAGCCGAAGCGTGGATGCGGCATCTTGCCGCTTGGTTATGCGGATCAGCGTCTGGAAGCCGCTGCCGCTTTTTGTTATGTTAGCGCTATTCCTTACTAGCTCCGTCCCCTTTCTGCATCCCCTTCCTTAATCAACCGCAATAAAATGGGTTCTTCCGCGCCCGCTTGTCCAAGTCCGCTTGGCAACTCCCCAAATCCTTTTGCTGGTGATGTACGCTCAGCATAGGAAAAGTTGATGGCAGGTGGCTTGCAGTACCCAATAATCAAATACCCCATAAGGAAGAAGATTCTGATCTGGACAACAGCCCCGTAAGGGCCGACCCCTTCCCGCCGCCCCCCTGGCACCGTTTGCCGCCCGGTGGCAATGCATGTGCGCGGCCTTGATTCTTTTTGGGCTTAAAAGAGAATGAGCAAACACGCGTCGGGTTCGAGCGGCGAAGGGCGAATGAAGAAAGGGAAACATGATTTCACGGAAGGGAAGATTGGGAAGCAGCTGATCGCTTTCTCTGGACCCATCCTGCTTACAAGCTTCCTTCAGGTTTCGTATCAGTTCATTGACAGTTTGTGGGTCGGCAATCTGCTTGGCGCCACGGCTCTGGGAGCCGTGAACGTATCTGCGGTGATT
This sequence comes from uncultured Opitutales bacterium, assembly GCA_964645585.1. Lineage (GTDB taxonomy): Bacteria > Verrucomicrobiota > Verrucomicrobiia > Opitutales > T3Sed10-336 > DATGSL01. Next base: position 41,286 of record CAZYAN010000004.1, read on the forward strand.
TTGTTTGTTGTCCTCTCTTTTGTGATTGGAGTGAACAATGCATCGCTTGCGATTTTATCTCAGCAGAAGGGAAAAGGGTCCGACGAGGGCCTGCGGCGCTACCTGAATGCGTTTGTCATGCTGTTGACGGTTTCCTCCATCGGTCTGGGCCTCCTCGGTTTCTTTCTTGCGGAGAACTTGCTGATGCTTCTCGGAACGCCGGACGAGATGTTGCCGCTCGCGAAAGCCTATTTGCAGATCAATTTTCTCGGGGTTCCATTTTTGTTCGGCTACAATTTTATTGGCACCGTGATGCGGGCGCTGGGGGACAGCAAGACACCCTTGAAGTTCGTGACGGCTGCGGTGCTGCTTAACCTGGTTTTGGATCCTGTGTTGATTTCCGTGGTGGGCTGGGGAGTTCAAGGCGCGGCCATCGCCACGATTCTTTCGCAAGGTGCGGCGTTGATTTACGGGGTGACCCATGTTCTGCGTAAGCGAAAAGTTCCGTTCAGCAAGCCGAAGGTCCCGGCTTGGAACGAGATTGCATTGATCTTGCATCTAGGGATTCCGGCCGGAATGCAAATGGCGGTGATCTCAGCGGGAGCCGCGGCAGTCATGAGTGTTGTGACCGGTTTCGGGAGTGAAGTTGTGGCGGGATACAGCGCCGCGCAGCGGTTGGACAGCCTCATGATTTTGCCGGCGATCGCACTGTCGACCGGAGTCAGCGCGATGGCGGGCCAGAATATCGGACAGAAAAACTGGGAGCGCGTGTCGCGGATCTCCGCTTATGGTGTCGCGTACAATCTGGCGATCATGTTCGCCGTCGGGGCTGTCGTTTTCCTGTTTGCGGAATCTGGCATCCGGTTGTTTATCGAGAATGAAGAATCGGTCCGGTTCGGAAAAACTTATCTGCGAACCGTGGCGTTATGTTATCCATTTCTGGGGATCAATTTCGTATTAAATGGAGTGATGCGGGCATCCGGATCGATGTATCAGGTTCTCGTGTTGAACATTATCTCTTTTTGGGTGCTCCGATATCCGCTCACCTCCCTCTTTTCAAAGATCTTCGGCGAGATCGGAATCGGGTTTGGGATCGGAGTCAGTTTTATCGTAAGCAGCGGAATTGCTTACAGCTATTACCGGTTTGGAAAATGGCGAGAGAAGGATCTCTTTAAGCACGACAAGCGGGCATGATTTGAGGATCGGTGTTACGCCTTGCCAAAGGAACGGTAATTCGGACTAACCACAGAGAGAACAAAGGGCACAAGAGGAGGCTGAACAGTTAGCATCGCACCGTCAGCGTTAACGTAGCGGCTCCGCCCTGGCCGACCCTTACACCGTACCTTCCGGATGATTCGGTTTCCGCTGATGAAGCGCCAGCGTGTTTCCATCCGGATCAGCCACCAGCGCCATCCGGCAAATCGGAAACTCCTGGATATCCATCGCGATTGTCGCACCGCTCGATCGCAAATATGCTATCGTCCGGTCGAGATCCTCCACCTCTAAACAAACTCCGCCCCCGTTCGGATCCGGCTTCCACTGCTCAGACGCCTTCGCCAGTGCCAAAGTCTGCCCCGCCAAATCGTATTCCAGCCATCCCAACTCTCCCTCATGTTCGAACGAAGCTCCCTCTTTCAACCCCAAGATCTCCCCGTAAAACCGCTTCGCCTTCGCGAAATCGGTTACCGGATAACCAAAAAACGCCACCTCCTTCAGTCCGATATTGCTCATTCCTCGATTGTTGTTTCCGCCACAAAAAAGGCGAGAATAAATGGGAAGTCGGCGAAGGGTGAAGAGCTGCCCGCGCCTCCTGCCACTGGCTCACTTCAGGATCATCGGGAGCCTCACCGGTAGCGGCGAAATTCCGGCTCAACGCGGGTGCCCGCTGTGAGTTCATCGCCGGGATGGGCGATGACAGGCTCTCCATCAGCGAGCCCCGAAACAATTTGCGTCCAAATCCCGCTGCGGCGGCCCGGCTCCACCGCGCGTTGCTTTGCCCGGCTCCCTTCGACAACATACACCGCCCAGCCATGGTCGGCCCGGAAGAGTGCACTCGACGGCACACGAAGAATGTCTTCCCCTTCCCAAAGTATAAACCGCGCCTCGACGCGATAGCCGTCACCGAGTTCTTCCCGCACGGCTCGCGTTTCGTCTAAGGCGATGAAGACCGGCACGCGCTGCTCTTCCACGCCTAGCGCCGAAATACGCGTAAAGCCGGCCGGATCGACCCGCCGCACGCGTCCAGCCAAATCCCGTCCGCCGCCCCAGCGGGTCAATTCCACCCGCATCCCTTCCCGCAACCGCACCGCATCCATGGACAGCAGATTCACCTGAACCTCGAGCCCGGCCAGGTCGCCAATATCGAGGATCGGCTCCCCCGCCTGCACCGGTCCCGCGCTTTCTCGATGGCGCCGCAAAATTACCCCGTCAATCGGAGCGCGCACCTCCACCCGCCCGCTGTCCGCGTCCGCGCGCGTTCCCTGCGCAACCTCGAGAACCGTTCGCGCGCGTTCCGCTTCGAACCGCACCGCCTCCACATTTGCCGCCGCAGCGGCTTCGATTGCCATCGCCCGAGCGAGATTATCCTGGGCGGAATCGTAATCCGCTTCCGAGATAATTGCTTCCTTCCGCAATTGCTCCGCACGCGCAAGCTCGCGCTCGGCCTGACGTCTCTCCGCTTCGCGCGCATCCAGTTCGCCCTTCGCCGTCCGGATGCGTGCCTCAGCCGCTCGTACCATCTCTTCCGCCTGACGCAGCGCACGGCGGTCGAGCCCTGGAACAGGCGCGGCTTCCAAACGAAACAGCACCGCGCCCGCTGTCACCGGATCCCCCGCCTCCAGTTCGACGCGTTGCAAAAAGCCGCCGATCGGCGCCGCGATCTGGTACGGTTCACGCACCACGGTCTTCCCTTCCTCTTCCACGTATTCCTCAAAAGAGCCGCGCTCGGCCGGAATAACCGTCACCGGCACCGGCGACGGCAAAAGGGCCCATACCAGCAAGACAGCCACCAGAATGAGACCCGCCGCGACTAAAAATTTTTGCGTTCGTTGCATAGGCTCAATCCCTACTCCACCGATTTAAGCGCCGAAACCATGTCCAGTCGAAAGAGTCGTCGAATCATTAACAAAAGGGCAAGGGTTGAGGCAACCACGACCCCGCCGGCCGAAAAGGCAAGCGGGCGTGCTGTCATGACAAAGGGAATACGAAAAATGTCCATCGCCATCGCGTGATTTAATGTCCAGGCAAACGCGATTCCGATTCCCCAGCCTGCCGGAATCGCGACCGCGGTCAGAATTCCGATCTCTCCAACGAGAATCCAGGCGACCTCGCCGCGCGTGAACCCGAGCACCCGGAGGGTCGCCAACTCCCGCGCCCGCTCCGCGAACGTGATCCGCGCGTTGTTATAAACCACCGCGAAGGCGATCGAACCAGCCAGCACGAGCAGGATTCCCATGAAAATCAGCACCGTGTCTTTCATGTAATCGCGGATATTGCGCGCCGCTTCAGCAACTGTCCCGATTCCCGCGACACTTGGAAGCTCCCAGAGCTCACGGTACAGGCTGGCCTGTTCCGCGGGATCCGTTAACAGCCACGCCCCGGAAATGGAGGGACCCTCTTTCAGCATCCGGTTGAGCGCCCGACGCTCCATGTAGCCGGAAACGCCGACCGGCTCATCAACGACCCCCGCCAGTGTCGCCCGCACGGTTTCGCGCCGCCCTTCGAGAATCTCCACCTGCACGGATTCACCGATGCCCACCCCAAGATAGTCAGCTAAATACCGCGTGAGAAAAAGTCCCTCCTCCGGCAGCACAACCGGGACATTCTCCCGGTCCAGCAATCGGCGCATCGTCGAACCGGCTTCCGTGCCTACAATCGCGGTCCGGTAATCGGAAGTCCCACTGACCAGGCGCACCGGCGCCGACCGGTATCCCTCGACATAACGAACGCCGGGAAGGTGCCGCAACTCAGTCACTGCCCGCTCGGAAACGGGATCGGTCAGCACAACATCGACATCCATATTGAGCACCAGGCGATACTGCGTGTCGATCAGTCCTTCCACCGCGCCAAACTGAAAACTGCCGACGAGCAGCAGCGAGGCCGACAGCGCGATGCCCGCGATGGAAAACGTCGACTTCAACGGGTGGCGGGAAAGGTTGCGTATAATAATACGCGTCGGCTGACCCAATAAGCGGCCAGCAGCGGAACTTTCAATCCAGCCGCGCCGGTATCGCTCGGGCGGCGGCGGACGCATCGCTTCGGCTGGCGGAAGTTTCACCGCCGACCGAACCGCGGCGAACGTGCCGGCCGTCGCCGAGCCGCCCGCGACGCCAACCGCCAGCAGGACAAGCCGGGGCTGAAAACGGGTGATGAGTTCAGGAAACTGGAAGTACTCCTCATAAACTCCCGCGAGCGCTTCGCCCGCCCATTGTCCCAGAACCGCGCCGGCGACGGATCCGACTAACACGATCGTGCCGGTCAGCATCGCGTAATGCGCCCCAATAGCGGCATTGCTGTATCCAAATGCCTTGAGCACCGCAATCTGCTCGCGTTGCAGCCGAATAATTCTGTTCATCAGCACGTGCAGGAGAAAGGCGGCGACCCCAAGAAAAATTGTCGGCAGAATCGACGCCATCACGCGCAATTGATCGATTTCCTCCGACAAGAACCGGTGGGAATTCTGATCCTCCCGCCCATACGCGCCGACTCCTCCATAGCGATCGAGCAGGAGGTCGAGCGCCTCGATCACCCGCTGCTCGGATGTGCCCGCGTGGAGCGTCAGAACGACATTGTTGAACGCTCCTTCCATCGCGAACGCATTCGCCAGCGCGCGGCGATTCATCCACAGCACCGCGTAGCGCGCGTGATCCGGCAAAAGGTCCGCGGGCCCCACCTGGTAGACGAACTCCGGCGACAGCGCGATCCCGACGATGGTCAGCTCCTCATAACCGCCGCGAATGATCGCTCGCAACGAGTCGCCGGGACGCAGGCCGTGCGCCCGCGCGAACGGCTCGCTCACCGCGACCTCATCCGACCGTCCCGCGAGCGGGAGCCGACCTTCCCGGATATGAAGACGATTCAGCTCCGGCTGAGAGCCATCCGGAATCGAAACGGCATCACCCCGAACCGGATCGGCGAATCCCGCGACATCGATCCTCACCGGCGCGCGCACGCGCGTCTCCAGATAATCAATACCGGGAATTTCACGCAGGCGTTCGATCAGCCCGTCCGGCGCCCGTTTCAAATCAGCGAACACGTCGGCGAACTTGTAATCCTGATAATACCGCGCACGCGTCAGCTGCAGAGCGTCCAGGGTCGAGAGCGAGATCAGAAGCGTCATCACCCCGGCGGCGATCACGACCCCGATCGCCGCCATTTGGCCTTTCAATCCCACAAAATCACGCAGCAGTTTCCGATGGAGCGCCCGCATCGATGTCACCAGCTCAGTTCATGCACCGGGCGCCGCCGGGTGTTGCGCCGGTCTTCGCTCAAACGCCCGTCCCGCATGCGGATCACGCGATCGGCCATTTCGCCAATCACCTGGTTGTGCGTGATCAGCATCGTCGTCGTACCGAGCTGCCGGTTGATCGTTTCAATCGCCTCGAGCACCCGAATGCTCGTCTTCGAGTCGAGCGCGCCCGTCGGTTCATCGCAGAGCAGCACCGCCGGCCGCTTGGCGATCGCCCGCGCGATAGCCACCCGCTGCTGCTCGCCGCCGGAAAGCTGGGATGGGAAGTGATCCATCCGGTCGCGCAGGCCGACGAGCTCCAAGGCTTCCGCCGGCGACATCGGGTCGCGAGCGATATCCGTGACGATCGCCACATTCTCGCGCGCGGTCAGGCTTGGGATCATGTTGTAAAATTGAAAGACGAACCCGACGTGATGGCGGCGAAACCGCGTCAGTTCCCGCTCCCCCGCCCGCGTCAAATCATGATCGCGGTAAAAAACTTCGCCGTCCGTGGCCACGTCGATGCCGCCGAGGATATTGAGCAATGTCGATTTCCCGCATCCCGACGGGCCGAGAAGAACCGTCAATTCACCGGAATACAAATCGAGATCGACCCCGCGCAAGGCGCGAATCTCCACCTCGCCCACGCGGTAAACCTTCGTGAGACCGCGCACCCGGAAAACCGTCTCCCGCTCTTTCTCTTCCCGATGCACTGGTTCCAGCCGCGCGCTCACATTGCCCCCCATTCTGTAACCTCCGCGCGGAGAATGCCAAACCTGATTCGAGAAGTTTGCCACCCCGGACGCTTCTTCGCCTCGCGGCAACTTCCCGGTTGACGGCGCAAAAAGACTGAGCCGGGGAGAAAGTTGTTTTGATGACAAATAACAGATCACAAACGACAAATGACAATTTTTCTGGAACTTTTCCCTAAAAACTGCTGTTCCTGTAATCTCTTTGAAAACCTCTCAAACCTCGCAACAACGAGCTATGATCAAAGCAGTAAACCTTACTAAGGATTACGGAACCTTCAGGGCTGTCGATCGCGTGCGGTTTGAAGTCCGCAAAGGTGATGTGCTGGGCTTCCTCGGACCCAACGGCGCGGGAAAATCAACCACCATGAAGATGGTGACCGGATTTCTTCCGCCAACGGAAGGCACCGCCGAAATCGGCGGGTTCGACATTCGGAAAAACCCGCTGGAAGCGAAAAAACTCCTTGGCTATCTCCCCGAAAGCGGACCGCTTTACCAAGAGATGACGGTCCTCGAATTCCTGCGATTCATCGCGGAGATTCGCGGTCTTACCGGCAATGCCAGAACACAGGCGCTCACGCGCGTGCTCGATATCTGTCACCTGGAACCGGTGCGTCACCAGACGATTGAAACTCTCAGTAAGGGTTTCCGGCAGCGCGTCGGGATGGCCCAAGCCATCATTCACGAGCCGGACTGCCTGATCATGGACGAGCCGACCGACGGACTCGATCCCAATCAAAAGCAAGAGGTTCGGAAGCTGATTGCCGGCATGGGCCGCGAGAAGGCGATCGTTCTGTCCACGCACATCCTCGAAGAGGTCCAAGCGATGTGCAACCGGGTGATCATCATCGCGCGAGGGCGTGTCGTCGTGGATGAGAAGCCGGACGAGCTCCTTCGCCGCCACCCGCGGTACAACGTCGTGAAAATTTCCACACGCAATGGCGACGCGACCGCGATACGGGAGGTCGCCGCGAGAATTCCGAAGGTCCAGAAAGTCGAACCCGTCGACGGCGGCCTTCTGGTCTTTCCGCGGAAAGGCGAGGACTTGCGCGAAGATCTGTGGAGCGCCGCGCGCGAACAGGCGTGGAACGTCACCGCGCTCGAGAACGTGCCGCTCCGCCTCGAAGAGGTGTTTGCCGCGCTAACGATGCACAACGGCAGCGCGCCCGCCGGATCGAAAGCAGCTCCCGCCGCGCCGGCCGAGAAAGAAAAAGAGCCCGCCGGCGCGCGGTAAAAACAAGCTCGGATCGCGCGCGGAAAATTCGCCCCGGTCCTTTATCTCTTTTTTTCAACTTCCATCTCTTCGTTCGAAAGATGAATCCTGTTCTCTCTATTTTTAAACGCGAATTCATGGGCTACTTCCGCTCGCCGGTCGCCTATGTCTTCCTGATCGTATTTCTCGTCGCCGCGGTTGGCCTCCCCTGGTTCCTCGGCGGCTTTTTTGAAACTAACGAAGCCAGCCTCGACCGGTTTTTCCGCTTTCTTCCTTGGGTATTCCTTTTTCTGATACCTGCGGTCGGCATGCGCCTCTGGTCGGAGGAACGGCGCTCGGGAACTTGGGAACTGCTCTTCACCCTGCCGATTTCTGTCGGACAGGCGGTCATCGGAAAATTTCTCGCCGGATGGGCCTTTATCTCCCTCGCGGTCATCTTGACGGTGACCATGCCGATCACTGTCGCCTATCTCGGCGAACCGGACTGGGGTCCCGTTTTCGCCGGTTACACGGGAAGCATCCTGATGGCCGGGGCTTACCTCGGAATCTGTTCAGTGGCTTCGTCGCTGACAAAAAACCAGGTCATCGCATTCGTTATCAGCTTGGTGCTCTGCCTCATCCTGGTTCTCCTCGGCTGGAGCGTTTTTAACGAGTTGCTGCTCGGTATCTCCCTTCCGGTCGCCGTCGTCGACGCGCTCGCGAATTTCAGCTTTATCACCCACTTCGAATCCCTGACTAAAGGACTGATCCGGCTGAAGGACCTCGTCTTCTTCTTTTCGCTGATGGGCTTCTGCCTCTGCGCCAACATTCTCGTCCTCGAACGCTGATACTCAATTTTGCCTTTCTTGCCATGAAGCATTTCAACAAATGGATCGCCCTGGCCCTTCTCGTGGTCGGTCTTGTGCTCATTAATTTTATCGGAAGTCTCTTCCGCGGTCAGGCGGACTTCACCGCAAACAAGCTCTTCACCCTCTCCGACGGGAGCCGGAGCATTCTCGAAAAGATCCAGGAGCCGATCACGCTCCGCTTCTACTTCAACCGAAGCGCGGAAGGCGCGCCGGCGTTTATTAAAAACTACGCCGCCCTCGTCGAAGATTTCCTCCGGCAATACGAATCGGCCGCGCGCGGGAACATCCATCTCGAAGTGATCAACCCGCGTCCCGACACGGAAGAAGAGGAAGCCGCGATTCGCGCCGGGATCAGCCGACAGCCCCTGCCGACCGGAGAAAGTCTTTTCTTCGGACTGGCCGCGATTCAAGCTGACCGCGAACAGGTGCTGCCGATGTTCAATCGCCAGCGGGAAGAGTTTCTCGAATACGATATTTCCCAGCTGATTCACCAAGTCCAGCAGACCGAACTTCCCAAACTCGGCGTGATCACCGGCCTCGATGTCTTCGGCAACCCCGCGGCCGCCATGTTCGGGCAGCCGCCGCAGGGAAATCAGGAAGACTGGGTGTTCGTGCAGGAGCTGAGAAACCGATTCGAAGTCGAACAAGTCCAAGGCGATGAATTGCCTGACGATCTCGACCTGCTCGCGGTCATCCACCCGCAGGAACTTTCCGAACAGCTGCAATTTGAGATCGATCAGTTCCTGCTTTCCGGCAAACCGGTCTTCGCGGCGGTCGATCCGTCCTCCTTTGAACAGCGCTCCAGCGCAAACCAGCAGCAGATGATGATGGGGATGACGCCCCCGGCATCCAGTGACCTGCCGCAACTGTTTTCGTCCTGGGGTATTGAATACGATTCCTCCATGGTTGTCGGTGATTTGCAGCTCGCCACGCCGGTGAACACCGGTGCCGGTCAGCCAGTCCGGTATCCTGTCTGGCTGACCTTGCACGAGTTCAACCGGGAAACGCCGCCGACCGCGCAGCTTAACCAGATGCTTCTGCCGGAGCCTGGAAGTTTTACCCTCGCCGAAGACTCGGACTTGGAGTTGATTCCGCTCCTGTCGGCGACCGAGGAAAGCGGCGAGGTCATGGGGCAGACCTTGCGGTTTGCCGATCCAAACAGCATTGCGCGCCAAATCGAGCCCAGCGGCGAGGCGCCGGTGATCGCCGGCATCATTCGCGGCTCGTTTCCATCCGCCTTCCCCGACGGGCGGCCGCAGGCGGATGAGGAGGAAGAAGATTCAGAAAGCGAGAGCGGCGAGGCGGCGGAATCCAATGAAGAAACGGCGCCATCCTTAAAAGCATCTTCCGGAACGAGCACCCTCGTCCTCATTGCCGACACCGACTTCCTGAGCGACCGTTTTTCGGTGCAAATCATGAACTTCCTCGGCATGCGCGCGATGCAGCCGCTGAACGATAATCTCTCGTTCATCAACAACGCGGTTGAGTTCCTCGCCGGCAGCGAAGATCTGATCAGCCTCCGCGGGAAAGGGACGTCGATCCGGCCATTCGAAGTCGTGCGCGACATGGAAGTCGCGGCGCAGAAAAAATATGAGGAGCAGCTGACCGAGCTCGAGGAGCGGCTGCGTGAAGTGCAGGACAATTTGCGGGAGCTTCAGGCTCAGCAGGGCGAGCAAGGGCGCTTGGTCGCCTCACCCGAAGTTCGCGAGGAGATCGAGAAATTCCGCCTCCAGGAAGCGGAGATGCGCGGCGAGCGGCGTGAGATCCGAAAGCGTCTCCGCGAAGACATTGAAAACCTGAAATTGAAGCTCGTCCTCGCGAACCTCCTCATTGTTCCCGCCCTCGTCGGCGTCTTTGGAGTCAACTTCTTCATTCTTCGAACCCGGCGGCAGAAACGCTGATGAAAACCGCCTCGGCTGTAACTCAACTTTTGCTGATTCAGACATGAAGACCAAACCACTCTTCATCGCCATTTGTCTCCTCGCGGTCCTCGCGGCCCTCGCCTCCTGGCTGACCAGTCGCGACTCCGCTAAGCCTCGCGCGGAACGGCTCTCCGGAGAAACGTTCGTGGAGCCCGCGATCGTCGAGAACGCGCGCGAAATTCACCTGCTCGGAGATTCTGACGAAACAGTCGTGCTGCGACAGGAAGACGGCCGCTGGATTCTCCCGGAGTATTTTGGACTTCCCGCCGACTTCGATAAGCTTCGGAGAATGACCGGCTCGCTCCTAGAGGCGAAAATCGAGCGCTTTGTCACAAGCAATCCCGACAGCCTTGAGCGCCTGAAACTCGGCCAGAGTGCAGTCCGCTTCGTCGGCGCCAACGGCGACGAATGGACCCTCGAAACCGGTGACCGCGGTTCTTCCGGGGGAACGTTTTTCAAGATCAACGGCGAAGATTCCGCCTACCTGACAACAAGTTCCCTCTATCTCGACACGCGTGAAAGCAACTGGCCAGTCAAACGCCCAATCGAGCTGGAGGAAGGCGATGTCGCCCGTGTGGAACTGACGCTCGACGGAGAACCGCTTGTTTTCGTGCGGGAGAAAAAAGGAGATCCTTATCAATTGGACGGCGGCAAGGAAAATGAGACCGCGAAAAGCTCCGATGTCGCCAGCCTTGTTCGCACGCTCGTCACGGCCCGTTTCACCGAAGCGCTGGAGCCAGACGGCGCCGATATTCAAGCCGCGCGCGAACACGCGGCTGCCTTCACAATCGCCTCCTTTGATGGCGCAAACTACACGCTCCATGTCGGCCGCCGCCCAGGAAGCGAGGCGGAGGAAGCGGACGCGGAACTAGAACCGGAAGCGAAAGGCGCCGAGAAATCCGATTCCGCGAAGGTCTCGGCTTCCGTCGTGATCGATCAGGATGGCAACATCGTTTCACCTGAGGAAATCGCCGCCGCGGAAAAGGCCGCCAAAGATAAAGCGGCGGCCGAATCGGCCGACACCGAAACCGAAGCGGCCTCCGAAGCCAACGAGGAGGACTCGGCCCCCGAGCCTGTCGATATTGAACCGGGCCCTGTGTTTATCTTTTACGAAAGCGATGACCCCGATTTCATCTGGGCCAGTTTGATGGACCGCGTGGCCCTGAAGTATTCGGATTATCTTTACAATCAGCTTCCAGACAGTCGCGCCGATCTGATCGAAGTCACCGCCCCTGTTGAGACCACGGCAAGCGAGGAAACGCGGGAAAGCGACGAGACGACTGATGCGACTGATGAGTCCGCGGACGCGGAGAAGACTGAGTCTCCCTCCTGAGGCGTGAACCCGCGCGGATCGGAAACGCGGAAGCAGTAAGGTCGCGACATTACAAGGAACAGCCTTGTAATGTCGTCTACGCTCTCACGAGTGCGAATTCCGGGGCGCGGAGACACGAAGCCTCGCAGGTGCCGGTGTGGGCCGTGGATGTCCGAATTCTTTGCCAAACGTCCGCCCCGCGGAAATAGCCATCCACGCGCCGCCTGTTCTTGCGTTCCCAAAACAGGTATTCTATAAACGGCGTTCAAATCGTTCCGCCGCGGCCGCAACCGCAACATGCTGCACTTTGCCGCTGATTCCTTTATCAAGCAGCAGCTGACGCGGCTTTCGGCGGGGCGCGAATTAACCCGATCCGTTATCATTCACGCTTCTTAGCAGCTATGTCACGACCTGTTACTCTCTTCACCGGCCAATGGGCCGATCTCCCGATCAGCAAACTCGCGCCCTCCGCCAAAAAGATGGGCTACGACGGCCTCGAACTCGCCTGCTGGGGCGACCACCTCGATGTTTCCAAGGCGGCAAAGGATAAGAAATATTGCCAGGAGAAACGCGCCCTCCTGAAGAAGAACAAGCTCGAACTCTTTGCCATTTCCCACCATCTCGCGGGACAGCTTGTCTGCGATCCAAACGATGACAGCCGGAGCGATGCCTTTGCACCGGCGAAGGCCCGCGGCAATCCCGAAGCGAAGCGAGAATGGGCGATCAAAACCATGAAGGAGGCGGCACGCGCCGCGAAGAATCTTGGCGTCTCCGTGGTCAACGGATTCACCGGATCGCCGATCTGGCACCTGCTCTACTCCTTCCCGCCTGTGGATCCGGAAACGATCGAAAACGGTTTCACCCGTTTCGCGGAATTGTGGAACCCGATTCTCGACGAATTCGACAAGTGCAAGGTTCGCTTCGCCCTCGAGGTCCATCCGACGGAAATCGCATACGATATCTACACGGCCCAGCGGACCCTTGAAGCCATTGACCATCGCGAAGCGTTCGGATTTAACTTTGATCCAAGCCATCTCCTTTGGCAGTTCGTCGACCCAGTCGAGTTCATCCGTGCCTTCCCGGAGCGCATCTACCACGTCCACATGAAGGACGCTGCCCGCACCCTCGACGGACGAAGCGGGATCCTCGCGTCGCACTTGAACTTCGGGGATCCGCGGCGCGGCTGGGATTTCCGCTCCGTCGGACGCGGGGACGTCAATTTTGAAGAGATTATTCGCGCGCTCAATGTCATCGGCTACAAGGGGCCTCTCTCCGTGGAATGGGAAGACAGCGGGATGGACCGCTTCCACGGCGCCGAAGAGTCATGCGCTTTTACGCGGTCTATCGATTTTGAACCGAGCAAACTCGCTTTCGACGCGGCGTTCGAACGAAAATAACGTTATCTGGGGAGACATCAATGAACCGAAAACTTCGCATGGGAATGGTCGGGGGCGGTCAAGGCGCCTTTATCGGCGCTGTTCATCGCGCGGCCGCGCAAATGGACGGCAAAATCGAACTTGTTGCAGGCGCGTTCTCCTCCGATCCCAAACGTTCGGCAGCCTCAGGCAAAGAACTCTTTATTGATCCGAAGCGGGTGTATCCGGATTTTCGGACAATGGCTAAGGCCGAGGCCGCTCTCTCGCCGGAGGAGCGAATCGACTTTGTCAGCATCGTCACGCCAAACAACTCGCATTTCGAAATCGCCAGCACGTTCCTGAAGGCCGGATTCAACGTCGTCTGTGACAAGCCGATGACCTTTGACGTCAAAGAGGCGCGCGAACTGCGAAAACTCGTCCGAAAAACCGGCAAGGTTTTTGCCCTGACTCATAACTACACCGGCTACCCGATGGTCAAGCAGGCCCGTTCCATGGTGGCCAAAAATCAGCTGGGGAGAATCCTGAAGGTCGTCGTCGAATATCCGCAGGGCTGGCTGCTCGATTCGATCGAGAAGACCGGACAAAAACAGGCATCCTGGCGCACCGACCCGGCGCAGGCCGGCGCGTCCTGCTGTATTGGCGATATCGGCACACACGCTGAAAATCTTGCCCGCTACATCACCGGGCTCGAAATCGAATCGCTCTGCGCCGAATTCACATCCTTCGGCGCGGGCCGAAAACTGGAAGACGACGGAAACCTTCTACTCCGCTACCGCGGCGGAGCGAAGGGCATCCTGTACGCGTCCCAGATTTCAGCAGGTGAGGAAAACAACCTGAATATTCGAGTTTACGGCACAAAAGGTGCCCTTGAATGGCATCAGGAGGATCCGAATCAACTCGTCCTCAAGTTCAACGACAAGCCGCGCCAGATCCTGACGCGCGGCAACGGCTATCTCAGCCGCGAAGCCCAAGCCGCTACTCGTCTGCCGCCCGGCCACCCGGAATCGTTCCTCGAAGCGTTTGCCAACATCTACCTCGAAGCCGCAAAGGCGATCGCGGATGAAGTGTCCGGGAAAAAAATCAAGAAATACGACTTCCCCGACGTCGACGATGGCTTGGTTGGCATGCTTTTTATCGACACCGCGGTAAAATCAGCCGGGTCGACAAAGAAGTGGACGAAGATGCCTAAAGTATAAGCCTCACCTCGGCAGCAATACTGGCCGAGAAACCGGGAGGCTCTTGGGGTGGCCGCCGGTACCCGCTACGAACCGCCGGTCACCCGTACCCGCACGGCGCCGTCAGCAAATTCATTGATGAGATCGCTGCCCGCTTCCAATCCGGCGGCGCGAGTGATGACTTGACCGTTCTCATCTTTGACGAGCACATAGCCCCGGTTGAGGACATTTCGCGGATTGAGCGAATCGAGCCGCCACCGCTCCCGTTCGAGTTGCTCGTGCTTCTTGCGCAAAACCCGCGTCACACTCTGAGCGAGGCTCCGGCCAGCGGTCTCCAGACGATGCCGCAGGAGAGCGATCCGGCCCTCGGGCGATTGCGCCCGGAGGCGTTCGCGCGCTTCAGCCAGTTTCATCCGCTTCGCTTGCACGCGGTCGCGCACGCGGGCATCGAGCTGATTCGCCAAATCATCCAGCTCGAGACCGTATTGCTCAATCCGGCGCGCCGGCGAGAGCAGCCGAAGATGGTTCGCCGCCGACTCTACATGGCGTCTCCGGTCCGCCAAGAAACGGTCAGCCAAGGCGTCGAGGCTTTGTCGAGCAAACGTGAAGCGCTCGTCACACTTCACAAACGCGCTCGATATCAGTTCGGCCGCGGCTGACGGCGTCTCGGCACGCAGATCCGCGGCGAAATCAGTGAGCGCGAAATCGATTTCATGGCCGACCGCCGAAACGATCGGGATCGGACACTCCGCGACGGCTCGAACAAGCGGCTCCTCATTAAACGGCCAAAGATCTTCAAGGCTTCCGCCGCCGCGCCCGATCACCAGCAGATCAAAGATGCCGAGCCGTTCCGCCCGTTTCAGCATATCGACCATCTCCGCCGCGGCACCGGCACCCTGCACTTTGGTCCCCAAAACGACGACCCGTCCTCGCCAATTCCGCCGGTGCAGGATGCGAATAAAATCCTGGATAGCGGCCCCGGTCGGCGACGTGATAAAGCCGACGGTTTCCGGCAGGGCCGGCAGCGGCTGTTTTCGTTCGGGAGCAAAGAGTCCTTCGTCGGCCAGCCTCCGCTTCAGTTTTTCGAATTCCTGCTGAAGCCGTCCGGCACCGTCGTCGGTAACGACACGAACGAGCAGCTGATAGGTGCCGCGCGGCTCGTAAACACTGATTTCTCCGCAAGCGACGATTTGCATGCCATCGCGGAGGTCCACAGACTGCCGCGCCGCATCGCCCCGAAATAGAACCGCGCTAATTTGGCTGTCGGCGTCTTTGAGGGAAAAGTAGCAATGTCCGCTGCTTTGCCGCCGCAAGTTCGAGACCTCTCCTCGCACCCAGACCGCCCGTATCTCGCTTTCGAGCAACAGGCGAATGCGGCGGTTGAGCTGACTGACTGATTCGATACGTTCGCTTGTCAGTTCCATCTTCCGCCTCCTGTTTGCCGCCGGTCGCAGTTCCACGTGTGTTGTTACCCTCAGCGGCGACGGCGACGCACCGGGGGTGGAGCTACAGCGGCCTCGGGTTCCGCATCGGCCGACACAGCCGGGGGCGTCGTTTGTTCGAAAACGGGTTTCTCATCCATCCACTCGCCGTCGAGTGTAATGTCCCGAAACGACCGCCGCTCGATCGGCCGGCCGAGGCGCCGCTCAATCTGACTGAATGTCAGGCGATCACCGGGCGTCACGAAACTGAGCGCCTCCCCGTGCGCCTCCGCGCGAGCCGTCCGGCCGACGCGATGAACGAAGTCTTCAAAGTTGTTCGGCAGATCGTAATTGATGACATGCGTCACATCCTTGATGTCGAGACCGCGCGCCGCGATATCGGTGGCGACGAGAATGGCGACCTTGCCCTCGCGAAATGCCTGGAGCGCGCGCGTGCGCTCCTTTTGGTCGCGGTCACTGTGAAGGACCGCCACGTTGCGTCCGTCCTCTTTCAAAACTTCGTAGATGAAGTCGGCCTCAACCTTCATCCCGCAAAAAACCATGACCGATGCCATGCCCGGCTCTTGGAGCAATTCGCGGAGAAGGCGCGGCTTTCGAACTTTTTCGACGTAATACGCGCCGAGAACAATATTCTCAGGGGTCCGCACCGGCGTGGTCACATCAACCCGCACGGGATCTTTCATCAGGCGCCCCGCAAGCCGTTCAATCGCATCGGGGAAGGTCGCGGAAAACATCAGCGTCTGCCGCGGCCGGTCTTTTGCAAAGAATCCAAGCAGCCGGCGAATGTCCGGCAGAAAGCCCATGTCGAGCATCCGGTCCGCTTCGTCGAGAATGAACGTATCAATAGTCCGGAGACTGAGACGGCCCTGGTCGAGATGGTCGAGCAGGCGGCCGGGCGTCGCGACGACGATGTCCGGCCAATCTTCCAGATCGCGAATCTGCTTTTTATACGGCATCCCGCCCAGAAGGAGACAGACGTTGATGTCGAGATACTTCGCAAACTCCCGAACGTTCCGCTCCACTTGAAAGGCGAGTTCGCGAGTTGGACTGATGATCAGAATCGCAGGCCCTTCGTATTCGGCGTCGTATCGAGTGGCAAGAAACCGTTCAAGGCTCGGGAGCGTAAAAGCGGCTGTCTTGCCGGTTCCGGTTTTTGCGAGGCCGATCACGTCGCGCCCCGCCAAGATTTCGGGAATGGCCTTTGCCTGGATCGCAGTCGGCGTCGAAAAGCCGAGTTCCTTGACGGCGTATTGCAAGCGCTCGTGCAGTTGTAGTTCGTTAAAATTTTCCATTGTTGTTTGTATGCCCGGGCAGCGAATTCCGCGGCCGCGAGCGGGGAAATGGCAACAGCAGCGAAATTCGCAACCGCGGCGCCGCGAAGCCCGCACCCCGTTCAGCGGGATTGAAGACGAATCGACTCCAGCCCGACTTGGCGGCATTGGTCCATGGCGTACGTGATCTCCAAAAGCGGCGTCTGCTCGTCCGCCATGATCAAGACAGAAACATCTTGCGCCCATGGCTTCAAAGGCCGAAGCAGACCCTGCAGTTCTTCACGTTTTATCACCCGTCCGTCGAGCGAAAAATTTCCAGCGCCGTCGATTCCGATCGTCAGCGCCCGGTTCAGTTCGCTCTTTCCGGCGGTTTCGATCCGCGGCAATACCAGGTTGAGTGTCCGCACCTCCCGGTACTGCATCGTCATCAAAAAGAAAAAAATAAGAATCGTCAGGACGTCAATCAGCGGGACGACATTGATTTCCGGCCGACGGCGTTGTCTCGCAAGCAGGGTCATGACTGTCGCGAGTCGGCACCCGCGTTTCGGACTTGATCCAGAATAGCGCTGAGCTCCACCGCGAAGGTCTCGATCTTGCGCTGGAAGCAGCTGTTGGCAACGAGTGTCGGAATCGCGATCGCAAGCCCGAGAACCGTGGTGGTCAGCGCGAGGGCTACGCCCCGGGCAAACGCCGACGGCTCCGGCAGCCCGGTCCCGGTGTCGATGTTCGAAAACACCTGAACCAGTCCGGTAACCGTACCGAGCAATCCCAGGAGGGGCGCCGCGCTGATAATGATCTCTAGAAACACAAGCCCGCGCTCGAGCCGATTCATTTCCACCCGGGCGGCCGATACAAGATTCGCCTGGTCATCTGGACTCCGCTGCGCAAGAAGCGCCAGCCGTCCCAGACTGGATCGCGCCTGCCCGGCGTCGACCGGTTCCCCCCGAGCAATCGATTCGACCAGGTCGCGCGGTACAATGCGGTTTCGCCGGAGCGCGAGCAACCGCTCAACGATAATGAGCACGGCAACGAACGAACAAAGTCCCAGCGGATAAATGAAAATCCCTGCTCCGGTGATGATCTCCCGCATGATTCCTGTTACTGTTCTTCCGCCCGGCCCGATGCCTGACCGTGATTGGCGAATCGTCAATCCGCATTGGAGCGGAGCCGGCCGCGCGATCAGACGTAATCCAGCCGGGCAGCGACTTGAGCAACCTCCTCCTTGCCTTCCAGCAGGTCGGCAATCGGATCCCATCGACCCGCGACGAGCGCCTGCCGAGCACTGTCCCGCAACTTCGATTTGTAGGTTTTTCCAGCGGCCGAAACCTTCGAATTCTCGACGTCGATCGTGATTTCGACGGAAGGGTCAGCCTCAATCGCTGCCGCAATTTCCTTGATCTCTTCGCGGGTCAGACTGATGCATGGCATGCCGAGCGTGATGGAGTTGCCGAAAAAGATCTCGGCAAAACTCTCGGCGATGATCCCGCGGAAGCCGGCCCGGTAGATGGCTTGCGGCGCGTGCTCGCGCGAGCTGCCGCAACCGAAATTCGACCCGGAGAGCAGAATTGTCGCCCCGGCGAAGCGCGGATCGTTCAAGGGATGTTCTTTGTCGCTGCCGTCTTCATTCTTCCGGACGTCATAGAACATAAACTCGCCGAGCCCGTCAAACGTGATGCACTTCATGAAGCGGGCCGGAATGATCCGGTCCGTATCAATATCATCGCCCCGCACATACACGCCGCGGCCGCGGACTTCTTTAATTGCTTCCAAAGCCATCGATCAGACCTCCACTGCTTCCTTAACGCCGAACACCTTCCGCGCGTCACTCACTGTCCCGGTCACGGCCGCGGCTGCGACCATCACGGGACTCATCAGAATCGTGCGGCCGGTCGGACTTCCCTGCCGGCCCTTAAAATTACGGTTGCTTGAGCTCGCGCAGAGCTGATCGCCGACGAGCTTGTCGGGATTCATCGCAAGACACATCGAACATCCCGCGCCGCGCCACTCGAAACCCGCTTCACGAAAAACATCTGCGATGCCCATCTGTTCGCACAGCATGCCAACGCCCTGCGAGCCCGGGACTGCGATGGCCTTCACTTTCGGGTTCACCTTATGACCCTTCAAGTGGCGCGCGGCCTCGGCAAAGTCGCTGAGACGCCCATTCGTGCAGCTTCCAAAGAACGCGACATTGATCGGAGTGCCCTGGATCGGCGCGCCCGGCTCCAGTTTCATATATTCGAGCGCCTCCTCGACCGACGCACGATCTTCACTCGGCACCCCGTCCGGGGTCGGAATATTCTCCTCGATCGATATCGCCTGTCCCGGATTGATCCCCCAGGTGACAGTTGGCGGAATTTCCTCGGCCCGGAACGTGACGACGTCGTCGTATTCACAATCCGCATCTGATGCAAACGCCTTCCAGCGCTCGACAGCGCGGTCCCACTCTTCGCCGGAGGGCGCGTAAGGACGGCCCTTCAGGTATTCGAAGGTTTTCTCGTCGGGATTGACATAGCCGACCCGTGCGCCGCCTTCGATCGACATATTGCACACGGTCATCCGTTCTTCCATCGAGAAGTTGTCGAAGACCTCGCCGCCATATTCATAGGCGAATCCGGTGCCGCCGTTGACGCCGAGCGTGCGAATGATGTGGAGGATCACGTCTTTGGCATACACGCCCGGAGGCAGCTTGCCATCGACATTGATGCGGCGAACCTTCAATTCGCCCAGCGCCATCGTCTGAGTGGCCAAGAGGTCGCGCACTTGGCTGGTTCCAATTCCGAAAGCAATCGCCCCGAAGGCGCCGTGCGTCGAAGTATGGGAGTCGCCGCAGGCAATCGTTGTGCCCGGCTGCGTGATCCCCTGCTCCGGCCCGATCACGTGGACGATTCCCTGTTTGCCGGAAGCGAGATCAAAGTAGGTGATCCCGAATTCCGCACAGTTGCGGCGGAGCTCCTTGATCATGGCATCGGCCAGCGCGTCGGCAAAAGGCTCTTCGCGCTGATCGGTCGGCACGATATGGTCCACGGTCGCGAACGTCCGATCCGGGTAAGCCACCTTCAGGCCGAGATCGCGCAGCATGCCAAACGCCTGCGGGCTGGTCACCTCATGAATAAGATGCGTCCCGATAAACAGTTGCGTCTGCCCATTGGGCAATTTTCGGACCGTGTGCGCTTCCCACACCTTTTGAAACAAGCTTTTTCCCATGATTGAGTTCCCTCGAAATAAAGAATTAAGAAATAGACGAGGACGCCGCCACTGCAACAGCAAACAAGAAGTTTGCGCGCGAAGCGGCGCCGCGCGTCATCTCATCAATGATGATGCACTCCGGGTTGGTACGGGATCAGTGTCCCGGATTGGCGGACGGACCGGCGCACCGATGAGTCAGGCGGGGAGAGGTGTTTGGCTTATCCCGCCGCCATCGGTGACGCGCCGAACCATCAAACCGACATTTCCTGCCGGGCTTTTTCGGCCAAGGCGGTGCTCAGGTATCGTTCGCCGGCGCTCGGCGCGACGGTGACGATTTTCTTTCCGGCCATATCGGGCCGCCTTGCGACTTGCAGCGCCGACCAGACATTGGCGCCGGTCGAAATTCCGCCGAAAATCCCGTCGCGAAGCGCTAGCTGGCGGGAAGTCTCAAAAGCATCGTCGTTGGAGACCTTGACGACGTCATCGACTATATCGAGGTTCAGATTTTTCGGGATGAAGCCGCCGCCGAGGCCCTGAATTTTGTGCGGCCCCGGTTTGCCGCCGGAGATGACCGCGCTCGTTTCCGGCTCGACCGCGATCGACACGAGGTTCTTGCGCTTCTTGATCACCTCCGAAACGCCGGTCAGCGTGCCGCCTGTTCCGACGCCCGCGATGAAAACATCGATCTCGCCTTCGGTTGCCGCCCAAATTTCCTCGGCCGTCGTCTTCCGGTGGATTTCCGGGTTGGCGGGGTTATCGAACTGCTGGGGCATGAACGCTTTTTCGCCATGCTCCTCGACCAGCTGCTGCGCGCGGCGGACGGCACCCGGCATCCCTTCGGCACCCGGCGTGAGCACGATCTCGGCGCCGAGCATTCTCAGGAGAATGCGCCGCTCCATCGACATCGTTTCCGGCATCGTCAAAATCAGCCGGTAACCGCGCGCGGCGCAAACGAACGCCAGAGCGATACCCGTATTGCCCGAGGTCGGCTCGATGATAACCGGATCCGTCGCGATTTTTCCATCGCGCTCGCCGGCTTCAATCATCGCCAAACCGATCCGGTCTTTGACGCTGGAAAGCGGATTGAAGAACTCACACTTAAGATAAATATCCGCGTGAATGCCTTCCGCGATGCGGTTCAGCTTGATCAGCGGCGTATTGCCGATGGAACGGGTGATATCCGAAAGTTGTTTCTGCATAGCTCGTTGAGCTTGAATAGCGCCCGGCGGCTAGTCAATATTCCCGTACAAGGAAATTTTGAGCGCGGTTTACCCGCGGATATCGTGGGGAGGGGTTCCGCCAAATCGCCGCGGCAGCGGCCGGAGGGTGCCTCAGCGTCTGCGGGGGCCGTAACTGCGAATTGGGGCGTTACGCGTGACGTTCGCGTTGCGCAGCCGATACGTGATCCGGGCCTTATCCAGATCGTACGGGCTCATTTCCATTTTAACAAGGTCGCCCGTTGTAATTTTAATGAAGTGCTTTCGGAGCTTTCCTGAAATATGGGCCAGCACCGTATGCCCGTTCGCAAGCTCCACCCGGAACATCGTTCCCGGCAGGACCGCTACAATTTTGCCTTCGACTTCAACAGTATTATTATCTGCCATATAAACGTAATAAACTCCGACGCGTCTTCCTTTGCGTTGCAACGCGCTTCACTGGGAGAAGTGGAAGAGTAAGTCAAGGTCATTTACAAATCAACTGATTTTCCGAAATTTAAACGATCGATGCGTCCAGATCCCGCGGAGTGTCCGTTCTCCAAAGTCTTTCCGTCTCAATTAAACAAGGACGACAGCTTTTTCATGTGGCTCGCCTACAATGAGGCGGTCGACGCCTGGCGGGAAGATGAAGTTCCGGTCGGCGCCGTGATCGTGCTCCATGGCGCGATCATCGCGAGCGCGCACAACCAGGTCGAGGCGAGCGGCGATCCGACGGCTCACGCGGAAATACTCGCCTTTACCCAGGCCGCGCGCGCAATTGGCGACTGGCGGCTCAATGATGCCACGCTCTATGTCACCAAAGAGCCGTGCCCGATGTGTTCCGGAGCGTCCTTGATGGCGCGGATCGGCCGCGTTGTCTACGGCGCGCCAGACCCGAAAATGGGCTGCCTCGGCGGTGCCGCCGACCTCAATGCGCTGCCGCATGTCAACCATACGATCGACATCACCCGGGGAGTTCTGGAAAAAGAATGCGCCGAACTTCTTCAGGCCTTTTTTCGTCAAAAACGGGATTCCAGTCGCGCTGAGGTTGACCCCGATTGACTTCGAGTGATAAGATCGAAGTTTCTGCTCGCTCCAGAGCGGAAAATTAGAAGGAAAACAGAAGATATGGCATACCAACTTCCAAAACTGGATTATGATTATAACGCGCTCGAGCCGCACATTGACGCTCGGACGATGGAAATCCATCACACAAAGCATCACCAGACGTATATCGACAAGGTGAACGAAGCGCTCGCGAGCCACCCGGATCTCGCTTCGAAAGACGTCAAGGATCTTATTTCGGACCTCAACGCGGTACCTGAAAATATCCGCACCGCTGTTCGCAACAACGGCGGAGGCCACTTCAACCACACGTTCTTCTGGAAGATCCTCGCTCCAGGTAAAGGCGGGACTCCGTCAGGCGCTCTCGGCGAAGCGATCAACAAGGAATGGGGAAGCTTCGATAAATTCAAGGAAGCCTTCGCGGCCGCCGGAGCGGGACGCTTCGGAAGCGGCTGGGCGTGGCTCTGTGTCCGCGACGACAAGACGATTTGTATCTGCTCGACCGCAAATCAGGACTCGCCGGTGATGAAGGGTGTCGTTGACTGCACCGGCACGCCAATCATCGGTCTCGATGTCTGGGAGCATGCTTATTACCTGAATTACCAGAACCGGCGCCCGGACTACATCAAGGCCTTCTGGAACGTGGTCAATTGGGATCAGGCGGCCCACAATTACGAAGCGGCGGTAAGCTGAGCTTTTCCGGCCATTCCGATTTATACCTAGACCGGCCGGCCGTCTCCCAAGAGGCGGCCGGTTTCGTTTGTATGCGCCCGGGATCCGGTTTTCCGAAAATCGCGCTTACACGCCAAGAGCGGCTTGAACCCGCGTTCTCCCAAACCGGCTAACCAGCTATCGGCGCGAATCCGCGCAGCTGCCGGTCGCGATTCCCGCCAAGTTTCGGTCCGCACCTTCCGCTACCTTACCTTCCAGCCGCCAGATCGAGATGCTGAATCACGATCTCTTGGATCGTCGCAAGAAAGAGATACGCAGCGTAGGCCTGCTGCTCCTGGAGCGGCAATGTCTCGAACTCGATATCGCCCTTCTCCAATGCCTCGTCCGGCACATCGTTCAAGAAGGCGGACCGAATTCTCAGCCGAAGAGCCGCCGCGGCGCGCAACGCGGTGTCGGCGTTGTCCTCGTCGATGACGACATTTCCGCTCTCAAAGAAATCGCGGTCGAACAGCGCCATAAAGCCGTCCATGTCGTCGCTTTGCGTCTCGAGCAAGCCTTTCTTCCAGCTCTCTTGTAAATCCGGATCCGAATCAGGAAACTGCGGATCAATCACCAATGTGCCGCGAAGTTCGTCGGCAACCGATTTGATGAAATCGAGCAGCGGCGCCACCACCGGCTGGCTCAGCTTGATTTCAATCCGTTTCATTCCTTTTCCAGCACCGTCGTCAGCTGCCAGTTTTGAAGGGTGTAGACATAGGCTTCCGCCCGCTCGCGCGGCCCGGCCCAAACAGCGGATCTCCCCTGCTCGTGAACTTCGAGCATGTGCTTGCGCGCCTTGACCTCGTCGTAGCCGAAGACTTTGCGGAAAACCATAACGACGTAGGACATCAGATTGACCGGGTCGTTGAACACCACCACCTTCCACACACCTTCCAAACCGCTCTGGGTCTGGTCCTGCTGGTTGGGAGCAACATGAGTATTCGCGCAATAGACCTTCACCTTAACAAAAAAGTTTATGCGAAAAGAATTTACATGAAAGGAGAAATTCGCAAAAGGCCGCCGGGGCCCGTTCATTCAGCCATCTTCCCCTTGCCGCGCCGTAAAGCAACCTTTGCGAACGTCAAATAGCTGCCAGTCACTGCCGTCGGGAGGAGCCGTGCCCGTCGCGATCACTTGCGCTTCATCACCGATCGCCTCCCAAAATCGCTTGCGGCGGACGGGATCGAGTTCATTCACAATATCGTCCGCCAGAAGCACCGGCGCAACTCTGAGTTTCTCGCGAAAATAATCGACCTGTGCCAACCGCAATGCCAGCACAAGCCCTCGCTGCTGTCCTTCCGACGCGACGTCGCGCGCCGGCCGTCCGTCAATGCGCAGAGGGTAGTCATCGCGGTGCGGACCGCGGTGCGTGACACCATACAGCGAATCGCGGGTCCGGCTCTGCCGCCACTGCTCCGCATGTTCCTCCGCGGACACGGCAGCCATATCCGCCCGAAGGCGAAGTTCCGCCTGTTCGCTCGCCCCGCTGATCGCCGCGTAATGCTCGCGGACCCAGTCGTTCAGCCTGCCAATCGCGACAACACGCTTTTCTCGCAATTTCGCGGCCAAGGGTGCCATCGCCGCTTCAAAGGATCCGATCTCCGCGTCTCGCCGTTTCTCCTTCAAGAGCCGGTTTCGCCCATCGAGCGCCCGGTGGTATTGCTGCAGCACCCGCAAATACTCCGGATCCGCCGCCGCAAGCACGAGGTCGGTCCAACGGCGCCGGAGTGCCGGCCCCGACCGAATCCATTGCACATCATCCGAAGAAAAAATGACCGTCGGAAAACGCCCGATCACGTCGCCGAGCCGCACGATCGTTTCCTGGTCCACCTGCGCTTTTCTCCCTCCCGGGCGGATCGTGATCCGCACGCGCGTGTCGCCCATCACCTCGTGCTCGAACTGCGCGACGATTCCGGCTTCGTTTTCGCCGTGGCGAATCAGGAGCTTATGATCCGACGTGCGAAACGACCGCAAGGCCGTAACGTAGCCGACGGCTTCGAGGAGGTTCGTCTTCCCCTGCCCGTTAGGGCCGAGCAGAAAATGCCGGCGGCCCGTAAAGTCGAGCGTGGCGAGGGCGATGTTGCGAAAGTTCTGCAGTGTAACCCTCTTCAGGAGCATCGCCGGTTCAGAGCTCCCGGATCGAAATATTGCGGAACTGCACCAGGGACGGCGACGAGACCCATTCACCCCGATCGTTCTGCCGGCCATGATGCTGCAAAGCGATTGGCCCACGCTCCGGCGCACCGGGGAGCGGGACGTCATCAATGACCGTGATATCGTTTAACACGACGGTGAGGCGGTCACCTATCATCCGGATTTTGAACTGGTTCCACTCACCGATATCCTTGTCAGCCGCACGAAGCGGCGTCAGGCCGGCCCGCACTTCAGGCGCCACGTCCGGATCAATTCGATAACCGTAAACTTCGCCCGATCCGACCGGCCAGCACCAGATGTTCACCTGACATTTGCTGCTGCCGCGAAGAAACAGGCCGGAGTCCGAGTCGGGCACCGCAAGGTGAATCACCTCGCCCCGAGCGTCCTTTTTATACGTTCCATCCAGTTTGATCAGGGGGACGTTCTTGTTCACGAACGGTGTTTCTTTAATCCGCCATTCAAGGATCAGTTCAAAATCACCGAACTCACGCTCGGTCCAAAGATTCTTGTCACCGGACGCCCGACTCAACGCGTTGCAGTCGATCACACCGTCGACGATCGACCAGCCGCCTCCGTCACCCTCGGGAACCTTCCAGCCGGAAAAATCACGGCCATTAAAAAGGGAAACATGACCCGGCGGCGGCTCGGCCGCCTGAACGGCCGCGGAGGCAAGCGACAGCAAGAGCACAAAAGCCGTCTGAACGAAAAGTGGACGCGTCTCGGACTTCATCGAAGAAAACGTAGCGCTGCCGGCCGCCGCACTCCAGCCAAATCGATGAGAGAAACACGGGGAGAAGCGGTATCCGCCGCCGACCGTTCAGCGACAAGATGCCGCCGCTCCCGCGGTTCGCATCAGCCAAACTCAATGCCTTGTGCGAGCGGGAGCGATTCGGAGAAATTGATCGTATTCGTCTGACGGCGCATGTAGTTTTTCCAAGCGTCACTGCCGCTTTCGCGACCGCCGCCGGTATCTTTTTCCCCGCCGAACGCGCCGCCGATCTCCGCCCCGCTCGTCCCGACATTCACATTGGCGATTCCGCAATCACTGCCGGTCGCACTGATAAACACCTCCGCTTCACGCTGATCGTTTGCGAAGATCGCGGAGCTCAAGCCTTGGGGGACGTTGTTGTGCAATTCGATCGCCTCAGGAAGTGTTTTGTACGGCATCAAATACAAGATCGGCGCGAAAACTTCCTCTTGGACGATCGACAGCGGTCGCTCAAGGCGAACAAGCGACGGCGTCACGTAACAGCCGCCGGGATACTTCCGCCCGCTAAGAACCTCGCCGCCGCAAAGAATCTTTCCTCCTTCGCGAGCGATCCTCTTGAGAGCCTTTTGCATCGCCTTGACCGCGTCAGCGTCGATCAGCGGACCCATCAAGGTCTCCGGATCGAGCGGATCTCCAACGCGGACTTTTCCGTATGCGGCGAGCAAACGCTCCTGCAGGGAGTCAATAATCGATTCGTGCGCGAGAACCCGCCGGGTCGTCGTGCAGCGCTGCCCGGCCGTACCGACCGCCCCGAAGAAGATTCCTGAGACCGCCAGATCCATCGATGCCGACGGTGTGACGATAATCGCGTTATTGCCGCCGAGCTCGAGCAGAGAGCGGCCGAGCCGCGACGCGACGGTCTGTCCGACGGCACGTCCCATTCGCGACGAACCTGTCGCCGAAATCAGCGGGTAACGCCGGTCGGCGCACAGGCGCTCGCCGACGATTTTCGCCGATCCGCAACAGAGGGAAAACACGGCCGGGTCGATGCCGTTGGCTCGGCAGACCCGCTCGGCGATCCGCGTCACCGCGACTGCCGTCAACGGAGTTTTCTCCGACGGCTTCCAGACGAGCGAATCGCCGCAGACCGCCGCAATCGCGGCGTTCCACGACCAGACTGCGACCGGAAAATTAAAGGCGGTAATCACGCCAACCGGTCCGAGCGGGTGCCACTGCTCCATCAAACGGTGCCCCGGGCGTTCCGACGGCATGGTCAGTCCGTAGAGCTGCCGGGACAGACCGACGGCGAAGTCGCAGATGTCGATCATCTCCTGCACTTCGCCCTCGGCTTCGGCTAGAATCTTGCCGCACTCGAGACTGACCAGTTTCCCGAGATCCTTTTTTGCCGCCCGCAAAGCCTCGCCGAGCTGCCGAACAACCTCGCCCCGCCTCGGCGCCGGAACCGTGCGCCACGTGTGAAAGGCTTCGACCGCTCGGGCAGTGACCTCTTCGACCTCTTCCGGCGCCGCCTCCCGCACGGAGGCAATGACCTTTCCGTTGATCGGCGAGACGCTGGGGCGTGCCTTTCCTTTCCCTCGCCAGCGTCCGTCAAAGACGCCGGGGTTAGCTCGCTTGAGTCCGAGATTTTTCAAGATGTCCCGCATTGTCGCCTTGGGTGATTGACTAACGTGCGCTCGCGCTCATGCCGCGGACCTGGCGGCGAACGCCATCGAGCACCTGGTCGATTTCATCAGCCCGCACATCCAAAGCCGGACGAAACCGAATGGAGCGGGGACCGCAGCAGATCGCGAGAATGTCACTCTCGTAAAGACCTTTCCAGAACTGGTCGCGCCGCTCGCGGTCCGGCAAATCGAAGGCGACCATCAAGCCGCGCCCGCGCGCGCCCGATACCAGCGATTCCTCCTCTTGAATCGCACGGAGCCCGTCGAGCAAATATTCGCCCATCTCTCGCGCATTCTCGACCAGGTTTTCCTCTTCGATGATCCGCAGGTAATGCGTCGAGCGAACCATGTCGGTCAAGTTGCCTCCCCACGTTGAATTGATGCGACTCGACAGCCGGAAGCAATTGTCCTCGACCTCGTCCAGGCGCGGCGCCGCCATGACTCCGCAGACCTGTGACTTCTTCCCGAAGGCCAGCAAGTCCGGCACCACCCCAAAGTGTTCACAACACCAGTTCTTGCCGGTCAGCCCGATCCCGGTTTGCACTTCATCGAAAATCAGCAGCACTTCGTATTCGTCGCAAAGGCGACGCATCGTCTGGAACCACTCCGCCCGGAAATGATTATCCCCGCCTTCCCCTTGAATCGGTTCAATAATTACCGCGGCAATATCCGTGCCCCGCTCGCGCAGCAATTTCTCCAGCTCCGCCGCCGCCCGCGCCTCTTTAGCCGCCGCGTCCGCCTCGCGCTCCTCCTCGGGAAGCGAAAAATCGCACGCCGGCGCCGCCAGGCGCGGCCACGGGAATTTGGCGAAATACTTCGTCTTGACCGGCTCGGTGTTCGTTATGCTCAAGGTGTAGCCGGACCGGCCGTGAAACGCATGCTCGAAGTGTACAATTTCGACCCCGCGCTCGCCGCGACCGGCGGCGAGGTTCTTCCGCACCTTCCAGTCCATCGCGGCCTTGATCGCGTTTTCGACCGCCAGCGCGCCGCCATCAATAAAGAAGTAGCGATCGAGCGATTCGAGCCCCATGACGCGATGAAACGCCGATACAAAGTTCGCGTAAGGGACGGAATAAATATCCGAATTCGCGACCTTGGTGCGCGCCGCCTCAAGGAGCTCCGCCTGCACCTCCGGCTGATCGAATCGAGGGTGATTATAACCGATCGGCATCGACGCGAAGAAGCTGAACATATCCAGCATTTTCTTGCCGCTGACCGCGTCGACAATATGCCGTCCGAAACTTTTCTTCAGGTCGATGACGATCCGGAAGCCGTCGACAATGATGTGCTTTCGGAGCTCGGCAACGACTGCGGACGGCGGAATTTTCGTTGGCTGGGGAGAAGCAGTTTCCTCCAGGGTAGTGTGCAGGTCGGGTTGGCCCTTCATGTCGACAGCGTTGTTTGACGAACAATGAGAGTCAAATGGAAAGATGAAACAGAAGACATAAATATCGAATTATATAATCTCGGACAAAAAAGATCGCGTATTTATAAAGTATTCAAAACAAGCCAATATATGCTCACCTAAAAGACACCATACCGGCAGACCGTTTTAAAAAAAAACAGTCAACCGATGTCCGGCAAATTTGCGTACATTCCTCCTTCGCGACCATCGCCAAACCATCGGCCTTGATTCACCGCTGGAAGCGGCATCCTGCCTTTGTTACGCGGATCAGCGGATGGAAGCCATGGCCACTTATTACTTACCGGAGAGCTATTCGTGGCGAACCGCAGGATGACCCGGCAATCATCGAGGCCGAAGCGACCTCCCGCTGCGTCGCGGCGCTGCGACCGCGCGAATCAACTCACGTAACCGCTTTCGCGTTCCCGCTGCTCTTCTCCTCCGGCCGCTGACTCGTTCCGCCGAGTCCCGCCAGCCAAAGTTTCTCTCGCTTTCCGGCTTGCCTCCCCGCCAGCCGACAGTCTAAATCTGGCCCCGAACTCAACTGATCAACCGCTCGATCACCCCATGACGAAACGGACCTTCTTTCTTTGTCTTACCGCGGCAACCGCCCTTTCCCTTTTCAACGGCTGCGCTCACTGGCGAACGAAATCGTCCGATCTCACCTGGGAGGTCCCCTCCCCGCCAGCGCCATCTGTTGTCTGGGTGCCAGCCGGGAGTTTCCGCCGGAGTGACCGCGGACCCGGTGAAGTGACGGCAATCGTCATCCACACCACAGAGGGTCGCTACAATGAGGAAGAATCCTTTGCCGCCAACCAGGCGCGAAACTTCCGGGGCAATGTGAATTACTTCCGCAACAACGACCGGCGTGTGAGCGCCCATTTCGTGATGGGCCCGAACGGAGAGATCTGCCAGATGGTCAACGAAGGCGACATCGCCGCGACACAAACCTACTACAACAGCCGCGCCATCGGCATCGAATGCGCCGGCTGGAGCCGCCGCAAGCAGACCTGGACGCCTGAGCTGCTCGATTCGCTTGTCAACCTGACCGCGTATCTCTGCGTGAAATGGGAGGTTCCCGCCTACCACCCGGAAGGCACCGCGTACGAAGGTCCCTACAGCACGACGAATGACGAGGGGGAACAACGCTTCACCGGCGCGGGTTTGGTCGGCCATTATCAGGTGCAGCCTTGGAATAAAACCGATCCCGGCCCCCACTTTCCATGGGATGAGTTCTGTGAACGCGTGCGCGAGCGCATCCGGGAATACGGCCGCGCGCCGATCGAACTTCCGCCGCCCGACGTTTAGTTTCGATGCGCGGAGTTTACCGCTTTGACCGTTCGCCCTCCGTTTTCGGAAGCAGGTCCTCCTTTAAACCTATCCTCTCAGCGATCTTTGCCTAACCACCATCTAGCACCCAAACTTATGCCGAAACGAAAAATCAATATTGCCCTCGTCGGACTTGGCTTCGGCGCTGAGTTCATTCCGATCTACCAGCGGCACCCGCAGGCGAACCTGTACGCGATCTGCCAGCGCTCCAAGGAGAAACTGGAGACAATTGGCGACGCCTTCGGTGTCAAAAAACGCTACACGCGCTTCGAAGACCTCTTGCGCGATCCCGATGTCGACGCGGTTCATATCAACACCCCGATCCCGGACCATGGTCCGCAATCAATCGCCGCTCTCAAGGCCGGTAAACATGTCGCCTGCACCGTCCCGATGGCGACGACGATTGACGACTGCCGGACCATCGTGAACCTGGTCAGAAAGACCGGCCTGAAATACATGATGATGGAAACGGTCGTCTACAGCCGGGAATTTCTCTTCATTAAAGAGCTCTACGAAAAGAAGAAACTTGGCAAAATCCAGTATCTCCAGGCAAGTCATCAACAGGACATGGACGGCTGGCCGAATTATTGGCCCGGGCTCCCGCCGATGTGGTACGCGACCCATTGTGTCGGACCCGTTGCCGGCCTCCTGAACTTAACCGCTGAATACGTTTCCTGTTTCGGCTCCGGCACAATCCGCAAGGAGCTCATTAAAAAATATAATTCCCCGTTCGCAGTCGAATCGACCCACATCGCTTTCCGCGATTCCGATATCAGCGCACGCGTCTACCGCTCGCTCTTCGACGTCGCCAGGCAATACCGAGAAAGCTTCGATGTTTACGGGTCCGAGGCATCGGTCGAGTGGCCGCTGATCGAAGGCGAACCGCTGGTCATGCACCGGGCGAAGCTGCCGGAACACAAGATACCGAAACGCGTCGAAGCACCCGATTATGCCAAACGCCTGCCGCGCCCGATTCGCGAATTTACGCGAAAGGGTGTGTATGACCTGTCTAAAAAGACTCACCTGAGTTTCACCCAGGGCGCCGGGCACGGAGGCTCCCATCCGCATCTCGCGCACGAATTTCTGTCGGCCCTGATCGAGGACCGTGATCCGTTTCCAAACGCGCGCGAATCCGCAAACTGGACCTGCGTCGGCCTCTGCGCGCACGACTCAGCCCTGAAGGGCGGGAAAATTGTTAAACTCCCGGCTTTTACCCAGACGTAAGGCGTCCAGCAACGAAGCCCCGCGCCTTGAACGGCGCGGGGTCACGGCTCATCAGAACGACGCCTTTCCCGTGCGTCCTGGCTCGCTTTGGCTTTTACTTCTCTTTCGAACGCTGCTGCTTGCTGCTCATCTTCTTTTCGAAGAACTCGCGAAAGACCTCCATTTTCTCCTTCTCCCGGCGGTCCTCCTCAATCTCCTCACCCGTTCGCTGCCGCTCCATTTTGTACATGTTCTTTCGCATTTGTGAGAGCGCCATGTTCTGCAACTGCCGGACGCGCTCACGGGTGATTCCGAAAATTTCGCCGACTTCCTCGAGCGTCTTGGGCGTGTTACCTTCCAGACCGAAACGCAACTTGATAATCCGCGCTTCACGCTCGTCGAGCTCGTCGATCATCTTATTGATGTCCGCCTGCAACGTTTTATCCCGCAGATTCTCGAACGGCGTCGGCGCGTTTTCATCGCCCACCAAATCGCCAAATTGCGTCGTGTCGTCGTCTCCGACCGGCGCGTCAAGCGACGTCGGCCGCACACTGACCGACTTCAGGTGCGCCACCTTGTTGACGGGAATCTGGATCGCCTCGGCGATTTCCTCATCCGTCGGTTCGCGCCCGAGTTCCTCCTGAAGCTGCATCGCCACCCGCCGCATCTTTGAGATCTTGTCGACCAGATGGACCGGCAGACGAATCGTTTTGCTTTGGTTGGCGAGCGCTCGCTTGATCGACTGCTTGATCCACCAAGCGGCGTACGTGCTGAGCTTTCCTCCCTTGGCCGGGTCAAAGCGCTCGACCGCCTTGATCAAACCGATGTTTCCTTCGCTGATCAGGTCGATCAGCGGCAAACCGAAATTGCTGTAATCGTGCGCGATCTTCACCACGAGCCGCAGATTCGACTTAATCATCAGGTCGCGCGCCTCCTTGTCGCCCTTCTTAATGCGCGCCGCCAGCTCAATCTCCTTTTCCGGAGTGATCAGCGGAATCTGACCAATATCCTGCAGATACAAGCGAATGCTGCTGCGGTCGTCCGGACCCCGGTAATCGCGCTCCTCCCTCGGTTTGGGCGAAGATGATCGTTTCTCTGCCATGATTGTTCCCCCTCTTGCCATATTATGTAGCTTCCTCCTTTTTGACGCCAGAAAATCCCTTCGCACCGGGCTTTCTCCCAGAAAACATCCGTGCGATTCCCTCCTCTTGCGTCGCCGTCGAACCGGCGAGCGGCTCTCCTCCCGGTTACAAATTCTCCTCCTGCTCTCTGGCCGCTTGGTTTTCTTGTCTATGACTTAGAAAACCAAAAAAGGGAAAAAGTTCCCGCAGATTACTTATCCGGGGATTTGCGCGGCGATCGCGACCGCTTTCATCATGCCTTTGGCCTT
This sequence comes from uncultured Opitutales bacterium, assembly GCA_964645585.1. Lineage (GTDB taxonomy): Bacteria > Verrucomicrobiota > Verrucomicrobiia > Opitutales > T3Sed10-336 > DATGSL01. The sequence continues at coordinate 74,046 of CAZYAN010000004.1, forward strand.
ATTCACGGTCTCCCAGTATTCATTTTCGGGAACCGAGTCCGCGACAATGCCCGCGCCAGACTGAACGTAAATCGTTCCATCCTTGATCATCGCCGTCCGAATCGTGATGCAAGAGTCGAGATTGCCATCGTAACTGAAATACCCGAGCGCGCCCGCGTAGATTCCCCGCTGCGACTCTTCCTGCTCCGAAATGATCTGCATGGCCCGGATTTTCGGCGCGCCGCTGACTGTCCCGGCCGGGAAGGTCGCCCGCATCAGGTCGTAGGCGTTCGAACCTTCGCGCAACTTGCCTTCCACCTGCGAAACGATGTGCATTACGTGCGAATAGCGCTCGATGACCATGAACTCCGGGACATGAACACTCCCGTATTCGCACACCCGGCCGATGTCGTTGCGAGCCAGATCCACGAGCATCAGATGCTCCGCACGCTCCTTTTCATCAGCCAGCAAATCTTTCTCGTTGTCCAGATCTTCACTCAGCGTCCGGCCGCGCGGACGGGTCCCGGCGATCGGCCGGATCTCAACCAGTCCGTCCGTCAGCCGCACATGCACCTCCGGCGAGGCGCCGACAATCGACATTCCCTCGAGCTCAAGCAGGAACATGTAAGGCGACGGATTCACCGTGCGCAGCGCCCGATACAGGTCGAGCGGCGATTTCTCAAACGGCTGCGAAAACCGCTGGCTAAGGACAACCTGGATCACGTCCCCCGACCGGATATACTCCTTGGCTCGATCAACAAGACCCCGAAACCCGTCCGGCGTAAAGTTTCCCCGCGGAACAGGAATTTCCTTCGGTTCCACCAGCGGCATCGGCCCGAGTTCCTGTTTCTTCGCCAGCAATTGAAAGATTTCCTCAATCTCCCGCGCGGCCCGGTCATACGCCTCCATCGGCTCCTCCCCGACATGCGCATTGACGCAAATCCGGAGGGTTTGTTTCGCCCGGTCGAAAATCAGGACCGAGTCGATCAGCATAAAATAAATCAGCGGCACCCCGGGAATTTCCTCCCGCGCGGCCGGCGTCACGACCGGCTCGACCCGATGAATGTACTCGTAACTCAGAAAACCGACAGCCCCTCCCGTGAAACGCGGCATGTCCGGCAGCTTGACCGGCCGGTAGCCCGCCATCTCCTCTTCGATCACCCGCAGCGGATCCGCGGGAGTCGGCATCTCCCGCCGCTCGCCGCCCGCCTCCTCAACCACGGTCACTTCCGGTCCGCAGGAAAAAATCTTGCGCGGACGGCAGCCAATGAAGGTGTAGCGGTAGAGATTCTCCCCGCCTTCGACGGATTCAAACAGAAACGCGGGACCGGAGTCGCGCAACTTGGCGAAGGCCGAAACAGGCGTTTCGAAATCAGCCATCAAATCCGCGTAAACCGGGACAACATTTCCCCGCCCCGCCAACTCAGCAAAGGCTTCTCTTGTGGGCTTAATCTCCATGCGAAAGGCGAGATTTCTTCCAATTTCAGACAAGCGCAACGCTATTCTCCGACACTCATTAGCTCGAGCGGCGAAAGGAATTTTGATTGCGGCGCACCCCAAGACCGATATTTGTTAAAAATCGGGCCGCGCGTCCCGCGGTTCCTCACTCAATGAACATCCCTGCGATCGCGGCCGGACCCGGGTGTCCGGAAGGGCGGCCGCAACAACGGAGGAATATTACAAGCAGCTATGGCGATACCTTCTCGGGTTCTGGCAATCATCATGGGGGGCGGCCGCGGCACTCGCCTCCATCCACTCACCAAACATCGCGCCAAACCGGCTGTGCCGCTCGCGGGAAAATATCGCCTCGTCGACATCCCGATCAGCAACTGCCTCAACTCCGGCCTGAACCGGATTTTCGTTCTTACGCAGTTTCACACGGCCTCGCTTCACCGCCACATTCAGAACACCTATATGTTCGATCCCTTCGGCGGCGGTTTCGTCGACATCCTCTCCGCCGAACAGACCGAATTTACCGATGCCTGGTACCAAGGCACCGCCGATGCGGTCCGTCAAAACCTCATCCATTTCGGCGATCACGATTACGATCTCATCGTCATTCTCTCCGGGGATCAGCTTTACCGGATGGACGTGCGCACCATCGTTCAGCAGCACATCGATTCCGGCGCCGACATCACTCTCGCCGCCAAGCCGTTCCCCGCGTCTCGGGTTTCCGGCCTCGGTCTTATGCGCGTCAACGATGAACTCGATATCCTCGAATTCGTCGAGAAACCGACGGATCCCGAGATCATCCGAAGCCTGACGATGAGCGATTACCTCGAAAACCGCCTCAAAGATCCGATCGCCGAGAAACACTGCCTCGCCTCCATGGGGATCTACGTATTCAACAAGGGCGTCCTCCGGGACTGTCTCGACAACGACATGAAGGACTTTGGGAAAGAGGTCATTCCCGCGCTCCTCGGAAAGGCGAAACTCAAGAGCTTCATCTTCGATGCCTACTGGGAAGATATCGGAACCGTGCATTCCTTCTTCGAAGCGAATCTCCAATTGACCGACCCGGTTCCCCCGTTTAACTTCTACGCGCCCGGCCTGCCGATCTACACCCACGCCCGCTATCTGCCGGGCTCCAAGATCAACCGCTGCAATCTCGACCACGTCGTTATCAGCGACGGCTGCATTATTTCCGACTCCTCCATCCGCCGTTCCGTCATCGGGGACCGCTCCAAGATCGGCGAAGGCACCCAATTGGAAAATGTCGTTGTCATGGGGTCCGACAAATTTGAGGACGACGAGGATCTCGCCGAGAACAAACGGCGGAACATCCCGAACGCCGGGATCGGAAGAAACTGTCGAATCCGCAACGCGATCATCGACAAGAACGCGCGGATCGGCCATGATGTGACGCTTAGCCCGGAAGGAAAACCGGATCTTTTCGAAAGCAACGGCATTGTCGTTCGTGACGGCGTCCTGATCGTTCTCAAAAACGCCGCCATTCCCGATGGCACCACTATGTAACCAAGCCATGGACAAAATCCTGATCTGCACCGACGGCTCCCATTACGGCAACATCTGCTGTGAATACGGCGGCTGGCTCGCTTCCCGCCTCAAAAGCTCGGTCGAAGTCCTCTACGTCACCGACCTGCGCCAGTTCGAGGTCCCGCTGATCGCCGACCTCAGCGGAAGTCTCGGCATCCAGCCTTACCAGGCGATCCTCGGACAGCTCCAGGAGCTCGAAGGGAAAAAGGCCGCCGTCATCCTCGAAGCCGGCGAGAAGAGCGTCCACACCCGCTTCCCCGACGCCGAGGTGGTGAAAACGCACAAAACCGGTCTCCTGATCGACTCCCTCGGCGATCTCGAAGAAGACGCATCCTTCGTCCTTCTCGGGAAACGGGGCGAACGCTCCGGCTTCGCCACAGAACATCTCGGCTCCACCGTCGAACGGGTCGTGCGCGCCAGCAGCAAACCGTGCCTCGTCACCTCCCGCAGCTTCCGCGAACCGCGGCGCATGCTCCTCGCATACGACGGCGGAAAAAGCGGCCAAAAAGCCGCCGCCTTCCTCGCCGGCACCGACGGCTTCAAGGACCTCGAACTCCATATCGTGATCGTCGCCGAGGATACCGGACAGGAGGAGCAGGCATTCGAACACCTCCGCACCGCCGAAAAGCAGTTAACCGACGCCGGTTATACAACGATCTGCCAAATGCTCCACGGTGTCCCGGAAGAAGCGATCGCCGAATATGTCGCCGCGCGCGACATGCACCTGCTGATCATGGGCGCATACGGCCACAGCCGGATCCGCCGCCTCTTCATCGGAAGCACGACCACCGAGATGATCCGCCGCTGCCTCGTCCCCGTCATGCTCTTCCGATAGGGAGAAGCCTCTGATCTCTGGCCTCTGATCTCTGGTCTTTTGTCTTATTCATCCGTTCGCTTTCTTGACCAAAGGCAGAAGACGAAAGACAAAAGACCGAATCATGGCGAAGGCTTCCATCCACACGCTCGGCTGCCGTCTGAACCAGGCCGAAAGCAATTTGATCCGCGAGAAAATGGAAAACGCGGGCTACCGGATCGTTCCGTTTGGCGATCGGGCCGACCTCGCGGTTATCAATACCTGCACCGTCACCAATCTCGCCGACGCCAAATGCCGAAACGCTATCCGGTCCTTCACGCGGAAGAACCCCGACGCGTTTGTCGCCGTCGTCGGCTGTTATTCGCAAATGGGCTACCGCTCGATCGCGCGCATTCCCGGCGTCGATCTGATCATCGGCAACCAAGACAAGCTCAACGTGCTCGACTTTGTCCGCCTCGGGAAAAATGAATCCCCGGTTATCCTCCGGGACCGGATCGACAAATCGGACTTCAGCATCGCCTTCGACGGTGAAACGCCTTTCCCCAAGCGAGCCAACCTCAAAATTCAGGACGGCTGCGATTTCATGTGCTCGTTCTGCATCATTCCCTTTGCGCGCGGCCGGTCGCGCGGCCGCGAGTTTTCCAACCTGCTTGACGAAGCCCGCAGCCTCGCGCGGCGCGGCGTACGCGAAATCGTCCTGACCGGCGTCAACATCGGAACGTACCGCCACGGAGACCGCGACATTCTCTCCGTTGTCGACGGCCTCAACGAAATCGACGGGATCGATCGCATTCGCATCAGCAGCATCGAGCCGACAACGATTCCGGTCGACCTGTTCGGCCGGATGAACGACCCGGACCACGCGCTGCTCCCGTTCCTCCACATCCCTCTTCAATCCGGAGTGGACCGGATCCTCGGCGAAATGCGCCGCAAGTATTCCGTTTCCGAATACCTCGCCTTCATTCACGAGGCATCCGAAACCGTCAGCGACCTCTACCTTGGAACCGACATCATGGTCGGCTACCCCGGAGAATCCGACGAGGAATTCATCGAAACCTGCCGCGTATTTGAAGAAAACCCGTTCGCCTTCTGCCACGTCTTCAGCTATTCCGAGCGCGAGGGCACCGTCGCCGCAAAATCAGCAACCCAGGTGCCGGTACCGGAACGCGCTCGCCGCAGTGCCGCGCTCCGCCGGCTCAGCGCGAAAAAGCGCACGAACTTTTACGATAAATACACTGGCCGGACCATGCGCGTTCTCTTCGAAGATCCGAAACCAGACTTCTGGCCCGCTTATACCGACAACTACATTCGCGTCATCGTAGCCAAAGATTCTCTCCCAGACCCGACACTTGACCTGACGAACAAAACCGCACTCGTTCGCCTCGATCAGGTCTCCGCCGACTTTGTCGAAGCCACCTTCGTCGAACTCCTCGACCACCCCCCGAGGCGTCTTGCCGTCCCCTCCTCAAACGGCCCCGCCTTAAGAAATCACCATTAAAAACGGATAAAGAAAAAATACTAGCTAATCGATAACCCGCTTCACTTCGCCCCCTTCGGAACCTCGACCATCAAGTAGTGGAGGGACCCCTCGAACAGTACGAAAAAGAGATTCCGTCCTTGCTTCAACGCTTCCCGCGCCGCCGCCACATCGGCCACTTGCTGACGATTGATCTGCAAGATCACCGCCCCCTCGGGAAACGTTTCCGCGTAAGGCGAATCTTCCTCGACGCGCGTCACAAATATTCCCGCTATCTCCTCGCTTAGATTGAATTGCTCGCGCACCTGATCGGTCACTTCGGTTACCATCAACCCCGGAAGCAGTTCCACCTCGTCCAGTTTCGGGTCGGGCGGCGGCGGCGCGAGCCGCCCCAGCACCGCCGAAACTTCCTTTCGCTCGCCTTCCCGCAGCAGATCGACCGTGACCGTCGTCCCGGGTGGGATTCGGGAAACACGCAATCGTAAATCGCTCGCCGAAGTGACCGGCTCGCCGTCGATTGCGACCAATACATCGCCTTCCCGCAAACCGGCTTGCGCCGCCGGGCTCCCCTCAATCACGTTCACCACGGAAACGCCGGAGACCGCATCCCGCGCCGGCGCGCCATACTCCTCGATTAATAACCGGTCCGGATCCCGCAGCGTCACCCCGAGGAAACCGCGCGGGACTTCACCGGTCTCGATCAGGCTCCGCATTACATCACGAGCCATATTGATCGGCACGGCAAACCCGACGCCGACGTTTCCTCCCCCCGGAGAGGCGATCGCAGTATTAATGCCGACGACACGGCCATGGGTGTCCACCAACGGTCCGCCGGAATTGCCGACGTTCATCGATGCGTCCGTCTGAAGAAAATCTTCGTAGCCGCTCTCGCCGAGTATACCGATGCCGGTTCGCCCGCGAGCGGAAATAATACCCGAGGTCACCGCGTGACCAATTCCGAGGGCATTCCCCAACGCAAAAACCAAATCTCCCACTTCGACTTGGTCGCTGTCAGCCAGCACCGCGGCCGGCAGATCCCTGCCGGTTCGAATTTGCAACACAGCGATGTCAGTCGCGGGATCGCGTCCGATGATGCTCGCAACGACTTCGCGACGGTCGGCCAACTGCACAATCACCCGCTCCGCATCCTCAATAACATGATTGTTCGTGATTACATAGCCCTGCGGAGAAACGATTACGCCCGAACCAATCCCGCTTTTCACCCGCTCCTGCGGCAGACCTTCTTCGCCAAAAAACGGCCGGACGCCCGGAAGCTTCTGCAAATCGGATTCATCGACCGTTCGCTCCGAATACACACTGACGACAACCGGCTGCACGCGGCGCAGAATTTCCGCGTAGCTGTGAATACCAATCCCGTTTTCCCGGTCAACCGGCGTGTCATCGATGCGCAGATCAAGGCGAACCGTCTGCTCCGTTCCCCCGCATCCAAGCGAGAAAAGTACAAGTGTCAGAATAAACTGTGTGGCCGTCCTCACCAATCCGCCGGCGCTTTTGTTTCTCATTCGCGACCTCCCGTCGCGACACAAATCCGGCCCCCGGCTCGGAGGTTGCGCCGCTTGCACCGATTATAGACAAACCCGAGGCAAGTCGAAATCGGGCCGCGGACGGATTGGCTGTTAATGAAAAGACTGACCGCTCGGCGGCAGCACCGGCTGAACCCACGCGGCCTGGCGTTCGTCTTCCTCAGTCGGATTCTTCATCGGCAGCGACGAAAACACCTTTGCACGAACATAGATCTCATCGCCTTGGAGCGTATAACTCGGATTTAACCCCCGCACTTCGGCCAGCACTTCGCCAATATCCTTACTGTAGCGCCGCGTCGCGCGCACCGGCTCGCCGTCCTCTCCCAGCACCGGCTCGCTCGACGGATCGTAACCGTGCCGCGTCCCGATAAATTGGGTGACGTAACTCGCTCCTTCATCCGGTTCGATCGCGACCGACAGGCGCTCTCCGTCAAAGCGGACGTCCCGCAGCCGCACTCCTGTCGAGGCGTAAAAATCGCCTTTCTCCATGCTTTCCACGATATGCTCGGGCGAAAGGTACGCCGCCCGCACCATCACCCATGCTTTGCCCGGACTCACCGTACCGACACCGCCATCCGTGTGGTATTGGTGCGAATCGTCGGTCCCAAGTCCGTAAACGACCCCAAAATCCAGCTCGGCCAGGCGCTTCGTCAAAATGATGTCCCACATTTTTTCCGTGCCTGGACGAGTCTCGTCACCCTGGTTATGCACCGACGGATGGCCATTGAATACCTCAAAAAACCGGAGTTCCTCCACCTGCGCCAGTTCTTCGGCAGTGATCGCCCACCGGAAATTCGGGTGGTTGACATGAGGAAACATCGGCTGTCCCGTCCGCTTCCGCTGATCGAGCACGGCATCGACGTTGTTGCGCATGGTTTCCACAACCGTCTCCCCCCGCTGCGGCGGAATAAGTTCGACCAGGTTCGTCGCGTTGACATGCACCGTGTGCCGATCGGAAATTTCCTCGCTCTGAATCAGCAGAAATTTTCCCGGCTCCTCGAATAATGTGCGAAACTCATTCAGCGGTTTCAAACGCACCACCGTGTCCCCGACCTTCACACCGCCTGCGGGAAGCGCCTCTTCACTGAGCGTCTGCAGCCACGCCAGAAATCGTTCGTCTACTTCATAGCCTTCGACCCAAGACCCAAACCGGTCGCGGTACCGCTCGTAAACCGCCATCCCGCCGCCCCGCCGCATGCGTGTGTTCGTTGCCGGGTTTACCCAGCGCTGCCCAAGCGACAAGACGTTGTGGTCGGAGATCGCAAGAAAGTCGTATCCATTCCGCTTATACCAATCGACGATCATTTCCGGAAAATCATCTCCATCGCTCCAGAGACTGTGCGTATGCAGATTGCCGCGCCACCACGGCAGTTCTGATCGATCTGTCCGCGGCCGGGGCGGCCAATTTCTCTCGACCGTCTCGTCGATCGCAAAACTTCCGTGATCGTGCCCCGGGTGGGCGCTCAGAATCGCGGTAAAGAAAAAGCTGAAAAGGATCGTGATCGTTATTCTGCCTCTCATAATCATCGGAGTTATTTTGCGTTCCAGATCCCGCGGACGCGCGAGATTCCCTCGGATTTGACGATGGAGGAGATCCGCCGCCGCTGGCAACAGTAATCAGGCTTCGGTGGATTACCCGGGCCGGATCAACTTTCTCTAACGTTCGAGCGAACACCGATCAACCGACAATCATGATTGACCGCACTTCCTATCACAATGAACCCGCGCTCGAGTTGAAAACCGGGGCTCTTCGCCTCGTCGCTCCGCTCGGTTACGGTCCGCGTATTATGCGGTTCAGCTCCGCGAACGGGCCCAATTTACTGATCGATTTGAATGAAGATCCCGGCAGCGGCGATACCTACCTCTTCCGCGGCGGCCATCGGCTATGGCACGCCCCTGAACATCCTGAGCGCTCGTGCCAGCCGGATAACGACCCGGTTGTCGTCGAATTTCTCCCAGGGAACAGCGGCTTTGTCCTCCGCCAGAAAACCGAGGAGGCGACCGGCATTGCAAAAATGATTCAGGTCGGCGCCGCCGGACCCAAAGCCGTTCGAATCGACCACGAATTGACCAATCACGGCCTCTGGCCAATCACGTGCGCACCTTGGGCGCTTACGATGTTCCGGCCCGGCGGCCACGTGATCGTCCCCCTTCCGCCAAAAGGAGAACACCCGCGCGATTTACTTCCGACTTTCAGCCTCGTGCCTTGGCCCTATACCGACCTCTCCGCAAGCGCTTGGAAATTCCACCGCGATTTTATCCGGCTCGACACGCGGGCCGTCACAGCGCCCCAAAAAATCGGCATCACCAACTATCCGGGCTGGCTCGCCTACTGGCTGGACGGCGAAGTTTTCATCAAATCGGCACCGGCTACCCCAGCCGCCGCCTGCCCCGACTTCGGCTGCCAAGCGGAAATCTTTTCGAACGGCACCATGGCCGAACTGGAAACACTCGCTCCGCTGACCACGCTCCAACCAGGTGACGCCGCCTCCCACCACGAATACTGGGGCGTCCTTTCCAACCTTCCTGAACCGCTCGATGACGCGACCGTCCGCGCAAAATGGCTCCCGGCCATCGAAGATTGGCAGGCTCAGCTTCCCTCCGCCTTCGAATGAGCCGTAAGGGCATGGTTTCCACGCCCAGGCACGAATTCGATTGAAACGGGTGCAACAGATCACATCAGATCACACGCATTCTTGCCTGGGAGCGATTTCCTGATCAGCCTGTCACGCACGCATGAAACCAGATCTCATCCTCGCGCTCGACGTCGATAATCGAGAACACGCACGCGACCTGCTCCGGCAGATCAGTTCGTCCCTCCGCACGGTCAAAATCGGCCTCCAGCTGTTCACACGCCATGGCCCTGATTTGGTCCAGGAAATTGGTGACATGGGTTATCAAATCTTCCTCGACCTGAAGCTTCACGACATCCCGAATACAGTCGCCCGAGCCGTCGAATCGATCGCTCATCTTCCGGTATCGATGCTGACAATACACGCCAGCGGCGGTTCAGAGATGATGGCCGCGGCAAAGGAAGCGCGCGACGCGGCCGGTTCTTCCCTGACGCTCCTGGCTGTCACCGTACTCACGTCACTTGATCAGGATGCGCTCACAGCCACCGGCGTTTCAGACGAGGTCGAAACCCAAGTCGTGCGCCTGGCGCGTCTCGCCGTGCAGTCCGGCATTCCCGGCATTGTCTGTTCGCCGCGCGAAATCACGGTGCTTCGCCGCGAACTCGGCCCGGAACCGGTGCTCATCACTCCCGGAATTCGGCCCGCTGACGCGGAAGCGAACGATCAAAAACGCTCAATGACACCGCGCGAAGCGGCCGAGGCCGGTGCCAACGGTCTCGTCATCGGCCGGCCGATCTCGCGCGCTTCCGATCCGCGCGCGGCGGTCGAGCGGATTCTCGCCGAAATCAGCACTCAATGACGCCGCCGGAACCTGCGAAGCGTGACGCCGCGATTCTCCTTGCCGCCGGAAGGGGCACCCGCGCCCGCGCCGCGACCGCCGACAAAATTCTCGCGCCGCTCGCCGGACGTCCGGTCCTCGCGTGGTCTGTCGAAGCTTTCGTCCAAAGCGGACGTTTTGCATCGATCGCCGCGGTTTATCGTGACAAAGTCCAGCAAGCGGAACTGAGGCGCGCGATAGAATCCATCATCCCGCAAAACATAAACCTGATCTGGGTGCAAGGCGGCGCGGAACGGCAGGATTCGGTTCTCGCCGGTCTCGAAGCGCTTCCCGACGGCACCGGCTACGTTTTCATCCACGATGCCGCCCGTCCGCTTCTTACGCCAAAAACCATTGAGCGCTTAGCGGCGGCCGTGCGCGAATCCGGAGCCGCCTCCGTCGCCCGCCCGGTCACCGACACGATCAAACAGGCCGCGTCCGCCGGTGAGCGTGAGCCGAGCGCGGGCGCGATTCTCCGAACGATTGACCGTTCCTCCCTCTGGGCAATGGAGACCCCCCAAGTTTTTCAGCGTCAGCAGATTTTAACCGCTTACCGTGAAATAATCGCCAGCGGCAGATCGGTCACCGACGACACCGCGGCGCTCGAGGGGAAGGGAACTCCGATTGCGCTGGTCGAAAGTGACGGCCCCAACCCTAAGCTGACTCGCGACACCGACTTCCCTTGGGTCGAATATTTGCTCCAACAGCGGACAGAGGCCTTGCGGCTGGAAAAGGAACCGTCCATCTTTTCTCCTATGAAGATCGCCATTGGCGCCGACCATGCCGGCTTTCAGTATAAACAGGAGATTATTCGCTTCCTTCGGGAAAAGGGGCACGAGGTAAAAGACTTCGGCACCGATTCCGATGCGCCGGTCGATTATCCGGTGTTCATTCGCCCTGTCGCGGAAGCCGTTGCCCGCGGTGAATTTGAACGCGGTATCGTCCTCGGCGGATCCGGCAACGGCGAGGCAATCGTGGCCAATCGCGTTCCCGGCATCCGCTGCGGCCTTTGCTGGAACACCGAAAGCGCGCGCCTCAACCGCCTCCACAACGACGGAAACGTTCTCTCCCTCGGCCAGCGCATGATGTCCCTCGAAACCGCCTTGGCCATCGTCGAAACTTGGCTTGCCACCCCGTTTGAGGGCGGTCGCCACCTGAACCGTATTCGGCTGATCGATGCCGAATGAACCATCCCCTCGGCGGAAACACCGTCTTGGGCATCATGAATGGCTCCACCAAGCCACTTCCACTCATGCAACGGCAGCTTGACGCGGCGCTGCTTGCCACCGCCGTTTCGCTTCCGCGCATCCTCGCCTCATGAATTTTCGCATCGGACACGGCTACGACATCCACAGGCTCGTTGCAGGACGGCCGTGCATCCTCGGCGGTGTCGATATTCCCTCGGAAACTGGCCTCGAAGGTCACTCCGACGCCGATTGCCTGACTCACGCGATTTGTGACGCGATCCTTGGCGCGGCCGGATTGGCGGACATTGGTCACCATTTTCCGAATACGGATGAGCGTTATCGCAATATCGATTCCCAAATCCTCCTCAAGAAAGTGCTCCGCCTGATCCGGGAACGGGGATTCACCATCCAGAACATCGACTCCACCATTATCGCGGAAACCCCAAAAATCGGTCCCCACATTAACTCGATGAAAGCCCGTCTCGGCGAAACTTTGGAGATGGAAACCGGAAACATCGGTATCAAGGCAACCACCAACGAATCCGCCGGCTCTCTCGGCCGCGGCGAAGCCATCGCCGCCCACGCCGTCTGTCTTCTCGCCCTTACAAAGGAAACGCGGCCATAAAATCATCTGCTCCTTCAGGAAGGTTCCAAGGTTGAGCCGCTAATAACCGCGGACGGACACACCAACCAATAACCAATAACTCCTACTCCCTCAATCCCGCCCGAGCCGTTCCAGCATTTCCGCTTCCCCGATCACACGCACTCCCAGGGTCTTCGCCTGCTCGAGCTTCCCGCCCGGCCTCTCCCCCGCGATCAACAGCGTCGTCTGTCCAGAAACCGAACCTGCCACGCGCGCGCCCGCTTCTTCCAGCACTCGCGTCGCTTCCGCACGCGTCCATCCCTGCAAGGCTCCCGTCAGCACAACCACTTCCCCCGTAAAAGCGCCCGAACCACCGTTGCCGTCCGCGTCACGCATTTCTGGTGAGACTCCCAACTCTTCCAACTCTCGCAAAAGCTCAGCGATTCGAGGCTCGCGAAGGAACTCCGCCGCGGCGCGCGCGGTCTCCGGTCCAAGTCCCGCTCCTCCTGCCTCCAGCGGCGCCTGCAAAATCCATTCCTTCGCCGTCACCAGCACCGCCGCCGCGGGAAAAGCACGTGCCAGATCTTCGGCTCTGCGCTGCCCGATCCCCGGAATCCCCAGGGCGTAAATCAATGCGGCCCACTTCGGCTGCCGATTTGCCTCAATCTCCACCAACAGCTCATCCGCCGATCGCTCGCCGACACCCGACAGCTCAAGAAGTGCCTCCCGTCGCAATCGGTACAGGCCCGCGGGCGTCTTCACCAATCCGCTATCCACCAGAACATTGACCGTCGATGGACCGAGCCCGCGTATTCCGATCGCATCAGCAAAATGCTCCACACGTCGCTTCAACCGCGCCGAACATCGCCCGTTCAGACAGCGAAGCGTATCCACTCCGTCAATTTTGCCCTGACAAGCCGGACACCGCTCCGGAAAACGATACGGAGCCGCCGCGTCCGGCCGCTGCTCCACATCGACCCCCGCCACAACCGGTATCACGGCACCGGCCTTTTCAATAAACACCGTATCCCCGATCCGAAGATCGAGTCGCCGAATGGCCGCCGCGTTGTGCAGCGTCGCCCGTGAAATCGTCGCACCGCGCAGCTCCACCGGAGCCAGCTCGGCAACCGGTGTGAGAACACCCGTCCGTCCGACCTGCCACGTGATGCCCCGAAGCATCGTGCCGACCCGGGTCGGCGCAAACTTCAATGCCATCGCCCACCGCGGCGCCGCGGGACCGATACCCAGCGCCTCCTGCTCATCGAGCGACGCCACCTTGACCACCGCGCCATCCACGGGGAAGGGAGAATCCGCGGCATCTTTCTCCAACGCCGCAAGCACCTCCACCAACTCGCTCAGACCCGTTGCCTCCATCGGCCGCTCAACCACTGGAAGCCCCCAGCTTCGCAACCGATCGCGATACTCCGCAAGCGTCTCCGGCCAGCTTTCTTCCGGCCGCCAAACGCCCCATCCGAAACAAACCAGCTCAAGCCGCCGCTCCGCCGCCTCCCGCGGATCGTGCAGTTTCATCGTTCCGGCAGCCAGATTTCTCGGATTCGCGAAGGTCCGTTCCCCAGCAGCTTCCCGCATCCGGTTCAACCGGCCAAACTCGTCGTACGTCATGAAGATCTCCCCGCGTATCTCAATCCGTTCCGGCGCGTCAAACTCCGACGTATCCAGTTGCAGCGGCGCCAAGCCGAGCGCGAGCAGGTTAGCCGTGACGTCATCGCCCTCCTCACCGTTCCCGCGCGTGAGCGCACGGATCAACCGTCCTCGCTCATAAACCAGGCTGATCGCCATTCCGTCGAACTTCGGCTCAACCCAATAGGAAACTGCTTCCCGCCCTAATTCTTCCGCTACCCGACGATGAAACGTTTCCACATCCGCGACCGACAGCGCCTTCTCGAGACCCAGCATCGGCTCGACATGCTGAACGGTTGAAAAGTATCCGGTTCGGTCATCCCCGATCCGCCGCGCGAAATCGAGATCACGAAATTGCGGATACTTTTCCTCCAACTGTCGCAATTCAACCCGCAATCGGTCATACTCGAAATCGGTGATTTCCGGCTGCGCCTGCCGGTAATACAGATCGTCGTGACGAGCGATCTCTCGCCGGAGTTCCCAGATCCGCGCCTCTTCAGACGCCGTACCGGGCGCGGCCAAGGCAGGAGCGGCAGCCGCAAACGCAAAAACGATAATCGCCAAAACAGACAAAAACAGCTCACACGGCACTCGCCGCCGATTGATCAACTGGGGCATAATTCAACTGGGTCGGGGTGACGGGCACGCAGGTAAACCAACATGAGTGGAAACGGTATCCAGCATTGTTCATCGCGCCCAGATGACGCTTCCACTCTGACTAAACTCGGTGCCCTTCAAGTTTGGGGTTCTCTGATAGGACGAGCTCCATGAAAAAGCCTCAAGCAACCCCGTCAAGCATTCAATGCACTCGCGCCGCAACAGCATCGGGAGCAGTTCCGTAATTTCCGGCCGCGCCCGGCGGAGACTTTTACCGGCAATCGAGACTTACAAGAGACCTGCCGCAAGGCCGCCACCCGGGGGAACCCGCGGCCACCGCCAAAGCCGCCGGACGGCACCGCACCGATTTCTCACGGCATCTCGGCCGCATCAAAAAGCTCGAGCTGAAGACTTTCGAAAGAACCGTGTGAAACGCTGGGAGCGCCGAAAAAAGTAATTGCGTTTCATGCGCCCAGATTCTACTCTCCGCCCCGTCGGATGTCGCATTTAGCACCTTATTGAACCCAAGGAACACAATGAAGCCCATCCCCTGTTTCTTTCGCGGCCTTCTTGCCGCGGCTTTTCTGGGCGTTACCGGCGCCTCGCTTACCGCGCAAATCGCTGTCAAAACCGTCTTTGTTGGACATCCCGGAAACCCGGTCGACACGAATGGTCGCGGATCCGTTTCCTACACATTTGAAATCGGGCGGTTCGAAACTACCATCGAAGAGTATACCGCTTTTCTAAACGCGGTGGCTAAAGACGATCCTCACGGTCTGTATAATGCCAATATGGCTGACGATGGGAACGTCGCCGGCATCCAGCGAACCGGTTCACCGGGTTCGTATGTCTATTCAGTCATGGGAAACGGTCAGCGTCCCATCACGTATGTCAGCTGGTTTGACGCGGCCCGCTTCGCAAACTGGCTTCACAACGGTCAGCCATCCGGTGCCCAAACCGCCGCGACGACCGAGGATGGCGCCTACACATTGAACGGGGCGACGAGCGGGATTGTTCTCAAAAATGCCAGCGCGCTCGTGTGGATTCCCACTGAGGACGAGTGGTATAAAGCCGCTTACTTTGATCCGACCAAAGGCGGATCCCTGTATTACCGGTTTCCCGCACGGAGCGATACCCCTCCCGGCAACCTGATCGGCCCGTCGTTCAACCAGTCCAACAACTACAGCGGTGTCTATTCCGTAACACAAAGCGCCGCCTACGTCTCTTCGCAAAATTATCTTGCACCCGTCGGCGCCTACACCGGATCCGCGACCTATTTTATGACCTTCGATCAGGGCGGCAACGTCTGGGAGTGGAACGATCACATCGCGACACTGGCGAGCGGGATTGTTGTCCGCGGGATCCGCGGAGGCGCATGGACGGATGGTCCCGCCTCACAAAGCTCCATGTCCACCCCCAACGCGGCGACGCCGGAGTCGGAGGAACCGTACATCGGGTTTCGCGTGGCCATGCTGCGCAAACGCCCCAATCCACATTCGGCCCTGCATTCAAGCGTCCACCGGGTCGATGTTTCCGAAGAACATGACCCGCTCAAATCGCAAATTCACGATCCCGCCCTGAGTCCCGTGCATGACGCGACCGTCAGCGGAGGCCATGATCCCCTGGCAAGCGCCTTCCACGATCCGCGTGCCAGCGGCATGGAACCGCACGATCCGAAGCTGTCGATGAATCACAACCCGGATTACTCAGACACGCACGACTCCCGCACATCCGTCGTACATTCGCCGTTTTCCTCCAATGAGCACGACCCCGACCGCTCCGAGGAACACGATCCAGCCCGCAGCCAGATCCATCATCCCAATCGGTCCCAGCAGCACGATCCGCTTCGGTCCGACATCCATGACCCGGTCTGGTCGGACCAGCATCAGCCGAACCTCTCCGCCCACCACGATCCAGCAACTTCGGAGGTTCATGCCCCCGAACAGTCGGAGCAGCATGAACCGGCGCGGTCGGACGTTCATTCACCATGGCGATCCAGCCAGCACGGCGCGGACCTGTCGAATCAGCATGACCCCGTACGCTCCGAGGTACACGAGCAGGATACTTCCGCCCTCCACGACACCGTCACTTCCATCTTCCACGATCCGAAACGATCGGCAGTCCATGATCCGCGGCGTTCCGAAGAGCACGATCCCGCCCGATCCGAAATGCACGACCCCAAACGGTCCGAATACCACCGGCCCGCTCTGTCCGTCAGTCACTCTCCGTTCAACTCCAACCAGCATGACCCGGATCGCTCCGACCAGCACCATCCGGTACGATCCGTCCACCATGATCCTGTTCGATCGGATCACCACGATCCGGCGCGTTCTGAAATCCACGCGGTTATCCGTTCAGACCACCACGACCCCGCCTACAGCGAAACGCACGATCCCGTTCTTTCCGGTGGTCACCGACCTGAAAAATCTGAGCAGCACGATCCGGATCTTTCAGGTCAGCATTCCCCGGATCTCTCCGACAGCGGGCATGAGCCAAAACTTTCCGCGCACCACCACCCCAAGCTGTCGCACTACCACGATATTCGCACGTCGATGCAGCACGGCCCGGCGATCTCCGACCAGCATCACCCGGTTCACTCGAATGCGCATAAGCCGGGTCTCTCGGACCAGCATGATCCTGACCGCTCGGAAATTCACGACCCGAAGCGGTCGGAGATACACGACCCAAAACACTCGGAGCTCCACGATCCCAATACGTCCATCATCCATGATCCTGTCCGGTCGGAGCACCACAATCCCGACCGGTCAGAACAGCACGATCCGGCCCTTTCCGTGATCCATGATCCGGATCGATCCGACGCCCATGATCCTCGCCGCTCCGAAGTTCACGAGCCGATCAAGTCCGAACAGCACGATCCTGCCGCTTCAGACGCGCACGATCCCGCGTTCTCAACGCATGACCCGGAAAAATCGGCCGGACACGATCCCCTGACGAGCGACGTGCATTCACCATGGCGCTCCGATCACCACAAGCCCGACACGTCGGAAATCCACGACCCGCGGAAAAGCAATTATCACGATCCGTTGCGGTCCTACCACCAGCCTTACCTGTCGCAGGGCCATGATCCGGTGTCTTCAGAAACCCATAAACCCGACATCTCGGAAGTTCACATCCCGGAACGGTCCGACCAGCACGATCCGCGCACCTCGGATGTCCACAATCCGCGGCTCTCCGATTCGCATCAGCCCGAGAAATCGGAGCAGCATGATCCTGCCGTGTCCGCTGTTCACAGCCAGAAGCTGTCGGTAATCCACGACAGCCTCAAGTCGGTTCATCACGCGCCCAAGGAGTCAAACACTCACGCGGCTGTTCTTTCTCTCGGCCACCGCCCCGACTGGTCCAACGCCGGACACGATGTGAAACTCTCGCAACAGCACTCCGTCGACGAATCCCAGCAGCACGATCCTGTGCGGTCGAGTATTCACGATCCGGATCATTCCGGACAGCACGATCCGGCTGAATCCGACATCCATGATCCCGCTGCATCGGAAGTGCATCAGCCCGCGGTTTCGGAAACTCACGATCCGCTGGCGTCGAGCGCGCACAATGTTACATCCTCGCAGCAGCACGATCCGACCCAATCGGAGATTCATCAACCGGATCGCTCGTCGTTGCACCGCCCCCAAATCTCCAGCCAGCACGAACCGGTCCGCAGCGCCGTGCATACCGTCATCGAATCTCAGCATCATCTGCCTTCGATATCCGTTCAGCACCGGCCGGAGATCTCAAACGTGCATAAAAGCAAACTGTCGGAACAGCACGACCCGTCGCGATCAGTGATTCATTCCGTCACCCGGTCAGTTACGCACAACGCCGATGAATCAACCCAGCATGAACCTGCCCGGTCGGTCATCCACTCGGTTGAGCGTTCACATGAGCACGACCCGGTTCGCTCCCACGGCCATAACGTGTTCCTGTCAGATGCCCACGAACCAGCCACGTCGGTTGCGCATGACCCGGCGAAATCACGAATTCACCATCCGAGGCGCTCCGACCTTCACCGCCCGTTGACATCAATCGTACACAGTCCCGTCAAGTCGGAGATTCACGACGTAACAACCTCCGAACAGCACGCCGCGGGAGTTTCGGCAATTCACTTGGCCAACCGGTCCGCCCAGCACTTGCCTCTCCTCTCTGTCGTCCATGCTCCGGTCGGCTCCAGCGAGCACTCGGTGGTCCGGTCGGAAAGCCATCGGCCCGCGATCTCAGCGGTCGGTCACAACGCGGTCACGTCGGCGGGGATCACCGACGGGGCAACGGAAGAGGAAATCGTCGGTCCGATCGTTCACGACGAGGCGAGGAGCGAGCTCCACAGCGCGCAGCTGTCAGAGTTCCACGATCCAGCGGTGTCCGTGCTGCACCGCCCCGAGCGGTCGGAGGTTCACGACCCTGTCCGTTCCGCGGTTCACGACCCGCTCGCTTCCGAGACACACTTTGTCGAAAAATCGGAAGGGCATGATGCCGCCGTTTCGTCCTTGCACGGCCAAGTGGAATCGCGTCTGCACGCGCCGGAGCGTTCTCTGGTTCATTCGGTGCGTCGCTCCCAGCAACACAACCCGGAGAATTCGTCCGCCGGCGGGACGCACGAGGTGGCGCTTTCCGAGGTCCACTACGTGAACGACAGCACCGTTCACCAGCCGCTCCAATCTGATATCCACGCCTACCTCCGGTCGGAACAGCACAATCCAGCGCGCTCCGCGATTCATCTCGCGGAGAAGTCGGCGAGTCACGACTCCGTGCGCTCCGCGCTTCACGACGCGGTCACGTCGGCGAGCCACGACGTCTTGAATTCCAATCTTCACGACCCGGCTCGATCCACTGTCCATCGGCCGGACCGATCCGGAGAGCACAAGGCTCTGCATTCGGCCGTCCACGCGCCCGTTCAATCGCTCGCCCATGACGCCGTCATTTCCGCCGGTCATGATCCCAAATGGTCAATGCTTCACGATCCGGCCCGGTCCGCTGAACACGATCCTTCGAATTCGCTCTTCCACGATCCGATCCGTTCAGACGGCCATGATCCGTTTGAGTCGCAGCACCACCGTCCGGCGGTCTCCGTCGTTCACGACGCGGCCGAATCAACCGCCCATTCGTCCCTCCGTTCAGCCGTTCACGCTCCGGTCATTTCCTCCCGCGATCCCGGGACCGGCATCGTCGACACCGCCTGGCTGAAGCTTACCGGCATCACCGATCCATTCGCCGACGACAACGGCGACGGGCGGCCGAACTGGGAGGCGTTTGTGACGAGAACGGACCCGACCGATCCAAACCAGCGCTTTGGCGTCAGCCGCACCGAACGTGACGAGGAAGGCCGCATCATCATCACTTGGCCGTCTGTTCCCGGCGTCGTCTACCGCGTGCAGTGGAGCCTCGCGCTTTCCGGATCGGAAAGCTGGGAAGATATCGCAATCGTCACCGCCGAGGCTTCCACGTCCTCGTATGTCGACGCCGAAGCAGTTGTTCCTCGCGGATTCTACCGGGTCGTCGTCCGTGCCGAAGACCAGACCACGGAATAAACATATGAAGCGTCTCCTAATTGTTGTTTGTGCAACCTCATTCCTTGCCTGCCTGGTCCCGCTCCAGGCAGGCGAGGAAAAACCCTCCGCTTCCGATCCCGTTGCGCGATCTTCCCTCGACACCCCCGGAGAGCCGACCCTGATCTTTAACCAGCACCTCCTTGAAGGCTGGCACGCGCCGGCGCCGAAGATCGACCTGACGGAACCGGCCGACGTGTTCTTTCATATCTTTGAGCGTTTGCCGGATGAAGTTTATGTATATCCAGGAGAGAACTACTACTATTGGAAGCTCCTCGTCGACGGGCGCGAGATACGCGGAAATATCCGTTTGCCCGCCGGCGCCCGCGACCGAGGGGTGCTCTCATTCGGTTATTCGGAATACGAGGAGTTTCCATCGGTCGGCGGCGGCGGAAAACGTCTCTCCCACGCGAAATACTTTACACGGGGAGACGGTGTCGAAGTGGAGCGCGTTGACGGGTTTACCTACGTCGTCCGTGTTCTGGACAAAGAAGTGGTTTTTCATTTGAACCGGATATCGCAGCACCCGCCGACGTCGTTTGAGTTGCTTCCGGACGAGGAATTCGTGCAGCGCACCTTCGACGAATCCGGTTTCCAGTTTTTCCTCCTCTTCAACAAGCGCCACAACTACTTCCTTTGGGTCCTCGACGAGGAAGGACCGGTGCCTGAGCACTTCACCAAACTTGCGGATGACGTCGTCGTCGGCAACAGGACCGGGTTCGTCTTTTGGCTGGATCCAAACGCCGATCGCAAGATTCTTGCGACGATCCGGCGAATCAGTGTCATGCGGAACGACTATTACGACGGACCGTTTGACCAGCTTTCCGACAACCACGTCGATACCGGCGAGATCGACATTCGTTCTTACATGGAACGAGCCATTCCATCCATCCGGGGGCGCATCGACCGCTACGGCTATTACACCGACACGGAAAGCCCCTCGCGCGTGGCGCTGTCAAATTACGGGAGCTACTACACCTTTTCCGAAGCGATCGCGTTCATTGAAAAAGCCAAAGAGGCGTTCGACCCGTATTACTATATTTCCCGGGGCGGCTACCCGCCAACGGGATTGAGATGGGACGGAGCGCCGGCCGGAGACACGTCCCGCCAAAGCGCGGCGGACAGTAAAGACACGACGAGCGCGGACGGCAGCTGATCGCAAGGTCAGCGCCAGTAGCCCGAGGACCAAAGCCTGAAGACCGCCGAGAGACTTCTTCTTCACCCGACCGCGATCATCCACGCGCCGATCACGATTCCAATCGTTACCACCCCATAAACTCGCTGCGCCCGGACGCCCTTTACACGCGTATCCAAACGCATCATACCAGAGAGTGCTCCGATCCCGACTCCGCAGACAAACCCCCAAACGTGAGCGAGGATGTCGGTCCGCTCACCGCCCGCCCCGAGCAAACCAAGCAGAACGATGCCCGCGACCAGCGGCGCGAGGAGCTGGCGCGGCCACTTCCATCCGGTGAGCCGAGCTTGCCGGATCAGGCGGAATCCGATCACGATTCCAAGACCCCCGAAAACCGCCGTCGACGCGCCGATCGAGTTATGCCCGGTTCCCGAATAAATCCAGGCGTTTAAAAGATTCCCGCTCGCTCCCGCCAGCAAAATGGTGAACCAGCCGAATCCGTGTCCGAGAAAGCGAAAGACCAAAAAGAAAAACAGGAATGCTCCGGCCGTGTTGCCCACAAGGTGCGCCCAGTCCGCGTGCAGCGTCAGTGCCGTCACCGCCCTCCACCATTCTCCAGCCCGAATCGCTTCCTCCGACGCGCTTCCGGCTTCCAGCAACTCCCGCGTTCCGCCCAAAAACATTCCCCATATCAGCAGCAGATACAACAGGAGCGAACGCCCCGCCCCCGACTCTCCAGGCAAAAAATCTTCCGGCGGCGGCCAATAGCGATTCTCCCGGTCATACCGGCCCAGCTGCTCGCAAACCGCGACCTCGTTGCCCCGCTCGACAAACAGACCGTATCCTCCCTCCTCCAGCGGCATCAGCCAATACGGGATCCCCATCGCGAGGATCACAAGTCCGTGCTCGTGCGCCCGCCCCGCGCGCCGGTAACGTCCGACTTCGCACAATTCTTCCCGAAGATTCCCCCGCCCTCCGTCTTCTCCGGTCATCGAATTCCCGGCACTTCAATTGGAATTTGCCGCACCCGGAGATTTCGGGCCTCGTCCAGAACACGCACGAGCAGCGTGTGGCGGCCGGGCTTCAGTTCTTCGAGCCGAACAACAAACCGCTCTTCCCTCGCATCATAAAGTCCGTCCTCCGGAAAGAGCGTCTCCGGATCACCGCCATCCAGCAGATAATCAGCGGCAACGATCCGGCTCGTCGCGTCCCGGACGAGCACCCCGATTTCCGCCTCGGCGCCATTCACAAGAATCTCTTCAGGCACGATCTCGGGAGCGGTATTGTCGATCACAAACTCCTGACTCAGCCGCGAGGTTTCCCGCGCTTCTTCCAGAGGATTGGCGCGCCCGTCCCTGGCGATGACTCGAACGCGGTACCGGCCGTCATCAAAGCCGTTACCGTGAAAGGAGAAAAACCGGTCCCCGATATCCGCCCCGATTGTTTCCCACGCTTCGCTGCCGACTTGCTGTAATTGAACATCGAATACAAGCTCATCGCCGTTCGGGTCGCGGGCTTGCCACGCGACCGTCACCGTCCCCGACCGCTCATAGGCCCGAATCTGCGTCCGCGGCTCCTGGCTGCCGCGCGTCCGGCCGCCGGTGTCGCGGAAAAGCTGATCAAGATCGATAGTCGGCTGCTGCGGAGGCAGTTCGAACGATTCCAGCCCGAGGTCGTTCGCGACGACACGCACCGCCGATATCACCGGCGCCGCGTTGCGATGCCGGAAGAAAAATTGCACCCGCCGAATTGCCTCTGTGCCCTCCCCGACCGAAAGACGATACTGCATGTAACGCGCCGGGCGCGCCTCGTGCTTCCCGCTGGCGAGCGCGTCGACCGGTTGCCACGAACTCCACGTCGCGTCCGGCTTCTCGCTGTTTCCCGTGCGAATCGACGTCTCGATCTTTTTCGTCTTTGATCCTTGGTCTTCTGTCTCAGGTTCTCCGCCCCCGGTTTCCACGTAGAGCCGGCCCCAAAGGGCCACTTGCGAGGCGTCAAAAACTTTCGACAAAAACTCGCCAGACCGGTCCGCTTCCCCGTTCAGCCGGTAGACCCGGGCCGGATTGCTGGTGACCGCGAGCAGCCCAGCTTCCGGATGCGGGACCAAAACGGACACATCCGCCCCGGCCGGAACGGTCTGACGCAGCCGCCACGAATGCGGTTCGGAAAAGGCAAAGATTCGCCCGTCAGTGCCGGTTCCGGTCAAAACTTCTCCCTCGCCGCTGAACTGTAAGGCATGAATGGATACGCCCGGCAAGCTCCAAACCGCCTCGTAAAATCCGTCGGCGTCGACGTGAAAAACTCCGCCCAGACGTTTTCCCTTTCCACCGGAAGTCGAGCTGCTCGCGCTCGCGGATTCAGATTCGCCGGAATCGGTCGCGCCGGCCGATTCCGAACTTATCGAAGCCATCGCCTCAGCGACAGCGCCCGACCCGCCTCCTGAATCGCCCGCGTGAGTGGCCACGTACATCCCGCCTTCCGAGTCGGGAAGAATCTGGCGAATCTCTTCGTCAGGGGAATTGAACAGCAGAAAAGCTTCGTCCTTTTCGTGAATTCGGAAAATGTAACCGTTCGGACTGCTTCCAGCCAGCAAGCGTCCGTCGGAGTCAAACGCCAGCGCTGCCATATGCGTCTCGTCGCTGTCAAAATACACCGTTCCCGCGCCGCCCGGCTCCGCTCCGGCGGGCACACGATAGATCCGCCCTTGATCGCCGGTGCCGATCAGCAGATCGCCGTTTGACGCAAATACGAGTGACCAGATATACGTCTCACGCGGCTCAAAAAACACTTCAATCTCGTCGTCGCCATGTAATCGATACACTTTTCCGTCCGGCGACGAGCCCGCGTAGAGGAAACCGTCCGGACCGACCGCGAGCGCCCGAACAAACACCTCCTCGGTATCCATGACCTCCGCAACGCGTCCCTCTCCGTCGAGAGACACCTGGTAAACCTTTCCATCATTCCCGGCGGCAACATAAAGCGAACCGTCCGGTGCCGCCACGGCACTCCAGACAACCGCGTCGACCAAGCGGGCGACCTCCGCAACTTCCGGCGCCAGTTCAAGCCGGCCATCGACGTGCAACGACAGATTTCTTAATTCCCCGTCTAGAAAATTTCGATACGTCTCGTGCGTGACGGCTTCCGTGTGAACCGCCCGCAACGGCGCGCCGAAAAGAAGAACGGCAGACACCGCGGCCGCGACGGTCGCTCCGCGGAGCCTCCGCCACCGGTTGGGATTGTCCCCCGCCGACACGGCGGCAACTGGCTCGCCCCATCGCGGGAAAGTGAGGTCAGAAAAAGACATGCTGGCTTCTGGATTATTGGATTTCGATCGGAAAAGTCGTGCTTCCGCGGAACTCGCCGGAAACGGGAATCGCCGTTTCCCAGACGGTGGTATGCGAGACCGGGACGACTTGCTTGCGGCTTTGCGAGGATTGGAAAGCGGATGCGACCGACGGCAGGAGATTCGGCATCCCGGTCCCTTCAACATTCAAACCGGGAGCGCGCCGGACAAGCTTCAGGTAGATTGCCTGACGGCCCCGGTGTCGCCGCGCGCGCTCGAGAATTTGCTCGAGCGAGTTTGGTTCTCCCTGCTGGTCGGCTTCGTACTGGAGCGCCGCCCCGGCATCACCCGCGAAGAGCGTCAGCTGCCCTTCGCGCAGATGCAGCGGGACTGGTACCTCCACTCGCTCAACCGTCCGCTCGCCGCGGTAATTCCGCAAAACGAGATCGACGCCCACCGTTTCGCCCGGTTTGACGCGCTTCCGGTCGATCGAGGCCGACTCGAGTCGCGAGATCATCCACTGGTCACGAAAGGAGATATCGTACGTCACCGCCTCAATGCGCGGCGCCCCGTAGAAATTGTTCATCAGGCGGCGATGCAGATCGAGGTGCTCCATCGCGAGGCGCAGCGGCGAGTTCGATCCGCTAGAAACATCCTCCTGAACAATCGGCGCACGGTCTTCAATCTCCCAGGCCGACCGAATGAAGAACGTTTGCTCGCGGCTGGTCTCCATCGTGCGCGTCAGCGACTCCGTCAGGGCCATCGCCGAAACGAGAGGCGACAGCCTAGGGTGCTCGAAGAGATTGCCGGAATAGGTCCGCGTCTCACCGTTCTCTCCTTCGATATTCAGCGTGAACTTTGTCACCGGTGCCTCGCGTCCAATCCGGCCCGCGATCGCGCTCAGGCGATCTTGATAAATCGAACCGATCACTGGACCGGTGTTGCTCAGTTTAAACGAACTTTGCACGGAGCGAATCACGGTCATCACTTCCGCCGCCGCCATCGGCAGATCCGTTGCACCCATGCCGAACAGCGGGTGACCGAACGCGAGGATCCGGTCGCCGTCGCGATAGGTCACGGTTCCCGTGCCGGCAACATTGAAATCCCCGTCGAGCAGCACGCCGGCAACCGCCGACCCCGGCTGCAGGTCCGCGTCGATCTCCGTCGCCGCCCGGCCCATCGGCACCAGCGAAGGCTCAAGGCCAAGCGCGCGAAACTCATCGGCAAACGCGGCGACGACCGACGAAGAGATTCCCGAAATCGTCAAAGCGGTCGGGAGCGGCCGCAAATGCGACTGCATCCAATCGCGCGGCGGCAAACTGGCTGAATTTCCGCCCAATCCACCCTGCGGCGCCGCCTCGACCGGTTCCGGCGGGCGCCGCCACTCCGACGCGACACGGCCCTCCGTCTCCTCAAACCGCTCGAACAACTCGAGCATGTCCGCGATCGGCGTCACACCGATGATCGCCTGCTCTTTCGACCACGTGAAGCCGTAGGCATACGCGCCGATCAGCTTGCCGTCGATGTAAACCGGACTTCCGCTCATGCCGGCGACCGGCCCGGAAAGGATGTTTTCCGGATCGAGCGCCTGACAGATGATCAGCGAGCGCCCCGGTCCAACGAAATTCTCCGCCACCCCAAGAACTTCGAGCGGATACTCCTGGATCTCGGTGCCGGAAACGACGGTTCGCCAGTGACCTTCCATTCCCGCCCGGATTTCTTCGAGAGGCATCAAAGGAACCTCAGGCGCCGCCTCTGTCTCCGCCAGGGCCGAAAAACCCGTCATTGGAAAAATGGCAAGAGCAACCCAAACCCAGCGAATCCGGCCTCTCATGATCCAATTCATCAAGCCCCCTAAAGAACAGCACCCCGCGACTTTGTTCAATAAGTTTGTCCAAGTCACCAGAACCCTGAGCGATCCTATGGTTGCACTCGGAGCTCTTTCAACCTTTCCTCTCATCGGCCGGCTTGGCCCCTGCGCCCGACGCCTGAATGCACACCGTAACAACCGATATTCGAGCCCGATTCTCCGGCCTCTTCTGCAGTCTTATTCATGAAATTTCTCCTCTCCGTTCTCGCCAGCGCTATCTTCACCTCGCGAATTTGGCGGCGCCTGTGGCCCCTGTTCCTCGGAGCGATCTGCGGGCTTGTCCCGTCCCCCCCTGTCGCCGAAGCCAACGTCGCGCGCGTCACCCGCACCACGCCGGCACCGAGTCTGGCAACGGGTTTCGAGCCGGAGGACGGGTTCGGCATCGGGCCGATCCACGGCGTGCGGGAATGGCAGTTCGCCGGAGGCGGCGCGGCGGCGGTGGTGGCCGGTGGCATCCACGAGCAATCCTTGCGAATTGCCCCCTCGAACAATGCCGGAGCTCCATTTGGAATTGTTTACACGCCCGCAACGAACCTCATGACCTCCGAGTCCGTCCTCTGGCAGGCGAACGTAAAGCTCGTGCCTTCCTCGAATGGTGAACACGACCGCTTCGGCTTACTGCTCCATTCCGGAAAAGACGTCCTGGCGGAAGTCGCGTTTCACCTCGATGACGAGGGACGGATTTTCGCCACGACCGATCGCGACCCCGACGGGGGTCATTACACCGGGTACGCCGTCAATACCGACACGCTTCTGCCCATAAACATCTTCGTGGATCACACGCGACTCCGCTACCTCGTCACGATCGGCGATACGGTCGCGGTGCCTGCCACCGGAATGATTTTGCCCGCCGCGGGAGAGCGGAGGACGCCCCTGCACCTCGGCTTTTTCGCGGAAACAGCGAATCCGGGCAACGCGGGCAACGGCCACATGCTCGTGGACGACTTCGCCGTCTCGTTCCACGGAACATTCCCGGCTCCCGTCATCAATCAATTCGCCCCGCCTCCGTCCGGTCATGCGGGAACCGTCACCGGAACCGTACGCACCGAGGGTTGGGGCAAGATCTCGCACCAGTGGTATCTCGGACAATCCGGGGACACGACAGAACCGGTCGAAGGCGCGACCGAACCGGAGCTTTCCCTTGCCGCGGGCGACGCGGCCGAATCCTATTGGGTGCGACTCCACAACGCCTACGGCCACATTGACTCTCCCGCGCAAATCTTCGGCGGGGGCTCCGCCGTCTGGCGCAGGTTTGACGGCCGCTCCCTGCCTTGGGCGAACCAAACCCGGCAGGCGCTGGTGATCGATGAACATCTGTTCGTATCCGGCTTCCAAGGCTCGCCCGGCCGGATCGAGGCGTATCCATTGAATGGATCGCGACCGGATGTCGACCTTCCGACATCCATCGAACAACCGGAATCGATCTACGGGTACAACTTTGGCGAAAGTCTGGCGGCAGCGGGAGAATGGCTGATTGCCGGGACGCCGGCCGGTCCATACCAGTTCTCGCCCGGAAAGGTCTACGTGTACCAGAAGAATCCCGATTCAGGAGACTGGACGGTTGCGGCGACGCTCCAGGCACCGGACGGCGGCACCGCGGGCGATCGGTTCGGGGCGGCGGTTGCGACCGACGGAGATTGGCTCTTTGTGGGGGCACCGGGAACCGCCTCGGGCGGTGTTGAACAGCGAGGCGCGGTTCATCTGTTCCGGCGCGACCAAGGCGGCGCGAATGCGTGGGGATTCGTGCGAACGCTGACCCCGGAATCCACCTCCGGTCCAGCGCGCTTCGGTGCCACGATCTCCCAAAGCGGGCCGCTGCTGGCCGTCGGCGCCCCCGCTCACACGGCCGGTGGATCCTGGGACGCGCACGGTGCGGTGCTGGTCTTTCATCGCGATCAGAATGGCGGTGGTTCGTGGGGACAACGGGCGTTTCTGCGCCCGGCTTCGAGCGCGGCGGTGGACCAATTCGGTTCCGCCGTCTCCCTGAGCGGTTCGCGCTTGGCGGTCAGCGCGCCCGGGGCGGCCTTTTTGGGAACCGACGGGGCCGGAATGGTGACGGTTTGGTCGAATGCTTCAGGCGACGGGAGAACCTGGACGGAGGATGCCCGGTTCGGCCCTCGGTTCGCGGGAAGTTTCGTGAGCTTTGGGGAGCGCCTTGCGTTGCGCGGCGACCGGCTGATCCTGTCGGACGAAGGACCCGCCGCCGGAATCGATCCCCGTCAAATTGTCGTGGCGGAACGAGTCCCCGGAGAGGAACGCTGGGAAACGGTCGCGCGGATCGTTCTTCCCGGATCCAGCGACGGGTTCGGCGATCTGGCCCTCGGTGCCGATTTTGGCGTCGCGGTCAATGAGTCGGAGTTGACCTTTTTCGGTGCCGGACGCGATTTCTCGGCTCCCGGGCTGCAGGGTTCGGAGCCGTTGGCTCTGCCTGCGATCCCGCGTTTCTCGACGCCCGACTCCCTGGACGGCGTGCGCCTGGAAGACCTGTTTGCGGAACGACTCGTCGACGGCGCCGGACGTCCGCTGCTGCTGGCCGTGAGCGAGGTCTCCGTTTCCCCGAGCGGCGTTTGGCAGATCCGCCGGGAGAATCAGGAAAGCTGGAACGACCTTCCCGCGCTCTCGTCGAGTGAAGCTTATCTGCTGGACCTCCGGGACCAGGTGCGTTTTGTGCCGGACACCGGCAGCTTCGGTGTGGCGACCCTCACCTTCCGGGCTTGGGCCGGAGGAGGATCGCCGGGAACCTTCGTCGACACCACCGATGCCGGCGATGACGAGCTAAGCGCGGCGCACGTGATCGAACAGGAGGTTGTCGACACCAACGCGCGGCCGACCTTCGCCACACAACCTCTGACGACCGCATTCGAAGGCGTGCCTTACACCTACACCGTGCGGGCCTCGGACGCGGACGCCGACCAGTCGTTGACATTTCTCGCCGACGAACTTCCCGACTGGCTGTCCTTGATCCCGCTGGACAACCGCAGCGCCCGCCTGACCGGAACGCCTCCAACGGAAGCCGGCGCGAGCTACCTCATAACGCTCCGTGTAACCGATGGCGATACCGGGCACGCGGTCCAGTCGTTCACGCTGAGCCCGGTCCCGGCTGATTCTCCCGAATGGACATTGCGGGCCCCTCTCGCATGGGAGGATGGCTCGCTCTACATCGATGCCCTCGCGAGCAGCGGAAACACCTTGTTGCTTGCCTACAATCTCAGCGGCGAACGCGGTTTCAAAGCTTTCGATCTCGTGCTGACCGAGGATGAAGACCCGCGATGGGTTTCCGCGGGAGAACAGGTGACCGGCACCAACGGACTGTTCGCTTTCGAAAATACCACGGTGGCGGTCGGACAACCGGATGCCGCCATCGATTTGCCGGATGGAACCCGAATCGGGGCGGGGAAGGTGCAACTGTTTGAGCGTCACCTTGGCGGCACGGACCGCTGGGGCGCCCTCCGGGCCATTGTCTCTCCGGAACCGCTCGCTGGCCGGAGGTTTGGCAGCTTCGTTGCGCTGGCAAGCGACCGCCTGTTTATAACCGAGAAAACCGACGCGAACTATCTTTCCAGAGAAGGCCGTCACCTCGTATTCCACCGAAACAAAGGCGGCGCCGGCGAATGGGGCCTGGAAGCGATTATCGAGGCGCCGGAAGGAAAGAGGTTTTTTGATCTCCCCACTAGTTCACCGTTCGCGACAGATGGCAACTGGGTCGTCGCCAATTTTCAGGAAGGCGGATTCGGCCTCTACAGTCGCGTCGGAGAGACCTGGACCCTGCGGCAGACGCATCTTCTCGAAGAGGGCCGCTACGCTCAACTCGCTTTGGCGGACGGCATCCTCGCCGCCACGCGCCGGGCATCGGATGAAACGTATGCGCTGGATGTCTGGCGACTCGACGGCGAGGAATGGAGTTTCGCCGGAAGCCGCGAGGCGACTGAGTCCGGACTCTTCGGGAGCGAATCGCCCTTGTTGCTGTGTCCCGGTTTGCTGGCGACCCGGCACCAGAGCGATCCTGTGATCGGAGGGCAAACCGTGGTGGTTTTTGACACGACGGTGCCCGATCCGGCCGAATGGACTGTCGCGGGGCGCTTGGCGTTCAATGGCCAGGCCAACAGCTTTGGACGATTACTCGGAAGTCTCGGAGAAGGGATTGTCGCGTCCGGTTCGCCCCTGACCTCCACCGCCCAGCTCGGCTACTTCGATCTCGGCATCGGAAATCTCGCCCCTGTTCTTTCGGCGACAGGTCCGCGAACATTGGGCTCCCTGCCCGAAGAGGCGACGGCGGACACGGCGCCGACCTGGAACGTCGGTGCTCTCGCCGCGGAGATGGGCGCGGATTTCAATGGGGACGAACTCGGACTCGCAGTCATGCAAACGGAGACAAACGAGAAAGGACGCTGGGAGTATCAGTTGGGGCGAGACGCCTGGACCGAGATCCACTCCTATGTCACTATGCGCGCGAGATTGTTGCCGCCGGCGGCCCAAATACGTTTCGTTCCCGCCCCCGATTTCGCGGGACGTTCGCCGGAGCTCACCGTTCGGATCTGGGATCAAACAACCGGGGCTTCGGAGGCATGGATCGAGTTGCCGACGCCAGGCGGCTCCAGCGCTTACAGCGCCGAAAGTATCGGGCTTCGCGTGCATGTGGAAGAGATTCCGGACGCGCCTGTGATCATCGCCCCGAGTCATGTCTTCGCCGATCCCGGTGAAGCGATCGCCATTCCAATACAAGTCACGGACGTGGACGCGGGGGATACAGCATCGCTGACCGTCCAGGAAAAACCCTCCTGGCTGACCGTGGTGCCCGAGGATTCTGGCGATTCCTGGACGCTTGTCGGAATCGCTCCCGAGGAGCCGATCGATTTCTACATGACCGTGCACGCCACCGACAGTTTCGGCGAGGTATCGGTTCGACCAGTCGGAGTGATCGTCCGCGATCCGGCGACCGAACCGGAGACTCTGGAAGTCACCTTTCCCGACAATGGATCCCTGAAGCAACTGCGTGATGTTGGCCTTTCCGGCGACTGGATCGCGGTCTCCCCGAGCGTCCGGTCTACCCAGACAGGGCGCGTGAGTCTTTACCGGCGCGATGCCGCAACCGGCGAATGGAACCATTCGAAGACCATCGAAGGAACAACCTCCGACTTCGGCGACTCGGTTGTTCTCAAAGGCGATCGGCTCGTGATCGCCGATTCCACGACAGGGACGATCTTCATTCATGAACGCGACAGCGGCGGCACCGATCAATGGGGCCGCGCCGCCACCTTTTCGACTCCGGGCGCGTCCCGGGATCGATACGGCGCGGCGATCGACGTCGATGGGAACTGGGTCGCAGTCGGCGCGCCCAACAGCAATCCCACCGAAGATTTCCCCACCTATTATCAGGGCGCCGTGTATTTATATCGTCGTGACAGCTCGGGAAACTGGACATATGCGAAGGAGATCGAGATCGGCTCTCCGACTTCAGCCGACAGAGCGGGGGCGGCCGTGGCTTTGAGCGGAGACCGTCTCGCCGTCGGCCTCCCGGGACGCGGAAGGTCGACCCGCTATGGAGCGGTGCAGGTGTTCGAACGAAACACGGGTGGCGCTGATCAGTGGGGCATCGAAGCGAGCTTTTCCGGGGTCTATCGATACGGCAGCGGTTACACGTCCAGAGCCGGCTCGGCCCTCACCCTGGACGGCAATGACCTGGTGGCCGTTTCGCTTCCCGATAACGGGTTTCTCGGACACTACCGGCTCGGGGCGGACGGAAGCTGGAACTTGCATGCCACCCTGCCCGACCCGCTCGATCCCGAGGACCCGCCTCAATACCTGAACCTGCACCTTGCGGATGGCGTTCTGGCTGCGAGTCATTCGCATGCGAAGCCTGTCGATGACGTGGCCCGCGGCGCGGTTTACCTGCATAAATGGGATGAGACGGATAACTCCTGGAGCAATGCCGGCGTCCTCGTGTTTCGTCCCGATCCCGCCACGCAACCCGCGGACAACCTTCTCTCCCATGACGGCAAACACCTGATCATGGGCCGTTCATCCTCCGAAAGGGATCCGGCAACCGTGAACAATCTGGTCGAGATCCATGATCTGAATACACCAGAGCCGATGGCTCCCGGACTCGGAGCGGGTGATAGCGTGGTACACGCCTTCGAGGCGGGATCCCCCGATCCCCTCCCGGTCAGCGCATTGATTGCCAACGCGGCCAATCTCGCCCGCGCCCATTTGGGCGTTGCGCTGGTTGCCGGCATGCCCGCCGACGGAGCCTGGTCGTATCAACTGCCGGGAGAAGACTGGTTGCCGCTGCCCGCCGATTTGTCCCCGGCACACGCATTGCTCTTATCGGCGGACGCCCGCCTTCGCTTCATCCCGAATGACTCCACCTGGACCGGAACGCTCGCGGAAGCGCTCCGATTCCGCATCTGGAGCGGCGCCGATGGCGAGGGCGGAGATCGCGCGGACACCACCATTCCCGGCATCACGTTCTCCGCCGGATCGGCCAGCGTGAATGTAGAGGTTTCGCCGGTCGCGGCCGACGGAAACACCCCGCCCGTTATCGTCGACACAACTCCCATCACACTCACTCAACCCGAGATCGCCGATGTCGCCGATCGCCCGGTCTGGCGAGTCGGAGACGTTTTTGCCGGACGACTCGCGGATGCCGAGACAGCGGATCCCGACAAGCTCTCGCTTCTCGTCGTCAATGGGTATGACCAAGTTGAATTCAGTATCAATGGCGGGAGCTCTTGGGAGCCCATGCACAGGTATTACCCGGGCTCGGGCTATCGCTATCCTTCACTCCGCGATGCCGTCGTCCTGACGAGCTCGACGCTCTTGCGCTACAATTCCAGCGCGCCGTCCACAGTCGAACTTACCCTGCGCGCGACCGATCAACTCGGTTTGCATTACTCGGTGGATACGCTCGCTGAAGGAGCGTCACCGCTTTCGGCCGAACAGATCACACTGACATTCGAAACGGTAGACGTGCCGGAGGCCCCGGAAATTATTCGCCTCGTTTACAACCCGGCCCGTGTCGGCCTCGCGTTCACTGGCAATGTCGTCGCCGTTGATCCGGATTCGCAGTCCGAATCGTCCCCGCAACCGTCCCTCACCTTGCAAAATGCCCCCGCCTGGCTTGCCCTCGTCGACGCGGGAGACGGCACCGGCATATTCACCGGAACTCCCGACGCGGCGGGCGAGGTTTCTTTCACCGTCGTGGCTGCTGACGAAACCGGCCTCAGGGACGAACGTCCTGTACAACTCGCCATTGAAGCTGCCGACAGCGTCTTTACCTGGTCCTATCCTCCCGACATCGTCCTGCCAGCCGCCGCGTCCGCGGCCGCATCGGACGACGGAGTGATCGTCACCGGTCATCCTGCCACAAGGGTCAATAATTATCCGGACGCGGGAACGGTGCTCATCCGCCAGCGGGACCCGGCGACCGGAGCGGTGGAATCTATCGGAACGTTAATCCCGCCCGAGCCCTCCTCCCGCGGAAGGTTTGGATCCGCGGTCGCGATTTCCGGACAGTACCTTTACGTCGGCGCGTCCGGAACCGGAATAAACGGATCGGTCTTCGTCTACAAACGTTCAAGCATCCCGGGCAATGACTGGACCTTCTTACGCCAACTCACGCCGACCGAGACGATCTCAAGCGGCGGCGATTTCGGGGCTGCGCTCGCCACGAGCGGCGATCTCCTCGCGGTCGGCAGTCCGAACGAATACAATACCGACTACCGCCGCGTCGGCGCGGTTAGGCTCTATTCCCGCGATCTCGGCGGAGCCGAGCAATGGGGCCAGCTTACATTCATCCAGCCCGAGACCGAGCTCCATCTGAAATTCGGCCAAGCGATCGCCCTCGCGGACGACCGTCTGCTGATCGGCGCGCCCGGCGATGCCGACGGAGGAAGCGCGGCTCTGCACACGATCCACGCGGGCGGAACGAACCAATGGGGGCGGACCGCGATTTTGCAAGCGCCCAACGTGATCGCCTTCGGCACTTCCGTCGCGGTCGCCGGAGACGACCTCTGGATCGGCGCGCCGGACGGAGAAGACGGCGGTGAAGTCGTTCAATTTTCCCGCGATACGGGAGTTGACGATTCCTGGATGTTGACTCGAACGTTCCCGTCGCCATTCCCGGGAGCCGCGACGCGGTTCGGAGCAGCGCTCGCCGCGCGCGGGGATCGAGTCATCATCGCGAGCCCCGGCCATACGGCGCCGCATGACGCGGTCGGCGTGCTTTATGCATTCGCTCGCACCGAGGACGGATCCGCTTGGGACGTGAGCCACCGCGCGACGCCTCCTCTGCATAGGGAAACCCTTCTTCCACTTCCGTTTGCGTCGGAAAGGTTCTTCGGCGGCGTGCTGGAACAGGATTCCGGAACTCTCACCCACACGTTCTTGCCGGAAACCAAGACTCCGCCCGTCGTCCTGGCGGGGGAGCACGTAATCCTTCATCCGGTCGCCGAAGATACTCCGACGGAAGAGGCTCCGCGTACTGTTGCCGCCGCGCTGACCACCGTTGCGGTTCGAGATGCCGAAGCGGATGCTCCGGGGGCCGCCGTCCTTTCGGTCGATTCCTCCCTGGGAGTGTGGCACTATCGCCAAGCGGGCGGCGACTGGGCGGCATTTCCCGCTCTCGCTTCCGGGGAAGTTTTGTTGCTGGCGCCATGGGATGAACTGCGCCTGACCCCCGCCCCCGATCTCCACGGCGATCAAGCCGACGCGGTCATATTTCATGCCTGGACCGGATCCGTCACCGACGCGGGAGTCGCCGCACTCGCCGACATCGACCCGGCGGAGCTCAGTTCGGAAACCATCGCGGCCACGGCCAGGATCCTTGCCATCAATGACGCGCCGGTGGCTGCCGAAGGAGTTTCTCGAACCCTGCGCGCCCGCGCGACAGAGGAGCGAGCCATCGAAATCGGTGTGGCTGAACTGATCGGCGACAGCGCGACCGACATCGATTCTCCCGATCTCGGGCTCGCGCTCATCGCGGTGGACAATGACGCCGGCACCTGGTCCTGGCGCGACGGAGAGGATTCGCCATGGACGGCGTTGCCCGCCGTGAGCCCCGTTCAAGCTTTGCTCCTCGACCCGGACGCGAGCCTCCAAGTCGCATTGGCCGATCATGTCGAACCCAGTCTCACTCCCATTCCCATCACCTTCCGGGTTTGGGATCGTGCCTCCGGAGAAGGCGGTCAGTTCACCTACCTCGCGGGACCCGAAGGCGACGCGGAAGATGCGTTTGCCGCGACCGCGACCGAGGCCGATGTCCGGGTCGTCTGGCAATATCTGTTGACGCTGGAGGCACAGCCTGCCGAAGGCGGTACCGTGATCGGGAGCGGCTGGCATGACGCCGGTGAAGCCGTCGCGATCCGCGCGTTTCCGGCCCCTGGCTTCGCGTTCGACGGATGGACCGGACCCGTGACCGATCCGGCGGCCGAGGAAACAACGGTCGTTCTCGCCGAAAACGCGACGGTCCTCGTCACCTTTGCCCGCGTCGCGCCACCTCTGGCGCCAACTGTTGTAATCGAAGCCTCGACAGAAGGCTGGCAACTTCATTTCGCGACTGAGGCCGGTGTCGATTACCGGGTCGAAACCTCGATAGACTTGGTAAACTGGACGGGGTTGGGAACCGTGCTGACAGGAGTCGGCAAGGAAATGACGATCGATCTTCAACCAGCCGATGCCCCTCGTCGCTTTTACCGGATCATCGCCACACGCTGACAATGCCGCGGCATCGCCTCTGCGGTCAGTGGCAAGCAAATGCTTGTGAGGAATACAGCGACATCCATCGTCGTAAAGTAGCTCGGCTCTTCTCCTCTGGATCCGCCGCCTCCTCGTCAGCGGCCGCTAGAATCAGGCGAACGCCTGGCGAACGCCAGATTTTTGCAAAATGCGGTTGAAAATCACCGTGACTTAACCGAGCATGCTGCCTTTCGCCCCGCACCCGGTCGGAGAGGTGACAGAGTGGCCGAATGTGCCTGACTCGAAATCAGGTGTGCCGGAAACGGTACCGGGGGTTCGAATCCCTCCCTCTCCGCCATTAGGTATCGCGTTTCGCCCCGGATTTGCCAAAATGAAATGGCAAATCCGAAACTACCTATCGCTGGATCAGTGTGCACCGAGATGAGGCGCGACACCTCACGGCTCCAATGTTTAGCGCTATTACTACGAATATCTCGGTCACGAAATGCCCGACAGCTACGGGCACACGAGGCATTTTTTCGACCCTTCTGTTGGAGACGGCGAGATGAGCGTGAAGCGCGATTTGCTTCAGTTCAGCAACGGCGGCGGTTCCAAGCCGAAGCCGGACGATCTGATCGTTTTTGCGCCGACAGTGTTGAATCGCGACGGGCATGTCGCAATCGTCTCGGAGGTCACCGAAAACGATATCGAAATCGTTCAGCAGAACCCCGGACCTTTCGGTTCTTCACGCGAGAGAATCATGCTGAGCCGTCATGAGGACGGACGCTGGAAGGTAGGCAGGAGCGCGAAGATCCACGGTTGGCTGCGCAAGGAGAACGACACACAGTAGCCGGGTCGCACCGAAACGTTAGACGTTAATTATTGAAAACCAAGGTATCCGTTTCATTATGACAACAAAGGAATGCTAGGTTTGATCCGCGACTCAAAACGCACACGGATTCTACATTTTCTTCACAAATTGCTGGCCATTTACCGTTGACCGCCACTCCAGCGTGCCCAAGGGTCGGCCATGCTATGAAGAAAACCCCCTTCTTGATTACCTTGGCCCTCGGATTGAGTTTCGCATCGCTCTATGGCCAAAATGATGCCGTCACGGCCCCTGTAGCCGTAGATCCAGCCGCTCTTGAAGCGGCTCGCGTAAGGCCCGCCGAAGTTCGTCCGGCCCAAGTGCCTGAGGAGATGGAGCGGTTTCGTGTTCGCCCTTTGGAGCAGATCATGGGTCATGACCTCCGTGCACAGCGTGAAGCCCTGGACCGACGTGCTGCCACGAGGTCAGGGCAATGGGCCGAAGAAGCGGCCAAGCGGTCTGCGGAAGCGGCCGAACAAGCTGAAGAACTTGGCTTGCCGATGACATGGACCGACCAGCGAGGCACGGTTCGAAAATTTCTGGGCTTCGATGATCGCGGCATTTTCCAATTCCTCGAGTCTCATGGAGCCTATCAGTTGATGCAGGGTGGGGTCGTCGATATTCAGGCAGACGGCAGCATGGGATATCCCTACTCAGGCACTTTTAAGCCGCTCGGGTTCTGGGAACTTCAACTTCCGCGTGTCACCCACGAGAATTTCGAGGACGTCGCTACCAGTGATCCCCGAATGGTTATTGCGCCGAACCAGACAGCAGCCACAAATACCGATCATGCCACCCGTGTGGGTGACGTTTTGATTGGAACGGGTTTGGGGTTTGACTCCCTCACTGGCGATTGGGCTTTGGGGGGCTTCGTTCGAGGGTACGGGCATAGCTTGGGACCAAAATAATGAATTTGCCGAAATGTCAGGGCTAGCGATTGACGAACTTTTCGTACACAATCATTCTTACGGATTTGTAGCGGGATGGACACGGGCTCCCCTATTTGTGGGGGCTCAGGTTGAGACGAAGGTTTGGATTGGCGACCTTGATATATCCATTTCGCAAAGCCATTTATTTGGTGCTTATAATAGCGTGTCCGCGGATATCGATGAGGTTGTTCGAATGCGCCCATTCACTCTCCCAGTTTGGTCTGCCGGTAACGCAGCGGGAATAGGTCCCAACGATCTTCCGGGAAGTGAGTGGCTGGAGGTTTACCAGAATTTTCAGTTTCACAGCGATGGGTATTATTACACCTGGAATGACGGTATCGCTGGCTTCCACAACGGGACGTATTTTTGGCCGGCGAGCGCCGTAACGGCTTATAGTTCCTCTGATCATGCCGTAAATATGGATTCTGCTGCATCTCCTACCAGCATCTCCGGGATGCCAGCTGAAAACGGGGGGACCTCAGGTTTCGATTCAGTTCCGCACGGCTATGGAGTTGCAAAGAATGTTTTAACCGTTGGATCTCAGCAAAACTGGACAGGCAGCATTTCGGGCTTTTCATCGCGAGGTCCTGTTGATGACGGGAGAGTGAAGCCCGATATCGTCACCGTCGGCGAAGAGGTTCGAACGTCTACAGCAACCAGCGACACTTCCTACGGTTATAGCTGGGGAACGAGTTTTTCCGCCCCCGCCGTAGCTGGAGGAATTCATCTGCTTTCTGAGCATCAGAATGCATTGTGGGGAGATCTGGAACCATTGTTATCCAGTACCTATCGCGCCCTCGTCGTTCACACTGCCCAGGATCTTGGCAGTCCTGGTCCGAATTATACCTATGGATGGGGAGCAGCACGCTTCGGGCACGCTGCTGGAGTCATCGAGAATAATTATAACAGCGGACAACGGACCTTCCTGAAAGAAGTCGTACTTCCCGATCAGGAAGAGATTAGCTTTACAATCCGAGCTGCTGGAGGCGGGGAAATAAGGGTGACCACTGCATGGAATGACCCAGCGGGTGCGCCACAAGCCGAGGTGCTGAACCCTCGTGATCCACAATTGGTGAATAATCTAGATTTGGTCGTTTACAGGTTAGATGGAAATGGCGATCCCGATCAAACCAATCTTCCTTGGAGGTTGAACCCGAACGTGCCCCTCATGCACGCGCAGAAGGCTCAGAACGATGTTGATAATGTCCTCCAAGTCGTAACGCCTTCTAATGTTAGCGTGGACACCATTTACCGGGTTGAGATCAAACAGCGCAGTGGCACCACAATCGTGGGCGATGATGGGGTGACGCCCGGCTATCAGCCCGTATCGTTGGTCATCTCGGGTGTATTGAACAGGAACATTCCCTTCTCAATCACGAACCAGAGTTACGATTTCTCGGGTGGACAACTTGTCGCGACGCTTACTTGGGGCTCACATGCCGGTGAGTATTATGTGATTGAGTTCACGGATGACCTTAACCAACCGTGGCAGCCAGTGAGTGGCATTTTCAATGCCCGTGCCGATGCGACGACTGGAAGCAGCGCCCCTATCACACCGATTCCAGATCGAGCGTTCTTTCGAGTGGTAAAGGTGAGTCCTGATCCATTCGGTTATCTTTGATTTTTTCTGGCAATGAAACGCGAGGCGGCAGCTCTTTCTGGCTGCCGCCTCTTCGCATTGACCGATTTGATTCTTTTTGGCTCAATCACGGAGGAATTTCAGTGCATCGTTTACCAGCAATCGCCTATCTGATCCTGTTCTTTGGTCTCACCCAGCCGACATCCTACATCGCTGGAGCGACGGGACCCGTAGAATGGGGATGGACACGTTTTGACATTCGGGAGTTTAACCAACCTTTTGTTCAGGTCGCGGCAGGCGATGGGTATTCCGTTGGAGTACGAACCGACGGAAAAGTGGCGGCGTGGGGAAACGATCAATATGGGCAGTGCCAAGTACCTTCTGATCTGGCGAACGTCGTAGAAGTAGCTGTCGGCTACGCGCACACCCTGGCTTTGCAGGATGATGGCACAGTTCTCGCCTGGGGCGCAGATTACTCTGGAGTTCTCGATCTTCCGCCGAATCTGGGGAATGTCGTGGGAATAAGCAGCAAGGTCGATCATAACCTGGCATTGAGAGATGATGGCACGGTCGTTGGATGGGGGAATGATTTTTATGGCCAAGCCTCGCCGCCAGAAGGCTTATCAAACGTGACCGCGATTGCTGCCGGCGGCGCACATTCACTTGCACTCATGGAGGACGGAACTGTAGTGGCGTGGGGTTGGAACGAGTTCGGACAAGCCGACGTGCCCGACGATTTAGGACCAGTCCGCAGTATAGCTGCGGGAAACGTGTTTAGCGTAGCTCTAAAGGAAGATGGTTCCGTCGTCATGTGGGGTGCGGAGCATGCCACGTATGCGCACTCGGGTTTCTCGGAACTTTCAGGTGAAGTGATCGAGATTTCTGCTGGATTCGACTGGACCGCAGCATTACGGCGAGATGGGAGGCTGGTGGCATGGTATGGCGATTGGATGCGGACTGTCGCCGACAGCTTTTTCGGTGCGAGGTCCTTCGCCCAAGGGAATAGCCATTTAATCGCCGTAAACAATGATGGGCATATTCGGGCGTGGGCGAAGGATCTCTATGGCAATCCTGCAAACCGTTATGGCGAAGCTAACAATCCTCACGAGGTTAGCGCTGCTTCTGCTATTTCTGTGCAACACTGGCATACCCTGGTGCTGACGAGTGATGGCAGGGTCGTTGGGTGGGGAGAAAATTCGGAGGGGCAGACGGATGTGCCGGAGGGCCTCACTAATGTAAAGGAAATCGCTGCCGGGTTCGACACCAGTATGGCTTTGAAGGAAGATGGCACCGTGTTGGCGTGGGGCCGCCTGGCCGAGCCTCCTTTTCCGCTGGCTGTTCCTCGCGGCCTGACTGACGTTGTGAAAATTAGCTCGGGCGCCCGTCATAAGGTCGCGCTAAAATCCGATGGGGAGGTCGTGGTTTGGGGAACGAATCAGTGGGGACAGCTGAACGTCCCGGACGACTTGGCTGGAGTGGCGTCAATTGCTGCAGGGGTTGCTCATACCCTGGCTTTGACAGTTGATGGCACAGTTGTTGCGTGGGGGTACAACAGCTCCGGCCAAACCGATGTGCCGGAAGATCTAGACAGCGTGATCGCGATTGCTGCCGGTTATGAACACAGCCTTGCTCTCCGGGAAGACGGTTCGTTAGTGGGTTGGGGCCAGCTGGGCAACGCCGGGATCCCAGAAGGTCTGGGACCGGTCACCGCTATAAATGCAGGGGCGATTTTCAGCATTGTATTGACGGAGGATGGTGAAATCGTGGCTTGGCGCCTCTCCCCGGACGGACCTGAATTCATTGATCTCCCTGCAAACACGACAGGAGCTACGGCAGTTGATATTGGGGCACGAACGGCGGTTGCCTTGGTCGATCTGCCAGCCGGCGTCCCCGTGTCCTTTGCGCCATGGCTCGCTCAAAAGGATGTGCCTCCTGCGAGGCGCGGGATCTCCGACGACCCGGCCGCCGACGGCGTCCAAAATCTGTTAAGTTACCTGTTCAACATCGACCCACTGGTGGGCAGGATTTCCGCGGACGCGAACGCCCTCCCACAAGTTCAACGACTAAGGGAGGGCGACCGCGATTATCTGACAATGTTTTATCGCCACAACAGATCCGCGACGGGGATTCGTGTGGCTTTCCAAGTTTCTGATTCTATGGAGCCAAGCAGTTGGGAGACAGTTGCAACTAACAATGACTTTGAGTTGGCGCTTGCTGCCGACCCCCTGACCGGCGATCCGGTTTACCGTATCCGTATCGAAGTGACAGACGAAGAGAGGCTGTTTGCCCGGTTAAAGGTAGAGTTGGAATAAGTTCAGAGAATGAAATCCGAGCCGGATTCCCGTTTGACGCCTAGGCTGGATCATGCCGAGATGGTGCAATGCGAAAACATCTTGCTTTCTTCACCGCATTTTCGGCCTGCCTTCTGGCGCTGAGCGCTCAGGGAGCCATCATCTTAGAAGCACGCCTTCAACCTGCCGAAGAACGGAGCCGTCCATTTGGTGTTTTATATTTGGAAGTCATTGGATCTGAAGTCCGTTACAATTTTTGGGCAGATCCGGCTTTTGAAGCGCCCGGTGCCCTTCGTATCGAAGGAGGCAACGCGGTTCGCTCACTTCATCTCGGCGAGGGGCAAATGGTCCGGTTTCACTATGATAGTTTTGGAGGAAGCCACATCCCCGAGAACCCATTTTTGCGCCACGGGGCCCCTATCGATGGTAGTCCGGAATGGATATCGGTAGAAGGAGGATTCCCCGGGATCAACGATTGGCTAACCAAACCCGCGTTTTCACAATGGATGGAATATTACGGGGAAATCGACGATCCCGAACTGGCGGTCTTTCTCGGAACCGAAAGCGGCTTGAGCGCGATGATGGGCGCCCTTTTCATCCGAGAAATCGACGGGACAATCGTTTTCGCATCCTTCTCCGAAGGACGAGGGGAATTGACGGCTGTTCCTGAACCAGCGGTCGTAGGCCTGATCGTCGGCGGGTTCGCGTTTCTTTCGGTGGCTGGACTTCGCAGGATGCATTCTCGGCGCAAAGCTCTTAGGATTCTTGATTTCGCCTAGGGGCAGGCAAGCAAGAAACTTGCTTCTGTTCTCCTCCAGTGCCCAGTGAAGCCGCCGACTAAGCCCCTGTTCGACAGGAGGGAATTTGCCATTTATTTTTCCAAATGAATAATTTCACTGCATTGCTGTTCACCTCGCTGGCCGTTTGTCTATTAAAGGAGCGCCCAGAAGATCATAAGAAAAGCTTCTATCGGGTTCGAATCCCTCCCTCTCCGCCATTCTTGCAAGTGCCTTTTAACCAAAGACTACAAGCGAAACCCCACCAAATTCGCCAAGGGACTCCTAACAACTTCCTAACCG
>CAZYAN010000005.1:0-25411 GCA_964645585.1 uncultured Opitutales bacterium
TCGCGGACAAAGTGGGAGCAGTTTTTATAGCCGACCCGTTTCGCGATGACGGAGATTTCGTCCGGGGACGAGAGAATCAGCTCGGCGGCCCGCTCGAGTCGGACGCGCTTGACAAAGACAAGCGGCGAGATGCCCTTTTTCTGACGAAAGAGGCGTGTCAGGTGGCTCGCGCTGACAAAGCTGACTTGCCGCGCGATCCATGGGATCTCTAGTTTGCTCGCAAAGTGCGTGGATATGAACGACGCGGCGCGTTCGACGGGGTCAATGTCGGCGCGCGGGTCTTTTTCCGCGGCCGCCAGCCGGTACCAGCCAGCCTCCAGATGTTGATGGGTAGCCTCCTCGGCGATCCAGTCGTCTTCCGATTCCCAGGCTTCGAGCAGAAGGACATGTTCCTGGTAAAGTGACATCAGGCTCGGCCAGTAGGATTGCTGCACGTGATGAATCCATCGATCAAGATCCCGCACCACGATCTCCCAGCTATTCAGCAGAGGAGGAAGACCGGCAGACCGCACCATTTCGCGGTGGAGCTCGGAATCGGCCGCGAAAAATCCGGGATAATTTCCTCGGGAAGCGCGAGCACGCAGCTCTCTCAAGCGGCCGTCGAGATGCTTGCGAATTTTTGAGCGCCCTTCGCGCTTTCGTAGCTGTGCGACCGCGAAGGCTTCGAGCGTGGACCGCAAGCGGCAAAGTTGATGGATTCTTGCCAAGTCAATCTCGCCCTTGGCATCGCGCAAAGCGGCGGGACGTCCCTGAAGACCGATGGGTGCCCCGTTCATAAATAGCTCTCCACGTTAGATAAGAAATCTGGATTGGCGCAGCCAGAGCGCAGGAGCATTCGGCGTCGGCTCAAGTGTGTCAAGGCGCACGAATGGCGCGGGATTTTTTTCTGAGAAAACCATTGCCACGAAGGCGCTGGATTGCTTAAATCTCCCTTTTTTTTCTAGGATTCCAGCAGAGCCTCGCCGGATTTGTCCAATCGAAGGGCGGGGCGAAATTTGCCGCCGGGCATGCGGAGCTTGTTATGAAGCACTTTCTCAAGGAAACCGATTTCAAACCGTATGAGATCGCTGAGATCTTTTCCCTTGCTCGCGCCGTAAAGAGAAACCGGCTTCGGCACACGCCGCCGACGCTGGAACGACAGACATGGGCGCTGCTGTTTTCCAAATCGAGCACCCGGACGCGCGTCTCGTTCGAGGTCGCGGTTCGTGAGCTGGGGGGCTTTTCCCTTTACCTGAACCGCAACGACATTCAACTAGGCCGCGGAGAATCGGTCGGCGACACGGCGCGGGTGCTGTCGCGCTACGTTCACGGACTGATTGTGCGCACCTACGATCACGCCGATGTGGTCGAGCTGGCGCAAAGCGGCACGATTCCGGTGGTCAAC
This sequence comes from uncultured Opitutales bacterium, assembly GCA_964645585.1. GTDB lineage: Bacteria > Verrucomicrobiota > Verrucomicrobiia > Opitutales > T3Sed10-336 > DATGSL01. The sequence continues at coordinate 1,385 of CAZYAN010000005.1, forward strand.
GCGCTGACCGATTTCCTGCACCCGTGTCAGATGTACACCGACGCGTTCACGCTCGCTGAGAAGTGGGCGGTCGGAGAAGATCTGCTCGGCGCCTTGAAGGGCCGTAAGGTCGCTTTCTTGGGCGACACGGCGTGCAATGTCGCGAATTCGTGGATACTGGGAGCGGCTTCTTTCGGCATGCGCTTGGCACTCAGCGGGCCGGAAGGATTTGAGCCGAGTCAGGAGATTCGAGATCTCTTGGAAAAAGAGGGATTGCCGAACGATTTTGTGTTTACTCACGATCCGGCGGAAGCGGTAGAGGGGGCCGACGCGGTGTACACCGATGTTTGGGTCAGCATGGGCAAGGAAGCCGAGGCCGAAGATCGCGTCGCGCGGATGCTGCCGTATCAGGTTAACGCGGAGTTGATGAAGAAGGCGAAGCCAGACGCGACGTTTATGCACTGTCTGCCCGCCTATGTCGGAAACGAAGTCACCAAAGACGTCATCGAAGGACCGAATTCGGTCGTCTGGGACCAGGCGGAGAACCGGCTCCATGTTCAGAAGGCGATCTTGTCTGTGCTCGGCCGCCCGCGGGATTGAGCAGAGATCCAACCCTCCGAATCGGCGATTTGCACGCCGCCCGTGCTTGCTTAACCGGGGGGAAGCCCTTTTAACCGATTGCACGTTATGAAAGTTGTTCTCGCTTATTCAGGAGGACTCGACACCTCCGTTATCGTCAGTTGGATCAAGGAGGCCTATGGGGCCGAGGTGGTGACGTTCGCTGCCGATGTCGGCCAAGAGGAGGAGCTCGACGGGCTGCCCGCGAAGGCCCGCGCGACCGGGGCGGTGAATCATTACACGCTCGATCTTGTCGAGGAATTTGCCGCCGACTTCATCTTTCCGATGATCCGCGCCAACGCGATCTACGAAGGCCAGTATTTTCTCGGCACCTCAATCGCGCGGCCGCTGATCGCGAAAGCGCAGATCGATGTCGCTCGCAAAGAGAACGCCACGACTGTTTCCCACGGGGCGACTGGCAAAGGAAACGACCAATGCCGGTTCGAGCTGACATATGCCGCTCTGGCGCCGGATTTGGAGATCATCTCGCCGTGGCGGATCGACGCGTTCCGCGAAAAATTTCCAGGACGGACGGAGATGATCGACTACTGCCGCGAGCATGGCATCGATGTCGAAGCGAGCGCGAAGAAGCCGTATTCCATGGATCGCAATCTCCTCCACATTTCGTATGAAGCCGGCATTCTTGAGGATCCGTGGTTTGACCCGACGACCGAGGAGAACAAAGGAATGTTCAAACTGTCGGTTTCGCCCGAGGATGCCCCGGACGTGCCGGAGTACGTGGAACTCGAATTCGAATCCGGGGACTGCGTCGCGGTGAACGGCGAACGGCTGAGTCCGGCCGGCGTCATGAAGGCGCTGAACAAACTCGGCGGCAAACATGGCGTGGGCCGGGTCGATATGGTTGAAAACCGCTTTGTCGGAATGAAGAGCCGCGGCGTGTATGAAACACCCGGCGGCACGATTCTGATGCACGCGCACCGCCAGCTCGAAAGTCTGACGATGGACCGCGAACTGATGCATCTGCGCGATTCTCTGATCCCGAAATACGCGGAACTGGTGTATTACGGATTCTGGTACGCGCCGGAGCGGGAGGCGTTGCAGGCTTTGGTCGATGAGAGTCAGAAGACCGTGACCGGAACCGTTCGCCTGAAGCTGTATAAAGGCAACGTCATTACCTGCGGCCGGAAATCGCCGCTGTCGCTCTACGATCCGCATGTCGCCTCGATGGAGGGAGTCGCCAGCAGTTACAATCAAAACGACGCCACCGGTTTTATTCGCCTCCAAGGCCTCCGGCTCCGCGCTCGGCACGCGGCCCAGGGCGCGCCGGCCACCGGCCGCGTGAGCCAAATGAAGAAGGACTGAGGCCGCCTCCGGCCTCTGCTTATATGAAACTGGCGGTAGCGAATCTTCCTCGAAGATTCGACTGATCGGCAGCAAACGGAGTCGATGAAGGCGTGGCTTCATCGCTACAAGAGTGACTGCCTGGTCTTGCCAATGAGACGGCTCTCGGTTGTTCTGCAAAGCGTCGTGCCTTTTCGAAATTTCCAGTTTTGTCACTCATGAAAGCCACCGGAATTGCCATTGTACCGCCAGCGGCGGCCGCGGAAAACCCGAAGGTGACGCCGGAGCTGCTCGCTTCGGTCCTGGCCCGGTACAGCCGGAGCAATGAAGGGCTTGAGGCGATTTTAGAGAAAGTCGACCTCCAGGACCCGGATGCGTCGATCGACCGGATCCTGAAGTTTGTCGATTACGGGCACGCGTCGATCGGGGGTTTGACAGGCGGAATCGCGATCGCGCTCGACGGGGTGTCGATGTGGCTCGCATGGAAGCTGTTTGAAATTGCCCAGATGGCCGACGGACAGGAATCGAGCACGCGGTATATTGCGATGTCGCCCGACAACCTGCCGGACGCGGCGGCCACTGGGATGCCCGACGATCTCGCAGGACGGTGGCGTGCCTTGATGGCCCGCTGTTTTGATGCCTATCAGCGCGAGTATGAGCGGCTGGACGCTGTCGCGACTGAAAATCCGGCGGTTGTGCGAATGCCCGAGGGGGCGAAACCGGCCGTTGCGCGTCGTCTGCGAAAAAACTACGCGCTCGACCGGGCGCGATATTTTGTGCCGTTTGCGACCCGGACGAATCTCGGGCTTGTGATGAGCGCCCGGATGTGGGCCGAAGCGGTTAAACATCTGGATTCGCTTCCGCAGCTGGAAGCGCGCGCGGCCGCGGGTGTGATTCGGGAGGAGCTTGTGAAATTTGCCCCGCGTCTGATGCGGCACAGCTACGCGGACGAATCCTATCAGCGGCAAGCGGCTGATGAGCTTGCGTGGAGTGTCCGGCTCGGGCTGGGACAGCTTTCGGCGGAACCGCTCCCGGATGAAGTCTGGATGCGGGTCGATCGCGATGCCCCCCCTTTTCTTCCAGCGGACCAGGGAGCGGCGGATGCACTCCGCGGGCGGGAAAACCGGTACGGTCGGCATGGTCGCGGAACCCGGCGGATGCGCGTCACGTTCGCGTGGAACAACCTTGCCCTCGCGGAACTCCGCGATCTGAACCGGCATCGCACCGGACACCGCTGCACGCCGTTGATCCAGGCGGGGCTGTATCTTCCGCCGGAAATCGATGCATCGGCGCACCGGGAGCTGTTTCAGGAACAAACCGCGCTGCTCAGGGAACTTTTGGAGAGAAAGTCACCCGCATATCCGTACGCGCTGCTCCTTGGGAGCCAGACGCCGTTCGAGCATACGACGACCGCTGATAAGTTCATCTATGAAGCCGAATTGCGCACCGGGTTGGGCGCGCATTTCCGGTATGCCGAACATTTGAGCGCGGCGTTGCGGAAGTTTTTTGAAGAGGTCCCTGAGGCGCGCGAATGGGTGGAGGAAGGGACGGCCGAACCGGAATAGGCTTGCGCGAAGGCCGCGCGGAAGCAAGGTAGGTGCCTATGACCGGGCGGAGAATAATCTGGGTTGCCGCGGGAGCTCTTGCCTTGGCCGCCGCGGTAGCCGAGGCTGGGCTCGGCCAGGAGGATCTGGCCAAGCGCGTGACGGAGATCGAGAAAGAGCGGTTTCCGGTCAAGCGCTTCGACTTGAAGCTGAACGACGAATTCACCGGCCGGCGCTTCCCGATCGAAACGAGGGACAAGAAGTTCAGCGCGATCGGAGAGAAGCGGGCGCCGATCGCGGTGCAGGAGACTCAAGAGAAAAAGATGATTCGCCCGGAGGTGCTCGAAAAGGACGAGGTCGGCTTGAAAATGTCCCCGATGAACCAGCGGCGGACCTTTATGCGAAACACCGATCGCTTGGGGGAAAAGGCACTTGCGCCGGAGTTCAGGAATGCTCCGGTCGGGAACGTGAAAGATGCTTCCGCTCCCGCGCACTCACCCTCTGGGCAAACCAAACGGCCGTCGATGCGCGATATTAATCGCTTCTCCTTCCAGCGCAATCACGCGAGTAAAGAAGGCGTCGACGTGCAGCGGGCCGGATCGGGCGGTCCTTAGTCTTTGGTTTTTGGTCCTTAACCTTTGGACCGCACCGCTTCTTTCTTCTCTTCGCGCTCCGCTTCCAGGCGTTCACGTTCGCTGGCGATTTGACGCCGGATCTGCTCGATTGCGATCGGGTCGCCGCTCGCTTCGGCTTCCTGGAGTTTGGAGGAAAGGAAAATCTCGCGTTCCGCGATCTTCGATTTGTAGGTCGCGTCGATCTCAGCCAGCTTTTGTTTCTGCTCTTCAGTCAAGGAAACGACAGCGTCCGGATCCGATTTCCGCAGCCGTTCCATGGCAAGTTCGTAGGCGCTCTTCATGGCTTTCAACAAGTTTCAGTCGCCCAAAAAAGTCAATCGAACAACGGTTACGAGGAAGATGGTAAAAACGGCAAACGGCACGGCGAAATGAAAAAGCGGTGCCTTCCATCGCTGGTGCGCGCAAGTGATCAGAGTCATCAGCATCGCAAAAACGGTCGCGGGTGCCGCCCAGACAGTTGAGTAGGAGGCTTTCCAGAAGAGCGGCAGTTCCAGCAGGACGCGCGCAATCGGCTCCATCAGTGCGATGATAAGCCAGCCAGCGTGGTTGAAGACGATCGCCAGCGGGCCGAGCGCGAGCATGTTCAGGAAAACACTGATGAATCCAGAGACAATCACGAGCGATGCGGCGGGGATCATCAAAAGGTTCGCCAGAACGGAACCTGGAGTGAAAAGACCGAAATAATGGATACAAAGCGGGCTGCTGAGAAGAGTTGCCGCGAGGCTGATCGCCAGCGTCATTTGAGTCTCGCGAACGAGCGATACACGGAACCGCTGGAAGCGGGTCAGGGCTGAAAGCGGCAGCCCGCGCAGGGGCGTCCAAGTCTCCTGCAAGCGGCGGCCGAGCGGCAGTCCGAGAAAGAGGATGCCAGAGACGACCGCGTAGGAGAGCTGAAAGCCCGGGCTCCAGAGCTGTCCAGGATAAAGAAGCAGCACCAAAAGCGCCGAATTGCTCAGGGCCGCGACGGAATTGGGCGATCGTTCGGTGAACCGAGCGCCCCAGAAAAAGGAGACCATCAGAAAGGCGCGAACGGCCGACGGGGAAGCACCGGTGATGCAAACAAAGGTGAAAAGGAGCAGCAGTCCGGTAACTGCCGCCGGCTTTTCACGAAAGCGAACGAGCCGAAGAAGACTGTGAAGCGCGTAGGCGATTACGCCGATATGAAGACCGCTGATGGCAAAGAGATGAAAGGTGCCGGTATGAAGAAAAACGCTCTTTTGTTCTTCGGCCAGCTGCCCGCGTTTGCCGAGGAGCATCCCAACAAAAATATTGGCCGCGGATCCCGTCTCGCTGTTTGGATCCGAGCCGCGCCGAAGATAGTTTTCGAACCGCTGATTCTGCTGCTGACAGAAAGCAAAGAATCCCCGTCCCGGCAGCGGTTCGGCGCGAAGCACGATTCTCCGAAAGGCAAAATGCGCGCCGGAGCGCGCTAAATGCGCGGCGAATGCGTCGGTCGCGGGGGAATCGACGCGCAGTGCTTCCAAAACGCCGCTCGCGCGGAGCCGCGTCGTACGAGGCCAAAGATCGTACTCGCCGGTCGAAGAGGTCGAGAAGTAGATCTTCCGCCCGATTAACTCCTGCAAGTGCGATTCCGTCTTGAGAATCGTACCGAGTCCATGAATACGAACTCCGGCGGCACTTGTGGAGAAAACCGAATCGATCCGGAACGTCAGCCGGGCTTCGCGCGGGGGAAGGTTTTCCCAGCCGGGCGGCGGCTGGAGGCGATGTTGCAGGAACCCGGCGGAAAGCAGCGTGCCGGCAACGAACGCGGCAAAGGGCCAGAGGCGCGTGAAGGCGGCGACCCGCGTTACGGCCGCGGCGAGAGTGACTCCAGCGGTGACCAATCCCGCGAAGGCAAGCCGTCCCGGAAGGAGCGGCAGTTCCCAGGCGATCAGGTAGCCGGAAATCAGCGGGAGCAGCAGCCAGCAAGTCGGGGCACGGGGCAAAGGGGCAGCCATGATCTGAGGGTAAAGGCTGAATTCGGGGCGTCAGGCTTTTTTTTCAAAACACGAAAACTTGGCGAGGACGAACCCCCCGGGCGTCGTAACCTGGCGGGATTGCGTGGTCCCATTACGGGGCGGCGGACGGCGGGACGAGCCATCCCGCCGCCGGCTAAACGGGGAAATGACCTGGACCGTGAGTGCGGTCGCCGCCTTACCGCAGTCGCTGGTCGATCAACTTTTCGAGGGTAGCGGCGTCGATGGCGAAGCGCCGGATGCCCTCGGCGGTCTTCTCGGTCGCCATGGCGTTTTCGTTGAGCGCGTAGCGGAAGGCCTTCTCGTCGAGTGTTTGTTTCTCGATTTTGGATTCGCGGGCGATCTCCGGGCTGAGTTTTCGTTCCACGGGCGCGTGGGTTTCGCTCAAGATTTTCAGAAGGTCCGGGCTGATCGTGAGCAGATCGCACCCGGCAAGTTCGATGATTTGCCCGGTATTCCGGAAGGAGGCGCCCATCACTTCGGTTTTGTAATCGAATTTCTTGTAGTACGAGTAGATTTCCTGGACGGATTGGACGCCTGGATCTTCGGCGCCGGTGTACTCCTTGCCGGTTTCTTTCTTGTACCAATCATAAATGCGACCGACGAACGGAGAGATCAATTGGACACCGGCGTCGGCGCACGCGATCGCTTGGGGCAGGGAAAAGAGGAGAGTCAGGTTGCAATGGATACCCTCCTTTTCGAGAGTTTCAGCGGCACGGATTCCCTCCCAGGTAGAAGCGATTTTAATCAGGATCCGTTCGCGATCGATCCCTTTAGCCTCGTAAAGGTCGATCAAATGCTGTCCCTTGGCGACGATCGCTTCGCTGTCGAACGACAGGCGCGCGTCGGTCTCGGTCGAGACGCGTCCCGGGATAATGTTCAGAATTTCGACGCCAAACAGAATCAGCAGCTCGTCGGCGATCAGGTGAATTTTCTGAAGGCGGGAGAGCGATTTATTTCGGTGGGTGTCGACCGCCTTGTCGAGGAGGTGGCTGTATTGCTCCATCTGAACCGCCTTGAGGATCAGGCTCGGGTTCGTGGTCGCGTCCTCCGGTTCGTAATGACGCATCGACTCGAAATCACCGGTATCGGCGACGACGCGCGTCATCGTTTTTAACTGCGCGAGCTGGGAGGTCTGAGAAGCTGTTTCGGTTGGATTCATGAGCGATTCGTTGCGATGTGAAACAATCGTTTTCAATCTAGGGAATATAACGAAGGGAGGCAAGCGCAGGGAAGGTCGGAAGAAGGTCTTTGGTCCTTGGTCTGCCGTCTTTGGTCTGTGGTCTATGGCGATTCGTGCGCACGGGGGTCATTGAGGATTCGTTTGCCGATTGGCAAAAGGGAAATTGCCCGGGAAACTGACCGGTTTGTGAGAGCGTATTGGCGATTTTTACAGCGGCACGGGAAGCGGGTGGGTTTCGGTTTTGCCAGCTCATTCTTCTCCAGCTTTGGGCAGACGTTTTTCATTTCGCTGTTTGTACCGTTCCTGTTGGCGGATCTGGCCTTGAGCGCGGGGAGTTTTGGGGCCCTTTATTCGGGGGCGACGCTTGGGAGTGCGCTGTTGCTGCCGTACCTCGGCGCGCTGTATGACCGTTGCTCGTTGCGCCGCTATTCGCTGGCTATCGTTGCCGGCCTCGGCGCGGCCTGCCTACTAATGGCATCCGCCGTGCACGTCGTTTTGCTATGGCTCGGCCTTTGGGGATTGCGCATGACCGGGCAGGGATTGCTGACGCATCTGTCGATGACAACGATGGCGCGGACGCCGGAAGGCGCACGGGGAAAAGCGATCGGGATTGCGAGCCTCGGTTTTCCGGCGGGAGAGGCGATCCTGCCGCCGGTTGCGGCACTGCTGATCGCGGGAATCGGCTGGCGGTCGACCTGGCTTGCGGCGGCGGCGTTCACGGCACTGGTTTTGCTGCCGCTGGTGACGGTGCTGTCACGGCCGATTGGAACCGAAGACTCGCTGGTTTCGGCAAGCGAGGTGCGACGGGGCCGCGCGGCATGGTGGCTGTTTCGAAGTCCGCCTTTCTTGTGCGTGCTGCCGTCAATCTTGGCGCTTGCGTCGATCAGCACTGGAATTTTTCTGTATCAGATTCCGATGGCGGACGAAAAAGGCTGGCAGCCGGAGTGGGTGGCGAGTGGATTCATCTTGTTCGCGGCGGTGCGGGCGGTGACCTCGGTGCTGGCGGGAAACTGGCTCGACCGGGTAGGGGCGTTGCGGCTTTTGCCGTTGAGTCTGTTCCCTTTTGGATGCGGCCTGGCTTTCCTCGCCGCCTCGGACGCACCGGCGATCATACCTGTTTACCTCGGGCTGTTCGGGATGACCTTTGGGCTGAGTGGCGTTGTGACGACGGCCGTTTGGGTGGATTTTTATGGCACGGCTGAACTGGGCGCGATCCGAAGCATGCTGGCGATGTGGATCACGCTTGGCACCGCGGCGAGCCCGGTGATCATGGGTCGCCTGCTCGATATTGACATACCGTTTGCCGTGCTGATTGTCAGTGCGCTGGTGATCGTCATTGCGGCGACCATCCCGCTGTTTTTCGCGGACCGCCTGCGGCGTCCGAGCGATACGCAAGAGGGGACATCGCGCGAAAGCGAGGCTTGAAATTGCGCGTCGGCAAAGAAAATGAGAAAAAATGAAAAAAGGCCTTGCGCGAAGGGCCAGTATCTGTATGGTTACCTTCAGATTTTTCGAATTCCCCGCTTAGCGGGGTTTTTGGGGTAACTAAGAAAGCAGCTGGCGGGCCGTTTTGGGGTAGACGGCCCGCCTTTTTCTTTGGTCGGATTTCCAGCTTTCTGGGAGTTTTGAACCGCGAATATCACGAATGCGCACGTGGTTTTAGAATGAGGCACCTGGCGCGTTCGCTGAATTCGTGGATTCCCGGCTGCGGCGTTTGTCCTAAAAAGACCGGTGCGCAGGGTTTTATTCTGGCTTTGTCACGGGAACCGCAGTGAGTGCTTTCTCGAGGGCGTCCATTTTAACCGGCTTGCTGAGGTAGTCGTTCATACCGGAAGCGAGGCAGATTTCCCGGTCCTCGGTCATGGCGTTGGCGGTCATGGCGATGATCCATGGTTGAAGCGCGTCCGAACGGGCGGCGCGAATCCGCCGGGTCGTTTCGAGCCCGTCGAGATCCGGCATTTGGACATCCATCAAAATGGCGTCGAACGCTCGTTTCTCGATCGCCGCGAGCACTTCGTGTCCGTTGGAGACGACCTCAACGTCGTGGCCGAGTTTTTTCAGTGTCAGAAGAGCGACCTTCTGATTCACGAGGTTGTCTTCCGCCAGCAGAATTTGCAGCCGCCGGCCGCCGGCGGGCTTATCGCTATCCCGCGGATCGTAGCGGTGATCGCGGCCATTTCGGCTGAAATGCTGGATGAGAAGATTGAACAGGTGCGAAGCCTTGACCGGCTTCGTCAAGTGCGCTTCGAACCGAACCCCTTCGGCGGCGGCGCTCTGAATGGTTGCCCGCGAAGTGAGCATCACAAGCGGGAGTGTGCAGGTTCCCGGATTCTCCTGCAGCTTCCTCGCCAAGGTGATTCCGTCCATTTCCGGCATGTGCCAATCGAGAAGGGCGACATCGAACTTCTTTCCCTGTTCGAGCAGTTCGATCGCTTCGGCGCCGCTGGCGGCGGCGACTGGGAGCATGCCCCACGATTTCGTTTGGAGCGTGAGAATCTGGCGGTTCGTCGGATTGTCGTCGACGATGAGAATATTTTTTCCTTCGAGCTGCGGCTGTTCGCTGCGCAGATACACGCGCGGCTCTCCCCGGGCGACATCGGTAAGAATCGAGAAGCGAAAGGTGCTGCCTTTTCCGTATTCACTTTCGCACGACAGTTCGCCGCCCATGATCTGGCAAAGGCGCGAGCTGATGGCGAGGCCGAGGCCCGTGCCGCCGTATTCCCGGGTGGTCGAGGCGTCGACCTGGCTGAACGACCGGAAGAGGCGGCTCATGTCCTCCTTTCTGATTCCGATGCCTGTATCGGTGACCGAAAACTGGACCCGAAACTTATCGTCGGCAATACGTTCCGCGGCGACTTGGACAAACACCTCTCCTTTCGGGGTGAATTTGACCGCGTTGCTGATCAGGTTGACGAGCACTTGGCGCAGCCGGGTAACGTCGCCGACGAGGGTGGCTGGACACGGTTCCTGGATCAGGTAAACGAGATCGAGACCCTTCTTTGAGGCTTGGGTGGAAAGGATGTCGAGCGCTTCCTCGATACACCCGCGAAGCTCGAACGGGCGGCGTTCGAGTTCGATGTTGCCGGACTCGATTTTGGAGAAGTCGAGGATGTCGTTGATGATCGAGAGGAGCGCGTCGCCGCTGTTGCGGATCGTTTCGACGAAGTCGCGCTGCTCATGGGTGAGGGGAGTCTCGAGCAGGAGACCGGTCATCCCGATGACCGCGTTCATCGGCGTCCGGATCTCGTGACTCATGTTGGCGAGGAACTCGGATTTGGCGCGCGTTCCCGCCTCGGCCTCTTCCTTGGCCTGCTCCAGCGCGTTTTGGACTTCCTGCAACTCAGTGATATCGCGGGAAATCCCGACGAAGCCCATGACGCGTCCCTCCTCGTTGCGGAACGGCACTTTGTTGCTCAAGTAGGAAATGCCTTCGTCGTCTTCGCGGAGATTGAGCTTCGGTATGCCGGTATCGACGATCTCCTTTTCCGCGGCGTAGGCAATTTCCGCGCGCTCCCGGGGAAAGAGGTCGAAGACGGTCTTGCCGACGATTTCGCTGAGGGATTGTTTGCCCACGCGCCGTAAGTGGGCGCGGTTGCTGATCAGGTAGCGGCACTCGGCATCCTTGAGAAAAATCAGGTCGGGCGAGCTGTCCAGGATCGCGTTGAGCATGTGCCGGTCGCGCTCGGCCTGGTTCGCCAGGCGGTGCCGCGCCGTGATGTCTTCGAATACAGCGACGCGGTGCCGGGGAGTCGCGGGTTCGCCGGACAGCTCCGCCGCAGGGCCGAGGCTAACGCGCAGCCAAAGGGTGTCGTCGGCTGAACCATCGGCAGCCGTTTGGACGCGAAACTCGGCGGTCACCGGGTCGTCGCCCGCGCCGATCAGTTGCGCCAGGACCGTTTGCCGATCTTCCGGTGCGATTGCGTCCCGCCAATCGTCAGTGGAGCCAGCCCGACGCGATAAACGGGCGAAGAGTTCGCGAACCCGGTTGTTGGCCCCGACAGCGCGCGCTTCGGAGTCGAGCAGCGCAGCGGGTACTGGAATCGCTTCGAGCCAGTTGCCCAACTCGGGCGGCGGGGAGCCAGCATCCTTTAGTTTACGGAAAAATCGAAAAGGGGCAGTCATTTTTGAGAATCCGATCTTGGCCTGATCGTCACACCGTGCAAGAGAGAAGCCTAAGAAAAGCAACATCGGTGAACGCTACATGCGACAACAGCAATTTCCCTGGGTTTGATTCCTGGCAAATCCGGCGGCTCGGCGGGTTCAACTGGATTGATGCTGTGAGATTTGTGTCGCCAAGCCCCTTTCGGCGGATCAGCATGCCGGTTTTAATGATAACAGATGCGGTGCAATGAAATCTGAGCCAGTTCATAAATGGCGTTTTCGGCGGAGTGGAGGAGCTGAACAGGTTGTCTTGCAATCGGGCGAGGATTTGCTCCGGCTTGATTCTCTCGACCAAAAACTTTGGGTGGCGTTAAGCTGCCCGACGGAAGGTCTCGAATTTGACGAGATCACCCTGCGCCTCATCGATACGGATAAAGATGGGCGAATCCGCCCGCCGGAGCTGATTGCCGCCCTGAAGTGGGCGGGCGCCCGCCTGGTCAATGCCGACACGCTTCTTTCGGGGAAAGCCGCTCTTCCGCTGGCCGCGATCTCGGACGCCTCCGACAACGGAAAAGCCTTGGTTTCCGCCGCTCGCCGTATTCTTGAAAGCCTCGACAAAGCGGATGCCGAGGCAATTTCAGTCGAGGAGACGCATCAGGCCGCGAATCTTTTTGCTCAATTTCCCTTCAACGGCGACGGGATCATTCCACCGTCGGCGGTTGAGGATCCGGCGGTTAAGAAGCTTGTCGAGGAAATCGTCGCGACGGTGGGCGGTGAAGTTGACCGCGGCGGCGAGGCAGGTGTTACCCGTGCGAAACTCGAAGAATTTTATCGCGAGCTCGAGGATTTCTCCGCTTGGTGGCGCGCCGGCGAAGAGAACTCTTCCAGTCCGGATCGTCTGCCGCTCGGCGAGGCGACGCCAGACGGCTATGAAACGCTGCGCCTCGTCAGGGAGAAAATCGATGATTTCTTCTTCCGGTGCCGGCTTGGGGAATTTGATACTCGCGCGGTTTCCTACCTGAACCATTCGGAAAAGGAATACGCGGTCCTCGCCGAAAAATGTCTCGCCGCTGTGCCAGAGGAACTGGGGGCGAGGCCGCTCGCAGCCGTCGGTCCTGACCGTCCGCTTCCTCTCCGCAAGGGCTTGAACCCGGCTTGGACTTCGGCCATCGGTGAATTTCGCGACAAAGTGGTCGCGGCACTGGTCGGCGATGTCGATCAGCTGTCTGAAGAGGACTGGAAGGCGATCAAAGAGAAATTCGCCGCTTACGAATCGTGGCTGCTCGCCAAGAAGGGAACATCCGTCGAGCAGCTGGGGCTTCCGCGCATTCGGGAGATTCTGGAAAGCGACCAGCGCGGCGCAATTGAGGCGCTGATCGAGCAGGACCTCCAGCGGGCCGACGAGGCCGCCGCCCTGGAAGATCTCGACCGGCTCGCCCGGTATCATCGCGACCTTTTTCGGCTGACTCGGAATTTCGTTTCTTTCCACGACTTTTTTTCGCGCGAGGAGCGCGCAATCTTCCAAGCCGGTGTTCTCTATCTCGACAGCCGCAGCTGCGAGCTCTGCGTCCATGTCAGCGATCCCAACGCTCACGCGACCCTCGCCAATTTGAGCCGGTGCTACATCGCGTATTGCGAATGTCGACGGCTCGGTGAGCCTCCCATGAAAATTGCCGCCGTGTTTTCCAACGGCGACTCCGACAACTTGATGGTCGGGAGGAACGGCGTCTTCTACGATCGGCAGGGGCGGGACTGGGACGCCACGATCGTCCGGGTCGTCGAAAATCCAATCAGCATCCGCCAGGCATTCTGGGCGCCGTACAAAAAGTTCGCGCGCTTCGTCGACGAACAGCTTGAAAAACGCGCCGCGCTCGCCGACGAAGCGACGACCAAACGGATGTCCGCCGCGGCTGAAGGGACCGCTTCGCTCGACAAGACCGCCCCGCCGCCCGAACCGCCCAAGCGGATCGACGTCGGCACGGTGGCCGCACTCGGTGTGGCTCTCGGAAGTATCGGAACGTTCATCACCGTTATTCTGATTCGGATGATCGAGTTCGGCCCGTGGCTGCCATTGGCGCTTGTCGCGGTCATTTTGGTGATTTCCTTCCCGTCGATGTTTCTGGCCTGGCTCAAACTGCGACGGCGCACGCTCGGCCCGATTCTCGACGCCAGCGGCTGGGCAATCAACGGGCAGGTCAAGATTGGCGTCGGCCTGGCCCGTTCCCTGACTGGCATCCAGCAGCTTCCCCCCGACTCGGTCCGGGAACTTCCCGACACCTTTGAGGGCGATGCGCGCCGGAAACGCCTTGCCTGGCTCACGGTTATTTTGGCCATCACGATCCTCGCCTTCGCCTGGACCGCCTACCGAAACGACTGGATCCCTCTTCCCGACCCGGCCCGCGAAGAAGCGACACCCGAACAATAACCCGAAGAGCCGCGCACCACGGGGAATCCCGATCAGCTAGGGGATCTTGAACAGAAGGTCAGCACTCTTTTGCGGGATTTTCCGAAGGTGCGGCGGGCTGTGCTGTCTGGCCAGACCGTGATCGTAGAAACCCGGGAGGGAAATCTCCGGATTACCGCGGACCGATCCGAAGAAGAACCTTTGCTCGGGTGTCTGCGGGGGCAGATCGAAGTACGCGGCAACATTGTCGCGCCCGCGACCGCTAATGGCGAGTGGAAGCCGTCGCTGTGAAAGCATTGCTGGACACCCATGCGATCATCTGGGCGGTCAACGATGATCCTCAGCTCGGGAAGGCGGCTCGCGATCTGATCTCCGCCGCCGGCGGAAAACTCCTTGCGATCTCCGATATCACTCCGCTCGAAATGGCCATGCTGGCGGCAAAGGGCCGGATCGCCTGTCAGGCCGGCGTTGCGACAACGCTCAAGACGATCACGCGGAAGGTCGCAGTTATTCCCATCGATGCGGCGATTGCCGCGGAGGCGATGGAATTGGCACTTCCGAACGGCGATCCCTTCGACCGCATAATCGTCGCCACGGCCCGACAGCGGAAACTGCCCATCCTCACGCGTGACCGCGCGATTACCGAGAGCGGCCTGGTCGAGACGATCTGGTAGTCACTAACGACCTCATCGTTCAGCCTAAAGACCGCGTGTGAAAATCGACAGATAGACACAAGATCCCACGCTTAAAATTCTTACTCCGTGTCGATCGGATTGTGAGAGCCGCGCAACAGGGAATCCCGATCAATTCACAAAGTGGATACCGTGCTCGGCGGCGATGGCCACGATCCGTGCCATGTCGGGACCAGCGGGGTTGTTGAAGACCTCGGCGCAACGCGAGAAAAACGTCTCAAACCCGGAAGGTGTGGTAGCGGCCAGCAGACGCCCCGGCGACTCCCCCACATTTTTGTACGTATGCACCGAATTGCGCGGAAGAAAAACGGTCCCGCCGACCGCGAGCTCCCGCCATTCGCCTTCCACCAGGAACTCGAAGGTTCCTTCTTGGATGACAAACCATTCGTCTTCGTTCAGGTGAACGTGCGGCGGCGGCCCGCCCCCGGGAGGGACGATTTCCGTCCATAGGCTGAGCTGGCCGTTTGTATGCTTGCCGGTGAGATGGAAAATTGCCTCCTCGCCAAAGGCGCGAAATACTTCGCCGGAACCGGCGGGAACAACGGACGGAGGAAAAGCGGGTGTGTAGGACATAAGCCCCCTTGCGGAAAATTGCGCACGAACTGCCAGACCGTGACGGCGCGCCCGCTTCTCGGACGTCGGTAGCGCGGCGCGATATCCTCGTCTCTCCTGATGCAGGAACATTTCAGTTTTGTCAATGACTTCGATTCGCGATCCGCTCGGCAGAAAATCGGTTCTCACGCCCGCTTCGGTCAAGACGTGGAGCCGTCGCAGCGCAAGCCTCCGAGCTTGCGAAATCGGTCCGGGCGGGGGGCGTTTGCTTTCGGCTAGCTTTCGACGACGTAAGGGGCAGAATCCGGCGGTAAATGAAGACTTTTGACTCTCCAACGGTTCATTCCTCGCGGCGAAGGCGCATCACCAAAATATTGATTTGGGTGCTCCTTGGGGCGGCGGTGCTTTATCCATTGCTGGGGTTCTTCGCGCTCCCGGCGGTTGTCCGCGCGGTCGCCGTCAGCCAGGTGGAGAAGAATCTTCATGCTCGGCTCGAGATCGGATCGGTTTCCTTCAACCCGTTCACGCTGCGGCTCCAGCTGGGCGATGTTTCGCTTCAGGATCTCGAAGGACGAGACGTCGTCCGCCTCGGCGGCGGACAATTCGCGGTTTCGCTTTCATCCGTCACCCGTCTCGCGCCGGTGCTTAAGGAGGTCCTGCTCGACGAACCCGCGATCTTTCTTTCCCGAAACGCCGAGGGCGAGATCAACGTCCTGCAACTCCTCAAAGAGACGGACGAGGACCCGCCGGAGGAACTCCCGAAAATCGCCATCCAGCGACTCCGCATCACCGGCGGCGCGATCGAGCTTGAAGATGCCGCCCTTCGGCGGCCGGTTACCTTCGGGTTTTCGCCCATCGCTTTCGATCTCGAAGATTTCTCGACCTTCCAGTCCGGCGGCAATCAGCTTCGCTTTTCCGCCGAGGATTCTTCCGGCGGCTCTGTTGAGGGACGCGGATCATTCTCCGTCGCGCCGATGGCCGCGTCGGCGGAAATTTCGCTGCGGCAATTCGATCTTTCCGCTGTTGCTTCGTACATCCGCGAATTCGTGGATGTCGATCTTCGAAAGGGACGGCTCAATCTTGAACTGAGTGCCGCGTTCAACGGCGATTCTGACGAGGAAATGATCAGCGGAAACCTCGGTTCGCTCACGCTCGCGGATTTTCAGCTGGTCGCCGCTGAAGAGGAGTCGCCGTTTCTCGCGCTTGAGAAAATGGAAATCGCCAATGCCCGGTTCGCTGCCTGGGATCCTCGCTTGGACGTCGAGTCCGTCCGGATCACCGGCGGAAATTTCCGCGCTCGTCGCCTCCCGGATGGCACGATCGACCTGCTGCAGCTGCTTCCCGCGTCCGATTCCCTTGCCTCCGAGAAAACATCCCCTGAAATGGAAGCGCTCGCGGGCCCTCTCGCGGTCGGGTTCTCCGTCGCGACAGTCGGCATCGAGAACTTCGCGTTCCTGGTCGAGGATTCGGCTGCCGGGAACGACGCGCGCCTGGAAGGCCGTCTCGATACCGCGGAGCTTCGCGACATTTCCGAAGACCTTGGCAGCCCGATTCCCTTCCATCTCGACGGCACTCTTTTGAGCGAAGGACGTTTCACCGTTACCGGAAACATCACTCCCGATCCGCTCGCGGGCGAAATTGAGCTTACGGTCGAAGCTATTCCACTGTCCCGTTTCAATCCTTGGGCGGCGCCATTCACCGACCTTGCGCTCGAATCGGGTGCGGCCGGACTGAGCGGAAACCTCACGCTCGCTCCCGCCAGCGGCGATGGCACGCTGCCGGTCGTCACGTTCGATGGCGCGGCGGGGATCGAGGAGTTCGAAGCACGCGCCGATGGGGAACCGGTGCTTGCTTTTTCGAGCTTCCTTCTCGACGGCCTGGCCCTTCGGTCGGAGCCGCTCTCCTTTCGCGGCGAACTGGTTCAGCTGACGGCGCCGCAAGCCGTCGTCACGCTTGAGGAAGATGGCACTCTGAACCTTCTGCGACTGCTCCGAATCGGTTCTCCTTCTGCCGGCGCCGAAACCGCCGAAACCGCAACACCGGCCAAGCTTCTGTCTAGCGAAGAATCCGCGAAAGACTTTCCCCTCGCGTTCGCCATCGAAACGATCCGCGTGGACGACGGCGCGGTTTCGGTTTCTGACCAGACGGTTTCGCCTCCGTTTTCCACCCGGCTGGACAAACTCGCCGCGGAGATCTCCGGCCTTTCCTCGGATCCTGCCAGTCGCGCTTCGATCGATGTCACAGGAAGCTTTCCGCAAGGCGCACGCCTTGCCGTTTCGGGAACCGTCGGCACCGATCCGGCGCAGCTGTTCGCCGACACGAGAGTCGAGCTCGCCGGATTCGGACTCCCGCCGACCTCTCCTTATTCTGGAAAATTCATCGGTCGCACCGTTGCCGACGGACGGCTGGATTTTGCGGTGGACGCTCGAATTGAGGAAGAAAATCTGTCCGCGCAAAACAGCATCCGTCTCAAAAACTTTCGCCTCGGCGAACGTGTGGAAAGCGGATCGTCAATCCATCTTCCGCTCGATCTTGCACTTGCCTTGCTGCGCGATCGAAACGGCGAGATCGCGATCGATGTCCCGCTTTCCGGCCGTCTGGACGACCCGCGTTTCAACATCGTTACCGTTGCCACCGACGCGCTCTTGGGCGTGATTCGCAACGTGGCGAGCTCGCCATTCGCTGCCCTCGGAAAACTTGTGGGCTCCTCCGGTGACAAGCTCTCGGAGATCGCGTTCGCGCCCGGCGAGTTTGCTCTGTCGGACGAAGGCTTGGAAACCATTCGCGCTCTCGCCGCCGCCCTCCACCAGCGGCCCGGCCTGCGGATCGAAATCGCCGCGGCCGCCGATCCCGGCGTCGATCGGCCCGCGATGGTTGAACACCGGTTCCGCGAAGAACTGGCCGCCCACCGGAGCACTTCCGAAACCGAACAAATTCATCTGGCAAGCGAAGCCGACCTGATCCGCTCGCTGTATGAAGCGCGGTTTGGTTTGCTCGAGGCGCCGGTGGCGGACGAAGTTGAACCGTTGGAAGAACCGGAAAGGACTGCGGACGTGCCGGAGTTGCCGGACGAGCCGGCAGAGGACGAGACAGTTGTGGAATCCGCGAAGGAATCGAGGCCGTTTATCGTCGTTCACATTCCGCAATGGATGCGGCGGCTTTTCAGCCGGTCCGAGGCTGAACCGGTAACGGAAGCCGCCGAAGCGCCGAAAGCCGTTGCCGAGCCGGAACCCGTCGGGGAACCGGTCGAGAGCGAAGAAGTTGTCGCCGCCGTTGCGCCGGTTGAAATTCCGACGGTGGAGGAGATGAAGGAAAGGCTCCTCGCTCAGATCGAGATCACCGATGCCGATCTCCAGAAACTGGCTGCGGCAAGGATCGAAACGGTTACGAACGCGCTTTTGGAAACGGGACAGCTCGATTCCGATCAGGTTTCCGGCGGCGGCGCCACACTGGAATCCGAGCCAAAAGCCCGCTTCAAGCTGTATTAATTCCGGGAACGAGGTTCGTCGCGTGAGTCTCCGAGCTTGCGAAATCGATACGGCTGGAGCCGGAGAATTGAACGGAAGCTAACGAAGGTAACGAAGGGTGAAGGGATTAATCGGAGGGATCCAAGGATTCTGTGAAAGGGTTGATCACGGTGATGCCAAAATAGATTTGGGTGTGGGAGAGGTCTTCGCTGAAGATCCGGGAACAATTCGAAGCTTCCGCCGCAGCCACGACCATGGACTCCCACCAGGAAAGATTGTAGCGACGGTAGGCGGCGAATGTCCGGGAAAGGATGGGTCCGTCAAGTGCAACCGGGCGCCACGCCATGAAGGCTTCGATGTCGTCCCAAGCCTCTTCGGCGGACATGCCTGGATCGAGCTTCCGCGTCACGTTCACGAAGAACTCGTTGAGGATTTGTACGGATATTCGCCCCTTCCTCGATTCCCAAAGTTCGGCCAAAAGGGACGCGGCGACCGGTTGTTTGGCCGGCTCCGACGCATCGCGAGCATAGAGCAAGATATTGGTATCAACGAAGGCGTTATCGCTCATACAGAGAATCCCGTTGAGGATAGGCCTGGCCCCGAGCTTTCAGTTTGCGGGGCTCCCGGGAGAGATAGCGCTTCTTTGCTCGGCGATAATCTCTTTCGTTTTCCATCTTCCTGCGGAGTTCCTCGCCCAGCATCCGGGAAACACTCGTGTCGTTTCGTGCTGCCCAAACTTTAGCCCAGCGAATTACTTCTTCATCGAGTGTAATCGTCACATTTTTCATGTAACACGAATTTAGTGTATGTCGGCCGCGCGTCAAGCGAGCCTCGCGAAGGATCGCCCCCGCGCCCCCGTTTTTCATTGGCTAGCGCGATTTGCTTCTCAGGACTCCGATCCTCACGCCCGCTCCGCTCAAGACGCTGAGGCGCAAAGGAAGAGAGCACGGATTGATCACCTTGACGTCCTCGCGGCTTCGCGTGAGCATTCAGCGCCGGTTAAGCAGAAACAGTTTCCATGTGCATCAGCGGTCGCCTCGGCTTCCCTATATCTTTGTGCTTTCTGTGATCTTTGTGGTTAAAACCGCTTCCTTATCTCGGTTCCGGGCGCCAGACGACTCAACTTCGAAGAGTTGAGCCGCGGTGAGTTCTGGAAAAACGGGCGATAGGACGAATTTATTTGCTCGGGAGCTCCGTCACTTTCACCGATTTGAACATCACCGGATTATCGCTGAGGCGCAGGGGTTTTCCGCTGGCGGTGGTGACGTTCCGGAGGATCACTTCTTCCGTTTTGATATACGGATATTTTTCTTCGTAGGAAGCGTCGGTAAAGTTGCGGTTGAAGTTCCCGAAGATCGCCGGGCCTTTGTAGTTCTCGGGATGGCTGGAGTCGTCGATATGGAGGCCGTCGATGGTGATGCGTTCCGGCATGTAGCAGGTGTAGCCGAAATCGTGTCTGCCGGAATTCGATCCGCCGATGAGGCTCGCGCTGACCGGTCTGCCGCCAGACGGGACAAACACGCAATTGCGAATGACGAACTCTCCCTCCCAGGTGCTCCCGTAGTCGGAGCGAAGGTTAATGAGACTCCTTCCATGCACTGTGCTGTTTTCCACCGTAAAGACGCCGCTTCCGATCGCGTTGATGCCTTGATGGCCGAGGGTGGAGTTTCGGATCGTCGCGTTATAGACTCCCATGTGAGCGTCAAACCGGGAGAATGTGCAATTGTCGAAGACCAGATTCTTGCAGTAATTCGACCCCATGATCCCCCAGTACGTGCGATCGTTGATATCGTTTGTTTGACTGCAATTAACGAAGGAGACATTCAGGGCGCGGTTAAGCGAAATCCCGTAGCTGCCCATCGATACCGTTCTGCCCGCCGAGCCGATGGTCTGATAGATTTTTCGCCCGGTCAGCACAGTGTTTCGCACCGTCACGTAGGCACAGTTGGAGATGGAGAGAAACCCGGCGTACGGCGCCCCATGATCTCCTTCGCCGGTGATCCGGTGTTCCAGGCCATCGACAACCACACGGGATCGCTGGATCGCGATGCCGCGGGCGTAGTAGGTGTATTTGGATTCGGCCTGGTTGGCGATTGTGGTGAAACGTCCGCCGGTGATGGTCAACCTCTCCTCGTCGATGGGACGAGCGCTGATGCTGGTGATTTGGTCGAAATCCCAGATAATCGGTGTATCCGGATCAACGGTACCGTCACGGTCCACAATGAAGACGTCGGTCTGACTGGCGCCATCATTCTGGTTGCCGCCATAACGGATGTACCGCTTCACGTTTGAATCGGTGACGACGATGAGGGACCGTTGCGGCAGGGAAACATCGATTTTCCCCTGGTTTTTCCTGAGCGATGAAATTTCTTTCGGCTGGACGATGCTCAATTTCGACCGCACCGCGAATATGTGGGATCCGCGGTTCTCGACGTCCGTATCATCGATGATGAAGCCAGCCGTGCCGAAATCGGTGTCGGTCTGGATAACCGCCGTGCGGTTCCTGCCGCCGATGTAATACGTGGCGCCCTCATCGGCCTTCACGGGAAGGTTATGCTCGTTCGCGTATTGGTGCGCTTTGACAATCGCGTCAATATCATCGGTTTTGCCGTCGCCAACCGCTCCGAAGCGGCTGTAGCGCACGACCCCGTCTGGAGCTAAATCGTTTTCCGCCGCCAGCCCGGGCGTCCCGATGCTGACCGCGGCGAACGTGAGCGCAAGGCACGAACGAAGCCAGTTACTCTTGTGCATCCTTACTCGGACGTATGACATCAATTTGAATCCAGCCTTCTTTATTCCGAACATAACTTACACCCGCATTTTTATCCTCGATCGAATAGAACCCCTGCTGCCACGACAATGCGTCAGCAAACGCAACTGAACCCCGTTCTGGATCTGGATCGCCCATAAGGTCTCTGAGAAATCGCGCTACACGTTCAAAACCCTCTCCAAAAATAAAGAATGTCGCTCCCTTGGAATCTAGAAAGTATCGCCACCGTTCGCCCAGCTCCGGGAGTTCGCCTTTGTAATCAATCTGAGCACCGGCTGCTTCTAGGCTCTCCATTAGGAATGCGGCGACTGAGCCGTCACCCTCGGCGGCACTCTCGTGAGGCTTGTATGTTCCCTCGATCCTCGGGCGTGGGCCCAGGCTTGATTTCCAATCGATCAAAGAATCAGGGTTCTCGGCGAGCCACCAATTTTGCCACAAACCAAAATTCGCTCCAAATTTCTCTCCAGTGAGATCCTCGAGCCAAAGGACTGCCTGATCGTCGCCTCGAAAGGCCGTGTGCCGAAGGGATTTGATCAGGTAAGGAATTGCTTCCTCACGTCCGAGACTCGCCAAGTAACGTGCGGCATTTACCCAAAGGTAGGCGTCCGGAACTTTTACATCCTTCAGTGCATGTTCCACCGCGATGGGATTCCGTTGCTCCGTCAGCATGGAATAGGCGATGTACACGCTCTCCATATCCCGTTTCTCCTCGATTACCTGAAGATGAGAAAGACTCGGCGCGGAAGCCCGTAAGGCATCCGCCGCAACGAAAACCCCAAGAAGATTGATGATAACGGGCAGAAAGAGTTTCATGATACAACCGCGGGCATACTCGGGTGATCGAGGAATGGATACCGGACTGTCAGCTTTATTACCTTCGTTTCTTTCTGTTCACAAGCACCCGTTTTCAAAGAGGTCGCGGTGGCGACTCAGAGAGATTTCGAAGCAGCCGGATTTCTTGTTCGCACACAATCAGGCGGCGTTGCACGATTCGCCCGGCTAACAACCCGATAACCCGATTCTTAGTTTACGATGAGATTCATTCCTGTTCTTGCCTCACTGTTTCTTGCGACCGGCGGTGTCGCCGCGCAAGCCGACACGATCACTCCGCGCGGCCAATGGGCCGTGGAAGAAGCCAAAGCCTGGCACGCGAAACAGCCGTGGTTTGCCGGCTGCAATTTTGTTCCGAGCACCGCGATCAATCAGCTCGAAATGTGGCAGGAGGAAACTTGGGATCCGGCGACGATCGACCGCGAGCTCGGCTGGGCGGCCGATCTTGGGTTCAACAGCGTGCGAGTGTATTTGCACGACATTCCGTGGTCGCAGGACCCGGACGGTTTTCTCGAACGAATCGACAAGTTTTTGGCAATTGCGAACAGCCACGGAATTGGCGCGATGCTCGTTCTCTTCGACGGAGTTTGGAATCCCTTCCCGAAGGCCGGCCCGCAGCCGGATCCAACCCCTCGCGTGCATAACTCCGGCTGGGTCCAGAATCCTGGTGCTGAGATTTTGGGAAATCCCGACCGGCACGACGAGATGAAGGGCTATGTGCAAGCAGTCATCGGCCGGTTCCGCGACGATCCGCGCGTGCAGATCTGGGACATTTTCAACGAGCCGAACAATCCAGTTCCTCAATACGCCGATGTGGAATTGCCCAACAAGGCGGAAATGGCTCTGGCGTTGCTTGAGAAAGCGTATGGCTGGGCGCGCGAGGTCAACCCGACCCAGCCGATCACCTCGGGTGTCTGGATCGGGGAGTGGGCCGACCCGGAGAAACTCAGCCCGATGGAGCGTTTTCAGCTGGAAGAGTCGGATGTGATCTCCTTTCACAGTTACCAAAACATCGACCAAGTCCGCCGCTGTGTGACAAACCTGCAACGGTACGATCGCCCGATCTTTTGCACCGAATACATGGCACGTCCGCTTCAAAGCCGGTTCGATCCGATTCTCGGCTATCTGAGTGACGAAAAGGTCGGCGCCTACAACTGGGGGTTTGTCGACGGGAAGTCGCAGACGATCTACCCTTGGGATTCATGGAAACGCGAATACACCGCCGAACCGGACCCGTGGTTCCACGACATCCTCCGCCGTGACGGCACACCCTACGATCCCGCGGAAACCCGCTACATCCAATCCGTGACGGGCGCGACGAAAATAAAACCCTGAGTTGCCGAGGATGCATGGCCCGGGAACGCCAAGCTCCCCGTTGGCCGCCAAAGCGGGCCCAAGAGTTTGAAGAATTGATCTTGGTCAATTTCCGGAATCTTCCCCTTTGTCAGAAATGAGAATGAGTCTCAGTTTCATGCGCATAGCGATCAAGAACCATCGGTGTACGTATGATAAACATGAGACGAGCGGCTTTCCGCCTCCGCGGATGCGCGGCGGTTGGTGCAGGGGCATTGCTTTTTTCCGTAAACGCGGAAGGCGGTGCCGCGCCGGACGCTCCGCAGGAGGTGGAATTGGCACCCGTTGCCATGCGCGGAACCCCGCCGCCCGAGGCGGTTTTGGATCGGGAAACCAGTACCGCGCATACCGTCGCTCACCTCGAAATCGAGCGCACAACGGCGCGTGATTTAGCCGCAGTGGTCGAAGGCGTTCCCGGCGTTCAGGCGGGTTCGCGGGCGGGCGACGATGTGCGCGTGTCGATGCGCGGCTCCGGTCTGCAGAACGTGGTCTTCGGTAAATCGCGGGGCGCCGACGTTCTGCTCGACGGTTTTCCGATCGGAGGCGCGGATGGCAACTTCGATTACAGTCTGATCAGTCCGATGTTGGCGGAGACCGTGAAGATTCGGATGGGTGCGGCG
>CAZYAN010000005.1:25511-108971 GCA_964645585.1 uncultured Opitutales bacterium
CAGTCTGATCAGTCCGATGTTGGCGGAGACCGTGAAGATTCGGATGGGTGCGGCGGCCGCCCGCCTCGGCTCGCTTGTTCTGGGAGGAGCGATCGATTTCCAGTCGCCGACCGGCCTGACCGCGACCGATCGCGTGCGGATCGATGCGGGAAGTTTCGGCTATGTGCGCGGCGTCCTCACCGAGGGCTGGGCCGACGCGGATTCCGATGCTGTCGTTCAGACCGAATTCTGGCGAACCGACGGCTATCGCGATTTTTCATCCGGTGACGCTGCCAAAGCGGCTGCGAATTGGGGATACCGCCTGAGCGAAACCGTTGAGAATCGCACTTTCATCAATTTTGCCCGAGTGGATCAGGATATCGCCCTGCCAATCACCAAACAAGAGATGGAAGACGACCCGCGCCAGGGCCGGGTGCGGGGTCCTCCGGGCAATTTCAACATGAATGCGCTGACGAAGCCGTATTTCGAGATTCTCACTTTTCGCCTCGCGAACCGCCTCACGTTTACGCCGACCCCGGACGTCACCTGGGACCTCGGCGCGTATTATCTTTATCGAGACACCGACGTTCGCCGTCCTTCGCTTCCGCCCACGAATTTTCAGTTGGGGCCGGGCTGGCTGGAGGCGCGATCGGACGACTTTGGCGGGCATCTGGTTTACGAAGGCCATCACGAAATCGGCGGCCGCGAAAACACGCTCACAGCCGGAATCCGCGCTTCGGCGATGCGCGGCAATGAGGAGCTTTTTCCGAACATGGCGACGATTAAAGGCCCCAAGTTCGCGGACGGCGACCTGCGGGCGAGCAACACCGTCGCGTTCTTCGAAGACGACTGGGCGGTCGCCGACAACTGGGCGCTGGTCGCCGGGGCGCGCGCCTTTCATGCCGTTCGAAAGTATGAGGACAATATGCCGGGCGGCCCGAACGGGAATTCGCGCCAAACGTATTCCGGGATCGCGCCGAAGATCGGGTTTCGCCGGGAAAACCTCGGCCCGATTCAGCTCTTCGGATCGTTTGCCCGCAACATTGAGCCGCCCGCTTTCGGCGATATTATCGCGATCCCGGTCATCCCTCCGCCGCCTCAACGCCTCGATTTGCAGAAGATCGACGAACAAAAGGCGTGGGTAGCGGAACTCGGAGTCCGAGGCAGCGCAAACCGGACCAACTGGCAGGTCAGTGCTTACCACGGCTGGCTCAGGGATGAAATTATCCGTTTTTCGCCCGATCCCGGCGTGAATACGGTTGGCAATCAGGTGGGTCAAAACGCCGACCGGACCATCCACTACGGCTTGGAGGCATCGGTGCGGCAGGTGCTTTGGCGAGCCGGTGATTCGCGCCAAGGAAACCAACTCGTCGCGCGCGGGAGCTACACGCTGCGCAGGCACCGGTTCGACGGCGACGACACGTTTGGCGACAACGAACTGGCGGGAGTTCCGACGCAGCTTTTGTTCGCGGAAATTCTCTATGAAGATGAGCGAGGCTTTTATTTCGGTCCCAACCTGTCCGGTATTCCGGCGTCGTTTTATATAGACAATGCGAATACATTCAAAGCGGACGGATTCATCCTGTTCGGCGCGCGGGCGGGATGGCGGGGCAACGGCTGGAGCCTCTTTTTTGAAGGCCGAAACCTGGCGGACAAAGCACACCCGGCCGCTTGGCAAAACGCGATCGACGCGAACGGTGCCGATGAGAGCGTATTCTTTCCCGGCGAAGGACGCGCGTTCTATGCTGGCTTAGAAATTCGATGGTGAACATGGGAAGCAACATGAAACGATCGATCCTAAATATCGCGATTGAAAGACCACGACGGAGCGAAGCGTACACGAACTCAATGGATCAGGAAACGATGTCCCTGTGTTCTCGTTCACCCAATAGATGAGATGGATATATCAAAAAACTACCTGTTAAGTTCTTCATTTACTTTAATTTGTGTTCGTTTGTGGTTAAAGAATTTCTTTCTTAGTGCTGAATTTAGGTCGGCTATTTGGAAAATACTCGCGGTCGCGGCGCTGCTGATGGTCTCGGCGCTTGCGGCGCAGCCGCGGGACGAACTTGTCTTCAGCGGACCTCCCGCCGTGGTCTCGTTTCCACTGATTCATATGATCGAGACGGGCGCACTCGAGGACTACGTGAAAAGCGTGCGGTGGGAGACCTGGACCAATCCCGATCAAATGCGCGTAGCGGTTCTGCGGGGAAAGGCCGATTTCGCCGCGATGCCGTCCAATGTCGTGGCCAATCTCTACAATCGGGGAGCGCCGGTCGAGTGGGTCACCGTATCCACTTGGGGAATTCTCTGGATGGTCTCCAGGAGCGAGAATCATGAGACGCTGAGCGATTTTCGCGGAGAAGAGATCGCCCTGCCGTTTCGAGGCGACATGCCCGATCTGGTTTTCCAGGCGGTCGCGCGAGAAGCGGGACTGGATCCCGAGCGGGATTTTCGCCTGCGCTATGTCGCCACGCCGCTCGACGCGGTCCAGTTGCTGTTGACGCGGCGGGTCGAGCACGCGCTGCTCGCGGAACCGGCAATCTCGATTCTTCTGGAGCGGGTGAACTCGGGCGTCGCGCGCCACCTCGCGCCCGACCTGCATCGAAGCGTTTCTCTCCAGGAGGAATGGGGACGCGTCTTTCATCGCGAGGCTCGCATGCCGCAGGCGGGGATCGCGGCGATCGGCAAGCAAAGTCCGACGCTCCGCCAAGCGGTTCATCGAGCGTATACCGAATCGCTGCAATGGTGCCTCGCGCATCCGGAAGAGGCCGGACAAATCGTGGCGCGCCACCTCAAGCAAGTTTCGCCGGAGGCGGCCGCTCGCGCGCTGGAGGTGAGTCCGATGGAGGCGCTCACCGCGGCGGAAGCCGAAGAGGAGCTGCGCTTCTTTTATCAAGTGCTGCAGAAGGCCAATCCGGCTATCGTCGGCGGGAAAATGCCGCCCGACGATTTTTTCCGCGGAGACGTCGGCGGCGAGGAGATCTCCGGCGGCGAGAAACGTGCGAGGGAAAAAGGATAAATGAATGGCCGGGCGGTTCTCGCGTGGCCGGGCAAGGCATTGGCCAAAAGCCTCGCATGGATTTGGCGCGGCTGGGGATTCATCGCGAGCCTGTTTCTGCTTTTTGCGCTTTGGGAAGCGCTGAGCGGATTTTACAGCGACTTAATCCTGCCCTCGCCGCGGCTCGCGCTGGCGGAGATGATGCGCCTGCTGGAAAATGATATGCTGGCCGACCAAATCTGGATCACCGGCAGACGCGCGATCGCGGGCTTTCTGATGGCATCGGTCTGCGGCGCTGTTTTCGGTGTCCTTGCCGGACTTTCGCTGACGGCGACTTTTCTGTTTCGTCCGGTGGTCTCCGTCCTGATAGGAACGCCGCCGGTCGCGTGGCTCGTCCTCGCTTTGCTGTGGTTCGGGGCAGCGGATGGCACTCCCGTGTTTACCGTTTTCATTGCTTGCTTCCCGCCGGTATTCTTGGGCGGCATGCAAGGCGCCAGAACTCTGGAAGGACCGTTGAAGCAAATGGGCGCGGCGTTTCGGCTGCCTTGGTCAATGCGCCTGACCGATCTCTATTTTCCCCACGTGGTGTCTTACCTGGTCCCGGCTGTGACCACTGCGCTGGGCGTTTCTTGGAAAGTTGCGGTCATGGCCGAGCTGCTCGCCACCAGCGACGGCGTCGGCGCGGCCTTGGCGACCAGTCGCAGTTTATTGGATACGCCCGGCACGCTCGCATGGATCGTGGCGCTCGTGCTCGTGCTGTTGTTGATCGAATCGCTGCTCTTCGAGCCGGTCAAACAGCACGTCGAACGGTGGAGAAAGCTGTGAATACGTCAAGCGACGGCAACGGCGTCTTGCGGGCGGAAAACCTCTTCTTCTCGTACGGCGCGCGAGAGATTCTTCGGGATGTTACTTTCTGTCTGCCGGCCGGCCGCACGTTGGCCATGATCGGACCGTCCGGTTGCGGAAAGAGCACGCTGTTGCAAATTTGCAGCGGCCTGCTCGAGCCCGCCGAAGGCCGTGTGATCCGTTGTGCCGACAACCCGGCGGTGGTCTTTCAAAGTCCCTCGCTGCTGCCTTGGAAAACCGCCGCGGAGAACATGGAACTCGGGCTCAAAGCCGCCGGAGTCGATAAGAAAACCCGGCGAGATCGTGCGCGCGAATACGGTTCGGAAATCGGGCTGAACGACGAAGATCTCAAGAAATACCCGCACCAGCTTTCAGGCGGAATGCAGTGCCGCGTGGCTTTGGGCCGGGCGCTGGTCCTGCGGCCTCGGCTGCTTTTTCTCGATGAGCCCTTTTCCTCGCTCGACGTCGGATTGAAGGAGGAATTCTACCGCCTCCTGTTCGCGGCGCGCCGAACCGCGATTCTGATGATTACGCACGACATGACCGAGGCGGTTCGGCTGGCTGATGAGATTGTGCTTTTGGCACCGGACCCGGGACGCGTGCGCCGGCGGTTTACTCTCGATGAGCCTCCTTCGCGGCGCGGGCCGGCGTGGGTCGGCCAAAAGACCAAGGAGATCTGTGAAGACGCGGTTGTCCGGGAAGTTTTCGGTTTAGGCGGATCTGGAGGGAGCGGCGATGACCCGGAGGAGTGATCAAAGATGGCCGGTCCTGATGTGCGGCTTCCGGCCGTTCTTCCTGCTGGGGGCGAGCTATGCCGTCCTGGCAATGGCGGCTTGGGGAGGATTCCTTCTCGGCTGTTGGAACCTGCCTGCGAGCGCCGGTGGACCGATTGACTGGCACGGGCGGGAAATGCTGTTCGGCTTTATCGGCGCCGCGCTGGCGGGATTTCTTTTGACCGCCGCGCCCGAGTTTACGAATACACCGCCGATCCAAGGCCGCCGTCTCGCGGGGCTGGTTGGGCTCTGGGTGCTGGCGCGGATGGGAGGCTGGGCGGGGCTGCCGTTCGGGACCTGGTGGGCTGGCGCGGCGGATATCGGATTCCTGCTGGGCTTGGTTTGGCAAGGCGGGAAACCGCTCTTCCGCGACAAACGGCACCGGTCACTTGCTTTGGGTTTGATGGGAATCCTCATCCTGACCGGCGGCTATTATCTCGCATTGCTGAGCGGCGGAGATGCATCGAAGTGGCTGCGTGCCGTGGTCGGCTGGTACATGATTTTGATCGTGCTGGCGATGAGCCGGATCTCAATGCGAGTCGTCAACCGGGCCTTGGAAGAGCGGGGAGAAGCTCGCGACTATTTGGCCCGTCCGCCGCGCCGCAATCTCGCCGTTCTCTGTTTTGCGATCCATCTCGCCGCTGAATTTTGGATCGGGCCCGCGGCGGTGACCGGCTGGTGCGCGATGGCCGCCGGTGCCGCGATGCTGAATCTGCTTTCGGACTGGCACATGGGTCGGGTTGTGTTTTGCCGGAGGGTGCTGATGCTCTATCTGGTGTATTGGGCGATGGCGCTCGGCTACTTGATCATGGGCATTTCCATTTTGTCGGGAAGCTCTGGAGGCTGGCTGAGCGGCGGGCGGCATTTGGCAATGATGGGAGGAATGGGTTTGGCGGTTCTATCTGTTTTCCTCATAGCCGGCCGCGCTCATGCCGGGCTCGATACCGACGAGCGCCGCTGGGTGTGGGCGCCTCTTGGACTCCTGCTGGGCGCGGCGTTCGCGCGCGTTGGCTACACCGGGCTCGGCTGCCCGATCCTCCTCCACTTCGCGCTCGCCGGCTGGATCGCGGCGTTTCTGCTCTACCTGTTTTATTATTGGCGAATCCTCTGGCGGGAAAGAGCTGACGGCAAGTGGGGCTGCTGAAATGCGGCCGCTCCTGCACTTTGGATCAGATCTATAGTTCTGGATACTTCAATGTTGATACGGCTGATTCAGCCCGGAGAAAGTAATGTGTGTCGAGAAGTCCGAGAGAGGATTTCGAGGGTGCGCGTTACCGCGTGCTCAACCAGGGGACCTGTCGTCAAAACCTTTTCGCGGTCGGGCGCACCGACAAGATCAGCGAGAAAAAGCGAAATCGGGGCTTGAAATACCTCCCTTACTCCGTAAGGGTTTACCAGGTGTTCACCTTTATCGAACATCCAACGTTTACCAAGCAAGCGCAGGCTCTCTTCAGCGATGATGAATACCGGCGGTTCCAAGTCGATTTGGCGGCGATGCCCGAAGCGAGGGACGTCATTCCGGGCCTGGCGGCGGGTTTGCGCAAGATCCGTTGGGGTGCGAAAGGGAAAGGCAAGCGCGGCGGAGCGAGGATCATTTATCTGCTCATTCCCGATCCGGGAATCGCTTATCTCTTTTCCGCTTACACCAAAGGCGACATCGAGGACATGACCAACGAGCAAAAGAAACGGCTGGCCAAGGCGGTCACAGCCATCAAAGCGGAGTATCGAAAATGAAGAAGACCGAAATCCAATTTGACGCCGAAGAACTAATCAGCGCAGTTGAGGACGTGCGCGACCACGTCCAGGGCAAGCGCAAGCTGACCATGCGGAAAACCCGCGTGCGGCTGCCCGATCCGGCCCCGGCAGTGACGCCGGAGGAGATCGCAGAGGTGCGGCGAGCCCTCAACGTGAGCCAGCCCGTTTTTGCGCGGCTTCTGAACGTTCCGACGGTCACCGCCGTAAGCTGGGAAAAAGGTCGCCGCAAGCCCTCCGGCGCGGCGTTGAGGCTCTTGCAGGTGGCCCGAAAACACCCCAAAACGCTGATCGAAGTTTAGGGAGACGGTACGGAGTCAGCCCTTACTGTTTGTTGTTGGAGGGTGGCGGTACGTAGAGCCGAAGACATTTCGTCACGAATTGCATCAAGGGTGCCGCGACTCAACTTTGGAGAGTTGAGCTACGAGGTCTGGTTTCCGAACTTGCGAGGTGGTTCCATGAGAAGCGCCATCCTCAGGGGGCCCATGAGGAGGTCGTAAATTGGGGTAGCAGCAATCGCGGTTGACGTCGCGGATGGGCTCTGCTTTTCTTGGAAGATACTGTGGATTCCGTTGACTCCAGCGAATTGAAAGCAGGACGTCGTCCAAAAGGTTTCCCTTTGGTGCGCCCGAAGGGCGGCGGGAGGCCGGGGAAGCTTGGCTGAGGCGAGGAGTTGATCGCATGAACGCGCACCCGCCGTATTGGTTTCTCACCCTTTTCCTTCTGGCGGCTGTCGCATTTCCCTTGGTACCGATTTTTCTGGCCCGTGCCTGGGCGTGGAAATTCACTCCGGCCAAGCCGGGTGCCGAGAAGAACGCCGCTTACGAATGCGGTATCGCGGCCACGGACGACGCGCGGGTGCGTTTTCATTCCCAATATTACTTGTACGGGATCCTGTTTCTGATTTTCGATGTCGAGGCGCTCTTCTTGTTTCCGGTGGCAGTCGCCTTTCTCGGCTTGTCGCCGGGCGCGGTCTTTGCCATTCTGATCTTTGTGCTTTTGCTGCTGGAAGGCCTCGCTTGGGCGTGGATGAAAGGAGTGCTGACCTGGAGGTGACGCGGCGTGATGGATGAGGGGTTGCGCAACGAATTGAGCCGTCAAGGGGTCCACGTCACCTCCCTCGAGTCGCTCTACAACTGGGGCCGCGGCAACTCGATGTGGCCGCTCCAGTTCGGGCTCGCCTGCTGCGCGATCGAGATGATCGCCACGACGATGGCGCGGCACGACCTCGCGCGCTTCGGCGCCGAAGTGTTTCGTCCGTCCCCGCGCCAGGCCGACCTGATGATCGTCGCCGGAACCGTCACCAAGAAAATGGCGCCGATGGTCGTGCGGCTCTACAACCAGATGCCCGAACCGAAATACGTGATCGCCATGGGTGTTTGCGCGATCTCCGGCGGACCGTTTCGCGACGGATACAACGTGCTTAAAGGAATCGACCGCTACATACCGGTCGATGTCTTTATTCCCGGCTGTCCGCCGCGTCCTGAAGCCCTTCTGGACGGCATCATGAAACTGCAGGAGAAAATCGGCGGCCAGCGTCTGACCGGTCCCGAGCGGCCGCGACACGCGGACCCGAATGAGTCGGGACAGTACCCGGTCCCCGAATACGGGGAAAAGGGTCTGGCTCCGCCGTTCAATCCGGAAGTCTGGAAACCGCGTTATCGAAAACTGGAGGAGGGAGTTTCGCGAAGTGATGACACCGGCTGAGATTTGCAAAAAGATCCATCGCGCGGTTCCCGATGCTGCTGTGGAGGTCGTGCCCAACCCCGGTCCGTCCGGGCAGGATTCCGTCGTGGTCTCCCGGGAACACGCGGACGCCGTCGCGCGCTTCCTTCGCGACGATCCGGCGCTCGCTTTCGACTATTGCTCCAACGTCACCGGCGTCGACTGGCTGGAGCGGAAGACACGCGTGAAGGAGGTGGTCCGCGAGAAGATCGATGGTGAGGAAAAGGAGGTCGAGAAAGAAGTGGAGCGGAGTGAGCCGGGCTGTCTTGAGGTGGTGTATCACCTGTATTCGGTGCGGCTCCGTCATGGCCCGCTGATCTTGCGGGTTCGAACCGGTGACCGCGAGACCGACGTTTTCGCGCCTTCGCTCACACCGGTCTGGAAGAGCGCGGAGCTCCAGGAGCGCGAGATTTTCGATTTGTTTGGCGTGCGGTTTGAGGGGCATCCGGACCTGCGCCGCCTGTTGATGTGGGATGAATTTGGCGGACACCCGATGCGGAAGGATTGGGTCGACCCTGACGACGTCGAGGACCGTGTGCCGTTCAAGGCGTTTGACTCCGACCACGACCGATGAATCCGCCGGCCAAAGAATACACGTTCACTCCCGCCGGAGGCGCGACGGGCGAATTCGGCGAAGGCCTTCTCGAACTTTCGATGGGACCGCAGCACCCGTCGACGCACGGCGTGTTCCGAATGAACGCGGTGCTCGAAGGCGAAACGGTCGTCAGCCTGAAACCGGTGTTCGGCTACCTCCACCGCAATCACGAAAAAATCGCCGAGAACGTCTCCTACCTCTCCTCAATGCCGTACACCGACCGGCTCGATTACTTCTGCGCGCTGACGAATAATTGGGCGTACGCGCTCGCCGTCGAGAAACTCACAGGGATCGAAGTGCCCGAGCGAGCCGAATACATCCGGGTTTTGCTGGCGGAACTGACGCGCCTGCAGAATCACACGTCATTCCTCGGCTTCCTGCTGGCCGATATGGGAGCCTGGGGAACGCCGCTGATGTACGCATTCACGCAGCGGGAGAAAATTCTCGATCTGTTCGAGTCGCTCACGGGCGCCCGGATGATGTGCAACTACATGCGATTCGGCGGCTGCCGTTGCGACTTCCCGCCGGGATGGCTCGACGAGGCCGAGCGGGTGATTCAGGCGTATCCGGAATTCCTTGACGAAATTGAAGAACTCCTTGTGACCAACGAGATCGTGATCGCGCGCACCCAGGGCGTTGGATCTGTTTCCGCGGAGCGGGCGATCAACGCCGGCTTGAGCGGTCCGATTCTTCGGGCGGCCGGCGTTGATTACGACATCCGAAAAGTCGACCGCTACGGAATCTATGACCGGTTCCGCTTTCGCGTGCCGCTCGGCGACCATGGCGATACGTACGATCGGATGATGATCCGTCTCCTCGAAATGCGCGAATCGCTCCGCATCCTCGAGGTCGCTCTTCGGGAGCTTCCCGAGGGCTCGATCATGAATCCGAAGGCAAAACTGCGCAATCTCCGCCCGCCAGAGGGCGAGGCATACGCCCGGATTGAAGGGCCGAAAGGCGAACTCGGCTTTTACCTGATCAGCGACAAATCGGCGAACCCGTACCGGTACCGCGTTCGGCCGCCAAGTCTGATCAACCTGACTTTGCTCGAAGAGATGTGCGTCGGGCAAAAAATCGCCGACGTGATGATCATCCTCGGCAGTATCGACATCGTCCTCGGGGAGGTTGACCGATGATCGCGCCCAAAAAACGTTATTTCCCGGGCCTCGGGATTTTGCGGGGAATGGCGGTGACCGCCCGAAACTGGATCGGCAGTTACTTCAAGCCGGAGCGTCTCGTTACCGTGCAATATCCGGAGGAGCAGCTGCCATTGCCGGAGAACAGCCGGACGATTCCGTTTTTGATCTACGACGGTGATGATCCCGACGCCGGTCTGCGATGCGTCGCCTGCTTGGCGTGCGCCAAGGAATGTCCGCCCAACGCGATATCGATCGTGATGGATCGCGATGAAAACGGCCGCCCCGCGAAGCGTCCAAAAATTTTCGACCTCGACGTCACCGCCTGCATGGGATGTCAGATCTGCGTCGAGGTGTGCCCGTTTGATGCGATCGCGATGGACTCGGCTTTTGACCAATCGTCCTTCGATCGATTCGACTCGCTGATCCTCGACAAGCGCGCGCTCGCGAAACCGAATTCTTACTATCATCAGATCAAACCGACCGACGCCTCAGCCGCCGACGAGCGGATCGAGGCAGAGAGGAGGCGAAAGGAAGAGGCGCGACAGAAGCGCGCCGCGTCGGATGCGAAAAAAGACTGAACGCGATCAACCGGTTATCCGGGCCGGCCTAATTCTCGTATCAGCACTTGCGCTTCTGCTTGGGCTGATGCTCGGGGTCGCTTGGTTTATCGATCCGTCAGCGCCTGGCATCCTGGTTGCGGCGATCGGCGAGGCCGTGCGCGATGCGGAGATGGCGCCGGCGATTTTGAAGGAGGGCGCGGTCGATTTCCTGACGGCGGTTTTCGGCCTCGGACCGGGAGGGCGAGAGTTCGTTTCCATGCAACTGACCATCGCGACGATTGTCACTGTCTTCGCGCTGCTCTTTGCCCTGACCTCGGTGCTCGAGCGCAAAATCCTTGCTCGCATCCAGAACCGATACGGTCCTAACCGGGTCGGGCCGTGGGGGCTTTTGCAACCGGCGGCGGACGGAATCAAGATGCTGATCAAAGAAGACATCGTTCCGCTGGGTGGCGACCGAGTCGTCCATCTGCTCGCGCCGATCATCATGGTCGTTCCCGCGTTTCTCGCTTTAGCGATTTTGCCGTACGGACCGGGGCTTGTCCCGGTCGAACTGGAGGTCGGTATCCTCTTTTTCTTCGCGATCGGTGCAACCACGGAAGTCGCGGTTTTCATGGCAGGCTGGGGCAGCAACAACAAGTACTCGCTCCTCGGCGCGATGCGCGCAATCGCCCAGATGATCAGTTATGAGCTGCCGCTTATTCTTGCCGCGATCGCGATCGTCATGATGACTGGATCGCTCTCTCCGGCAGCGATTGTCGACGCGCAGCAAGGGTACAGCCTCGGGATCCTGCCGAACTGGTTCGCGCTCACGCCGTGGGGCTTCGGGGCCTTCATCTTATTCTGTATCGCGGCGCAGGCGGAATCGAATCGAAGCCCGTTCGACCTGCCGGAAGGCGAGTCGGAACTGGTTGCCGGACACATGACGGAGTATTCGGGTTTCAAATACGCTGTCTTTTTCCTGGCGGAATACATCGGTCTCTTCGCAATCTGCGGAATCGCTGTGACGCTCTTTCTCGGCGGCTGGCGCGCGCCGTTCCCGTTTCTCGAATTCGTTCCCGGCTACCTTTGGTTTTTCGCAAAGCTCTACGGATTGGTGCTGCTCTCGATTTGGGTGCGCGGTACGGTGCCGCGGGTGCGGATTGATCAACTGATGAGCTTCGCGTGGAAGTTTATGACGCCGATGGGATTCGCGGTGATCGTCGGGGCGGCGATCTGGCACGCGGCCGGACGAGGTCCCGTCGGCTGGGTTGCGTCAGCAGTCCCGGTGCTTGCGGCTTACCTCTTACTCGGCCGAACGCTGCTCGCCGGTTACACGCCGAGCGGACGGGTGTATCGGTTTTCGGAAGGATGAACTTTTCTGGAGAAAGTCTCGCGTTCGGGGTGCTAGCATTCATCATGACCGCGGCGGCGGTCGCGGCGGTGAGTCTGCGCAACGCCGTTCATTGCGGGCTCAGTCTCGCCGGGGCGTTTGCCGCGGTCGGCGGCATTTATCTCGTGCTCGGTGCCGAGTTTCTCGGGTTCGCGCAGCTGCTGGTGTATGTGGGGGCGGTCGCCGTGCTGATCGTTTTTGTTATTCAACTGACCCGTCCGCTCGGAGATGCGATCGTCTGGCGTCCCCGTCCTCTCCTGGGAACGGTGGCGGTGGCGGGATTGTTTGTCATGCTCGTCGCGGCTATTCTTGGACATGACTGGCCGACTGGATCCGGCGAGGTCGCGGCCGTTGTTGAGGAAAAGGATACAATCGCGTCGCTCGGGATTGCGCTGGCCGATGATTATATCATTCCGCTCCAAGGAGTGGGGGTGCTGCTGACGGCGGCGCTGATTGGCGCGGTGGTGCTGGCAATGAAGGAGGAGAATACAGGATGATGACGCTGCCGGCCTTCCTGATTCTCTCCGCGCTCCTCTTCTGCGTCGGGCTTGCGGCGGTCCTGATTCGGCGCAATGCGATTCTTATTTTAATCGGCATCGAACTGATGCTGAGCGCGGCGAATATCAATTTTGTCGCCTTCTGGCGTTTCGGAGAGAATTCGGAACGGCTCGACGGCATGATCTTTGTCCTGTTTTCAATCGCGATCGCGGCGGCCGAAGCAGCTGTTGGACTCGCCTTGATCATCGCAATTTATCGCCATTACCGGTCGGTCGATCCGGCGGAATACCGCGCGCTCCATGGCTGAGGTGTCGTCAAACAGTCTTCTGCTCTGCCTGATTCCGCTGATCCCGCTCGTTGCGTCGGCGACGGCATTTGTATTTGGAAACTCGCGACGAATCGCGGCTGGCTCCGCCATCGCGGCGCAAGCGATCGGGGCGTGCCTGTCGATTCTGCTGTTGACGCGCGTGATTGGCGGTGCGCGCGAGGTTTGGAACTTCACTTGGTTCACCTTCGGCGACACGCCGCTGCGGATCGGGGTCGCACTCGATCCGATGACGGCCGCGATGCTGACGATGGTTACTGGGGTCGGTCTCGCGATTTTTATCTTCAGCGCGGGTTATATGCGGAAGGATGAGCGGTTCGTCCGATTCTATGCCTTTCTGTCGTTCTTTTCGGCCGCGATGCTCGGAATCGTCGTTGCGAACAGTCTCTTGCTGCTCTTCATCTGCTGGGAGCTCGTCGGGCTCGCGTCGTATTTGCTGATCGGGTACTGGTATCACAAACCCGCGGCCGCGGCGGCGGCGAAGAAGGCATTCTTGACGACGCGTGTTGGCGATCTCGGTCTGTTTCTCGGAATGGTTTGGCTGTACGCCGAAACCGGCACGACCCTTTTCTTCGACGGAGGCGCCGGGATTCTCGAAAGCAGCACGCTGGCTAACTTGGCGGGCGCAACCGCTGTTGGCGGGGCGACCGCCGCGACTGTGATCGCCTTATTGATCTTCTGCGGGGCGGCGGGGAAGTCCGGTCAGTTTCCACTGCACGTTTGGCTGCCGGACGCGATGGAAGGGCCGACACCGGTTTCCGCATTGATCCATGCGGCGACGATGGTGGCGGCGGGAGTTTTCCTGGTGGCTCGGATGTACCCGATTTTTGAGGTCACTTCCGGGCCAGACGGTGTATCGACCGCCTTGGTTGCGGTCGCATGGGTCGGGAGCTTCACCGCTGTTTTCTCGGCTTGTCTCGCCGTGGCCCAAACGAATATCAAGCGCATCCTCGCGTATTCGACGGTGTCGCAGCTCGGGTTTATGATGCTCGCGCTCGGGGTGGGGGGTGTAACGGCGGCGATGCTGCACCTGCTGGCGCACGCCATGTTTAAGGCACTCCTCTTTCTTGGAGCCGGATCGGTGATCGAGGCGTGCGAGCACGAGGAAGACGTTCGGAAGATGGGCGGACTTTTCCGGCGGATGCCGATAACGTTTGCGACTTACGCGGTCGGAATGATGGCGCTGGCCGGCTTCCCGTTTTTCTTCTCCGGGTTCTGGAGCAAGGAAGCCATCCTCCATGCGGCGCGTGAATGGCCGGTTTCGGGCGTGCCATTTGTGCTGGGACTGGTCGCGGCATTCTTGACCGCGTTTTATATGAGTCGACAAATGGTTTACGTCTTTTTTGGCGACTATCGCGCTGAAGGGCGCCGAGTGCCGAAAGAGAACTCCCGCATGATGACGGCCCCGCTCATTGCGCTGGCGGTTGCGACGGTTTCATTGAGCGCGGTGCTGACGCCGGTCTGGCCGTGGCTGGCGGGATTTCTGGAAGGCGTGCCGGCGGACGTCGATTGGAGCCGGCTGTTTGGCCATGGCGCGACTGGGATCCTGGTATTATCGATAGTCGCGGTCGCGGCTGGCGTGGGAGGCGGATGGCTGCTGTACGGCCGACGGGCCGACCGGCTGAGTGAGGGGGACCCGCTGGAGGCTTCGGTTCCGGTGGTGTATCGCGCGCTGGCGCAGCGGCTTTATGTCGATGCGTTTTATGAAAGGACGGTTGTGCGCGGCCACCATTGGCTCGGACGTGCGGCGGCGTTTCTCGACCGGTTTGTCTGGCACGGCGCGGTGGTTCTGGTGACGAAATTTTCGCTGGCTCTGTCGATGCTGCTCTCAGCCATCGATCGGTTTTTGATCAACCGCGCGTTCCGGTCCGGGTGCGAAGTGATGCGCGCCGCGAGCTCGTGGATGGCGCGGATGCGCGACGGCGATGCGCAAGGATACCTCGGGTATGCGGCCGCGGGACTGGTCGTGCTGCTTCTTCTGTTTGCATGGAGATGATCAGGAAAACGGATACAAAACAACTGGGCGGGGGCCAAACGGAGGGCGCTCGATGATGGCGGGAATTCCGGCTCTTTCCGCGTTGATTCTGCTGCCGCTCGTCGGCGCGGCGGTGACGGCCATCTTGCCTTCCGAGCGGCCGGAATGGGCGCGTCGCGTCGCCGTGGTTTTCGGGTTGGCCGCGCTCGCGTGGGTGCTCGCGCTTTGGGTGCAATACGACGCGGCCTCGGGCACGATGCAGTTTGTTGAGCGCGCGCCGTGGATCACTCCGCTCGGGGTCGAGCATCTCCTCGGCGTCGACGGGCTGAGTCTGCTGCTGCTTCTGCTGACCGCCATCGTCACGCCGTTTGCCATGCTCGCGCCGCAGCCCCCGCATCCAGAATCCGCTGGGAGGAGAAAAGCGTATTTCGCCCTGCTGCTTGTGCTGGAGGCGATGGTCTTTGGCGTTTTCCTGTCCCTGAACTTTATTCAGTGGTTCCTCTTTTGGGAACTCAGTCTAATCCCGGCGTTTCTGCTGGTGAAGATGTGGGGCGGCAGCGCACGGACAGCGGCGGCGTATTCATTTTTCATTTACACGTTTGTCGGCAGCATCGCGATGCTGCTCGCCTTTCTGGGCATCTTTTTGGCGACCGGCGAATTCGATCTGCTGGCGCTGGCGGAAATGGGCCGCGGCGGCGAGCTGGCCTCGGCGCTCAGAGAACGATTCGGGCAAAGCGACGGCGGGTTAATTCCCAAGCTGATCTTTGGCGGGATCTTTCTCGGGCTGGCGGTTAAAGCACCGGTGGTTCCCTTTCACACGTGGCTGCCTCCGGCGTACTCGGAAGCGCCGCCCGGCGTCTCGATTCTGTTTGCCGCGCTGCTGTCAAAAATGGGTCTGTACGGATTCGTCCGCATCTTGCTTCCGCTGTTCCCGGATCAAATGGAAGCGGCGCGGACGCTGCTCCTTGTTCTGGCGGTGGCGACAATATTGCTTCCGGCCCTCGCGGCTCTTGCCCAGACGGATTTGAAGCGAATTATCGCGTATTCATCGCTCAATCACATCGGTTACTGTTTGCTCGGAATTTTCGCGGTGGCGACAGCGGCGGAAGCCGGACCGGCGGCCGGGCGAGAGGCCGCGTTGAGCGGGGCGATTTTGCAGATGTTCAATCACGGAGTGACGGTCGCGGCGCTGTTCTGTTTTGTCGGATGGATTGAAGCGCGCGGCGGCGGGTTGCGCGGGCTGAATGATTTTGGCGGACTTCGCCGGGTGGCGCCGGTGCTGTGCGGGCTGATGGGCATCAGCCTGTTCGCATCTCTCGGCCTGCCGGGATTGAACGGATTTCCCGGGGAGTTTTTGATTTTCAGCGGAACCTTCTCGGTCGCCGCGTGGGCGGCGGTGGTCGCACTTCCCGGTCTGCTGATTACGGCGGTTTTCCTGCTGCGGATTATGGGCAGTGTTTTTTCCGGATCGCTCTCGGACACGTGGAAGGCGTTTCCTGATTTGACCGTCGGGGAGCGTGTCGCGGTGTTGCCGATTGTTGGAATCATTGTCGCGGCCGGGGTCTTTCCCGGAGTCTTCCTTCATGTGGTGAATCAAACTGTGCTCGTCCTCCTGGAATTTACGCCATGATTGCGCTGACCATCCTGACGGCCTTCGCGGGAGCGGCGCTGTTGCTTATGGTGCCGCCCGGGCGCTGCGGCTTGGCGCGCGGGATTGCGCTCGTCTCGGCGGCAGCGGGCCTCGCTGCGGCGGTCGCGGGATGTCTGCTGTATCGGCGCGGGCCAGGTGCTGAGGTTTATCAGTTTGTCATCGACCGTGAATGGATACCGGCGCTCGGCATCCGGTTTCATCTGGCGGCTGACGGGATCAGTCTGGCGCTGGTGCTGTTAACGGGAATTGTCGCGGTCGCGGGAGTTTTGTTCTCGTGGAATATTGAGCGCGGGGCGAATCGGTTTTTCGCGCTCTTCCTGACCATTATCGGCGGCTCCTACGGCGTCTTTCTAAGTCTCGACCTGTTTCTGCTGCTCGTTTTTTACGAAATCGTGATCGTGCCGAAATACCTGCTGATCGTCGGTTGGGGGTCGACGAATCGCGATTACGCGGCGATGAAGTTGACCCTTTATTCGATCGTTGGGAGCGCGCTTGTGCTGGCGGCCGCGATGGCGGCGTATTGGGCGGCCGGAGTCGGGAGTTTTGACCTCGTGGCGTTGGCGGCGGCGGACTATTCGCCCGCGTTCCAAGCGTGGGCATTTCCCGTGATGTTTCTCGGGTTCGCGGTGCTGGCAGGGATTTGGCCGTTGCACACGTGGGCACCGACCGGGCACGCGGCGGCGCCGACAGCGGCCTCGATGCTGCTGGCGGGCGTGGTGATGAAGCTCGGGGCGTATGGAGCGTTGCGCGTCGCGATGGCGCTTTTTCCGGACGGACTGGAGCAGTGGCGGATTGTCTTCGCTGTGCTGGCGGCCGGGGGGATTCTTTTTGGTGCGCTGGCGGCACTGGCGCAGCGGGACCTGAAACTGGTGATCGGTTATTCGAGCATCAGTCACATGGGTTTTGTGCTGCTCGGTATGATGACGCTGACGACGATCGGCGTGAACGGCGCTGTCTTGCAGATGTTTTCGCACGGCATTATCGCGGCGCTGCTGTTCGGGGTGGCCGGGAGGATGATCTACGACAGGACTCGCACGCGGGAGCTGGCGGAACTCGGAGCTTTGGATTTGTCGCGAGCGGTGCCATTTGCGGCAGGAACGTTCGTGATCGCTTCGGCGGCGTCGATGGGTTTGCCGGGATTCAGCGGATTTATTGCTGAACTCGCGGTGCTGCTTGGAACGTGGCAATCGGAACCATGGCTGCTGGGAATCGCGGCGCCTGGAATCGTCGTAACGGCCGCATTCACGTTGAAAGCGATGCAGTATTCGTTTTTTTGTGACGCGGCCGCGGGGCCGGTGAAAAGCGCGGTTCGGGAGGCAATCGACGCGACAACGTTCCCGGAGCGGGCCGGGGCCGTCCTGCTGATCGCGGTGGTGACTGGAGTTGGACTTTATCCGGGACCGTTAATGGACCTGATCGCAAGCGGCTTTGACAGTCCCTTGATGCGGGGGATCTTCCGATGACCTACGTTGAAATCACCGGTTTTCTGCTTCCGGAGATCGTGTTGCTGCTGGCGGCGCTTGGGGCGCTGACGACGGGTTTGGCCGGAGAGCGAGCGGACACGCGCTTGCCTGGTGTGCTGGCGCTCGGAGGGATCGCGATCGCGGCCGCGGTGCTTTTGCTCTTTCCGAGGGAAGGGGAATTGGCTGGCGGGATGCTGGTGCGCGGCGGGCTGGAAGATTTGTTCCGGCTGGTGTTGCTCGGACTGAGTTTCGCGTCCGGCTTGCTGCTTTTTGAGGCACCGCCGGAGCGGCATCGCGGAGAAAACTGGGCGCTCCTGCTGTTCGCGACGATCGGGATGCTGTTGCTCGTCGGAACCGAGAACCTGCTGATGATTTTTCTGGCGCTCGAACTGACCAGCCTGTCGCTGTATTTGCTGGTCGGGTTTGCGAAAACGGACATTCGTTCGGTGGAGGCGGCGCTGAAGTATTTTTTGCTCGGCGGCGTCTCGGCGGCGAATCTGCTGTTCGGGTTCAGTTGGCTCTATGGGCTGAGCGGAACTTTGTCGCTGGTGGAAATCGGGAGTGCCTTGGCGGAAACCGGGACTGGACCGGCCG
This sequence comes from uncultured Opitutales bacterium, assembly GCA_964645585.1. Taxonomy (GTDB): domain Bacteria; phylum Verrucomicrobiota; class Verrucomicrobiia; order Opitutales; family T3Sed10-336; genus DATGSL01. The sequence goes on from CAZYAN010000005.1 coordinate 43,757, forward strand.
TTGTGGTGGCGATGGGGATGGCGCTGGCTGGATTCGCTTTCAAGGTGGCGGCGGTTCCGTTTCATTTTTGGGCGGCGGATGTGTATCAGGGCGCGCCGATTCCGGCGGGAGCGTTGATCGCCTCGGGATCAAAAGTGGCGGGATTTTTTGTGCTGGCGAAAGTGCTGCTCATTGGATTTGCGGGTGTGGAAGGAAGTGCCGGGTGGGCGGCTTTGGGTGCGGGATGGGCGCCGCTGCTGGCGGCCGGGGCGGCGTTGTCGATGACGGCAGGCAATTTGGCGGCGCTGGTTCAGAAGAACAGTGTCCGGCGGCTGCTGGCTTTCTCGGCGATCGGGCATGCCGGGTTTCTGCTGCTCGGGCTGCTCGGAGCGTCACCTGCATCGCTCGCTTCCGTTTTGTTCTACGTTGTCATCTATGCGATCGCCGCACTGGGTGCGTTCGGCGTTGTCGGGGTTGTGCTCAAGCGGCGCGGCGGCGACAGTCTGGACAATTTCGCCGGATTGGGGCGGGAGGCGCCAGGGTTGTCGTTTTGCCTGCTGCTTTTCCTGGTCTCGCTGGCCGGCCTGCCGCCGCTCGCCGGATTCTTCGGGAAGTTTTATTTGTTCACGGCGGCGATGGGGCGAGCTGGCGCTGTTGATGCGGCACCGGGGCTGCTGTGGCTGGTCACACTGGCGCTGTTTATGAGCGCGGTTTCCCTGTATTATTATCTGCTGGTCTTGAAGCAGGTTTATTTGGGAAAAGCCCCAGCGGGGGAGGGTTCGGATGTTCGGGCTTCAACGCCAGTGTTGACTGGATTCAGCTGTGCGCTGCTCGCGGCGGTTTTGGTTCTCTTGGGATGCTTCCCCGATTTACTGCTCGGACCGATCACAGCCGCGATCTCGGCCGGGCGGTAGATGGCATCGGCGGGTTGCCGTATCAGACAAACGCCGATGCTGTACGTAAAATCCGACCATCAGGGATTGATTAATCCCCAAACCTGAAGGTCGTAGTCTCTGTAGGTCGAATAGCGGCCGTAGAGCCAGAGGACGACGGTGCGATTACCGTCGGTGGCGACGATCGGGCGGATGTTATCTTTTTCCGAATTCTTGGTGATGGCGGTCCAGGTCCATTTATCCGTTTCCGGATTCCGATTGCCGCGGAAGATTTCGTAGCGTTGTTCGCCGTCGGTCAGAAGCGGTTCGTTTGTCACGGGGTTAACATCGGCGGAAATGTAAACGATATCGGGATCGCCGGGATGGAGCGAGATGAGACCGGAGTAATCCTGCTCGGCGGGATATAAGCGAGTCCCGGCAAAGGCAATTTCCTGTTGATGCCAGCGTTCACCATCCCAGCGAGCGTAATGGTAGCGAAGGTCCATGCCGGCTTCCGGATCGTTCTCCTTGCGAATCGGGTGCTTCGAAACGGAGAAGCCGAGGTAGGGGCGGCCTTGATCGTCGAGCGCGATGTCGCTGGTCCATGCCGCTTCGCCAGGCTTGGTTTCGTAAACAAGTGTAAAGTCGGTCGGGTGGTAGTCGGAGCTTGGCTTTTTGCTCAGCGGACCGAGCCGCCGCCCATCGGAAGTATGCAGTGCGTTATCTTCGATGTAATAGTGGTAGATGTTGTTATCGTGAAACCGCGGATGACCTTGCGTCGTAGAAACATGGATACGGTTGATGCCGTTGGAGACATAGCGAGCATACGGAATCCCGTCTTCATGCGAAAAGATCATCCCGCCGTATTGCCAAGTCGTGCCGTCATCCTCGGAGACAAGATAATGGGGCAGGTACGGATATCCGTTCTCCCGGCCTCGAAAAAAATTGTAGGTGATCCCTGACTCCGAGAGGCGGTAAACGTTCGAGTAGGTGACCCGGTAAGGGACGTCGAGGATCTGCTCGGGATCCCATTCAAACGGATTTCCCGGGTTGGAAGAGATCCGATAGCGAATCTTTTCCTCATGGTTGTGGCCCGCGTAGACGCACAGGTAACGGCCGTCGGGACGGACGAGCAGCGCTCCGGCGTTGTGGTCGTCAGGATTAAAGCGGTCGGCATTCATAACCATCACCCGCCCGGTTCCCGTATTGAAATCGTAGGCGGTAACCGTAATGGCACCGTCGTTGGTGACGCCGCTGAAGAGAAGTCGGTCGCCGTCGAAGATAACCCGCTCATCCTGGAACCAGCACCAGCTGCTGTTCTCGTTTAAGAGGACCGGGGCCGCCGCGTTCGGGTCGGCCATTGCGGGACCCTTCACTGTGTCGGCTCGGCTTGTGCCAACAGCAAGCAGGACTGTGGCAGTGAAGAGAAATGCGGCACGGGTGACTCGCACCGACGATGGGAGACGGGGGATCTCAAAAAGGTCGAGTTTGCACATGGCTTGAAATCGTTGAGAAACGACGGCCCTTTGAAAAGCTTCGAATTTAGTCCAGGGTGTGTTCGTGCCCGGTGGTTCTGGGGGAGGTATACCGCTGGCCTGCATTGTGCACCGGCTCACCCCGGCACCGACGGTGGCCGCGCTTGTGACAGCGTGGTCGTGACGTCGCAGAGAGCCTGGCGCGTTGCCCTTTCTCTGTTGCTCTGCACCGGAAACGCTGTTTTAACCTCGGGCTGTTGCGTTCACGAGATCCACGGCGGCAACTGCCTGGTCCCAGACGCCCAGGAATCGCCGGACTCGTGACCGAAATCAAAGCGCCGATAAAACAAACACTATCCCTTTCATGCAGCGAATCAGCCGACGCGCTTTCTTGAAGAAAACTCCGCTACCGATTGCGGCGTTCTATCTCGGTTCCGGACTGTCTGCGTCTCAGGCGAAGGCGAATTCGCCGGAGCCGGTCGCGAGTAGCAGGAGCAGCGCGGCTGGCATCATCGATACAAACGTCCATTTGTTTGACTGGCCGTTTCGGCGCTTGAAATATCGCGACACCGGCCGACTGGTTGAAAAGCTGCGACGACATCGAATCGAGCAGGCATGGGCCGGGAGTTTTGAGGCGCTGCTTCACAAGGACCTCGATGGGGTCAACGCGCGCCTCGCGGATGAATGCGCGGCGAACGGAGACGGAATGCTGCTTCCTTTTGGAACCGTTAATCCCGCGTGGCCGGACTGGGAAGAGGACCTGCGCCGCTGCAGTGAAAGTTACAAGATGACCGGCGTTCGCCTGTATCCATCCTATCACGGCTACACGCTGGACCATCCGGAATTCCGGCGACTCATTGCTCTCGCGTCGGCGCGCGGCCTGATCGTGCAGATCGCGCTGGAGATGGAAGATTCGCGGGTGCATCACCCGATCATCCGCGCCCCGGATGCGAGCACGGCGGCCTTGCCGGAAATTTTGAAGGAGAACCCCGACGCGCGTATCCAGCTTTTGAACGCGTTCGCCGCTGTTCGCGCGAGAGGAACATCGGCGGCCCTGCGCGATATGAGCGTCTCGGTCGATATTTCCTCCATCGAAGGTGCCGGCGCGATCGGTAAACTACTCGGCGGAACACTTGCGCCGGCGGCCTGGCCGGTCGAGCAATTGCTGTTTGGATCGAACGCACCGTTCTTTCCTGTGGAAAACTCGCTCCTGAAACTCTTCGAGTCGCCCCTGACTCCGACGCAAACGGTCGCGATCATGCGGGAGAACGCCCGGTTGCTGCTCACGAAATCGTCCCGAGGAACATGACGGCCCAGCAGGAGTTTCCGTTCGACCCGACGCTCTACGGCCTTCCCGGCCGGGAGGAGCTGATCGCTCTTCGCATTTGGGATGCGCATTATCACGGGTTTCTTGGGGCAGCGGACATGCGGCAGCACGAAGAGATGATGTTCTATGTCGAGCGCCTGGGGATCGAGCGGATCATCGCCGTCGATATCGGAAGCTCACCGAGCGATCAGCATGCTGAAACGAAATTGGACGCGGTTCAGCGCGAGCTGCTCGAGCGGGAAAAGGACCGGATTTCCGGTATCCATTACGTCGACCCGTCAGACCCCGATGGAAGCTGCCAGAAAATGACAAAGTGGATACAGGACGGGCCATGCATTGGGATCAAATATTTCGGGACGAATCGCGATGGCATTACGTGCGATCATTCGAACAATGATTCGATCATTCGTCTCGCGGCGGAACTGAATGCGCTCGTTTACATTCACACGTGGATGAAGGTTGGCGGGGATCCACGCCGCCCTGGTGGAGGGAATTTACACGGTGAATCGACACCGATGGACGTCGCGCGTCTGGCGGAGCGTTTTCCGGAGGTTCCGCTGATCTGCGGTCACTCAGGCGGTGACTGGGAACTCGGCGTGCGGGCGATTCGTCCCTATGAGAATGTTTTGCTCGAGTTCGCTGGGTCGGACTCCCATTCCGGCCAAATTGACTGCGCGGTCAAACATCTTGGGGTTGAGCGGATCGTCTGGGGCGGCCACGGGCCGAGCCGCTCGTACGCGACGGAGCTGTCGAAAGTCTTGGACGCGGATCTGACGTTCGAGGAGCGGAGACTCATCCTCGGCGGAAATTTGCGGCGCATCGCCGCGCCGATTTTTCAGACCAAAGGAATTCCATTGTGAAAGGAAGTGAATGAGGTCTTCCATGACACCGATCGCGGCTCTTTGCATGGTTCTCATGGCCGCTGGCCTGATTTCCTCGGCCGGGGCGCAACCGTATCCGAACCTTCCAAGCGATGAAACGGTCGTGGTGCGCGGCATCATGCCGGATGCTTATCCCGGCGCGTTCGCAGTCGTCTTTCGGGGCGGCCCAACGCTCTGTTTTGATCCAGTTCGCGGAGGCATTACGTTTATTCAGTCAGGCGCGGACACCGATTTTCGCCCAAACTGGACCGGCAAGGTTCCGCAACCGACGAAGTTCGGCGGCGATAGGTTTTACCTTGAGACGGCGGAGATGCCGTTGCGGATAGGCGATCCCGAGGCGGAGGCGGTGTTTGCGTTTAAAGGCTATTCCGTGGACGGACCGTATCCGGTTTTTCGTTACGCAATTGGGGATATCGCGGTTGAGGAGGAGCTGCGTCCACTGGTCAACGGGACGGGGGTCGTTAGAGCATTCCGTACCAGCGCGCCTGGCCGGACTTTTTGGCTTTTGACCGGGGCGCAGGAGAACGCTGTTTGTGCCGCGATCGGCGGCGAATGGCGCGATGGCCGACTGGAAGTCACGGCGGACGAAACGGGTGAGTTCGTTATTATCATTGAGAGGAAAACGGAATGAGAAAGCTTCGACAATCGCTCCTCTGCGCGGCTTTCTTTTTTGTTTTTGCTTTCGCCGAGGCGGAGGGGAGTGCGCACGGATCGATCGAGGGCCGCGTGACGAGTGCCCAGTCGGGAGCGGCCGTGGAAGGCGCGACGGTCACTGTCGAAGGTGAAGCGCTCGCTTCCGTTGTCGAGAACGCGCGGCGTACCGTTTTGACGGATACGAACGGGCGTTACCGCTTTTCGAGTTTGCCGGAGGGCGAATACCGGATATCCGCGACGGCTTCCGGGTTTGAGGAACCAATTCGAACCTCGCTTCAACTAGCGGAGGGAGAGCCGGTGAAGCATGATTTTGCGCTGTCGGTCCGAACGGTCTCGGGAGCTTACCGGGTGGAAACGGTGGAGCTTCCGAAAGGGATGTCGCCCGAGATTTCCGGAATTGATTTCACGCCGAGCGGCCGGATCGTCGTCTGCAATCGCGTGGGAGAAGTCTGGATCGGTGACTTGGAGAAGGGCGAGTGGAAACGCTTCGCGTACGGGCTTTACGAGCCGTTTGGCGTGACGGCTGAGTCGGAAGACACAATTTACGTTTTGCAGCGTCCGGAGATCACGGCCCTCCGCGACACGGACGGCGATGGAAAAGCGGATCGGTATGAAACCGTCAGTGACGCGTGGGGGATGACGGGAAATTATCACGAGTTCGCGTATGGATTGCGACGGGATTCCAATGGGAATTTTTACGGAGGCCTCGGCATGGCTTCCGCGGGTGAGTTCGGGAAAACGCGCGGACCGCTCGACCTCGATCCTGTTGTGCCTTGGGACCGGCCCGAACGGAAAACCGATCACCACCGGTCGGTCGCGCGGTATCAAGGGTGGGTCTTTCGCGTGACGCCGCAAGGGGAGTTCACGCCTTGGGCGAGCGGATTCCGGCAGCCGCTTGGTATCGGGATCAGCCTGGCTGACGATCTTTTCGTCACCGATGTCGCCGGATCGTGGATACCTTCGTCGCAGTTGGTTCACGTGCGGCGCGGCGGTTTTTATGGTCATCCGGACGGATTGAAATGGCATCCTGAATTTGCCGGCCGGGAGGTTTCATACGAGGAACTGGCGGAGCTGCGAACGCCGCCCGCGGTCACGCTGACGCACGGCCCCCTCGGCACCTCGCCAGGGGAGCCGGTTTGGGACACGACGGATGGCGCGTTCGGCCCGTTTGCGGGGCAGGTGTTCATCGGAGACGTGACACCGTTCGTGATGCGAGTGTTTCTGAAGAAAGTTGCCGGAGAGTTTCAGGGTGCGGCTTTTCCATTTCTTCGCGAACGAGGATTGCGACCCGGCAATATGCGAAATGTCTTCGGTCCTGACGGTCATCTGTATCTTGGACAGACCATTCGCGGATGGCGCGAGGCGGAACAAGGTCTTCAGCGCATCGTTTGGACCGGGACGGAGCCGGTGGAGATTTCCACGATGGAGCTGACCGATGAAGGATTTCGGCTTCGGTTCACGGCACCGATGGATCGGTCCTCGCTCGCCGTTCCCGAAAATTATGCAATCAGGCGTTTTCAATACAACTACCACATGCTCGACGGTTCGCTGCGGATCAACGAGCGGGAGGTGCCCGTCCGGGAAGCACGTGCGGGGAAAGACGGGCGAAGCGTTGAGCTGGAATTGGCGGAATTACGGCCCGGTTTTGTTTACGAACTCGAGGCTTCGAAGCTGCGCTCCGCGAACGATGAGCCGCTGGATAATGCGGTCGCATATTATACGTGCAATCGCCTTCTCTCCGGAGAAACCTTCGAAGGCGCTCCGGTCGCCGAGGAAACTGGGCAAACAAGTGCCGCCGCTCCCGATCTCGCCGCCGGACGCGAGATTTACACCCTTTACTGCGCCGCCTGTCATCAAAGTGACGGAACAGGATCCGCGGTTATTCAGTCGGCCAAATTCGTCGGGGACGGGTCTCCATTGCACAAATCCGACGCCGAGCTGGCGACAGCGATTCGTAATGGAATCACCCGCGGAGCGAACGAAGAACCGGCTATGCCGCCGTTCGGTCAGGCCCTCGGTCCGCGGGAAATCGAAAACGTCATCGCGTATCTTCGCGCGGCTTTTGGAGAACAGTAAACGCGGAGCGGAACGCAGGAGAAAAGACCTGATGACAATTCTATTATGATGAGTCGTTTCACCCCACGAAGAAGCCGGTTTTCGTGTTCGCCTAAAGCTGGCGGTCACGACCGAAGAAGATCATACAACTCTGCGGTATCGAAAGCCGCCTGCAGCTGGGTGACTTGCAGCTCGCCCGGTTTTGCCTTGGTGCTGGTGTTATATCTGTTAACGGGCCCTGCGGTCTGGGCGCAGCCATGGTGGGAGCGCGAGACGGCGATGAGCGAGGGAGGGCGGTTGCGGCTGGATGATAAACCCTGGTGGCCGCGAGCCGCGGCGCTCGAGCCGGGGAAACATTTTGTTATGACCTCTGAATATCCCGGCGGAGGTTTGATGATGGTCCGGAGGGACGCTAATGGCGACATCGTCTGGATACTCGACGACGACGGCGATATGGATCCCGACGATCCGCGGCCCGATCGCGACAGCGATTGCTATGTCGCCGATTATGGCGGGGACGGCACGGTCGACCGCCTGCTTGATTACATCGACAACGATGGGGACGGCAAAGCCGACGAAATGGGCATCCGCTACTTTAGGGAGAGCGAACTGAAGTTCAACTGGCTGAGTTTCGATATCGACGGCGACGGCCACATGTGGAACGTCGGCCGCTACGAATACAAGCGACCTTTCTACCTGTCCGATGCCTACGGTGACGCCATGATCTTCATGAATAAATACAACCCTGCCGATCGCTCCTGGGTTCCTATTTCGGAATGCCCGTTTGCCTTTTTCGACGACGACGGAGACGGCTATTCCGAACGCGTCGTGCGCTACAGCGCTGTGCCGATGGCTTTTCTCGACAACATGAGCAACCCCGACTACGCCAACAGTTACAAGGTTTTCTACGGACCGTTCCACGACGAAATGCGCGAGATGGGCGCGCTGAACATCCGCTACGGACACGACGTGGACGGCATGAGCGGTCCCGAGCATCCGCTTCACTACGAGATGGGCTTTAACCTGATCGGCAAACAACGCTATGACTTCGATGGCATGGAGCACTTCAATGAGCTTCGCCGCGCGCCGAAGACCGTGATCACGGTTCCGTTCGAAGCCGCGCTTGCCCATGCCGACACTTATCCCGCCGACGCGACCGGGTTCAGTTTTGTGGAACACGAGGACGCGTCCATCTCCATTGGCGATCCCGAAAACGAACCCGACAGCGACCGGCGCTGGGAGGGCGTTTTTTGGATCTGGTCGCGGCGGCTCATGCACAACACCGGCGGACCGACGCAGACGTGGAACATCCGGCGCGAGTACCGGCCAACATTCAGCGACCGCCGCGAAGTTTATTACAGTCCCGTCGACAAGCGCCTGCACTTGAAGGGTGCGACTGAAGGCTGGATCCGGATCGGAAAGATCAACAGCCAGGAGCCGCTCGGCGAGTGCCGCATGTTCGATACCGATGAGGACGGTTACTTTGACCGCTGGGAATACTACGCGCGCGACTCGGCGAGGCCGTATCGGGTCGCGCGAGTTCTGGAAGCGGACAACATCGACTTTGGCGATGACTGGGAGGCGATTGGGAAGTTTTACCGGGAGGAGGTATTGCCCGAAGCGATCTGGCTCAACGAGCAATTTCTGGAGGCGATCGCGGCGTTTACCGAACACGCGGCGGCGATGCCAGCGAACCTGAAAGCGGCGCTCGAAGATGCCCAGAGCCCAACCGAGCGACGCTACGTTCTCGATCTGATGCGGGAGCACGCCTGGCGGCATTTGGAAACGCGCCTGCTGGAAGACGGCCAAGCGTTTTTCGCGTCGCAGCCGACGGGGCAGACCTCCTTCACCAGCGAGGCGCTCGAATCCGAACGCGTATGGAAGCGCCAGACTCGCCTCAGCCGCATCGCTGACTTTTATGCCCGGGGAGAGATCGCCGCGGCCGCCGAAATGCTGCGCTCCCTGCGGGAGGAGATGTTCGCCGCGCCGCAACCATGAGATCGCGGCGCGATGGCGGGGACAGTCCCAGCGAGCCATCGCATGAAATTTGGCGGGAAACGTACGTTCGCCGAATCAGTCGGGCAGGCTGACCGTCAGGTCGACCAGCAGATCGCCGGCAATTTTTTCCAGCTCGGTGCGGAGATCGGGAAGGGTGGATTCGGCGGGAAGGCGGATGGCGGCGCGAGCCTGGAAGAGCGGCTCGCCTGACATCGGCGCCGCCCGGCGTTCCGTCGAGAGTTCCTCAATGTTAACGGAATGTCGCGAGAGTGCCGCGGAAACGGCCCGCAAAATGCCGGGACGATCGGAACCGACAAGATCGACTTTGACGAGGCGGTGCGTCACGAACGGTTCGAGCGTTGCTCGCTCGGCTTTGGCGATTGAGGTCAGCCCGGCTTTCTCGAAACTTTTCAGCGCGGATTGCAGTGCTTCCGCGTTCTCCGTTGGAACCTCCACACGCAGGACGCCTGCGAACTGTCCGCCGAGATGGACGAGCCTGCTCTCGAGCCAATTGCCGCCGTGCTCGGCCACACACGCGGCCATTTCGGCGACGATACCCGGACGGTCCGGTCCCATGATGGTGATGACAAGCGTGTTGGGCATGCCCGCTATTCAAGCAGAACCCGTCCAGCTGCCAAATCTTTTTGGACACCGCCCGCGGCAACCGCTGACTGGCGCGATCCCCGAACACGGATCGCCTTCCGTAAAATGTCCCCGGAATCAATCGGCCGAGGAATCGCAGTGGCAGGTGTTGCAGGTCTTGCAGAGGTGGCGATTGAGCAGATGACTGCCGATCAGGCCGAAAGCGCCGGTGACGACGAGCGCAACTTCCACCCAGCCTTGCGCGAAAAATTGCCCGGAAAGAATAAACGCGCCGGCCGCGGCAAACGTCAGAAACAGCCGTTTCTTGCGATGGACACGGAATCCCCAGCAGAGACAAGCAATCGCCAGACCGACGGCGGCGACGCCGAGCAGGCGTTCAACTCCTTCGCCAATCCAGACGATGACGCTTAGTGACGGCACGGCGGCGATTGCGAGGGGAAGCGCCAGACAATGGACCGCGCACACCGCCGAGGCATAAACACCCATGCGGTCGACCCATGAAAGTGTCTTGGTTTTCACCGTTGTGCCGTCACTGAATCTTTCCATCTGTTCAAAAAGGTAGCAGTAAGGCAGATTCTGTTGCAAATGCAAATGATTCAAAATAAGCGCTCACTTCTCGACCGCACGAATTCCGTCGTCCGCAGCGCGTGTGAATCAATCCTGCAGACGGCTTTCTTGGACAGGTGCCGCTTCCAGCTGCTCCATGATCTCACCAATCAGGTAAATCGAACCGGTGACGACAATCGTGTCGCCCGGCTCGCCGAGATGGCATTGTCCGGGAGAAAACGCTTCGCTGACTTTTCCCTCGCGAACCTCTCCGGAGAAATCTGCCGGAATGCAGTCGCGCAAGGTCGCGACGGGCGTCGCGCGGGGCTGGTCAGGGGTAAAGAGATGGATCTCCCGCGCATGCCGGGCGATGGTTTCGAGAAGGGCCTGCGCCCTCGCGTCGCCCAAAGCACCCGCCGCGACAATTGGCCGCTGGCCGGTTTCGGCGATGAGCCGGGCGAGCTGGCAGTCGAGCGTCCGCGCCCCCTGCGGGTTGTGGGCGGCCTCAAAAATCACGGTTTTATCGCCGATCGTTCGTTTGTCCCACCGCCCTGGCCAGGAAACGTGCTGCAATCCTGCCGGAATCGCTTCGGGCGGCACGGGATGCTTGTTGCGAATGACTTCGAATACGAGCGTCGCGGCAGCCGCGTTCGCCCGCTGGTGATCTCCTGACAAATTGGTTTCCGGAAAGGCGCTGACATCGGTGCCGAAACGGTCTTCGACAGCGAAGACGGGCGCGTTTTGTTCTTTTGCGATTCGCTCAATAGCCGCGCGGGCGGCGGGATCCATCAGGCCGAGAACGACTGGTTTTCCAAGTTTGATGATTCCGGCTTTTTCGCGGGCGATCGCTTCGATCGTCGAGCCGAGCTGCTGCGTGTGATCGAGCGCAATTGAGGTGATGACCGATACGTCGGGATCGACGATATTCGTAGCGTCAAGCCGGCCGCCGAGCCCGACTTCGATGATCGCGATGTCGACCTTTTTTCGCACAAAGTGCAGGAAGGCCATCGCGGTCATAAACTCGAAGAATGTCGGATGGTCTTCCGGTGCGCCGGCGGAAATCCGTTCGGCGACTTCCTTCAATTCCTCGGTGTAGCGAACGATTTCAGATTCGGTCAGAATCTGGCGGTCGACTTGAACGCGCTCGCCGAGGCGCACCAAATGAGGAGAGGTGTAGAGGCCAGTGCGGCGGCCGGATTGGCGGAAAACGGCCTCGCACATGGCGGCGACGGAGCCTTTGCCGTTCGTGCCGGCGATGTGGATCACGGGAAGAGCCAACTGCGGTTGACCGAGAGCCGCGGCGAAGAGGCGCATCCGGTCGATCCCGTATTTGGATCCTTTCCCTTTCAGGCCGAACAGGTAATCGGTGGCGCTGGCGTAGGTCATCCGAGCCGCGAAATGAAACGGCGATTCATCGGTGAGACACTGCTGGTCCGTGTCTGGGAGATGGGTTCAAGCGTCGGCCGTGGCGGTCGCGTCCGTTTTCCGGGCGTCTTCAGTCGCTTTCGGCACGTCCATCCCTTCGTCCGTTTCCGCGGTGCCGGCGCTCGAAGGGAGCGGCTCGGATTCGGGTGTCGGAACGGCATCCCCAGGACGCTTTTTGAGGTAAAGCGCGGCGAGAATCGACCGAAGGCGGTCGCGCATGTCGAGGCGGCTGACGATCTGGTCAACAAGTCCGTGCTTGAGAAGAAATTCGGCGGTTTGAAAACCTTCCGGCAGCGCTTGCTGGGTGGTTTCTTTGACGACCCTCGGGCCGGCGAACCCGATCAGTGCGCCTGGTTCGGCGAGAATGACGTCGCCAACCGAGGCGAAACTGGCCATGACGCCGCCGTACGTTGGATTCGTCACGACCGAAATGAACGGCAGCCCGGCGTCACTGAGGCGGCCGAGGGCGGCGCACGTTTTCGCCATTTGCATCAGGCTGAGGATTCCTTCCTGCATTCGGGCGCCGCCGGAAGCGGAAATGACGATGCACGGAATCTTGCGCTCGATCGCTCGTTCGACGGCGCGGGTGATTTTTTCGCCGACAACCGAGCCCATGCTGGCGCCCATGAACCGGAAATCCATGACCGCGATCGAGACGGGAATGTCATGGATCTTGCCGATGCCGCAGAGAACGGCGTCGTTGGACCCGGTTTTTTTGCGATTCTCCCCCAGTTTTTCGTCGTAGGAGGCGACGCTCGTGAAGGACAGGACGTCGACAGAGCTGAGCTCGGCGTCCATTTCCTCGAACGAATTCTCATCGAGCAAAAAACGGAGGCGTGTCCGCGGCTCGATTGGGAAGTGGTAGCCGCTTTGCGGCACAACCATTTGATTCTGTTCGAGTTCCTTCGAAAAAACAAACTCGCCCGACACCGGGCATTTTTTCCAAAGGCCTTCGGGAATGTTCTTCTTTTTGACCGTGACGGTCGAATATTTCGGTTTGCTGAAAAGGGACATGACGCGACGAAAATTAGCCGTGACCAAAAGTGATGACGTCGATCCGGCAAATGTCAGCGCGGCGCAACGCGTCGGCGCAGGCGTTAAGGGTGGATCCTGTCGTGAAAACGTCGTCCACCAGTATGTATCTGAGGCGCGGATTTAAAGGGCACTTTCTCTTCATGGCAAAGGCATTTTTCAGGTTCCGTCGCCGCTCTTGCCGGTCGAATTGCGTTTGAGAAACGGTATCGTTCACACGATCAATCGCCTCAAGGACGGTAGCCGATTTCGCGAGCGATGCCAATTTTTCCGCAAGAAGGAGGCTTTGATTGAACCCGCGCTCCCGGCGTTTGCGCGGATGCAGCGGCACCGGCACGAGGACGGCCCCCGCGGCGAATGCGACTAAACCTTCGGCGGCGCCGAGGATCCGCCCGAGGTCTTCCACCAAGTGGCGCTCTCCCCGATATTTCAACCCATGCACGAGATCCCGCGCGGGGCCTTTCATCAAGACCGCCGTCTTGGCTTCGTTGAAAAGCGGCGTCAGCTCCTCGCAATGCGGGCAGGTTCGCTCGCCCTCGACAGCGCCGAAGAACGGAAACCCGCAACGGGTGCAGGCTGGCGGGCGGACGATTGTCAGGAGCCGCGAGCAGCGGGTGCAGATAAAACGGTAGGGGCTGTCGGTGTCGACCGGGTCGGCGCACGTCACGCATGAACGCGGAAAAACAAGATCCAGCACCCGCTCCCGGACGACCGCGATTCGCCGCAGCCAAGGGGTGATCACGTATTTATTGGGGAAACGCAACACGGCCAGTCAAACAGGCCGGCGCGGCGAGATCAATGCCTGATCCGAGCGATTTCCGTTCTTGGAGAAGCGTTTTCCGTTAAACCTCCGAAACGCGATGCGTAGAAGATTGTTCCCGAGGCCCCATCTCTTATAAATCGAACGCATGGCTAACGGAACTGTACGAATCGGCATCATCGGAGCCGGGGCGAATACGCGCCGGATGCACCTGCCAGGTTTCCAAAAAATACCCGGAGTGGAGGTGGTGCTGGTCTGCAATCGTTCGGAAGAGTCGTCCCGGAAGGTGGCGGAGGAGTTTGGGATTCCCGGGATCGCCGCCAATTGGCGGCAAGTGGTTGAATCGCCAGACGTCGACGCGGTGATGATCGGTACCTGGCCGTATTTGCACGCGGAAGCGACGGTGGCTGCATTGGACGCGGGAAAGCACGTCCTGACTGAGGCGCGGATGGCGCGCAATTTGTCAGAAGCGCTGACGATGCTGGAGGCCAGCCGCCGGCATCCGGAATTGACGGCGCAGGTCGTGCCCGCGCCGATGTCGCTCGACGTCGATTCTACCGTAGTTGCGATTTTGGAGGCGGGCGCCATTGGGGACCTCCGCGAAATTTGCGTGACGCATACCGGCTCGCAGTATTTTTCAGCGGAAGCACCGCGGACTTGGAGGCAGGATGTTGAATTGAGCGGCTATAATGTTCTGACGCTGGGAATTTATCACGAGATGATCCAGCGCTGGATTGGCTTGGTGCCGGAATGGGTATTTGCCGATGCGGAAGTATTCACAAAATGGAGACCATCGAAGCCGGGCGGAGAGCCAGTGGAGGTGAAGATTCCAGACAGTGTTTCCGTGTTAGGCCGTTTCCCGCGGGATATCCGGCTGGTGTACCATTTCAGCGGAGTCGAGGGCGGTCAGCTGCGGAACGAGATGAGGCTGAACGGTTCGAAAGGCTCGTTGCGTTTCGACGGTTCAGCGAACGAGCTGTATCAAAGTGACGGATCCAGTGAATGGAAGGTGGAAATCCCCGCGCCCGAGCGCCGAGGCTGGCGCGTCGAAGAGGACTTTATCGACAGTATTCGCACCGGCGCTCCCGTGCGCCTGACATCCTTCGAGGACGGCGTCAAATACATGCGTTTCACGGAAGCCGTTTACCACTCGTGGCAGCAACGCGAGAAGAAGGTGCTGTGACGTTCGAGGCTTCGTCGGAATTGTATGGATGAGAGATTCACGGGTCGGTAAGAGGAGGAACTTTAGGCTCTTTGCAGGACGCGCTTAAGCGCCGACGCTTAACCGGTCAGCTTTCCGCGCGCTTGCGGCGAGCCGGACGCTTCCGCCGTGTTTTTTGTTGATCCGTTTCTTGGCGTCGGTAAGGGTCCTTGGCCAATGAAACGCTCCTGCTTGTCGCTCTTTTTCGCGGCCGCGTCCGTGACCGTTTTTATCACCCCTTCGAGCGGGGAGACCGCCAAAATCGAAAACCGGGCGCCGAAGCCGAGGGAAGTCGGCTATCGTCCCGCGGACGGGGAAAGCGTGGCGGTGAACCCGCCCTCGTGGATCTGGCTGCACGAGAAGGAGGCCGCGACCTACGCGATCCAATGGTCGAGGACCGATGATTTTTCCGAGGCGAACACGGCCGACGGGCTGCGGTTCAATACGTACACGCATTCGGCGCCGCTGGAGGCCGGCGACTGGTTTTGGCGCTATCGGTTCCGGACCGAAGACGGAACGCTTTCAAACTGGAGCCGCGTTCGCCGGGTGAGCGTTCCGCCGGACGCGTCCGTGCTGCCGCTCCCGGAGCGGGACGAGATTCGCGATCGCGTTCTTGCCGGGCGCCCGCGGCTGCTGATCGGGCGGGACGATCTTCCGAAATTGCGGGAACGGATTGCCGGGCCGGAGGCCGATGCGTTCGCTCGGCTTCGCAAACAGGCGGACAGCTACATCGCGAACGGCCCGACGCCGGAACCGGAGCACCTCGGCTCCGCGCGCGACAAAGAGAATGAGGAAATGGTCCGCTACTGGTGGCCAAACCGCGTGCAAACGGTCCGGGCCGGGCAGGAGGCCGAGCTGCTTGCCTTCATGCATTTGATCACCGGCGAAGAAAAGTACAGCGCGGCCGCCCGGCGGTGGATCTTGCATCTCGCCAGCTGGGATCCCGATGGTCCGACGCAGTTTCGTCTAAATTGTGAAGCGGCGAAACCGATGCTCTATTATTTGCCCCGCGCTTACGACTGGGCCTATGACACGCTTTCGCCGGAGGAGCGGGAATCTGTCGCGAAAGTGATGCGCCGTCGCGGCAAAGACGCGTGGGAAAGCTGGGAGATACGCCGCGGCACCGGCCATTTAAACGAGCCGTACGGGAGTCACGCCAACCGGGTCTGGCACAAGCTCGGCGAGCTCGCGATTGCTTTTTACGATGATATCCCGGAGGCGGAACTGTGGCTCGACTACGCGCTCAACAAGTTTTACGCCGCGTATCCCGTTTGGGCGGACGACGACGGCGGCTGGCATGAGGGCATCTCGTACATGGGGAGCTACGTTGGGCGAGTCGTGCCGTGGCTGATGACCGCCCGGACGACCCTTGGGATCGACGGTCTCAAGAAACCGTTTTTCGGTCGGGTCGGTGATTTTCCGCTC
This sequence comes from uncultured Opitutales bacterium, assembly GCA_964645585.1. GTDB lineage: Bacteria > Verrucomicrobiota > Verrucomicrobiia > Opitutales > T3Sed10-336 > DATGSL01. The sequence goes on from CAZYAN010000005.1 coordinate 59,990, forward strand.
TATGTGGCACCGCCGCATTCGCCCAATTCCGGGTTCGGCGATCTCGCCTATCGCGCCCCGACCGGCGGCTGGGGAAGCACGCTCGACTATTTCATTCGGGCTGAGCGGAACAACCGCGAGAGCGAAGCTCGGGCGCCGTATTGGCGCTGGTGGATGGAGACCTGGGGCTTTTCCGGCCAGGGCGGTCTGGACGGGCTGCTTCTGCGCGCGCAGCTGCCGGAACCGCCGGATGCGCGCGAGCCGCGGAGCATTCCCCAGTCGAAGGTCTTTTGGGGCACCGGGATCGCAAGCCTTCACTCGAACCTTTTCGACAGCCGCGAGGACGTTCACTTTCTGTTCAAATCGAGTCCGTTTGGCCGCCAGAGTCACGGGCACAACCCGCACAACAGCTTTCAGTTGAACGCGTTTGGCGAGGCGCTCCTGACCACATGCGTCTACCGCGACCTGCACGGCAGCAAATTTCATTATCAATGGGCGCACAGCACGCGCGCCCACAACGCTGTTCTGGTCAACGGTGAACAGCAGGCGCGGCACACGCCGGAACCGCACGGGCGTATTGTTGATTTCGTGACAGAACCGGGATGGGATTACGTATCGGGTGATGCGACGGATGCCTACGGCGACCTGCTCGAACGCTATGTACGGCATGTCGTTTTCGTGAAACCCGATGTTGTTGTCATCTACGACGAACTTGAAGCCCGCGAACCGGCGACGTTCCAATTCATGCTTCATGCCGAAGACCCGTTCGACGTGGCGGAGAAAAAAGCCTCTCTTCACCTTGACCGAGAAAAGGCCGGCCTCGACGCCCGTTACCTTTCGCCTGTGGAACTGGTGTTTCGGCAATGGGACGGTTATGAACCGATGCCGGGAAAGCCGTTTCCCAACCAATGGCACGTGGAGGCTGCAACCGTTCAAAAGGAGCGATCGCTTGGCATGTTGACGGTCATTGTTCCTTATCGTGCCGGTTCCCGCGTCGATTGGACCGCCGAGCGCGAAGAAAGCGCCAGCGCGATCGGTGTGCGCTTGACGCGGAATGGGGAGGAGACGCGGGTGGGCTTCCGGAAGACGGGCGAAGCGGCCACGGCTCAGCTGGACGGGTGGGAGTTCACCGGTCCGGCCGCCGTCCGGTGAGAACGTCAATCTCCTGATTGGCCGCCAACAACGCTAACGCCGTACCTGTTCGAGTCAGAGCGCGAGTCAGAGTGCGTTTGACTCGGAGCCAGGAATCATGGAGGCTTGGAGGTGCAGTCTGCCCTGTTATGAAAGCTTCTCCTGTTTCTTCGACGGCTGTCGTTCCCCCGCATCGGATCCGCGCGCGTTTTTCGGCGGCGATGTCCGATATGTATCGCAACGAGGTTCCGCTCTATGGTCGGCTGGTTGAACTGGTGCGCGAGATCAACGACGATATTCTTCGTCGGAATCCAAATCTCGAACAGGAACTCGGGAGCTTGGATCGCGTCAGCGAGGAGCGCCACGGGGCGATCCGTCTCGGGACCGCGGCGGAGCTGCGGACGATGGCCGAAGTTTTCGGGGCGATGGCCATGTATCCAGTCGGATATTACGATTTGAGCGTGGCTGGTTTGCCGGTGCATTCGACCGCGTTTCGTCCGATTGAGAAAGATGAGCTCGCCCGAAACCCGTTCCGTGTGTTCACGTCGCTCCTCCGGACGGACCTTCTGGAGCCGGAAGTGCGCAAAGAGGCGGAAGCGACCTTGGCGCGCAGGGATATTTTTACGCCGCGTCTCCGCGAGTTGCTGGGTATGCGGCGGGAGCGGGATGGATTTACGGAGGAGGAAGCTGATGAATTCGTTCGCGAGGCTCTCGAGACGTTTCGGTGGCACCCGATGGCACTGGTTCCTCACGCGCTGTATGAGAAATTGCTGCGCATCAATTCGCTCCTGGCGGATATCGTCTGTTTTCGAGGCCCGCACATCAATCACCTGACGCCGCGCGTGCTCGATATTTACCGCATTCACCGGACCATGGAGGAAATGGGGATCGAGACGATTCCGGAGGTGCAGGGGCCGCCGAAGGACTGTCCGATTTTGCTGAAGCAAACGTCCTTCCGCGCGCTTAATGAGGAAATTCAGTTTCCGGAAGAAGGCGGCGGCTCGACGGCCGGGCGGCACCGTGCGCGGTTTGGCGAGATCGAGCTTCGAGAGTGCGCGATCCGGCCGGAAGCCCGGGCGATTTATGACCGGTTGACGGCGCAAGTCGGGCAGGAAGCGAAGGAGCTGAAAAAGGAAGCGGGGGAAGCTGAGTATCGCCGGGAATATCCGGAGCTGCTCAATCGTATCTTCCGCGAAGGTTTTCCGGCTTGGACGCTTGAGGAGCTGCGCAAACAGGGGCTCGGCTATTTTCACTACCGGCTGAATCCCGAACGTCCGGCCGCTGGCGATCTGCCTCGGCTCGACCCGGGTCAGCCGATGCGGGCGAGGATGGAGGTGCTGATCGCTTCGGGACATGCCGTTGCCACGCCGATCACCTACGAAGATTTCCTTCCAGTCAGCGCGGCTGGGATTTTTAAATCGAATCTCGATGAAAAGAGCGGTTCGATTGCCGCGGAGGATCCGAACCAGGCGCTGTTTGAAGAAGCGCTGGGCCGGCCCGTGAACGATCCATTTGCTTTGTACGAAGAGGAGGAGGCGAAAACGATCGCCGAAGTGCTGTGCGGCTTGGGACTCTCGGATGCGGTGTGAACCGACTTTGTGTTGGCGGCGTTCCTGCAATCGGATGAATTTTCAGCCCGCGCACAGGGAGACCTGGGGCTCGTTTTATCGCGAAGGTCGCTAAGATTGACCGTGAGTGCTTTGGGCGCGTTTTTGATATTTCGGCGACCTTTGCGGTGAAGTAAAACAGCCGGATCGGGAGTGCGGTCTCTGTTGTGTTCGTCCCAGCTTGTCGCCTTGCGAAGCGGCCGGGAATCTGTTCGGCTGGAGGATTGGTCATCGATGAATGAATACTGGACGGTTCTCGGGGCGGTCTTGCCGGTCTTTTTAGTTACCCTCCTCGGAGGGGTGATTCGGCGCGTCAACTGGCTGACGGAGGAGGCGGATCAAAGCCTGATGCGGGTTGTCGTCAATGTGCTCGTCCCGGCGCTGATCCTGGACTCGCTGCTCGGCAACCCGGCGCTCAGCGACACACGGAACGTGCTGATCGCGCCGCTCGTCGGTTTTGCGACAATCGTCGGGGGCCTCTACATCGCGTATGCGGCGGCGCCTCTTTTCGGTCTCAAAGAAACCGTGCGCCGCCGGACATTTGCGTTCACCATCGGTATTTATAACTACGGCTATATTCCGATTCCGCTGGCGATCCTGCTCTTTGATCGGGAGACACTCGGGGTTCTTTTTTTGCATAATCTCGGTGTCGAGGTGGCGATCTGGACGGTTTGCCTGTCGCTGCTGCGCGGGGCGGGCGGAGGCGGAAATTTGAAGGCGTTGATCAATCCGCCGATTCTTGCGGTTATGGCCGGCCTGCTTGCCCATTACCTCGGGCTGCATCCCTTTATGCCCGAGTTTGTGTTGACGAGTCTCGAACTGCTCGGCGCGTCGGCCATCCCGCTGGCGCTTCTGTTGATCGGAGCAACGATGGCCGACAACCTTGGGGAATTTGATCCGACGCGCGGCGGGGCCACGGTCGCGGGTTCGGCGGTTTTGCGCCTCGGGGTTCTGGCGCTGCTGTTTTTGTTTTTGGCTGCGATCCTGCCGGTTGGGCAGGAGCTGCGGCAGGTGATTGTGCTGCAAGCGGCGATGCCGCCGGCCGTTTTTCCGCTGATCATGGCGAAGCATTACGGGGGCCATGTGGCGACGGCGTTGCGGGTGGTATTCTGGACGTCGTTCATCGGGTTGCTGACCATCCCGCTGTGGATTCGATTTGGGCTGCATCTGATTGCTCCGTGAATGGGTGCGGCCTGGTAAGAGTGGTCGCTTCAGCGCTTGTGGAAAAATGCCGACCAACTCGTACCGCGTGACGGTTGTGGCACCGGAGACCTTTGACACTTTGATTCGTTGGACGGTATCGTGCTGGGATGGCGGACGGCGAATTCCACGGCTGGGTCGATGAGCTTCGGGCTCGGGAGGAGGAGATCGTCGCGCGTATCGTGCAGTGGGCGAACCGCAACTCGGGCAGCAAAAACGCGGAAGGCGTCACGCGCTTCGCCCTGAAGATGGTGAAGGCGCTCGAACCGCTTACGCCGGCAGTTGAGCAAATTTCGCTGCCGCCCGCTGAGGAAATCGCGGATGACGGAAGCATTGTCCGGTTCGCGTTGGGGCCGGCTGTCCGCGCGGTCTGCCGCCCCGGCGCGCCGATTCGGGTGTTGCTGGCTGGGCACCTCGACACGGTTTTCGAGGGGGACCATCCTTTTCAGCGCGCGCGGCAAATGGGAGAACAGCTGATCGGCCCCGGTGTCACTGATATGAAGGGCGGACTCGCGGTGATGCTCGAAGCGTTGCGTTTGCTGGAGAAGGCACCGGGGCGTGAGCACATCGGCTGGGAAGTCTTGCTGACGCCAGACGAAGAGATCGGGTCGCCGCGGTCGGCGGCGTTGTTGCGCGAGGCGGCCGGTCGCTGTTCGCTCGGTCTCGTGTTCGAACCGGCGCTGCCGGACGGCGGTCTCGTCGCTGCGCGCGCGGGAAGCGGAAATTTTCTCGTGCGAGTCCAGGGCCGGGCAGCGCATGCTGGACGCCAGTTTGAACACGGGCGGAATGCGATCGTCGCCGTTTCAAAAATCGTCGGGGAACTCCACGCGTTGAATGAGCGGGAAGGCTTGACGGTGAACGTTGGACGCGTGAGCGGGGGCGGGGCGCTGAATATTGTTCCGGACGCGGCGGCGTGCCGGCTGAACGTGCGTGCGGTGACAGCGGAGCTCGCGCGGAGTGCGGAGGAGGCGATTGGCGCGATTGCGAACGAGGTCGCGGAGCGCCATGAGGTGGAGGTAGCGGTTGACGGGGCATTTCAGCGGCCGCCCAAGCCGTTGACGCCGGCGGTGGAGGCGATGCTGCATGATTTTCGCGAGTGCGCGCGGGATCTGGGGTGGAAGGCGCCGTTGACGTGGGGCGCGACCGCGGGAGGATCGGACGCGAATATCCTTGGCGCCGCCGGACTGCCTGTCGTCGACGGGCTCGGGGTCCGAGGAGGCGGAATGCACACCGATCAGGAGTTCTTATGGATCGACAGCCTCCGGGAGCGAATTCCCCTGGCCGCTCTTTATCTAGTCAAGCTGGCCCGCGGCGCGATCGAAGTACCCGACTGATAAAAAGCGGCCGCGGCTTCCAGCCGCTGATCCGCCTAACTAACAGAACGGCAAGATGCCGTTTCCACCGTTTTCGGGCGGGCGGAGCTCTGGCAGCCGCCGGCGTGTGCCGGGTGGAGGAGGGCCGAAGACCGCTGATCGCCAGTGAAATCGCCGAGCGTGATTTGCCCTCAAAAAGGTGATAGGATTTGTGACGATGCATCGTGTTCAGATTTTTGGCGCGGTCGGGCTTTTGCTTTTCGCGGAAGCGGTTGGTTTTGCTGGAGGCGAATCCGTGGTCCTGAACGACCCGGCTTTTCCTTCCTTTCATTCGACATCGCTTGATCATCCGCGCCTCTACGGGCTTTTGACGGATGGCGGTGTGATTATGGAGGACGAGAACGGCCCCGTTCTTTTTCGTGCGTTTATCGACACCGGATCATCCGGATTTGTCCTCAGCAATCTTCACGCGACTGGTTCGCATGACACGCCGTCGTATGGATTGACGGAAGACGATTACATCGGCGTCTACACCAATACCGGTATCGGCGGCGAGGAGGTGGGGTCCGTGACGCGCCCCTTCGGTGTTCTGCTTTATAACGATCCTCTTCCCGTCGACGGCGATCTGAAGGAGGAGGATTTTGTTAACTTTGGAGAGAGCCATCTTTGGGTTCGCGATCAACCGGGAACCGGGGAGGTGGTCGAGATCGACATTGGCGGCGGGTTTATTTATCCGCTCGTCAGTCCGATCAACATCGTTGGCATGCCGGTTATCCGCCAGCGCGTGATGCTGATGGAGTGGATAGACATTCCTCCGGAGCTGGAAGGCCTCCTGCCCCCGGAAGCGAAAAGTATTCAGACGAAGCTGCTGCCGCCGGGTCATCCTGATCTTCCGGCGACGAATGTCACTCTCGATATGGAGATGCGCGACTTTGTCGGTGAAGCGCCTTCTGGCGAAACGCTCCCGACGATGAGCCGGAATCCGATGGTGAAGAACGTGACGATTTCCCACGATCCCGGCTTTCCCGGCGTTACCGCGGACTGGCTGTTTGACACGGGCGCGGGCAGCTCGTTTATCAGCTTTTCCTGGGCGAAGCAGATCGGATTGATTCCCCAATCCTATCAGGATCTCGAGAGCTTTGTCATCGACCACGCGGCCGGCGGCGGAATGACCTCCCAGATCGGCGGCATCGGTGCGGATGCGGTGACGGTTCCCATCTTGATGCTGAATGAAATTCGTGTTCCGGCGCGCGAGGGGTTCGACCTCGTTTGGGAAAACGTGCGAATCCTTGTGTTCGATCATCCCGAGCTGGCGGCACTTGGACTGGAAGGAATTTTCGGGATGAATTTAATCGGTCCGGCCGCGACTATTGATTCATCGAAATTGGGCAATGTCTCGTTGGGTGACGACGAGCTGCTCCTGCTTTTGCTGCTGGCGCTGTCTGACATTTCGCCGACGCCGTTTGAAACGATTCAATTTGAAGTCACCGGGGAAACGACGGGTGAATTGCGCCTCTTCACCGATCGAGTCGCTGCGCCTGTGAGTACGTTTGGCTCATGGCGGGAGACGAATTTTTCGGCAGAAGACGCTGCCGATCCCGCGGTCAGCGGTCCAGAGGCCGACCCCGATGGAGACGGATTGCCGAACCTGCTGGAATACGCGGTCGGCGGCGTGCCCGGCGAAGCGTCGCGGGCAGGGATGCCCGAGCACTCGGTGCATACGGAAAACGGCGAGCAGTTCCTTGCGCTGACCTACGAGCGGGTGAAAGCCGCCAGTGATCTCGCCTTTCATGTCGAATCCTCGGATGATTTGATCCATTGGGACGCCGCGAGCACGGTGCTTGTGGAAACCGAAGATCTCGGCAATACCGAACGGGTCACGGTTCGGACAGAGCAGCCAATCGATACCGGATTGCGAAAGTTTCTCCGTCTGCGAGTTGAGCTGACGGAGGCCCCTTGACGAAACGGCGTCAACGGGAGAATTTGAGGCGACGGGTCGAATCTCTCACGCGCTGGCGGCGGGCGCGGGAGTGGGGCCTTCAGCTCCTTTTCCCAGGCGCTGGAGCGCCAACTCTTATCTTCGGTGTATATTGTTTACCTGATGAACCGCAGGATGTGGCTTGCTCAAGCCCCGCGCCTTGAATGAAATAGACCATCATGGACCTAAGGAAGCAGTTGGGTTATTATTTGGATTCCCCCGCCTCGATTCGGCCGGACCCGAGGGTCATTCAATACATCAATCTGAAGCTCGCCGTTCTCGGACAACCGGTATACCGCGGCGAAGGTTCCGATGAGCTTCACGAAATCGCGGCGCCCCTGCTCGCCATCCATCGGGAGAAAGACCGGCTCCTCGCGGATTATCTCTGTCCGGCCGACCGGCGTATCCACGATTTCCTGACAGCTTATCTTGGTGCCGATTTCACCAAAACCCCGGTCATTCCCGAAAAATCGTTCACCTTGGATCGTCATGGTCTGGCGCGCGTTTTGTCGCTCCCGCCCGAGAAGGATTATTTCAGGTCCCCCATTGTCGAGTCCTATCGCGTGCGACAAGGCGTCCTTCACAATCCCGAAACGGACCGCCGCACGACGAAAGGCGTGTTTCACATCGCTTCGGGCGGTTTGCCTGTTCCTGCTGACAAAAAAGAGACGCCTAAGGAAGTCTTTGCTGAACTTCTTCATCAAGCGCTCCGGCCGCCACAGGATCTGCTGCGCCTGCCTTTCACGTCGAATGAGGAAGAGGAGGCGCATTTGTTTGTTTCACTGCTGCTGCGTCCGATTGTCTGCCCGAAGATTCCAGGAATCGCGCCGGAGAAGAGCATGGAAGTGCGCTTTTTCGCGCCCGGCAGCCTCGTGTGCAATCTCGACTTTGTCGAATCGATCTTCGGCAACGCCGGCGATCCGTTTCTGCCGGAGAATGACGCCGCTCTCGACGCTGAGCATTGGACGGGCCACACCGGATGCGTGATTTTGGCCCCGCACCTGACGAAGCTGACGAAAAAACAGCTCGGGCTGCCGCGGGCAAGCGACGCGACCGAACGTCAGCGGCGCGATGGTATGTGCTGGGAGAGCGAGGACGAACTCTATAACGACGGTGAAGCTTTCAAGGTAACGTGTCGGGATGAACGCGGCGTCATGGTTACGCTGATTGCCGACAACTATTTCGGCTACTGCAAAAAGGAGGTGAAAACCCAGATCAGCTACGCCGCCAACCTGATGGGCGGGGCTGAAGAAGAGCATGCTGGCGGTGCACTGGCGTTTCCTTCGTACGATCTCGGTGACGACTTTCTGATGTATAATCGAAGTCCGAAATACAACCACACATTTAAAGAGGTTGTGGATCGTTTCGGCGACTTGATGCACGTCATGCCGGAGGGCTACGGGGTCGACAAAAAATTTCCCAACATCCTGTACGTGCCGGAGGATGCCCGCTTCAACCTTCGTGAACTTGAGGTCAGCTGGACGAAAAGCGGGAAGCGCCAGAAAATTCGTCTCGTCCCGAGAAAAGTCTATGTCCGGCCTTCCGGATACAAAGTCCGGATGATCAAGCTCCCTGGCCAGACTGTTTGGCGGCTTGTCGGGACGGTTGCGGAGGGCACATTCTGCCACAAGCCGAGCACCGTTTCGGGGGGCGGAAAATCGGAAATTTCCAAACCGATCACCGACGCGCTCCTCCATGGGCCGGTCATGACAGCGAACATCACCGCTGACCTCGACCAGGTTCAGGCGATACTGGACCGTTCCTACGACGACCGCTTCCGTGAGGGTTTTCAGGACTCGCGTCCGTCGAGGGCGATCCTGAGCAGCGAGCGCTCGCTCGGCTCGGTGATCAAGCTTCTTACGCCTTCGAAGCTCGAGTACACGGAGGAGTATAACGCCTGGCTCGAAAGCATCCCGAACTACATCAAAGAGCTGGTTTTTATTGTTAAGCGCTTTTACCAGCCCGAGTGGGGTGATGACTGGCGCAGCCATTTCTCGGTCGACTTTGTCAACGGCCAGCCGGGGCATGAGCTGCGATGCGACGGCTATCGGCTGATCGAAAATTATGTGCGCGTCGGATTCGAAGAGGACGGTTCTTGGCGCGTTTTCAGCCTGCGAAGCGATTTCATTCCGGCGGCCAAGCTTCAAATGGAAGATGATATCACCGCGTCGACGGTGATTGCGTCCCACCGCTTGAACCATCTGAACCCGGATTACGCGAGTCCGTCGGTCAAGCTCGTCGCCAATTGCGAGTACCGTCTGTTTCAGCGGCCGGACGACGCGATCATTCCGGGCTATGACAAGCAGACCGAACGGGATTTTGTTCAGCCAGGAAACTTTCTTTCGAATTACGAACCGCTTCGACCGGCCGACGCCGTCCGGCTGATGGAGGACGCGGTGGAGTTCGACCGGTTTTCGCCGCCAATGCAAAATTTGATCCGGGAGGCGTCAACGATGACGCGGCCCGATTACTTTTGCTGTCCGGCCTTTCCGCGGGTGATCCATGGCAAGCCGAGCCGAAATCCCCGTTACCTTCAGGACCGGCCCGATCTGATCGATCAGCAGGAAACTTGGCTTGCGGAAGTCGGGGCACGGCTGCTTCGCCGGACGCCGCTCGATCAGCCGCTTCATTTTCCCGTCAATGCCGTGCTCCCAGGGCGTCGCAATAATCCGCCCGACGGCCCGATTCGATCGCTGGCGGTCTTCAATCCGATCCATTACATGGAGCTTCCGGAACTCTTTATCGAATACATCGCGAGTTTGACCGGCAAGTCTCCTTCGACGACCGGCGCCGGCTCGGAAGGTGCGCTGACAAAAGGACCGTTCAACGCGCTTCTTCCAATCACGGACCTCAACAACGCCCTCGTTGCGGCGATTCTGACCGGTCATCACGGCTTTGTGACGGCCGCTGGGTATATCGGGCCGCGCTACCGGTTCGACCACGATATCAGCCTGATGGTACCGGAGATTTGGTGCCGGATGTCAGCGGAAGAACAGGATCCCGCTTACTTGATCCGCAACCGGTTTCTCGAACGCGTCGAGGATTTTGAATACGAGGGAAAAAAGGTTCCAGCCAGCCGCCTCGGTTATCGGATAACCCCTCGGTTTGTTAACGCTTTTTTCGGCCGCGTTTTTACGAACCCGTCTGTTGTCTTCACCGAAGAGATGCTTCGACCCGAACGGCAGGACCTCGCCGTTTTTGTCGACGGCATCAACAACATCGTCGAGACCGGGCGCGGGGTCGCGGAAATGTATTGTGAGGACGGGAGCATCGATCTGGCATGTCCGCCCCTCCGTGCGCTGATCGAAATCATGGCGGGGCGGAACGCGGATGATGCCGCGCTGCATGATAGAAGCTTTCGCGCTCTCTTTACGCGCGAATACCTGCTCGCGAGTGACTGGTACGCGAAACGTCTAAAGCGGCAGCAGGAGCATGACATCGCTCTTTGCAAACGGCACATCGCCGCTATCAAATCGTTTCTCGCCAGCGGCGCCCATCAAGACGTTGCCGATCGCTGCAATCTCGATAAGCGGCTCGCAGCGACCGAAGAGCGGCTCGCGCGATCGCAGAGTGATGAATACCTGACCGAGCTGATCGGCAGTCTCGGCCGGGACGAAGTCCGGCCTCCGCGACACGAAACCTGACTCCGTTTGGCCGCCGAGATCGCTTCAACGCTAGAACGTGTCCTCTGGGATCGCGACGCGCGGGAGAACTTCCGGCATATTTTCCCGCGTTACGAAAGCATAGCGCCGATCGAAGATGTCTTCGACCGTTCCGGAAGTGTCGTTCCAGACCGCATCGAGCGGCTGGATGAAAAGTCCGTCGACAATACCCCGTGCGACTGCCTCTTGCCACGGTTGGCCGACGAAATCGGCAAATATGTAAAACTCCAGTTGCTGAACGTCGCGGATGATCCGGTCAAAGTTGTGTGTTGGATATCCCACCATGCTGACGACGATTTCCGCATCGGGAAATCTTTCGATCGCCAATCCGATTGCCCGGGCGTCGAGGCCCTCGTCCGGCAAGGTTTCGTTGGCCTCCAAAATTTCTTGCGGATACGCTTCTGAAACGCCTAGCACTTCAAATCCGTTAGCCGCCATCCGTTCCTGAAAACCCGCAACGCGCGCGGTGAGGAAAGGAGACGGCCTGGCTACTGCCGAAACAATGACCACCTTTCGCCCGTCCGCGACGGCGGCAATCCGATCGGCGATGACCCCGCCAATGGCATTGTCAGTCGTGGTGTCATAAGCCGGTGCGGTCGTCCGACTCGGCAGGAACAAACGCAGCATCGCAACCACGACGATCGCTGCAGTGAGCGCAAGAATCGCCAGGCGGGCCTTCTCTTCATCCTTCTCGCGGTTCAGATAAACGACTGCCAAGGCTATGCCGAGGACGATAATCAAGATTGTAAGGACCATAGGGAAAAGGGTGAGACTGTTCTTTGTCGCGGTGGATAAGAGGTGGGTAAATCAAGAGAAATCCTCAACAGGAAATCGGCTGAACACAAGTCTTCTTTCGCCAAGGATTCGGGTTCTGAGGTTCACGCGCTGCTGTTCCGCAAGGGGAATCAGCGGGAGTTCCGGCACCGTCTGGCACAGGCGAGTCCGCCGGCGGCAAGAATCGCACACACTCCGGCAAACCAATCTCCATGGCGCACATAAAACGTCTGTTGGCCGGCCCAAGCCTCATCGCGCGTCACCTCCACGACCTCTCCGCCCCGAAAGAACACCGAGCCGCGTTCATCGAACAGAACATGGCGGATGACGCCGTATTCATCGATCCAGCCGCTCCATCCCCCGTTTCCGCTCCGGATCACCGGTCGCCGTGTTTCCACCGCGCGCAAAACGGAATGCGCGGCGTGCTGATACGGCATCCCCTCCTCGCCGTACCAGCCGTTGTTCGTCACCACCGCCAGAACCTCCGCGCCTTCGCGAACCGTTTCCCGAGCCAGCGCCGGAAACACGTCTTCGTAACAAATCAGCGCACCGACTGAACATGGCGTCCCATTGACGGTAACCATCAGCGGCGCCGCCGATTCGCCTGCCATAAAACTGCCTTCCAGCGGAACGAATTTCGAGATCCAGGAAAAGAGCCGGCCAAACGGTATGTATTCGCCAAAGGGAACGAGCTTTCGTTTCCTGTAAGGACTCGGCAGCAAGCCAGCTTCCGGATCGACGGCGACGGCCCCATTGAACCACCTGAACTCACCGCCTTCGGCGGATTCCTCAACACCGATTGTTCCCGCCAGCAGCGGCGCTTCCATCTTCTGAGCAATTCCCTCGACCCAGCGCTGCGTCCACCCGTCTCCCACAATCGCCAGCGGTGTCACCGCTTCCGGCCACAAAACGAAATCCGGTTCATTCGGCAGGTGTTTCGTCAGCAGAGTCGTCCGCTCAATAATTCCCAAAATTTCTCCGGCCTTTTCCGGATCCCATTTCGCGTGCTGCGGAATATACGGCTGAATCAAGGCGACATCAAAAAGCGGTTCGCGCTGTCCGGCCGCCGAACGCGCCGCCGAAAACGCGCCGAATGAGCCGCCGAGAACCACGGCGAGCGATACAAAGAGTTCCGGGGAAAACCGCCAGCGCGGCCCGCCCTCCGGTGCCGGCCTGACAAACCGGTCGATGTAAAACGCGAGCCCGAGGTTGAAGAAGATCAGCAGAAACGAGACGCCATAACTTCCTGTCCAAGCGGCGACTTGCAAGACCAAGGGCCGCTCCCAATGACTCGCCGCCAGCGGCAGCCAAGGAAAGCCGGTCAGGAAAAACCCCCGCGCGTATTCATGAACGACCCAAAGCGCGGCCATCCCGGTGATCCCGGCAAGGCGCGCGGCGGCCCCGGCATGGCGCAGTTGCGGCAGAGCCCAGCCGGCGGCAAGAAACCATGTCGTGAAATAGAGCGCCATAATTGCTGACACGACGAAATAGCCGCCGTAGGTCACGTGGCGCAGCCAGACAATCAGCGCCAGCCACGAAAGCATTCCCCACGCGAGTGAGATCAGAGCGACCTGTTTCCACGGCCGCCGTTTCGCCATCAGCCAAAGCAGAAGCGGGATCGCAAAAACGTACGCGCACTCGGCGACGCCGAACGGCGGAAAGGAAACCACGTAAAGGACGGCTGAAAGAAGCGACGCCAACGCGCCGTACAGCCAATCGCGCCGGATTCCGCCCGTCGTGTTCACCGCGCCCGCCGGACCTGGAAAACCGACTTCCGCCAGCTCGGCGATTGAGTGATTGCCCTCAAAGGGCGCCGCAGCACTTTTTGTACTTTTTTCCGCTGCCACAGGGACAAGGATCGTTCCGGCCCGCTTTCGGCACCGCGTTGCGAACCGTAACCTTCGGCAGCTCGACTGGCTTCCGCTGCCCGCCACCTCCTCCGGCAGCGACGGCCGCGGCGGCCGCCCGCGGGCTGCCGACAGGCGCCGAACCTCCCGCCGGAGCGTCCGCGGGACCTTCGGTCTTCGCGGTTTTCGCCAGTGCCGCGAGCATGCCTTCGAAGGCGCGAATGTGAGAGGCCGAGCGGAACAGGCCGACGCAGATGTCGCGCCGGATGCTGTTCATCAATTCCTCAAAGTAACTGTAGGCCTCGCTCTTGTATTCCATGAGCGGATCCTTTTGGCCGTAGCCGCGCAGCCCGACGCTGCGTCGGAGGTCCTCCATCTCGGTCAGGTGCTCCTGCCAATGACGGTCGATCGCGCTGATGACGACAAACCGTTCGAGCATCCGGATCGCCTCCGGACTCTCGACCGACTCCTTCACCTCGTAGGCTTTGTTGATCTTTTCCAGAACCAAGGACCGCACGGCCTCGCGATCCTTGCCTTGGATCTCCTCCATCTTCACCGCGATCGGGAAGTGGGCGTTGATCCAGCCGATAAAGCTTTCGATCCGCTGCTCCTGCGGCGCCTCTTTTCCGCCGTATCCGGCTTCGTCGAGCCGGATGTCGAGCTCCTCCTCGATCATTTCGAAAATGATCTCTTTCGGCGCGTCGCCGCGGATCGCCTCGTTCCGCAGCCCGTAAATGACTTCGCGCTGCTGGCTGAGCACATCGTCGTACTGGAGCAGCCGCTTCCGGATCGCGTAGTTTTGCTGTTCGACCTTTTTCTGCGCTGATTCGATCGAGCGGTTGAGAAGCGGGTGCTGCAGCTCCTCGCCGTCGGCCATCGCGCGCTCCATGATTTTCCCAATCGGTCCGGCCGACGCAAAGAGACGCATCAAGTCGTCTTCGAGTGAAATGAAAAACCGGCTGGCGCCCGGGTCGCCCTGACGCGAACAGCGGCCTCGCAGCTGACGGTCGATCCGGCGCGATTCGTGGCGCTCGGTGCCGATGACGTAAAGACCGCCAAGCTCCTCGACACCTTCCCCGAGTTTGATATCGGTTCCGCGGCCCGCCATGTTCGTCGCGATCGTCACGGCGCCACGGATACCGGCGCGCGCGATGATGTCAGCCTCCGCTTCGTGGAACTTCGCGTTCAGCACGGTGTGGACGATGCCGGCGCGGCGAAGCATTCGGCTGAGCACCTCGGAGGATTCGACGGAAACGGTGCCGACGAGGACCGGCTGGCCTCTTTTGTGGGCTTCCTGGATATCGGCGAGTACGGCGTTGTACTTCTCGCGGCGCGTTTTGTAAACGACGTCGTTGTGGTCGATCCGGATGCACGGCTTGTGCGTCGGGATCACCATGACTTTCATCTTGTAGATGTCGAAAAACTCGTTCGCCTCGGTCTCGGCGGTTCCGGTCATGCCGGCGAGTTTTTCATACATCCGGAAATAGTTCTGGATCGTGATCGTCGCGAAGGTGCGGGTCTCGCGCTCGATGGCCACGCCTTCTTTGGCTTCGACGGCCTGGTGCAACCCGTCGCTCCAGCGGCGGCCCGGCATGATGCGCCCGGTGTTCTCATCGACGATCATCACTTTGCCGTCCTGAACGACATAGCGGACGTCGCGTTCGTACAGCGAGTAGGCGCGCAGCAATTGGCTGATCGCATGGATGTCCTCACTGACCGTTTCAAACTCTTCCTGCGCCTTCGACTTTTCCGCCTCCTTCTCTTCCGGCGTCCAATCGCTCTGCTTTTCGATCTCCATGAAGCGCGTCGGCAAATCCGGCATGACGAACGCGTCGGGATTGTCCGGCTGCAAGAAGAGGCGGCCTTTCTCGGTCAAGTCCGCCTGGTGCTGCTTTTCATCGATCACGAAGAGAAGTTCCTCCTTCAGCTCGTGCATGGCGCCCTTGTTGATATCGCTGTTCATCTCGAGGTCGATCTTGTCGAGCAATTTGCGATATTCCGGCACCTCGATGAGGCGGAGAAGCTGCTTGTTTTTCGGCGCGCCGAGCTTGACTTGGAGCATTTTGAGCGAGGCGGTGCGGCGGTCGCCGTCGTCGCCCTTTTCCAGTTCATCCTTCGCTTCCTGGATCAGGCGATTGCACATCTTCGTCTGTTCCTGGACCATTCGCGAAATCGCCGGTTTGTGCCGGGTGAACTGCTGCTCGCGCTGGATGGGAGCGGGGCCGGAGATGATCAGCGGCGTACGGGCTTCGTCGACGAGGATCTGGTCAGCCTCGTCAATAATGACAAAATAATGATCGCGCTGAACCTGGTCCTCGGCGCGCGTGGCCATGCCGTTGTCGCGCAGGTAATCGAAACCGAATTCAGAGGCGGTTCCGTAGGTGATGTCGCGCGAGTACATCTCTTTCCGTTCGGCCGAGGTCATCTGATTCTGGATGCAGCCGACCGTCAGCCCGAGAAACTTGTACAGGTAGCCCATCCATTCCGAGTCGCGGCGGGCGAGGAAGTCGTTGGTGGTTACGAGCTGACAGTTTTTCCCAGTGAGCGCGTTGAGGTAAAGGGGCAGAGTGGCGACCAGCGTCTTTCCCTCACCGGTGCTCATCTCGGCAATGTAATTCTGGTGCAGGGCGATACCGCCGATCAACTGGACGTCGAAGTGCACCATGTCCCAGGTCAGTTCGTGGCCGGTGACGGTAATCTTCTGACCGACCAGACGGCGGGCGGCGTTTTTGACGGCCGCGTAGGCTTCAGGCAGCAGATCGTCGAGCGTCTCGCCCTCCCCGAGGCGCTTCTTGAACTCATCGGTCTTCGCCCGGAGCTGTTCATCCGAAAGGGCCTGATACGACTCTTCGGTCCGATTGATTTCCTGCACAATCGGTTGGCACTTCTTTAGATAGGTGCGGTAGTGCCGGCCGGAAAAAGACTTAAAGATGTTTGCAATCATGAAAGCTAAAACCTGAGAACCCTACGGAACGAAGCCGTTTCTTGGCAATGGGCAAATGCGGAGACAATTCGCCCGTATTCCGGAGAGACCAGACACATTTTCTTTAACGGATTTTCATCAAAGCGCAAATGGGGAGGGGATTGTTGGGTGCGGGAATTTGCCGAACCGCGTTGCTGGCCACGAATAACACGAAAAGAGACAAGAATTTTCTAACAATGATAAGATCCGTCGGATTTTGATGACTGGGAAAACGAATCTTGAGGCGGCGCGAAATTTCCCGGCTGATTCCAGTTCTTTCCTCATTCGCGTACATTCGCGCCATTCGTCGTTGCTTTCCTCAGAACCAGAAACCGGTCGCGGCCGCTGAGGTCCCGCAATGATTCCGCTTGGGCGAAGCCGGCGCTGCGTCCGGCCCGCGCGAGCCGTTCGTGCTGGGCAATTCCTGTTTCCACTGCGAGCAGACCGTGCGGTGTCAGACGGGCGGGTGCTTCGCGAATGATGCGTTCCAGGTCGGCGCAACCTTCATCGGCCGAAACGAGCGCTTCACGCGGCTCCCACTCGCGTACTTCCGGTTGCGCGGTTTCCCATTCGTCTTTTGTAAGATAGGGCGGATTCGCGACGATCCAGTCAAAATGGTGTTCGGGCGGCAGCGGCTCGAACCAGTCGCCCGCGAGAAATTCCACACGCTCTTTCAAGCCATTCAATTCGGCGTTTTCCCGCGCGAGCGCCAAGGCATCTTCGCTGCGTTCCACCGCGACGACCGATGCTTCCGGAAAGGCTCGTGCAAGCGCCAGTGCGAGCGCCCCGGTTCCTGTGCCAAGATCGAGAATGCTCCCCGGCGATGGCTTTTGTCGCGACAGAAGATCCGCCAGCTCTTCCGTTTCCGGCCTTGGGATCAGTGCCCGGCTGTCGGTTTTCAATTGCAAGCCGAAGAATTCGACCCAGCCGAGAATATGCTGCAGCGGTTCCCGTTTGGAGCGCCGCTTCACCAGCGGACGGATCTTTGCCAGCTCCGCTTCAGTCAGCGGACGGTCAAATTGCTGATAAAGGTCCAGCCGGCTCAGTTCCAGCGCATCGGCGACGATCCATTCCGCGTCGAGACGGGGGTTTTCGATACCGGCCTTTCCGAAGAAATCCGTCGTCCGCTGAATGATCTCAAGAACCGAAAGCACGTAAATTCTTAAGCTTCATTTATCAGTTTGTGATTATCAATCGAATCAGAGAGGAAACAGGAATTAACCGCCGTTTCCGAGAGCGCGGACCTTTTCTTCATAATCCGCTTTCCGCAACGCGTCGATGACTGGATCGAGTTCGCCTTCCATCACTTGGTCCAAACTGTGGATTGTCAGGCCAATCCGATGGTCGGTCAGGCGGCTTTGGGGAAAGTTATAGGTTCGGATTCTTTCGCTCCGATCGCCGGTGCCGACTTGGCTTTTCCGGTCGGCCGCGTATTTGGCCCGCTCTTCTTCCTCGCGCAATTTTAACAGCCGTGAACGCAAAACGGTCATCGCTTTTGCCCGATTCTTGATCTGCGACCGCTCGTCGGAGCAGTGGACGATCATTCCGGTCGGTTTGTGCAGGATTTGGACGGCCGAGTCGGTCGTATTGACGCCTTGCCCCCCGGGGCCGCTCGCGCGGGAGACGCTGATTTCGATCTCGTCCGGCTGAATCTCCACATCGACCTCTTCGGCTTCCGGCAGAACCGCGACCGTCACTGTCGACGTGTGGATCCGGCCGTTTGCTTCGGTATCCGGCACGCGCTGCACGCGATGAACGCCGCTTTCGAATTTCATTGTCTTGTAGACGTCATCGCCGGTGAGGTGAAAAACGACCTCCTTGATGCCGCCTCGCTCGCTCATGCTCGCATGCATCTGCTGCACCTTCCAACCCCGGTCTTCCGCAAAACGCGTGTACATCCGGTAAAGGTCGGCCGCGAAAAGCGACGCCTCATCGCCTCCGGCGCCCGCGCGGATTTCGATGATCGTGTTGCGCGAATCGGTTTCTTCCGGAGGGATCATGCCGAGCAGAATCTTCTGTCTCAATTCTTTGCTCCGGGCCCGCATGGCCGGCAGCTCGAGCTCGGCAAGCTCGCGCAGTTCCGGATCGGAAGAAGCGTCCTCCATGAGCGATTCATGCTCAGCGATGTCGTTCTCCAGCCGCTCCAGTTCTTCGTGAGCCGCCAGCACCTCCTGCAGCTTCTGGTGTTCGCGGGATACCGCGGCAGCCCGGCGGGCGTCCGAGAAAAAGTCAGGCGACGCCATTTGCGCGTCGAGCTCCTCGAAACGCTGGCGAATGGGAAATATATCCGGAATGCCGTCAATCATCGCGAAAAACCGAAGCGCGCGAAGGCGGTTTCCGGTTTTGAGCCAACAAAGTTGATAAGGAGTCCGACGATTTTCAACAAGGAACGCGTAAATCGCCGATGTTGAGAAAGCAGGTTTAGGGCGGCCTTTCGCTGCAATAAGCCTGAATCCGAAGCGCGGAAGCGGACATCGTGCCGCCTTTGTTATGCTGAAGCGGTTGGAAGCCGCTGCCGCTTTCTGTCAGGTTAGCGCCCTGGTCATTCGGGGTTTCTCAACCAGACGGACAAGCGGCCGCGCATCCAGCGTTTGGAAAGCCGGATGCGCGGCCGCGGATGATTGAGAAGCCCGCTGGCTTCAGCCGATCAGGAGCGGGACTTGCCCGGTGGACGTTTCGATGAGCTTGCGCCTCGTTCCTGGGCTTTGGCGGCTTCTTTTCGCCGCGCGATCTCTTCGTCGCGGATGCGGCGCCCGATCGGCGTCAGCTCGGACGGATCGATTTTCGCAAGCTGATGATCCGACATTCGCCGGTATTCATCCGCAATACGCGCTTCGGACGCGCCTTCGTCCTGAAACGAAAACCATTTCCAGAATTTCATGAATTTCCTTGTCTGCAAACAATGAGAATTTCCCCGCGCCGAACTGGAGCGGGGGCGAATGACTCACGTGCAACAAGGAGGGGCGCGGGCAAAGCGGCGGTTTTCCCGTTTGGGCAGGCACGGAAACGGCGGTTCGGCCGATCGGCGTGCGGAGGCGGCAAAGCGGCTCGGGTTCGCGGTCACCGTTCGCGAGCTGGTTGCGAAGGGGGCGTTGGGATCCGATTCGGGCGGCCGGCTCGCTGTCAGTCGCGCCTCGGAGGGCACGGCTGCCCAGATTACGCCGTCGCCATTGGCCGTCGCCCAATGCGGATTCGATTCGGTCCCGGCGCGGAGCGGGGCAGCGCAACCGGGCAGCGGATTCCCCGCAAGGAGCAGAAGCGCGAGAAGGATGTGCCGAACCGGGATCAAGATGGTTCACCGTTTGTCTGTCCCGCGCGTTCTGTCAAGCCGGCGGCTGATGCCGCAGCACGAAATCGCGGCCTATGGCGACGGCTTCGTCGCCGACGCGCGCGGGCCCGGTTCGGTTGGAGCGTGCGAACAAAACAAAACGCGGCAGCGGCTTCTCACCGCTGATTCGCATACCAAAGCGGCAGGATGTCCGCTTCCACGCTTCGGGTTCAATCGGCGGCTGTCGTGACCGCATCCCCGGGAGTTTCGAGAAGCTCGCGGAAGTAGGCGATCGTTTTCTTGAGGCCCTCTTCGAGCGGATAATTCGGTTCCCAGTTGTTGAGGTGCTTTTTCGCCAGCGTGATGTCCGGCTTTCGGCGGGTCGGGTCGTCGGCCGGAAGTTTTTCGAAACGGATTCTTGAGCGGCTTCCCGTAAGGGCGATGACCTTTTCGGCGAGCTCGAGGATCGTGAATTCTGACGGATTGCCGAGGTTGAGCGGGCCGACGGTTTCCGTCTGATCCATAAACCGCACGAATCCCTCGATCAAATCGTCGACATAGCAGAACGACCGTGTCTGCTCGCCTTTTCCGTAGACCGTGATGTCTTCGCCGCGGAGGGCTTGAACGATGAAGTTGGAGACTACGCGGCCGTCGTCCGGCAGCATGCGCGGGCCGTAGGTGTTGAAAATCCGGACGACGCGAATGTCGACTTTGTTTTCGCGGTGGTAATCGAAGAAAAGCGTTTCCGCGCAGCGTTTGCCTTCATCGTAACAGGCGCGCAAGCCGATCGGATTGACGTTTCCGCGATACGATTCGACTTGGGGATGGATTTCGGGGTCGCCGTAGACTTCGGAGGTCGATGCCTGGAAGACGCGGGCCTTTACCCGCTTAGCGAGCCCGAGGCAATTGATCGCGCCCATCACTGAGGTTTTGACGGTCTTGATCGGGTTGTACTGGTAATGGATCGGGGAAGCGGGGCAGGCGAGGTTGTAGATCTGATCAACTTCAACTTTGAACGGGTCGATGATGTCGTGGCGGATGAACTCGAAGTTCGGGTCGCTCATCAGGTGCTGCACATTCTTCTTTCGGCCGGTAAAAAGGTTGTCCATGCAGATCACCTCATGATCGTCTTTCAGCAGACGCTCGCAAAGGTGACTGCCGAGAAAGCCGGCTCCGCCAGTGATCAAAATTCTCATACGTTTGTGGAGTTGGATTCGAAAGGGGGTCAGTTTGTGCGACAGCGCTCGTTGTGGAAAGCCGAAAGTCTGCCGAAAAAGCGGGTTGCGGATTGCCGCAGGCGCTTGCAGGTATCGCGACGGCGAGTTGTTCCGGTGTGGCTTCCGTCCATCCGCCGGAGCGAGTTGCAACTCCGGGATGGACGCGGTGTTTTTAGGTGAAGCGTTCCTGTCGGCCAGGTTTCGCGTGAATCCGCCGGAGGATAAACTATTTTTCTCATTTTAATCATCTGTGGGAACTATGAAGACCATTCTTGCTGCTCTTGCTGTGGCTATATTCGTCGGGGTGCTGGGTGCCGGCACCGAATTGTTTTCTCAGGAATCGGGCAGGAGGGAGGCGCCGAGGTTGACGCCGGAGGAACGACGTTCGCGCTGGAACGAAATGCGCGGTCGAACGCCTGAGCAACGCCGCGCGCGGCTCGAAGAATTGCGGGAGGAGCGGCTCGAAGCTCGGCCGGAATCCGAACGGGTGGAGGCGACGGAGGAGCAAAGGACACCCGAGGGGTCCATTGCGGATGACTTTGGGGGCGCGGAAGAAAGCTTGCTCAGTCGGCTCGAGTTCCGGTCGGTCATTGCCATCGACGGCGTGACGGAGTTCAGCCTGCACGACACGCTTGAGGAGCGGACGTTCTTGATTTCGTCCAAGGAAGGCCGGAACGGTCTCGAAGTGATCGAGTTCAAGCCGGAGACGAATGCATTGACACTCCGTCACGGTGAGGAGACGCGAACCTTGTATTTGCGCGCGGCGCGCGTGGCTGAAGTCGAGCAGTCGCAACAGTTGGACTCCGAGCAGGCTCGCCGGCAGGAGCGCTGGCGTCAGCGGCGGGAACAGTTTCAGCAGTTTCGGAGCAATTGGGAGCAAGCGGCGGCGGAGTCCCCCGAGTTGCGGCAGATTGAGACCCACTTTCAAGAGCTGATGCGTGATTACGGTGAGAACCGGAGCCAGTTGGAGAGCGCCGCTGACGGGACGCCCGAACACGCGCAATTGCGCGAGCAGCAGCAGGCGATGCGCGAGGAATTCCGCCTTCTCACCGAGTATTCGGTAATGGAAATGAGGAAGAACCCGGCTTTCGCCCAGCAGGATGTCGATATGCTCGAACGGATGCTCCGCGGCATGATGTTTCGGTCCAATCGCGACCGGAATCGCGACGGGGGCCGTAGCGGCGGTGAGGGCTGGAGGCGCGGCAGGCCGCAAGGCAGCGAGAACCCCTGACAACACTTTCGCGGTAGTTGCGCGGGGCGGACGTGAGCGTTCGCTCCGCTTTTTGCGTACTGACCCAACGGCGGCGCGCCCGGAGGCTTGCAAATAAAGAAAAAGGGAGGTTGCTTGATCTTCTTCTATCCCTGCAATTTTTGAGTTATGGCATCAGGACCGGTTTCCAGTTTCATTAAACATCATTTTCGGCACTTTAACGCTGCTGCTCTTGTCGAGGCGGCCGAGGATTATAAGCGGCATCTCGACAGTGGCGGCTCGATGCTGATCACGCTGGCGGGGGCTATGAGCACGGCCGAGCTCGGGCTTTCGCTGGCGGAGATGATCCGGCAGGAGAAGGTGCATGCGATCTGCTGCACCGGTGCCAACCTCGAAGAGGATGTTTTTAACCTGGTCGCCCACGATTATTACGAACGGGTGCCGAATTACCGGGATTTGACGCCGCGGGATGAAGCCGAATTGCTCTCGCGCCACATGAACCGCGTCACCGATACCTGTATTCCGGAAATGGAGGCGATGCGCCGGATTGAGACTGTCGTTTTGGCGGAATGGCAGAAAGCCGATCAGGCCGGGGAGCGGCTGTTTCCGCATCAGTTTATGTATCGGGTTCTGCAAAACGAGGAGCTGCAAAAGTCGTTTCAGATCGACCGGAAAGACAGCTGGCTTTGGGCGGCGATGGAGCGGGAGCTGCCGATGATCGTTCCCGGCTGGGAGGATTCAACACTCGGCAATATGTATTCCGCGCACTGCATTGACGGGGATGTGAAAAATGTTCACACCGTGCGCACCGGCATTGAATACATGATTGAACTGGCCGACTGGTATACCAAAACATCGTCGAAGAGTTCGATCGGCTTTTTCCAGATTGGCGGGGGCATTGCCGGCGATTTCCCGATTTGCGTCGTTCCGATGCTTCACCAGGATCTGCGCCGCGACAGTGTGCCGCTTTGGGGTTACTTTTGTCAAATCAGCGATTCGACAACGAGCTACGGTTCGTATTCAGGCGCCGTGCCTAATGAAAAGATCACTTGGGGCAAGCTCGGACTCGATACCCCGAAACACATCATCGAATCCGACGCGTCGATCGTGGCTCCGCTGATCTTCGCAACAGTGCTCGACTGGTAAGCCGCCGGTTCCGCAAAAGGCGGATGCTGCTGGGAATTTTGACCGCGAATGACACGAATAATCACGAATAAGGAACAGATTCTCCGCTGAAGATTTGATCCCGGAAGTATGCGTGATTCGTGGTCGAGAATCTACGCGGCGATCCTCGCTTAATTGCTGGCGCCGCGGGATAGTTTAATGAATGTCGTTCCAGCGCCGCGCCACCGGGTCGTCACCGACAAGATGACGCAACTGTTTCCGCAGGTCTTTCCAAATCTCGCTTTCTAAAAGCTTCTTCTCGACGAGATCCTTTAACGGGATCGTGACAAAGGTTCGCTCGGCCCAGCGCGGGTGGGGGAGAGTCAATGAAGCGGAATCGCGCGTTTCGTTTTCGTAAAAGAGGAGATCGAGGTCGATGGTGCGCGGGCCCCAGCGAACGGTCCGGACGCGTCCGAGGGTCGTTTCGATTCTCAAGAGCAGCGCGAGCAGGTCTTCCGGCGAGAGGGCGGTGACGACCTTGGCCGCCATGTTGAGAAAATCCGGCTGATCTTGCGGACCGACCGGGGCGGTTTCGTAGATGGGTGATGGATGGACTTCTTCGATCCCCGGGGCGCGCTGAAGCTGCTCGATCGCGCGAGCTAAGAAGGCGCGGCGGTCGCCGAGATTCGAGCCGAGGCCGATGATCGCTTCGCGGGTTCGCAGCACCTGATTTTTACCGCTCGCGTTCACGGCGGATTTCGATGGTAACGTCACCGACGTTCTCGCCGGCTGGCGGACGGACTTTTGTCAGACGCACGGTTGCCGCGTGCGCGGCCGGCAGACGTTCGAGAAGGCCGGTCGCGATGCGATTGGCGAGTGTCTCAATCAGCCGGACCGGTGGGCCGTGGATGATCTCTCGGACTAAAGAGATCGCGTCGCGATAATCGACCGTTTTGTCGAGATCGTCCCTGTCGGCAGCCGGCTGGGTGTTGAGTTCGAATTCAAGCGAAACCCGGTACGTCTGGCCAAGCACCTGTTCTTCTGGCAGCGCGCCATGACGGCCGTAAAAGGCGAGATCATTGACGGATATCTTATCCATTGGAGCAAAGGCGTACGCCAAGTCGGATTTTTCTAACCACGAATAACACGAATCAGCGCGAATAAAGAGGTGTATAGGGGAATGATCATTTGTACTCGATTCCTTGGCGAATCGCGTCGGCCATTTGAACGAATGGGCGGATCTTTGCGACGTCGTGGACGCGCACCATTTCACAGCCTTTGGCGATGCCCCAGACAACGGTCGCGGCGGTGCCTTCGAGGCGCTGGTCGACCGGCCGGTCGAGAACGAGACCGATCGTCGATTTGCGGGAGGTGCCAAGAAGAATTGGATGCCCGAACTGGTGCAGTCGGTCGAGATGTTTCAGCGCCTCCAGGTTTTGAGCGGGATTTTTGGCGAACCCGAAACCGGGATCGAGCCAGATTTGGCTTTCATCGATGCCCGCGCGCTTCGCGAGCGCCTGACTCGTGCGAAGGTCGGCGAGAAAGTCGGTCCAGAAGTCGGTATAGTCTCGCGTGCGGCGATTGTGCATCAGGATAACCGGGCAGCGGTGACGCGCGGCAACTGCCGCCATGGGGCTTAGCGGCAAGTCGCCTTCGGTTTGCGCCTGCAGGTCACGGTCGTCGATCTCGTGCTTGAAGCCCCAGACGTCGTTGATCATATCGGCACCGGCCGCAATCGCCGCGTCTGCTGTATCGGCTTTGTAGGTGTCGATCGAGATCGGAACGTGTGGGAGCTCAGAACGGAGCTGCTGGATAACCGGGATCACACGGGAAAGTTCCTCTTCCAAAGAAATCGTATCGGCTCCCGGGCGGGTCGATTCGCCGCCGATGTCGATCACATCCGCGCCTTCCGCAACAAGCCGCCGCGCTCGCTCAACGGCGTTGCCGGCCTTGATCGCCTCGCCACCGTCGGAAAAGGAGTCAGGCGTGACATTGAGGATGCCCATGATCAAGGTCCTCCCTCCCGCCGCCGGCAGCGGCGTTCCATGGGGGCTCGTCATTTGCCATCTTCGATTTGTCATCGACCATTTATCATTGTCGGAAACTTATTTCTCCTCTTCCGGATCCCAATTTGTCAGAAATTCCGCGTAAATCTTCGCGGTTGTCAGCAAATCTTCTGTACTGACGCATTCGTCCACCCCATGGGTATTTTTTCCGGCGACACCGTAGCCGACACACGGCATGGCGGCCTCGTTGGCATAGAAAGACATATCCGTGAAACCGGTCGTCATACCGCACCCGGCTTTATTGCGGAATTTGCGAACGGCTTGGAGAAAACCCTGCGTGAGCGGGTGGGATTCCGGGACCAGGCTCGCTTTGCGTGACGAGATCTTGTTGATCTCCAGTTTGAGGTCGGGGATCCGTTTCGTGCAGTCCATGAGAAAATGCCGCAGCTCGCTCTCCACCGCCTCTTCGGTTTCGTTGGGAAGAATCCGCCTGTCGATGGTGAAGCTGAACTGGTCGGGGATCGTATTGATTTTGTTTCCGGCCCCCGTCCAGACCTCTCCGCCGAGCGTGATCGGCGGGGTCAGCTCCTTGCCGCCTGGCGCGATGAACACGCGGTCGCGCTGAACGGCTTTGTAGCGCTCGAATTCCGCGCAAAGGGCGGCGGCTTTTTCGAAAGCATTGATGCCGAGATGCGGCCGGGAGGCATGGGCGGATTTTCCGCGAACGGTGACCTCCATCCAGAGCACGCCGTTGTGCCCGCAGCCGAGGACATCGCCCCAGCCGCCTTCGCAGACGACAGCGTAATCGGCATTGACCAGCTTCTCCTGAACGATGTAGCCGGTGCCGTGCATGCTGTTGCTTTCCTCGTCGGGAACAAAAGCGACCTCGACGTTGAACTTCGGTTTCAGGTTGCAGCGCTGGATCGATTCGAGCGCGTGAAGCAGGCAGGCAATCGAGCCCTTCATGTCGTTCGCCCCGCGGCCGTAAAACCACCCGTCACGGATCTCCGGGTCGAACGGCGGCGAAGTCCAGCCTTCACCGGCCGGAACGACATCGTAGTGGGCGTTGAAGTGAACGGTTTTGGCGGCACCGGTGTCCCAGCGGCCAAAAATGCTGTACCGCGGATACTCGCGGCATTCGGGCAGCGTCGGGCGCAGAAATTCGTCCGGCACCCGGTGAATGCTCGTCGTCATACCGAGCTGCTTGAGTTTGCGCTCAAGGAAGTCGACGCACTCGCGGTAGTTTTTCCCGGGCGGGTTCGAGGTGTTGAGGCGAATCAGTTCTTCGAGGAATCCGCAAAGCGCCCCTTCGGATTCATCGATGCAGGTAATGATACTCACGCTCCTTCTGTAAACGCGGAATCCTCGCGGGGAAAGGGAAAAGAAGCCGGGGTCCGGAGTTTCGGAATCTCTGGGTTTCGGAGGTTCGGAGGCCGGAGGCTGGCGACAATAGAGAACTGAAAAATGACAAATGAAAAATCAGAAATAACAAAAGGAAAACCGCCCGTCTCACGCCCGTTTCCAGGATCGCTCTTTCACCACCAGCGGCGCGGCCTCGATTTCGGCGCCGACGACGCAGGAGTGGCTGTGGAGGCTGTGGTAGGCGGGCGGATCGACCTTCCATTGCATCGACCGGCCCGTTTCGGCGATGGTCGCGCAGCGGTCGCCGGTGAGGAAGCCGAGCTGGATGACCGTGTCGCCAAAACCTCGGTCGATCGCCTCGCGCAATTCGGTCAGAAAACCGCTGCAATCCTGTTGCGGATCGAGAATCCAGCAAATCCGTTTAATCAATCCTGGCAGCGCGGTTGGCAGCGGGTAGATCGAGCGAGCGGAGAGCCGGGCGTCATCGTCGCGTTTCATGACCGAGCCTTGAACCAGGAACGGCTGCTCCTCTTCGAGCATGTGTCCGAATTCTTGATACGATTCCGGATACAGGTTGACCTGAAACGTGGTATCGCGGGTCACAAGATTGAAGAAGGCCCACGGGCGGTTGTCCTTGCGCGACAGTTTGCGGGTGATTCCCGAAACGATCCCGCAATGGCGGAAATCCGTGCGGTCCGGCAGCTTGAGAAGCCGCTCGTCGGGGAAGGTGTTGATCGCCTCGGCGAGGCCGAGGTAGTCGTTCATCGGATGGCCGGTGACGTAGAAGCCGAGAAGCTCCTTTTCGTGGCGCAGCATTTCCGCCTTCGAGAACGCGGCGTCAGCGAAGGCGTGCGGATCGAAGCCGAGTCCGTTGGCCGACCCGCCGGATCCGTTGCCGGAAGCGGACGTTTCGAGCATGTCGAAAAACGACTCCTGGCCGACTTCGCGGTCGCGCTGGAGCTCAGCGGCCTTGCTGAGGACGCCGTCGAGCCCGGCGAGAAGGATGCCGCGATTGACGCCGGTGAAGTCGAAGGCGCCGGACTTGATCAGGCATTCGATCACGCGGCGGTTGATGGCGCGGGAATCGATGCGGCTGATAAAATCCTCGAAGTTTTCGAACCGTCCGCCGTTTTCGCGTTCCTCGATGATTTTCGCCGCGGCGGCGTCGCCGGCGCCTTTGATCGCGGCGAGACCAAAGCGGATGCTGCCGAGGTTTTTCTGGCTGCCCGTGCCATTGCCATTGGCGTTGTCGACGGCGCCTCTCTCACGGGCGGGAACCGGTGTGAAATTCTGGAGTGAATGATTGATGTCCGGCCCGAGCACCTCAATCCCCATGGCGGAGCATTCGTCGATGAAGTGCCGGAGTTTGTCGGCGTTGCCGAGCTCGTTCGACAGGATCGCCGCCATAAATTCCACCGGGTAGTTCGCTTTGAGAAAAGCGGTCTGATAACTGAGGAACGCGTAGGCGGCGGAGTGCGATTTGTTGAAGCCGTATCCGGCGAATTTTTCGAGAATGGCGAAAATTTCGAGCGCTTTTTCCTTAGGAATATTGTGGGTCTTTTTCGCGCCATCGACGAAGATGTCGCGCTGCTTTTCCATCGTGGCGGGATCCTTTTTCCCCATCGCGCGGCGGAGAATGTCGGCGCCGCCAAGCGAGTAGCCGGCGATGATTTTGGCGGCCTCCATTACCTGTTCCTGGTAGACCATGACGCCGTAGGTTTCGCGGCAGACGTCTTCGAGGAGCGGGTGGGGAAACTTGACTGTCGACGGATCCTTCTTGCCGCGGATGTAGTCGGGAATCCAGTCCATCGGGCCCGGCCGGTAGAGGGCGATCAGCGCGATGATCTCGTCGATTTGCGACAAGTTGAACTGCCGGCAGAGGCTTTGCATTCCGGGGGATTCCATTTGGAACACGCCGATCGTCCGGCCCTCATTGAGGAGATCGAAGGTTTTTGAGTCTTCGAAGCTGATGGAATCGATGGAAAAGCCCGGCTCTGTCTGACGGATGTTTTTGACCGCGTCGTCGATGACGGTGAGCGTTTTCAGTCCGAGGAAATCCATCTTGAGCAGCCCGAGATCCTCGACCGGCCCCTTGGGAAATTGGGTGGTGATGGCGTTGTCCTGGACGACGAGCGGGACGAAATCGCTCAGCGGCCGGTCAGCGATGATGATGCCGGCCGCGTGGGTGCCGACATTGCGGACCATTCCCTCAATGATCTTGCCGTGTTCGAGGATCTTTTTTGCGATCGGGTTGGTCTCGGATTCGCGGCGGAACTCGGCGCTTTTTTCCAGCGCGTCGTCGAGCGTGATGTTGAGATCGTCCGGCACCATCTTGGCGATTTTGTCGGCTTCCGCGTACGGGAGATTGAGCACCCGGGCGACGTCGCGAACGACCATCTTCGCGCCGAACTTGCCGAAGGTCGCGATGTTGCCGACGCAGTCGTTGCCGTATTTTTGGCGAACGTATTCGATCACTTCGCCCCGGCGCCGCATGCAGAAGTCGATATCAAAATCGGGCGGCGAGACGCGTTCCGGGTTGAGGAAGCGTTCGAAGAGCAGTTTGAACCGGATCGGATCGATGTCGGTGATGCCGAGGAGATACGCGACGAGACAGCCGGCGCCGGAGCCGCGTCCTGGACCGACCGGAATCCCCTGCCGGCGGGCCCAGTCGATGAAATCCCAGACAATGAGGAAGTAATCGACGAACCCGGTTTTTTCGATGATGCCCAGCTCGTAGTCGATCCGTTCGAGAAGCAGTTTTGCGAGGTCGGGATCGTCTGCCTCGTCCAGCCGGGCGGGGTCGATCTCATAGCGCCGTTTCAGACCCTTCAGACAAAGGTCGCGAAGGTAGTCAGGCTTGCCGGTTTTGATCTCGGGCGGAAGTTCGAAAACCGGGTAGCGGTTTTCGTTGAACGGGATTTCGAGCTCGCACATCTCGGCGACGGCGCACGTGTTGAGAATCGATTCGGGAACCTCGCGGAACCGTTCTTCCATCTCGTCGCGAGTCTTGAGGTAAAACTCGTTGGTCGGGTAGCGCATCCGCTTCTCGTCGTCGACCTTGGCGCCGGTTTGGATGCAGAGAAGGGCATCGTGGGTCGTGCAGTCGTCGCTGTGGACGTAGTGGACGTCGTTGCTGCAGACGACCTTGAGGCTGAACTCTTTTGCCAGTTTGAGCAGCGGCCGGATCAGGCTCTGCTGCTCCTCCATCCCGTGGTCCATGATTTCGACGAAGTAATTTTCGCGGCCGAAGATATCGATGAAGCGGGCGATCGCCTCGCGAGCCTCCTCCTTTTTTCCCTGGAGGAGCAGCTGGGGCACCATCCCCTGCATGCAGCCGGTGAAGCCGATCAGGCCGCCGGCGTGGGCGGCGAGAAATTCGAGGTCGGTCCGGGGCTTGTAGTAGAAGCCGTTGATGTTGGCGTCGGAAACAATCTTCATGAGGTTCCGGTAGCCGTCAAAATTCCGGGCGAGAAGCCCCATGTGGTAATATCTGTTGCCGCCGCTTTTTTCCGGTTTTTCGGCCCGTGACGGGACCAAGTAAACTTCGCACCCGACGAGCGGTTTGACTCCGTGCTTTTTGGCGTTCCGGTAGAAGTCGATCGCGCCAAACAGGTTGCCGTGGTCGGTGAGCGCGATCGCTTTCATGCCGAGTTCGGCCGCGCGTTTGAGCAGACGGTCAATCCGGCAGGCTCCGTCGAGGAGACTGTAATCGCTGTGAACGTGGAGATGAACAAATTCCCGATCGCGGCTCGCCATGGGATCATGGTCAAACCACGGACAGGAATCGGGCAAGGGGATTTTGGGCACGGGAATCAGGATCGGGGATATTTTGAACCTAAAAAAGAATTTGACGAACGAGGGGAGGCGTGGCCTTATTTTTCGTTCTCACCATTTTTTTGTTTTTTCAGTCATCTATGCCAATTGAAGTCAAGATACGTAAGGGCGAACCTGTCGATCGCGCCATTCGCCGTTTGAAAAAGAAGCTGGATCGCGAAGGGGTTATTCGCGACGTTC
The DNA here is from genome assembly GCA_964645585.1 of uncultured Opitutales bacterium. Classification (GTDB taxonomy): domain Bacteria; phylum Verrucomicrobiota; class Verrucomicrobiia; order Opitutales; family T3Sed10-336; genus DATGSL01. The sequence goes on from CAZYAN010000005.1 coordinate 90,624, forward strand.
GGGCGAAACGCTATTTCGAGAAGCCGAGCGAGGTGCGCCGCCGCAAGCGGAAGGTTGCCGCCTTTACGAATATGCTCCGGAACCGCTACAACCAGTAGCGCCCGACTCCACTCCCGGAAGGCCCGCGTTCTGACCGGCTCGATAACTGACAAAACAAAAAGGAGAAGGGGCTTTGCTTCGGTCGATTCCGGCCATGAGCGACGCCCCTTTTTTGTTGTTTTCTCTCTTTTGATTGGGCTGAGGCCGACATGAAACCAATTATCGCGCTCTCCTCTTGCTGGTGCTCCGGGCGGCACCAGGATGGCTATGGGATGATTCGGGAGATGGCCGACTTGGGGTTCGAGCATGTGGAACTGAGCCACGGGATCCGGATCACGCTGGTCCCGGGGATCCTCAAAGCGGTCGAGGAGGGGCTCGTAAAGATCTGTTCGACCCACAACTTTTGCCCGCTGCCAACCGGCATCCATCAGCCGGCCCCGAACATTTATTCGCCATCGAGTCCCGATCCGCGCGAGCATCAGCAGTGGCTCCGTCACACCCGGCGGACGTTGGAATTTTCCCAGCAGGTCGGTGCCCGATACATGGTGACGCACATGGGAAATGTGCGTTTCTTCTGGGGTCGGCCCGGGTCGAAGTTGAAGGATTATTTGCGCAAAAATCCCGAGGCCGACGTCTCGAAAGAGCCGTTTCAGAAACTGGCGAAGGCGACGATCGCGAAGATCCGCAAGAAGATGCCCCGGTTCTGGGATCAGCTCCAGATGAGCATGGAGGAGATCTTGCCCGACGCCGAACGCTGCAAGGTCATTCTCGGCGCTGAGAACCGCGAGGGTTGCGAAGAGCTGCCGCTCGATCCGGATTTTCCGGAGTTTTTCCGTCAGGCGCGCGATCACCCGTATCTCGCCTGGTGGCACGACGCCGGTCATGCCCGTATCAAAGAGCGGCTCGGCCTGCTCGACCACCGGAAGTTTCTCGAGGAAAACCACGCGAAACTCGTCGGCTTTCACCTGCATGATGTCACCGAAGAGGGCTACGACCACCAGAAACTCGGGTCTGGGACGGTCGATTTTGAAATGATCGCGGAATTCATCCGGCCGCACCACATCCTCGTGCTTGAGCTCAACCCGCGTCTGCCGACCGAAGAGGTTCTGGCCTCTCGGGATTATCTGGAAAAGCTCCTTGCGCGCGCTCCGGCGTTTCAGAAGCGCGACGGATCATCCGACTAACGGCACCCACCTCTCCGTGGCTTCCGAGCACCTTCCGGTTTTCAGTGAATTCTTGAAAAGCTGGAACGACCAGTTTGCCGACGAAACCCGGGTTGCCCTCGTAGCGCGAGCTTGCGAGATTTCAGGATTTCTCAAGTTCCGCTCGGTGTTGTTCTTCGAGTGCAGGAGGTAAGCGGCCTTCAATCAAGCGCCCGCGGGAGCGGCTTGTCGCGCAAGAGCGAGCTGCCTTCGTCGATCAGTTCGAGAATCCAGAACGCATTGAAACTGGCGTAGCGATACGCGCCGAGTGACGGCCCGTAGCTCGTAAGCGGATAGTGATCGATCACGTTTCGAAGCGACTTCGACGAGCTGTCCATACCCGCACCAAGCAATTCGGCAAGGAAGACCGCGCGCCACGCCGGTTTCTCCTCAAGATACCGGTGCGCGTAGACAGCCGAAATCGGCCAGATCGAGCCCCGCCCCTGGAGGTAGAAACCGGGATATTCAAGGCCGCGAAAAATCCGGGGCGGGAGTTCATCATTCAGTTTCTTGGCAATGCGCTTCCGCAGCGCTCGATCCTCGATCCCGTAAAGGATCCAAAACAGCGACTCGGTATGAAAATGCGACGACCTCGTGATCTCCGCATCCGTATCGAAATAAACGCCGACATCCTCCCGGGCGATTTTCCGCGCGTCCGGATCGTTTTCCAGCTCTGCCAAGCCGCCGAGAAAGCCGAGCGAAACCGGCAGCACCCACCAGGGCCCCCGTTCCTCGCGCCGCAGTTCGCCCCATTTGGCATCGCCGAAATAATCGATATCTAGGAGACCGAGCCCATAATAACCCGCTCGGATGGATGGATGCGGGCCGTATTCGCGTTCGAGCCGTTCGGCGCGGGCTGGAGTGATCCGAAAACTTTGGCGAAATTTCAGGTACTTTCGCACGGTCTCGATATACCGTTCGCGCCGCTCGCTTCCGTCCGGCAGCCACGACGCCATCTGAATCATCCCCATGCAAACTTGGCCCAAATCCGCGACATACCGAAAGTCCCGATGCTCAAAGTATCCCATCGGAAACGAACCGTCCGGATCTTGCCGCCGCGCGATCATGTCCCCGAACCGAAATGCCGACTCCGCAAAGCCCGCGATCTCGCCATCATCAACCGCGAGACCGATGTCCGCTCCGCCGCCGGTTCGTTTCAACAAGCGCGCAAACCCGAAAAGAAACCGCGCCGAATATTGATCGGAGAAAAAGTGGTGACTGTATCGTCCGTCGCCGTGATGGTCTTGCAGCCGCACTAAATAGCGCGCGGCTGCCAGGAGCATTTCCCCGACATCGATTTCATCGGTGAGTGTATCCGCGGTTCGATTACCGATTTGCAGGTCAACGCGGCACACAAACTTGCGCCAATCGAAGTTCGCGGGCACGTCAGAGAGTTTCACGTCGACCGTCACGTTTTCATTTGCGCCCGCGGCCGCCGCCGCGGTGCCGGTGATGGCACCGCCCGCAATCTCCACTCGAACGCTGCCATTGATCGTGCGACCGGTCGGATTGGTCAGTTCGACGCGAACGAATGCCGGGGTGCGGTCGCCTTTCCAGCCCGGCACAAACGGTGTGACCCGGATGATCGCCGGCTCAAACATCTTCTGCACGCCGGAAAGGAGCAACTCACCCGAAGCTGTGCCGGGCGAAAAGGTTCCGGCCGCGGCACCGATCAGCAGCAATTGGCTCTTCGCGAACGGCCCGTCATTGTAACGGCGCAACTCCGCGGTGGTCACCCGCGTTCCGTCCGCGCCAGCGGTTGTTGCCAAGGCGCGATATTGGACATCATCGATCGCAAGTTGCGTCGACGCGGGCGCGTGCCGCCGTCCCCGTTCGTGCGGCGGCTTCGGCACTTCAACCAGCGATTTACCTGGAATCGGACGCGCCCCTAAGAACGGATCCCAAGCCCATTCTGGAAACGGCGCTTTCACCGCCTCAATTTGCACCCGCCAACGGGAAACCTCCGCCGTGCGAACCGGCTTCGCGCGCGTTCCTTCGCCGAGCACCACGTTACCAATTGAAAAGCTGCCCGGCTGTTCCGTCCAGAGCACGCGCGCCGACATTCCAACCCGGAGCGTCGCGATTTCAGCGGGATTGAGGAATTCCGGCTCCTCCTTGTCCGACGTTTGCGGCAGAAAATTTTCCAGCGCGATTTCCTGTTTTGACCAGGTGGCGTCAACGTCGGCAAACGCGATCCATCGTCTTCCTCCAGTGTCCTGGATATCCAAATACAGAACACTGACGCCCGGGCCGCCTTTCGCTTCAAATCCGAGAATCGACCGCTCCGGCGAGCGCGCGTTCCGCAGCGGGATTTCGAGGAAAACGTCTCCGTCGCCGACGAGGCGCGTCGCAATTTCCACCGCATTCCGCGAGCCACTGCTGGTTCGTGTCGGACGAATCTCAACGTGCGGCTCGGCACCGTTGCGTGAGCCTTTGTGTATCTTTGCGACGTCCGTTTGGGAAAGCTCGATCACCGGCGTTGGATTTTGCAACGTGTTCGGATACTGAAAAGCGGCCGGATCAGCGACAGCGAGGCGCCCTCCCGCTCGACGAAAGCGATCGATTGCGGGGCGGCCCTCCGCCGGCACACGCGCCCCCGGTCCGATCACAAGTGCATCGGGCGCGGCAGCATCGACGGCGAGCAGGTCGACTTCCGAAAGAGTCCGGACCGTCATACCGTTTTGCCGGAACAGTTGCTCGATTTGACCGGCCGATTCCGGCGGGGCAAACAGCGCTATCTCCGGCTTGGGCTCCGCTGCGGGCGCAGCGCCCGCATGAACAAAAGAAAGCGAAACGGCGATAAAAGGAAACAACCGTCTGCAAGCCCCGCGCCTTATCCAATCGATCATCGAACCAAACCATCAATTCAGTTCGATTTTTCAACCTAGAAACAGAACCAGGGGTTGGGTCGGGCGCGTCAGCCTTCGCGCCGCCAACGCTCGCAGCGAAGGCTGGTGCCCCCCCCGGGACTCGAACCCGGAACCAATTGATTAAGAGTCAACTGCTCTGCCAATTGAGCTAGGGAGGCGACTTAAGGTGAGATAAGAAAAAGAGACTTGCCGCGCGTTGCAAGGCGTTTTGAGGGAAAATTTCGCGAAGGCGGGCGGTGCCGGCAGCCGGATTTTTGATGAAGTGCGCCGGGAATCACGATCGGGAACGCATGCGGCGGAGCAGCAAATGGATGGGGGATTCGCTCCATTAGCGCTTGCTGATGCAAGCCGGGTGCGGTTCAATGCGGCTTTCCGTTTTGATTCTATTTTCTTCTCTTATGAAATTCTACCTCGCGTTTAACTTTCCCTTGCTGGCTTTTGCTGGCCTCTTCTCCGGCTGTGTCACGATCGCGCCCCCCGCCGACCGGGACGCGGCAAATCCATCCGACGCCGATCTTGAAGCAAGGGCCGCCGCGATCCATGAACGCGTCATCACGCTCGATACCCATCTCGACGTGCCGATCCTGATGAAGCGGACCACGTTCGACATCCGGCATCGTCATGACGCGCACGATCATCAGAGCCAGGTCGACCTGCCGCGGATGATTGAGGGAGGGCTCGACGGCGGGTTTTTCTCGGTCTACTTGGGACAAGGGCCTCGAACGCTCGAAGGGCGGATGCAGGCGAAGGACGCGGCTCGCGAGATCTTCGACATGATCGACCGGATGGTTGCCGAGAGTCCGGATGATTTTGAGATCGCTCTGACCGCCGACGACGCCGCGCGGATTGCGGCATCGGGAAAGCGGATCGTCTACATGGGGATCGAAAATGGCTGGGTGATCGGACGCGATCTGGATGTTTTGCATGAATTTTACGACCGGGGCGCCCGCTACATGACGCTTTCCCACACCAGGAACAACGCGATCTGTGACTCTTCAACCGATCCGGCCGGCCCGGAGCACGGAGGCATCAGCGAGTTCGGCAAGCTGGTCATCAAAGAAATGAATCGCCTCGGGATGATGGTTGATATTTCACACATTTCAGATGATGCCGCGATGCAGGCGATCAAGCTGTCGGAGGCCCCGGTGATCGCGTCGCATTCTTCGGCTTACGCCATTTACGCCCATCCGCGCAATCTGAACGACCGGCTTTTGCGCGCCGTCGCAAAGAATGGCGGGGTCGTGCAAATGAATATGTTCAGCGCCTACCTGAAAGATGTCGAAACGAGTCCGGAACGCCGTGAGGCGCTGCGGGCATGGCGGGAAAAATATGGTGATATCCTGGAGCTTTCGGCTGAAAAGCAGGCCGAAGCGGTCGCCGCGCGCGGTAAGATCGAACGGGAATTTCCCCCTGATCTCGCGACCCTCGAGGATGTGCTCGATCATATCGATCACGTCGTGAAGGTCGCCGGCATCGATCATATCGGTATCGGCGCCGACTTCGATGGCGGAGGAGGCGTTCTCGGCTGCTACGACGTCAGTGAAATTGGCAACATAACACTCGGTCTGCTTAAGCGCGGGTATTCAGAAGAAGACATCGAGAAGATCTGGAGCGGAAACGTTCTCCGGGTGCTGCGGGCGAACGAAGAAGTTGCCCGGCGTCTTCAGGCGGAGGATGTCGCCGCTGCGAATGGCGAAAAGCGCGCCTAAGCAAACGGACCTGCCCAGCGACGGTGCGGCGTCTTTGCGCGAACGGACGGTCGCGTTTCGCCGGGCGCTCGGTGCCTGGTTCAAGCGAAGCCAGCGTCCGCTGCCTTGGCGGACGGAGCCGTCACTTTACCGGACGGTGGTCTCGGAGTTCATGCTCCAGCAAACACGAGTCGAAACCGTCTTGCCGTATTTCGATCGCTGGATGGAAGCGTTTCCCGATTTTGCCAGTTTGGCGGCGGCGCCGGAGGATCGGGTTATTCGGCTTTGGGAGGGGCTGGGATATTACCGGCGCGCGCGCAATCTCCATCGGCTGGCAAAGGAAATTGTGACAAGAGGCGGCAACGAGAACCAGCCGTTCTCGCATGAGCCAGCGGAGTGGGAACGATTGCCGGGTGTCGGCGCTTACACGGCGGCCGCCATCACAAGCATCGCCTTCGGAACTCCGGCTGCGTGCGTGGATGGGAATGTCGTTCGCGTGCTCGCTCGCCTGTCCGGCTGTGAGAGGAAATTTCGCGACGGAGGTGAGGCGGTTCGTCACTTTCGTTCACTGGCGGCGGAGGTGCTCGACCCGGCCGATCCGGGCGCGCACAACCAGGCGATGATGGAGCTCGGTGCAACGGTTTGTCAGCGCAAGCCTCGCTGCGGGGAATGTCCGGTCCGCCGTTTCTGCGCCGGTCACGCGCTCAAAATCGCCGATCGGATTCCGGATTTCCCCGCTCGCCGGGTCGAGCGCGTGGAACAGGTTCGAATCTGGGTTGAGCAGAAGGATAGAATTCTTCTTTGGCGCGCGGAGGAAAGGTCGTCGCGCTTGGCGAACCTTTATGAACTGCCGACCGCGGAGGCTGCGGGCCTCACGCGCGACACGGTGCGGGAACGCGGCACGCTGCGCCTGCAGGGAAAAAGAAGCATTACGCGCTATGCAATAACCGAGTTCATTTACGCGCTGCCTCCCGCCGCGGTCGGAAGTCCCGCCGAATCCCGGTTGCTCTGGGTCGCACGCGAGGAGATCGAAGAGCTGGCGTTTTCCGGTCCGCACCGCCGCTGGGTGCGGCGTCTGCTGGCAGAAAAGTGAGCGCGCCGCCGGTGGCGGCCGAGGATGAAAGGCACGCTTGTGCCTCACGAAGATCGGCCGGGTCCACCGGCGGGCTGGTTCTTAGACCGCGTCTTCGCCGCGTTCGTCGGTGCGGATGCGGATGGCCTCCTCGATCGGAATGACGAAGATTTTGCCGTCGCCGATTTTGCCGGTCTTGGCGGCTTTGAGAATTGCCGAGACAGTTTTGCTGACGATCTCTTCCGGCACGACGATCTCGACTTCGACTTTCGGCAGGAAATCAACCGTGTATTCGCTCCCCCGATAAATTTCGGTATGCCCCTTCTGGCGTCCGAATCCTTTTACTTCCGTGACGGTCATCCCTTCGATGCCGATCTCCGAGAGCGCTTCTTTTACTTCCTCCAGCTTGAAGGGCTTAATGATGGCTTTGATCAATTTCATAATGGTCTGAGTCCTGTCGCTGTCTGGTTATGCAGGTTGCTACTGTTTTCCGCGTTTCGCGTCGAGTCCGGGATTTTGATGAATCGGTTCAACTGGTGACTTTTCCAAAATCCGGATACGCCTCTTGGCCGTGCTCGCCGAGATCCAGGCCTTCTTCCTCTTCATCCGCGTCGACGCGAATGCCATGGGCAACTTTGATCAGGAGAAACGCACCCAATGAGAAGACGACGGTAAATGCGATGACCGCCGCCGTTCCGATCAATTGCACGCCGAACGAGTGATCCGGGTTGTTCGAAAAAATCCCGACCGCAAGCGTGCCCCAGATTCCGCAAACACCATGAACGGAAATGGCCCCCACGGGATCGTCGATCCGCATCCGGTCAAAAAAGATCACCGCTCCGACGACCAGGACACCCGCGAGCACGCCGATCACGACCGCCCAGAATGGATTGATCACATCGGCCCCGGCGGTGATCCCGACCAAGCCGCCGAGAATGCCGTTCAGCGACATCGACAGGTCCGGCTTTTTCAAGAGCGACCAGGAAGTGAGCATCGCGGAGATGCCGCCCGCCGCCGCCGCGAGCGCGGTCGTGACAAAAACGAACGAAACTGCGGCCGGATCAGCGCTCAGGACCGAGCCGCCGTTAAACCCGAACCAGCCGAACCAGAGCAGAAACACGCCGGTGGTCGCGAGTGGCATGTTGTGGCCGGGGATCGGACGCATCCCGCCTCCCGGCGGATATTTTCCGTTGCGCGGTCCGAGCAGCATGACGCAGACGAGCGCGGCGGCGCCGCCGACACCATGGACAATTGTTGAGCCGGCAAAATCGTAAAATCCGAGCTGATCGAGCCATCCGCCGCCCCATTTCCAGCTTCCCGTAATCGGGTATGAGATGCCGACGAGCAAAAGGGTAAAGAGCATAAACGAGGAAAGCTTTACCCGCTCGGCGACTGCTCCGGAAACAATGGTGGCTGCCGTCGCGGCGAACATTCCCTGGAAAATGAAGTCGGTCCAGAGCGTCATGTCCATTTCGTAGCCGGCCGGTGTCAGGAACGCGAATTCCTCGCCGGCGGGCACGCCGATGCCAAATCCTCCAAAGCCGAAAATTCCTCCGGCGAGCTCGCCGGGATACATCAGATTGAAGCCCCACAGCGCGTACGTCAGCAACCCGGCGCAAACGACAAACACGTTCTTGAACAGGACATTGACCGTATTCTTCTGCCGGGTCAGCCCCGCTTCGAGCGAGGCGAAACCGAGATGCATCAAAAACACCAAGCCCGCCGCGATCAGAATCCAAAGGTTGTCGATAATGAACTTTGGATAAAGCAACGTTTCCTCATGGAATGCCTCGATTGTTTGGTAAGTCGCTTCGGGCGGGGCGGCCGACAGCGAAGGCGCAGCGGCCGCCGCAGCCGTGATGGCGAGCGGAAAAATGCGGGAGAGGGAATTCATGCATGTTCGTTTCATGATCAACAGGAACAGAGAGAGTTGCCTATGTGCAGCCGCGCCACCGCGGCCGATGGCGGGAGGAAAGCAGGGGCTGTGCCAACTCTGTTTCAGCGGCGGAGTCTGTTCACTAAGAGATCCACCCGTCGCAGACGATGGACACATTTGCTCAATGGAGGTAGCGTGCGCGGAGCTTCTCCGTCCGCTGCGTCAGGCCTGCGCCGAGTATTTCGTATTGGTCCGCGCACGGACGGGGCCGGGCGTTTCGACCGAATTCCCGCAGGTGTTCCGGGCTGGGGCGCCTTCCCCGAATCAGTCTTTCGCGTGCGCTTCTTTTTCCTCGGACGGCATGGTGACCGCTTTGCCCGCGATCCGCTCGAGCTTATGCTCCTTGATGCGGAAATGAGGCTGCTTCTGTTCGAGCGCGATCATCTTGCAATGCTTCACAATCCGGTCGAGAGCCGAGGCGTATTCGCTGAAAAATAATCCAGACAGCGGATGGATCCGGTGGCCCGCGACCGCTTCCTCGAGTTTTCGCTTGGCATCGAGACTGCATTCATCATAGCGATCGCGCACCGCCAAGATCTCTTCGGCTGTTTGCGTGAAATCAGGCGTCTCCGGCGCGAGCGACCTGTCGACCGCCTGGAGAACTTTGTCCGCCTCGTCCGTCAGGTCCTTCAATTGCCTCAGCGTATCATGCGAGAAAGCGCCAGTCGGGAGCTTGCGTTGCCGCAGGCGAATGTCCTGGATGCTCTCGATGTGATCTCCAATGCGTTCGATGTGCGCAATGATCCGGTCGAGGTGCTGCACCATCAGTGCTTGGCGCCGCGAAAGGTAACGCCGGGTCAAAACGGCCAAATAATCTTTCACCGCTTCTTTGATCTCGTTGATGATCCCTTCGTTCAGCCGGACGCGCTTTTCGTTCTTGCGGCTTTCCGCAATGAGGGATTCGCGAACCAGGTTGTAGCTTTCGCGGCAGACGCCAACCGCCCGTCCGAGTTCCCGAAGTGTCGCGACAATTGCGCGTTCCGGCGCCGGGAGATGCCCGGGGTCGAGGTAGGTCGTGGTCGGACTTTCCTCCCGAGCCGGTTTGATCAGATACACGAAGCGCACCCAGAACGGCAGCAGCGGCAGCAGAAGGGCGGCCGCTAGAACCATGACCGCCGTATGGTAATTCGCCGTCTGCCGAACCAGATCGCCCCCGAGCAGGGCAACCGCTCGCGTCAGAAGGGACCCGAGCAGAAGCGCGAGTGCGACATTGAAAACTTGGAAGAGCAAGTTCGCGAGCGCCGTGCGGCGGGCTTCGAGGTTGGCGCCGATACTGACAAATAAAGCGGTTCCTGCCGTGCCGATATTGGCGCCGAGTACTGCCGGATAGACTTGGTCGAGGCTGGTGAACACGCCGGCTGAAATTAAGGCAAACAGAATCCCGATCGTCGCTCCGCTGCTCTGGATCGCTGCTGTAACGGCAATCGCGATCAAGACGCCGAGGAGAGCCCCGCTCCAGGTTGTTCCATCGATCCGGGCGAGCCATGGGACAAAGAGCTCCCGGTGCGGCTCGATCGAGTTGGTGACGAATTCAAGTCCGAGAAACAGCAGCCCGAATCCGAGAAGGGCGCGTCCCAGATTCTTTCCCGTCGCCCATGGCAGCGCGACTTGCAACAGGAATCCGACGGCGATCGCCGCGAACGCGTATTCGCTCAGCCGAAACGAAATCAATTGCATCGCCAGGGTCGTGCCGATGCTCGCGCCCATCAACAGCGGGATGGAGTTCCTCAAGGCCATCAGCCCGGCGTTGACGAAGCCGACCGTCATCACCGATGCGGCGGTGCTCTGCGCGACAAATCCGAACAAAGTCCCGAATCCGACTCCGGTCCAGCGGTTGCGAGTCGCTCGAAAAAGGATCCACCGAATCCGGTCGCCCGCCGCGCCGCGAAGCCCCTCGGTCATAATTCCGAGACCGAGGATGAACAGCGCGACGCTGCCTACGACCGAGAAGCCGAAAAATAATGACTCGCGAAGACCCATGATAAACCGCCCAAACGGTCAAGTATACGCGCTCCGCACGCGTCTGGAAAGCCGGACCTCGAGGGCAGGCAGGAGATAGAAGTCAGAGATCGGAAGTCGGCATCCAGGATTCAGCATCCAGCATCCAGAATCCCCAATAACCAATAACTAGTAACCGATAACCCCCTTCACCTACTCTTTCCCCTTCAAGATCCCGCGCAGGACGAGGGGAACCACGTGATCAATGCCTTCCTGCAGGGTCTCATCCGACGAGAGGTCCATATGGAGAATCTTGGAAAGCGTGTAGCGATTGGAAAAATAGATCAGGCAGACGCCGATCAGGCTGATAAGCAGGTGTTTGACGTTCAAGTCTCTCCGGAGTTTTCCCGTGGCGATGCCGCGCTGGATCGTGACATCGAGGTGGTGCATGGTCGGGTCCTTCGTCAGCTCGAAGTCAGCCCCTTCCAGGCCGCGGCCGCGGTTGAGATTTTCCCAAAGAAGCAGGTTCACGAATTCAGGGTTTTCCTGAAGGAATTTGAAGTAGATCTCGATCAGCTCGCGAATCGCTTCTTCCACTTCGTGCGGTTCGGCGAGGAGCTTCACTTCGATGTTCGACAGGCGTTCGTAGACGTCCTTAAGCGCGGCCTGATAAAGCTTTTCCTTGCTCCCGAAGTAATGGTAAACCATTCGTTTATTTACCTTGGCCGCCTGGACGATCTCGTCGACGGTCGTTCCCGCAAAGCCTTTTTCAGCAAATTTCGCGATACCGACGTGAAGCAAACGACGCTTCGTGATTTCAGATTTTTTCATATTTCGATTGATCCGAGGGGCATCTCTTGTATGGTAACCGAATAGTTAATTAATATGGATCAGAGGACCGTAAGTCAAACGGGTGAGATACCGTGGCGTGAAAGGGATATCAATGCATTTTTGGGTGAACCGTGCGAGGGGGTTCTCGCGACGCTGCGGCAGATAGAGGGGGATGTCACGATCTTGGGAGCCGGCGGAAAAATGGGCGCTTCGCTGGCGGCGATGCTATGCGCGGGTTTTCAGCGCCTCGGAATGAAGAACCGCGTGTTTGCGGTTTCCCGCTATTCCAGCGAGCAGAGCCGCACGGATATCGAAGCCGTTGGCGCCGAACCTGTCCGATGCGACCTCCTCGATCGCCAGCAGCTCGACACGCTGCCAGATGTTGAGAACGTGTTCTTCATGGCCGGTCAAAAATTCGGGGCGAGCGGCGCGCCGGAGCTGACGTGGGCGATGAACACCATTTCTCCGGCTTATGTCGCCGAACGTTTCCGTCAGTCGCGAATCGTCGCGTTTTCAACCGGCTGCGTCTACCCGTTCGTTCCCGTGGAAAGCGGAGGTTCGAAGGAAGAGGATGAGCTTGGCCCGCCCGGCGATTACTCGAATTCCTGCGTCGGGCGCGAACGCGTCTTCACGTACTTTTCTAAGAAAAACAACACGCCCGTCGCGATCTACCGTCTCAATTACGCGATCGAGTTTCGCTACGGGGTGCTCGTCGACATCGCCGAACGGGTATTCACCGGAAAACCGGTCGATGTGTCGACCGGCCACGTGAATGTCATCTGGCAGCGCGACGCGGTTGCCCGCGCGATCCGCCTCCTCGAGCACGTCTCGACGCCGCCGTTTGTACTCAATGTCACCGGCCCCGAAACGCTTTCTGTCCGGGAACTCGCCGAGCAGTTTGGAAAGATCTTCGGCCGGGAACCGGTGATCACCGGAAAAGAGCAGCCGACCGCGTGGCTGAGCAACGCTTCGAAATCGATCGAATTGTTCGGCCCGCCGCTGGTCAGCATCGACCAAATGATCACATGGATCGCCGGCTACTTGCAGGATGGCGGCGATCTCCTCGGCAGGCCGACGCGGTTCGAGGCGCGCGACGGGAAGTTCTGATCCGCTCCGGTTCGGGTTTTTCCTGGAATCGACCCGCTCCGTCCGCGGGCTCTCTCTCGAAAAATGAACGATCTTCGTCAACACCTCCTGAAAGGACACGTCATTCCCGCGCAGCCGCTGGCGCTCGATGACCAGCGACGGCTGTCGGAGCGCCACCAGAAAGCGCTCACGCGCTATTACGTCGACGCTGGAGCCGGAGGTCTGGCGGTTGGCGTCCACTCCACCCAGTTTGAGATCCGCGACCCGAAACACGGGCTTTTCGAGCCGGTGCTCCAGCTCGCGTCGGCGGCCATCGACGAAAGTCTCGCCGCCAATCCGCGCGACTTCATCAAGATCGCCGGCATCTGCGGCAAAACGGACCAGGCGCTGAAAGAGGCGGAAACGGCGCTCGGCTTCGGTTACCACGCGGGCTTGCTGAGCATGACCGCCTGGAAGGATGCTGATCTCGATACGACACTCGACCACTGCCGAAAAGTGGCCGAGGTCATTCCGGTCATCGGATTTTATCTCCAGCCGGCGGTCGGCGGGCGCGTTTTTCCCTACGCTTTCTGGCGCCGGTTCGCGGAGATCCCAAACGTCGTCGCGATCAAAATCGCGCCGTTCAACCGCTACCATTCGATCGATGTCATTCGCGGAGTGATCGAAAGCGGCCGTAACGATATCGCTCTCTACACGGGGAATGATGACAATATCATCGCCGACCTTTTGACACCGTTCGCGTTCTCCTCGGCGGCCGACAAAGTTCGCTGGATCGTCGGCGGACTTCTCGGACAATGGGGCGTCGGCACCCGGCGCGCCGTCGCGCTGCTCGAAGAGATCAAGGTCGCGCGCGGCCAAGAAACCATCAATAGCGACTGGCTCCGGCGCAATGCGGCGCTCACCGACTACAACGCCGCCTTGTTCGATGTCGCGCACCAATTCGCCGGATGCATCCCGGGTATTCATTACGTCCTCGCCAAGCAAGGACTGATGCCGGGAACCCATTGTCTCAATCCCGATGAAGTTCTCTCGCCGGGACAGGCCGAGGAGATCGACCGGGTTCACGCGGCGTACCCGGAATTCAATGACGATGATTTCATCGAGAAAAACCGCGACCGCTGGCTCGCGTGATAAGGCCGCGCGCGGTGGCTGCCGGCGTGAACCGGTGGAGTCGCCCGAAAACACGATCACTGATTCCATCGAACACACGCCCCTCGTCATTTTCGCGTACGCGTCGTCGCGTCAGGATCTCTTTCCTTCGTGTCGCGCGCCGCGGTGATATTTCTCGGTCTCCAGAAATTCGGATGGATTCACGTTCATTTCTGATAAATCGTAGGGGCTTATGGATACGAACGCGGAAACGCTGCCAACGCTGCTGAAGGACCTGATCGCGATTCCGAGCGTGAACCCTTCCTTCGGCGGAACCGGTGAAGCCGAGGTCGCGAATTTCGTTTCCTCCGCGCTGTCCGCCGCCGGAATTGAGCCGGAGCGTCAGGGGGTTCTTCCGGGCGGCCGCGACAACATCATCGGCCGCGTCGGCGCCGATGACGGTCAGCCTGCCATCTTGCTGGAGGCGCACATGGACACCGTCGGGACTGAAGGGTGGCACAGCGAGAATCCATTCGAACCGGTGGAGAAGGACGGACGGATTTACGGCCGGGGAGCTTGCGATACCAAAGCGTCGCTGGCGGTCTTCCTTGCCCTTGCGGAACATTTCAGCCGCTGCCCCGAAACGTTGCGGCAGCCGCTCGTTTTCGCGGCGTCCATCGATGAAGAAGACGCGCAGTCCGGAGCGTTTCGACTGATGGAGGCCGGATTGCCGATCGATGGCGCGATTACCGGCGAGCCGACGCGGCTTCGGATCGTGCACGCGCACAAGGGGACTCTTCGGTTTCGCGTCCGGACCGCGGGAGTAGCCGCGCACAGCGCGTTTCCGGAACGCGGGAAAAACGCGATCGCCGCGATGGCGCCGGTTTTGTCGCGATTGAATGAATACATGCGTTCACTCGCGGAACGTTCGCCGCATCCAGGACTGGGACGGCCGACAGCGAACATCGGTCTGATCCGGGGCGGGCAAGCGGTCAACGTCGTGCCCGACAGTTGCGCGATTGAAATTGATCGGCGGCTGCTGCCGGAAGAAACAGGGGAGGGCGCAATGGCGGAAATCCGCCGGCTGCTGATGGATTTGCCCGACACGATCGTCGAGGAGCCGCTCGTCGCCCGCAGCGGCCTGGACACACCGGTTGACTCCCCCGTGGCCGCGCGTCTCGCGACGGCGATCTCGAATTCGGAAGGAGAGGCGCTGTTCGAAACCGCGCCTTACATGACAAACGCCACGGCTTACGCGGCCGCCGGCATCCCGAGTTTGGTCTTCGGCCCTGGCGACATTGCCCAGGCGCACACTCGCGACGAGTTTATCGAAATCGACCAGCTCATCCGCGCCTTCCGCATATTGAAGCGCTTTCTGAGCAAGGATTGACGAGGTGCCTTCTCTGACCCGCGGCCCGATGGATCAATCGCGGTTTTCTCGTTCGCTCTTCTTCGCGTGCAGCCGTCCGGCAATGTCGCTGATAATGGCATCCGGTGCTTTCGAAGCGTCCACGGTCCAGGCGTTTTCCGGTTCCTCAAAAGCGGCAAGCTGACTGCTCAGCATCTCCTCCTTCATGAAATGCCCCTTCCGCGCCGTCAGCCGCTCCGAGAGCAGGGCGGGCGCCGCACGAAGGTAGATGAATTGCACAGGCACCGGAGCGGCCCGCAGAAAATCGCGATACTTCTTCTTTAACGCCGAGCAGCCAAAAATCGCGCTTCGGCCCGCCGCCGTTTCTTTTTCCATCCGCTTACGGATCCGTTCGAGCCACGGTTTGCGGTCAAGGTCGGTCAACGGAATGCCATTGGCCATCTTGGCGATATTCTCAGCTGGATGAAACGAGTCGGCGTCGAAGAACGGCCAATGCAGTTTCTCGGACAACAGGCGGCCAATCGTCGTCTTGCCCGAACCGCTCACGCCCATCAGCACAAGGATGGTCGGAGCACCCATGCTCACGGCGCCGTCAGCAGCGGAGAGACGGCAATCACGGCCCCGACAAGAAGTCCATAAACCAGGTGCGCGACGAGATAAGCGGGTCCGCCGGCGAATTGCACTTTTTGCAGATCACCTTCCGGGTTAGAAAGCACCGTTGTCACGACGAAGATCAGGCTCATGACGATACCGTGAAACCAGCCGAGACCAAGCCCCACGAAGATGATCGCGGCGGGGTGACTCAGGCCGAAGATTAGAAAGATCGTCGTATAGATCATCGCGAAGACAATTCCCGCGACGCAGTGAACGAAGGTTCCAGCCAGCACGGCATTTTTGCCCGACCGCACAAAAAGATGACCGAGTGCAACCACGAGGTTGGCGCGAGTCCAGCCGACCCGCCCGAACAGGCTGAGAATAAAAACCATTCCCAATGCGCCGATCACCCCCGCCAGCGTGGAGTACAAGACGAACTGGACGTTAAACGAAAGCTCGACGTTCATAACGTCATTGAATCGTCTTTTCGACGAAATGGCGAGACTCTACCGCACCGCCTTCGAACGTCTCAGGCTTTCACGGGCGGTTGCGATAGGGATCTCCTGCCTCTCCCGTTCAACGAAAAAGCTGACCGCCTGATACCCGGCCGCCTCAAGGGAGTCCAGCGCCGCCTCATATCCATCAGCCACCCGCTCAGGCAGATGCGCATCCGCTCCAATTACGACCGGAATTTCGCGCTTGGCCATTTCACGCAGAATCGGCGCGCCGGGGTTCATTTCCGGAAGCGCCTTGTTGACCCCCGAGGTGTTCAATTCCATCGCTACGCCGGCTTCCGCCACCCGGTCGAGACAGTCGAGCACGTGAGGGAAAATCCGCTCAAGATCCCATTCATCCGGCGCGAGATTTTTGACGAGGTCCGGATGCGCCATCGTGTCAAACAACCCCGACTCCGCCGCCTGCGCGATGTGCTCGAAGTAAAGCTTCTGGTACGCGAACCAGTCGCCTTCAAAATAGAGGTCCATGTAATCAGGCACCTGCGGGTGAACCGACCCTAAGATATGATTGAACGGCGCCCGGCTGTGGAGTTCGCGCAGCCATTTCTCCATCCCGGGAACAAAGTCGCTCTCCATTCCGAGGCGAACGTCGACCCTGCCTTCCCAGGCTTCCTTCGCCCGGTTCACCAGCGCCAGGTAAGCGTCAAATTCTTCCGGCGCCATCCGAACCCCCGCCGACCAGCCGCCGGGAATCGGATTATGGCAGGTCACAATAATGCCCTTGAGACCGCGCTGCTCCGCGACAGCCGCATACTCCTCCGGCTCGCCTTCCGCGTGTTTGCACAGGGGAGTGTGCATGTGGGATTCATAAAGAACAGGAACCATGGCGAATTTTCAGAAAGAGAAAGCGTTTGGCAGAACCGCCCCTATGTCAAACCGCACCCGCCATTACCGGCGATTGGGGCATAAGGGTTGTTGATTGATCGTTGATGGTTGCCTGTGTGTCTTCAGCCGCACCTCCGGCCTCTGACCTCAGCCCTTCGGCCTCCGGCCTGGATCCTGCTCCCAATCGAGCCCAATGTCCTTCCAGCGGCTTTGATGCGTGATCGCTCCGCAGGAAATAAAGTCGAGTCCGATACCCGCCAGCTCCGGCAGCGTGTCGATCGTCACATTACCGCTCGCCTCCGTGTACGCGCGCCCGCCAATCAAATCCACCGCCCCACGGAGTTCCCTCACAGAGAAATTATCGAGCAGGATAACATCCGCCCCCGCCTCAAGCACCGGCCCGATCTGCGCGATTCGATCGACCTCGACTTCGATCACCAATTCCGGCTCCGCCCGGCGCGCCCGCTCCACCGCTTCTCGAAGGCGATCTCCAGCGGACGCGCCGCCGACCGCCAAATGATTGTCCTTCAGCATTACCCGGTCAAAAAGCCCCAGCCGATGATTCCATCCGCCGCCGCACGCCACCGCGTACTTTTCAAGCATCCGCCAGCCCGGCATCGTCTTCCGCGTGTCGAGAAGCCGCGTCGACGAGTTCCCAAGCGCCCGGACGTACCCGGCCGTCTCCGTCGCGATTCCGCTGAGATGCTGAAGAATATTGAGCAATACCCGCTCCGCCTGCAGCAAAATCGATGATCGGCCGCGCAAACGCGCCAGCACATCCCCGCTCTTGGCATCGATGCCGTCCCCGACCAGCAGCTCCACCTCGGCTTCACGCCCGTAAACCTCGAGCACCATCGGCACCATTGGCAGACCGCAAACCCGGAGTTCCTCCCGCGCGACAACCGACGCGACCGCATTCTCCCGCACCGGAACCGCAGCCGTCGTCACGTCCCCGGGCTCGCCCGGCAGCAGCGATGTCCGCAGCCCGGCTCCAAAAAGATCCTCCTCTCGGGCAAGCTCGATCAAATGCCGCACCCGCGCGGGGTCCAGATCTTCCCACGTCACCCGCCGATACAAATGAGACCGAATAAAATCATCGGAACGTTTCATCGCTGGATAAATGACAAATTCAATCAGCAAACACTCCCCGCTGAAAGAAGTCTTTGACGTTCGTCCTCAACCCGACCGCAGCGCAAGCCCCCGAGCTTGCGCGGGCGCCGTTCGCGATTCCATCTCCGCGGTACAGGTTCAGGACATAGGTAACAAAAAAGGTTCAGGACATGGGTAACACTTT